>NZ_QFVS01000026.1 GCF_003143955.1 Kurthia zopfii | reverse complement strand
TCGAATCTACTTACATTTCCATTTAAAAAGAGCGAGCCACGCTTCATAAATGAAACGTGATCTCGCTCAAACCAATCGATTTTTATTCAATTGAAAACTCTCACCAACGTTATTTGACAAAGAGCCAAAAAGAAAAGCCCTTTGAAACGGCGAAATTTCAAGGGGCTTTTTCTATATATAAAAACACATATAAAACAAGGTTAGTTTGGGTATAGATAATAGTTACTCAATGGCGGAGTCGACTATTTTGATAATTTAGATTGAATTTCTTTAACTAAGATTTGTGCGCCTTCTGGGCTAAGGATTAAGTTACCACCAGCTAAGCGGAAGTTTTCGTCAGAAACTTCACCAGTAACTACACAAGTCATGTTAGGCATATATTTTTTTAAGATGATTTTGTCATCATCCACATAAATTTCTAAAGCGTCTTTTTCTGCGATTCCTAAAGTGCGTCGTAGTTCGATTGGAATAACTACACGACCTAGTTCATCGACTTTACGTACAATACCTGTAGATTTCATTAATAATCTACCTCCTAAGTTTAAATTGTTTGATCTTCTATATTTATGTTTCGTCAAATTTCGACATAAATTCTTCGTCTGTGGAATATCATACCAACTAATTACATATACGTCAATTATTTTCCCTTACAAATTTCAAGTTTTTTTCAAGAAATAGGAATTAAATAAGTGATTTTTACATATATAAGTGATTTAATTAGCCAAAAACCGCCAAATTATACAGTTTTCACGCTTGAAATAGTATTTTGAATTCGAGAAGATTTTTTTCGACAAAATAAGACAATGCTAGGATATTAATAAACTTTAATTGAAAGCTAATGGGTAATTCTATAAAATAGAAGTTAGACAAATTAAGTAATGGAGGAGTTTTCATGAGTAATGAAAAAAAGACTTTCTATATAACAACGCCAATCTATTATCCTAGTGGCCGTTTTCATATAGGAACTGCATACACAACTGTTGCAGCAGATACAATGGCAAGATATAAAAGATTATTAGGCTTTGATGTTCGTTTCCAAACTGGGATGGATGAACATGGTCAAAAAATCCAAGAAAAAGCACAAGAGGCAAATAAAGAGCCTAAAGTGTATGTAGATGAAATTACAGTGGCGGCTAAGAAACTATGGTCGATGATGGATATTTCATACGATGATTATGTCCAAACTACAGAAGAGCGTCATACGAAAGCTGTAGAGAAGATCTTCCAAAAGTTCTTAGACAATGGTGATATTTACAAAGGTGAATACGAAGGATGGTATTGTACGCCGTGTGAATCATTCTTCACGGAGATGCAATTAGTAAATGGCAACTGTCCTGACTGTGGTCGTCCGGTTCATAAAGTAAAAGAACAGTCTTACTTCTTTAATATGAAGAAATATGCAGATCGTCTATTAGCTTATTACAACGAAAATCCAGGATTTATCGAGCCTGAATCACGTAAAAATGAAATGATCAACAACTTCATTAAACCAGGTCTTGAAGATTTATCTGTATCTCGTTCTTCATTCGATTGGGGTATTCGAGTTCCAGGAGATGCAAAACACGTAATTTATGTATGGGTTGATGCATTAACAAACTACATCACAACATTAGGTTACCCAACGGATGAAAATGGCGAGTTCGCAAAATACTGGCCAGCAGATGTACAAGTTGTTGGTAAAGATATCGTTCGTTTCCATACGATTTACTGGCCGATCTTCTTGATGGCTCTTGATCTTCCATTACCGAAAAAAGTATTCGCGCACGGCTTTATTATGATGAAAGACGGTAAAATGTCTAAATCTAAAGGAAATGTCATCTACCCAGAGATGTTAATCGAACGTTATGGCTTAGATGCGACACGTTACTTCTTATTACGTGAGCTTCCATTCGGATCAGATGGTGTATTCTCACCAGAATCATTCGTTGAGCGTACGAACTTCGATTTAGCGAATGACTTAGGTAACTTACTAAACCGTACAGTATCTATGATGAATAAATACTTTGACGGCGTAATTCCTACTGAAAACTTAGTTGCGACAGAATTTGATGCGGCACTACAAGCTCAAGCTGACGAAACAATTACGAAATATGAAGAGAATATGGATAAAATGCAATTCAGCGTTGTACTTTCAGACGTTTGGGCATTAATTTCTCGTACAAATAAATACATCGATGAAACTTCACCATGGGTTTTAGCGAAAGATGAAGCATTAAAACCTCAATTAGGTATGGTAATGTATAATCTTGCAGAAAACTTACGTCGTGTGGCGGTGTTATTACAACCATTCATGACGAAATCTCCAAAAGAAATCGTACGTCAATTAGGTCTATCAGAAGATTGCTTAACTTGGGCTTCATTATCAGGTGAGCAAGCGATTCCAACAGGAACGACTGTTATTGATAAAGGTGAACCAATTTTCCCTCGTCTTGAAGCAGAGGTAGAAATGGAATACATCCGTGAACAAATGCGCGGCTCAATTAAAACGGATCAATCTGAAAAAGTTGAATCAGAATATGAAGAGCAAGCTCCAGAAATCACATTCGATGACTTTGTAAAAACAGATTTACGCGTAGCGACTGTTACAGCGGCTGAAAAAATGCCGAAAGCAGATAAGCTTTTAAAACTACAAGTTGATTTAGGTTATGAACAACGTCAAGTTGTATCAGGAATTGCAAAATTCTATACGCCTGAAGAATTAGTAGGCAAAAAAGTAATCGTAGTCGCAAACTTAAAACCAGTAAAACTTCGTGGTGAGTTATCTCAAGGGATGATTTTAGCGGGAAGTAAAGATGATGTTTTAGTTTTAGCGTCTGTTGATGAGAAATTAGCTAACGGTGCAAAAGTAAAATAAGCATGAATAAATAAAAAAACACTCCTATTTCAACCGCCAACAAGCAGTAAAATAGGAGCTGTTTTTTGTTTTAAAGTAAAAAATAGCTGTAATTACACGAATAAATAAGCAAAATAAAAATATATCTATTGGAAATTGTAATTTGAGAGTTTAAGAATATTGCTTTTTACAATACCATTTGAATAGATTAAAAGTATATAAATGGTATATATATAGGCTAAATAAGTTATATTGATAAATTTTTAATTGGTAAAAATAATATGTGTAATATATCTGTAATATAGAAGTTATTTATGAAATATAAAAATAGCTAAAATAAGTAGAGTGAAGGAGGACGCCATGATGTTAATGGATACACATGTGCACCTAAACGCAGAACAATATGAAACAGACTTATCAGAAGTAATTCAACGAGCGCTCGATGCGAATGTTCAAAAGATGATTGTAGTTGGCTTTGATCGACCTACAATTACGAAAGCAATGGAACTTGTTGAACAATACGAATTTTTATATGCCGCAATTGGTTGGCATCCAGTAGATGCTATTGATTGTACAGACGAGGACTTACAGTGGATTGAAGAGTTAACTGCTCATCCGAAAGTGGTTGCCATTGGTGAAACAGGACTGGATTACCATTGGGATAAATCGCCGAAAGAAATCCAACAGGAAGTATTTCGTAAACAAATCGCATTAGCGAAAAGAGTAAAACTACCAATCGTCATTCACAATCGTGATGCGACGGACGACTGTGTGAGAATTCTAATGGAAGAACACGCGGAAGAAGTTGGTGGTGTCATGCATAGTTTCAGTGGAAGTGTAGAAACTGCAAAAATCTGTATTGAAAAACTAAACTTCATCATTAGTTTAGGTGGTCCAGTTACTTTTAAAAACGCGAAAATGCCTAAAAAAGTAGCGGCAGAAATACCACTTCAATATTTAATGTTAGAAACGGATGCTCCTTACTTAACACCGCACCCATTTAGAGGTAAAAGGAACGAGCCATCTCATATCCCTTTAATTGCTCAAGAAATCGCGTCATTAAAGGAAATAACGGTAGAAGAAGTAGCAAAAGTAACAACTGAAAACGCACATCGCCTATTTTATAAAATTAAGTAGAAAGTCCTATTACCTTCAATTCACGTAAATGGTTGATTCTAAAGGATTTGTTAATTTTCAAAAAAATAACCATGTGTTGACAGTCCAAAAAAGAGTCTTTATAATCCAACGAGTGAATAAGGAGGTATTTTTCATGTCAAATCATTCCATGAAAAAACTGTTCCCGGAATCATTTAAAAATTCAAAGGGTATGACGTTGATTGCAACGTTTACACTTATGATTGCGTTTGTAGTAGCCACAGTAGTGAGCGCTACAACTAATGAACAGGCAAGTAAAAAAGAAGTACAAACTTCAGAAGAAAACTTCGCAAACCGTTTTGCTGGAGAATCAATCCAAACGGTTGCATCGAAAAAATATAAAACAACTGCAGCACTTAACCTACGTAAAGGGCCAAGCACAAAGTACAAAAAAATCACAACTTTGGGCAAAGGCGCTAGTGTAACTTATATCAGCCAAAAAAATGGTTGGTACAAAGTTTCTTACAAAGGGAAGAAAGGATACGTATCTTCTAAGTATTTAAAACGCACAACGAAAGTTTCGCGTACTAACTACAAAAAAGGTAGAACATTCTACGTATCTTCAACAGCTTACACAGCATACTGTAACGGTTGTTCAGGTAAAACTGCGACAGGAATTAACCTACGCAAATATCCAAACCAAAAAGTAATCGCTGTAGATCCTCGAGTAATTCCTTTAGGTTCTAAAGTTCTTGTACAAGGTTACGGAGTAGCAATCGCTGGTGATACTGGTGGCGCAATCCGTGGTAACCGAATTGATGTATTCAAGAAAACAAAACGTTCAGCATTAAACTGGGGACGTCGTACAGTTAAAGTTACAATTCTTAAATAGTTCAAAAGAGTGGAAGCATAGATAAAAATGCTTCCACTCTTTTTTGTAAACGCACTATTTTTCATCTGGAATCAATTCGTGTATAATAGGAATATTGTAAACAATGATGAAAAGAGGATTTGAAATCCGTGAAAATAAATGAAGTAATTGTAGTAGAGGGTAAAGACGATACGACAGCGATTCGCCAAGCTGTGGAAGCAGATACAATCGAAACAAATGGCTCTGCGATCTCAGATGAGTGTATAAGCCGTATAAAGCATGCGCAAGAAATTAGAGGTGTCATCGTATTAACTGACCCTGATTTCCCAGGGAGAAGAATACGTGCGATTATCGAGGAACATGTTCCGGGAGTGAAGCATGCTTTCTTACCGAAAAAACAAACAATCGCTAAAAACGGTAAAGGTTTAGGGATTGAACATGCGAAATCTGAGGATATCCGTCATGCCTTAGAAAATGTTCATACAGCGAGCGACAATGAGTTTGTTTCTTCTATTACATTAGATGACCTAATCTTTGCGAAGCTTCTATCTCATCCCTCATCTAAGAACCGTAGAGAGCGACTTGGTGAATTATTAAATATCGGACCTACGAATGGTAAACAGCTCGTTAAAAGACTTGAGATGTTTCAAATAACAGAAGAACAGTTTGGTGCAGCAATTGCACAAATGAATCAGGAGGAAAATAATGAATAAAGATATCGCAACACCGATCCGCACACAAGAGATTTTGAAGAAATATGGTTTTTCATTCAAAAAGAGTTTAGGACAAAACTTTTTAATCGACCCGAATATTTTACGTAATATCGTTGGTCATGCTGATTTAACGAAGGATAGTGCAGCGATCGAAGTAGGACCAGGAATTGGCGCATTAACTGAACATTTAGCACGCGAAGCTGGTAAAGTTGTGTCATTTGAAATTGACCAACGCCTATTACCTGTTTTAGAAGATACACTGTCGCCATATGACAATATCGACATTATTCATTCGGATATTTTAAAAGCGAATGTAAAAGAAGTCATCGATGTGAATTTAGCGGGCTATGAGGATATTATGGTAGTCGCAAACCTTCCGTATTATGTAACGACACCTATTTTAATGAAATTATTAATGGAAGATCTTCCTTTACGTGGTCTTGTTGTTATGATGCAAAAAGAAGTAGCTGATCGTATCTCAGCAAAACCAGGCACGAAAGCGTACGGTTCACTATCAATTGCGGTTCAATACTATATGAGTGCTGAAATTGCGATGATCGTTCCGAAAACAGTATTTATGCCACAACCGAATGTTGATTCAGCTGTACTACGATTAATCCGTCATGATGAGCCACCTGTAATTGTGGAAGATGAAGATTTCTTCTTTACTGTGACAAAATCTGCATTTGCACAACGCCGCAAAACGATTTTGAATAATTTACAATCACAATTGCCGAATGGTAAAGCGAAAAAAGAAGAAATTTTAGCTGCATTAGATGCAAGTGGGATTGAACCAAATCGACGTGGTGAAACACTCTCTATTCAAGAATTTGGTAAGTTAGCCGATTGTTTACTGCCACATTTCAAAAAGTCGTAAAAAAACAAAAAAAATCGAGAAAAAACATAAAAATTAATTGACATCATTATTATAGATTGTTAAAATATTTGTTTATATATTGACGGATACGTATTTTTTTGCTATACTATCATTTAGTGAGGTGTAAGCAAAAATGCCAAAAACTTTAGCCGACATTAAAAAGTCGTTAGATGGACATTTAGGTAAACGTCTGCAATTAAAAGCAAACGGTGGTCGCAAGAAAACGATTGAGCGCACTGGAACATTACGTGAGACATATCGCGCAGTATTTGTAATTGATTTAGATCAAGATGAAAACGCATTTGAACGTGTTTCATACAGCTACGCAGATATTTTAACAGAAGCAGTAGAAATTACATTTGATGATGAGCCAAGAACTGCTATCGCAATTGACTAGCCCTTATCATTTTCTTATTTTTGAACACTTATTTAAGCCAACTGTTTGGTAGCTTAAATAAGTGTTTTTGTTTGTCTTGATTTCTAATTCTCCTATTTAAGTTGAGTTATGATAAAATATAAGGCAGTGATAAACGAGCGAAATTCGCAACAAGGAAAGAAGTGGAGGAATCTTCATTATGCTTTATGTCAAAGCACCCGCTAAAATCAATTTAACATTAGATGTATTAAGTAAGAGACCAGACGGTTACCATGAAGTTGAAATGATTATGACAACTGTAGATTTAGCTGACCGCGTAGGTTTAGAGCCGCGCACGGATCAAGAAATTATTATACATTCGACAAGTAATTTTGTGCCAGATGATCAACGTAATTTAGCCTACCAAGCGGCTAAGTTAATGAAAGATACATATGGTATTGAGGAAGGTGTATCGATTACAATCGATAAACAAATTCCCATTGCTGCTGGTTTAGCAGGAGGAAGCAGTGATGCAGCCGCTACTTTGAAGGGGTTAAACGAATTATGGAAGCTCCATCTATCATTAGATCAAATCGCTGAACTAGGTGCACAAATCGGTTCAGATGTTCCGTACTGTGTATATGGTGGAACGGCGATCGCAAGGGGTAGAGGGGAAAAAATCGAGCATATCGGAGCGCCACCAAACTGTTGGGTTGTTTTAGCAAAACCAACAATCGGTGTTTCGACTGCTGCAGTTTATGGTGGATTAAATATTGACCAAATCAAACATCCGAATACGCAAGCTATGATGGATGCCATCTCAACCGGAGATTACGCAGCAATGTGTAGCAATCTTGGTAACGTACTTGAAGCAGTCACGATGGAACTCCATCCTGAAGTAGCAAGTATTAAAGAACAGATGAAACGATTTGGTGCTGATGCAGTATTAATGAGCGGAAGCGGTCCAACGGTTTTCGGACTTGTATCAAATGAAGTGCGAACAACTCGAATTGTAAATGGTTTACGTGGTTTTTGTGATGAAGTGTATGCTGTACGCATGTTAGGAGAACGCGAGTTTCTTGATTAAATGCGTATGTTTGTGGTAAATTTTGTATATAATATTCGTGTTCAGGAGTGGATTGCATGAAATGGAAGCGTAGTGAGCGTCTTGTAGATATGACGCATTATTTAATGGAGCATCCTCAACAATTGATTCCTCTAACATTCTTCGCGGATTCTTATCAATCAGCAAAATCTTCTATTAGTGAAGATTTATCGATTGTAAAAGAGACGTTTGAAGAAAGAGGGATTGGTTTATTAGTTACTGTTCCTGGAGCAGCTGGTGGAGTAAAATATATTCCTAAAGTCCAAGAGAGACAAGTGAAAGAAATCGTAGAAGAATTAAAATCAGAGCTGGCACATTCGGACCGTTTATTACCGGGTGGCTACTTGTTTATGACAGATTTATTAGGAAATCCAGAATTGGTGAATCGTGTTGGTAAAGTATTCGCATCTGCATTTTTTGATCAAAAAATCGATGTCATTATGACTGTAGCGACAAAAGGTATTTCGATTGCCCATGCAATTGCTCGTCATTTGAACGTACCAGTCGTTGTCGTACGTCGTGATAATAAAGTGACTGAAGGGTCAACAGTGAGTATTAACTATGTTTCAGGCTCATCTAGACGTATTCAGACGATGGTTTTATCAAAACGTAGTATGAAGAGTGGCCAACGTGTTCTAATTACTGATGATTTCATGAAAGTCGGTGGAACAATGAATGGTATGAAGAATCTTTTAGAGGAGTTCGATTGTACTTTGGCAGGGTGTGCCGTATTAGTAGAGGCCGAGCATCCAGACGAGCGTTTAGTAGATGATTACTATTCACTTGTAAAACTAAAAGAAGTAAATGAGAAAGACCGTACAATTGAATTAACAGAGGGAAATTACTTTTCGAAGGGTGGAAACTAGAAATGAAAAAAGTAGCGACAGCAAAGGCACCGGCAGCGATTGGACCATATGTACAAGGTATGATTGTTAATAATATGTTTTATAGCTCAGGTCAAATTCCATTAACTGCTGATGGTGTAATGGTTGAGGGTGACATTACAGCACAAACGAATCAAGTATTTGAAAACTTAAAAGCTGTTTTAGCAGAAGCTGGATCTTCATTAGATCAAGTTGTTAAAACGACAGTATTTATGGCAGATATGAATGATTTTGCAGAAATGAATGAAGCGTACGCTACTCATTTCGGTGAACATAAACCTGCTCGTAGCGCTGTAGAGGTTGCGAGACTTCCTAAAGATTCGCAAGTTGAAATCGAAGTAATTGCACTTGTAAAATAAATGATTCCAATGCCGACAAAGAGAAAAATCTTTGTCGGTATTTTTTTATGAAATAAACAAAATTCAAAAAATTTTAAAAATTTCATCATTATTAGAAGGAATTGGGTAATTTTTGAAGAATTAGTAATATAGTTAGTATGATTTTGCAACTAAGATGAGAGGTGGTGAGACAATGGAAGTAACAGACGTGAGATTGCGTAAAGTCCAAACAGAGGGACGTATGCGAGCAATCGCTTCCATCACACTAGACAACGAATTCGTTGTACATGATATTCGTGTAATTGATGGTAATACAGGATTATTCGTAGCAATGCCAAGTAAGAGAACACCTGATGGAGAATTTAGAGATATAGCCCATCCAATTAATGCTGGAACGAGAACAAAAATTCAAGATTCAGTATTAAAAGCCTATGAGGAATCTAGCGAGGAAGAAGCTGTTGAATTAAATGAAGCTGAAGTTTAAAAAAACTGAAGTGACCGACAAATTATTAAAATGTGTTAGAAATAGAAAGTATTTTAATAAAATCTCAGGAATGAGTTAAAGCTGTTGTCTGAATTGCGGACAACAGCTTTTATTATGGATTATGCTCTTTGTAACATTCTTTCTAAAGAGAGAATGGCGTTTTTCGTCGTTTCAGCGTCCACGGCGATTCGATTTTGTGCTTCACCTTCAACAATTGTTTCCAATTGCCATAATAGATGTGGTAAATCGATTCGATTCATCGTTAAACAAGCACACATATTGGTATTCAGCGAGATAATTTCTCGATCTGGATAGTGATTAATTATTCTTTTGACGAGATTCATCTCAGTTCCAATCGCCCAACTGACATCTGCGGGAGCGGCATCGATGGTTTCGATAATATATTTTGTTGAACCTGCATCGTCGGCTTGCTGCACAACTTCATGAGAACATTCTGGGTGGACAATGATCCGCATTTCAGGTTTCGTCTTCCGTAAGTTTTGAATATGTGTAGGCGTAAATCCTTCATGAACAGAACAGTGACCCTTCCACAAGATGATTTTTAAATCTTCAAGATGCCCTTCATATTCTAATTTTCGTTGATGAGGATCCCAAACTGCCATTTGCTCCAATGGAATTCCTATGTCGAACGCAGTATTGCGACCTAAATGTTGGTCAGGTAGGAAGAATAATCGTTCTTTTTCTTGTAATGCCCACTCCACCATCTTCTTAGCATTTGAAGAAGTGACACAAGCGCCTCCATGACGACCTGTAAAGTCTTTAATTGCTGCAGTGGAGTTCACGTAGGTTAGTGGAATAATCGTGTCACCTAACAACTCCTGTAAGATCATCCAAGCTTCCTCGGTTTGATGAATATTCGCCATGTCTGCCATTGAACAACCAGCTCTCATATCAGGTAAATATACTTTTTGCGATGAATCTGTTAGCATATCCGCAGTTTCTGCCATGAAGTGAACGCCACAGAAAACGATGGACTCGGCTTCATTATTTGCTGCACATAATTGCGCTAATTGTAGGGAATCACCGATTTCATCTGCAAATTGAATGACTTCATCTCTCTGGTAATGATGCCCCGGGATGAATAATTTACTACCAAGTTCCTTCTTAATTTCCCATATACGGTTTTCCATCTGTGAAACGGTCATATCCTTATATATCTCAGGCAATGTTTGTACCGAAGTTAATAAATTCATTTTTTTAAACTCTCCTTTATTTTTACGAGTGCGCTAATATCAAAAGCGTTAATACTGTGCGTTAAAGCGCCCAAAGAGATACAGTCTACACCGCTTTTAGCATAGGCTTGGATCGTATCAATCGTGATGCCACCAGATACTTCAGAGACAATATGCTTCGGAATGAGTGGTAGCCATTCACTTAATTGCTCAGGTGAACAATTGTCGAGCATGATGATCGATGCTTCTGCTTTAATTGCTTCCAATAAATCTTCCTTCGTCTCGACTTCTACTTCGATCTTCACCGTATGCCCAATATTTTTTTTGACGATTTGGATCGCTTCTGTAATACCACCAGCAAATGAAATATGGTTATCTTTCAACATGACGCAGTCGTAAAGTCCGTTTCGATGATTAAATCCACCACCAACTGTTACGGCGTATTTTTCCAGCATGCGTAGCCCAGGTGTAGTCTTCCGTGTATCACAGATTTTCGTCTTTGTTCCCTCTGTTTGTGCCACCGCAATCGCTGTTTTTGTCGCAATCGCGCTCATGCGTTGAATTAAATTCAAAACAACTCGCTCACCACTCAGTAGCGCTTTGATGGAGCCAGATATTTTGGCAATTTGATCACCATAATGTAATGCATCGCCGTCATTTTTGAAAAACGTGATGTGAGCTTGTTCATCTAGTAATTTAAAACCGTTCTGAATGATCGATTCACCACAGAAAATCCCCTCATCTTTTGAAAATAAAGTGAATTCTCCTTTTGTATCAATTGAAAATAGAAGTTCTGCTGATAGGTCGTGATCGCCTATATCTTCATTAAAAAAATCGGTAAGCATTTGTTTAAGCTTTAATTGGTTCATGCCAATACTCCTTTTGAATCGGATTTTGAATTTGTTGAACAAAAATAGTTTGCGCTAAAGAAGGTGAAGCATTCGGGAAATCCGCGCGTATATGAGCGCCACGTGATTCCTCTCGCTCAAGAGCAGCTTTTACGATAAGTGAAGCGGTTATGCGCATAAAATAAGCTTCGTTTTCAGAAAATGTTAGTTTAAAAGGATTTAATTTTGTTGAATCAATCTTTTTTAGTAGAAATTCGAGTGATTTTTTGTCGCGAATAATTCCTGCAGAGGCAAACATCTCAATTTGCAAATCTTCAATAGCGAATGAAGTTGGATGAGTATTTTCAAAGTTTTCTTCAACAACTTGCCAATCGATTACTTCAGGATTTTTGTTGGAAAGATGGTCTGCTAGCCTCTTTCCAAAGGCAATCCCTTCTAATAAAGAATTACTCGCTAATCGATTTGCGCCGTGAACGCCTGTGCAAGCTGCTTCGCCAATGGCATATAACCCTTCAATTGAAGTTGCGCCGTATGAATTCGTCAAAATGCCACCCATTAGAAAATGGCTACCAACTGTAATAGGAAGAAGTCCATTGTTTAGTAGAATGCCTGCTTTTTTACAGTTATTAGAAATTGTCGGGAATTTTCCCTCAAAATTTTCGATTTCATCGATTTTTAAAAAAACGTCGATTCCTCGCATTCGCTCGTCATAAACAGCTTTTGCAGTGATATGTCTAGGGGCAAGGTCTTTTAAAGGATGCCAGTCCATAATGTATGTACCTTCACTATTTATTAGGCGCGCGCCAGCTCCTCGAACCGCTTCGGAAACGAGCCCGAAAGTTTGCTCATCATGGTAAAGAAGCGTGGGATGAAATTGAACGAACTCCATGTCAGTAATTTTCGCCCCAGCTAAATAGGCGAGGGCGATTCCATCTCCAAAGCTATTTGTACAATTGGATGTATAGGAATAAAGCGACCCACAGCCACCTGTTGCGATGATGACCGCTTCAGCAAAGATTTGTCTATGTGTGCAATCTGCATCGATCGAGTGAATCCCGATGACGCGACCATATTGATTTTTCAAAAGTGAGACTGCACATTCGTTTTCAAAAATCGTGACATTGCTCGGTAAGAGGTTGATTAAGTGTTCTGTCAGATGTTTGCCAGTGGCATCTCCACCGCTATGTAAAATCCGTTTATGCTGATGAGCGCCTTCTAAACCGAGGGAGATTGAACCATCAGAAAGGCGATCGACAGGGAATCCTTCTAAAATGAGCTGATGTGTTTGCATTTGGCCTTCTTGAATTAATGTTTGAACATTCGATTGGTGATTGTGAAAAACACCTGCTTGAATCGTGTCGTCCTCGTGTGATTGTATGGAATCTTCTTTACTATAGACAGCTGCGATTCCACCTTGTGCGAAGTAGGAACTATGTTGTCTAAGCGCTCTTTTTGTAATTAAAATAATGTCTTCGTCTTTTGGGAGTAAACGCGCACATTGTAATGCGGCGACACCACTGCCGATAATAATTGTCTTGCTCATTTACCGTTCCACCTTTACAGTTGTCTTGTCACATATATTTACATAAAATTTGAAATAAAACAAGCGTTCTTAGAGGGGATAGGTGATTAGATGGTTTATTTAGATTATGCAGCAACAGCTCCGATGAAGGATGTAGCGATTGAAGCTTATCGAGAAACAGCAACTAAGTATTATGGGAATTCGTCAAGTTTACATGAAGCGGGTTGGATGGCAGAACAGTTGCTAGAGAATGCACGAGAGATCATCGCGCAGACTTGTGGCGTATCGAAAGAGGGAATCTATTTTACTGGAAGCGGTACAGAGGGGAATTTAATCGCAATTTTATCGATTGTTGGTGCGCAAAAAGGCAAACATATTATTACATCCGCAGCCGAACATACTTCTGTACACGCGGCAATGAATGCGTTGGAGAAACAAGGTTATGAAATTACGAAAGTGCCGATGACTTCAGATGGGCAAGTGAATATCGAGTTGATTGAGCAGGCGATTCGCCCAACGACCGTGATGGTTAGTATGCAGCATATCAACCCTGAGACGGGAGTCATTCAACCGGTAGATGAGATGATACAAATTGCTCAAAAATACGGCATCAAAACCCATATTGATTGTGTACAATCTTTCATGAAGTTAAACTTAAAAGGACTGTTATCGCGAGTTGATGGCGCAACGATTTCAGCTCATAAAGTTGGTGGTCCGAAAGGCTTGGGTGCGATCTATTTGAACCCATGTTGCCAAGTGTCGCCTATTTTTCCAGGCTTAACGCATGAGCGCGGCATTCGGGGTGGCACAATTGATATTCCGGCCATTGTTGCATTTGCATCTGTTGTACAAAGTTTTAGTGAAGAAATGGAACTTGAATATTTATGGCAAATAAGAGAAGAATTCAAACAACATATCGATTCTAAATTAGTTGAAGTTATTGAATCAAAAGATGCTCAACTACCATCGATTATTGGTTGTGTTGCAAAAGGGATTGAAGGTCAACTTGTCATGCTAAAATTGAGTGAAAAAGGGTATTATATTTCCACGGGTAGCGCATGTGATATTGGTCATGATAACGGTACGAAAGCAATCGAAGCGATGGGGTACGGTTTAGAAGCAGCACGAGGGTTTTTTAGAATTTCATTTCATGCAAGCCATACGAAAGCAATTATGAGAAGTTTAAGCAAGGAAATAAATCAAATAATACAAAATACATGAATTTTCTATGAACAAGTAAATTTGGGTTTTAATCGATGGAATGGAGCTAATCGCGAGGGATTAAGATTTGCGGAATAAAAAAGGACAAAGATTTATAATGATAAGTTGTATGACCTCTCTTTGTCAAGTCGCAACCCCTTGAAAAATACTTAAATTTACTATATAGTCATAAGAGAAAATCAGCTAAATGGAGGACTCACGAAATGACAAATATTTACGCGGTAGTTTTGGCTGCAGGTCAAGGAACACGTATGAAGTCCAAGTTATATAAAGTTCTTCATCCGGTTTGTGGGAAGCCAATGGTAGAGCATGTTGTAGATCATATTCAATCATTGAATGTATCTCGCACAGTTTCAATTGTTGGTCACGGCGCTGAAAAAGTAAAAGAGCAGTTGGGTGACAAGAGTGAATATGTGTTACAAGCAGAACAACTCGGCACTGCACACGCTGTTCAACAAGCTGAATCATTAATTGGGGATTTAGAAGGTACGACAATCGTAATTTGCGGTGATACACCTTTAATCCGTCCAGAAACGATGAAAGCATTACTAGAACACCATCAACAGCAAAATGCGAAGGCAACAATTTTAACAGCAATTGCTGAGAATCCTACAGGTTACGGTCGCATCCTACGTGATGAACAAGGCCATGTTGCTCAAATTGTGGAACAAAAAGATGCTTCACCTGAACAACAAAAAGTAACTGAAATTAATACAGGTACTTATTGCTTCGACAATAAAGCCCTATTCGCAACATTAAAATTAGTAAATAACGACAATGCACAAGGTGAATTCTATTTACCAGACGTTATTGAAATTTTAAAACAACAAGGTGAAGTTGTATCGGCATATGTGACAGAGAACTTCTCTGAAACATTAGGTGTTAATGATCGCGTTGCTTTAGCGCAAGCAGAGCAGTTAATGCGTGATCGAATTAATGAAACACATATGAGAAATGGTGTTTCACTTATTAACCCTGCTAACACTTACATCGGCGTTGATGTTAAAATAGGCAGTGATACTGTGATCCAACCAGGTGTAATGCTTGAAGGAAATACAGTAATCGGTGAAGATTGCCATATTGGTCCTAATAGCCGTATCACAAATAGCACAATCGGTGACCGCACGAAAGTGGATTCATCTGTAGTAGATAGTAGTGTCGTTGGTTCTGACGTAGCCGTTGGTCCATTTGCACATATCCGCCCAGCTACAAATGTTGGAAACCGTGCTAAAGTAGGTAACTTTGTAGAGTTGAAAAAAACTACATTAGGTGAAGGTAGTAAAGCATCTCACTTAACATACTTAGGAGACGCAGAGATTGGTACAGACGTTAATATCGGCTGTGGTACAATCACGGTTAACTATGATGGTGTGAATAAATTCAAAACAATCATTGGTGATCGTTCATTCATCGGTTGTAATGCGAATTTAGTAGCACCAGTAACAATCAATTCAGACACATATGTAGCGGCTGGAACGACGATTACAAAAGAAGTTCCGCCATTTGCACTTGCCATCGGACGTTCTCGTCAAGAGAACAAAGAGAATTACGCTAACAAATTAAATACTAATAAATAACTAATATTTAACAGGAGGCCATCATGCCGTATCAATATGCTAACTCAAAATTAAAAATCTTTTCTCTAAATTCTAACGAACCACTTGCCGCTTCGATTGCAAAAGAAATGGGAGTAGAACTAGGTAAAAGCTCTGTAAAACACTTCAGTGATGGAGAAATTCAAATCAGTATTGAGGAAAGTATTCGTGGTTGTGACGTATTCATCGTGCAGTCAACTTCAGCTCCAGTAAACGAAAACTTAATGGAGTTATTAATTATGGTCGATGCTGTTAAACGCGCATCAGCTCGTACAGTAAACGTAGTAATGCCATACTATGGTTATGCTCGTCAAGATCGTAAAGCACGTTCACGTGAACCAATTACGGCTAAACTAGTGGCTAACTTACTAGAAACTGCTGGAGCAACTCGTGTCGTATTATTAGACCTTCACGCTCCACAAATCCAAGGTTTCTTCGATATTCTAATCGATCACCTTGTAGCTGTTCCATTAATCTCTGATTACTTCAGTGCTAAAGGTTGGAACTCTGAAGATATCGTTGTCGTATCACCTGACCACGGTGGTGTAACGCGTGCTCGTAAAATGGCAGAGCGTCTTAAAGCACCAATCGCGATTATTGATAAACGTCGTCCAAAACCAAACGTTGCAGAAGTTATGAACATCGTTGGTAATGTTGACGGTAAAATCTGTATCCTAATTGATGATATCATCGACACAGCTGGTACTATTACAATCGGTGCTGAAGCCCTAATCAAGTCTGGTGCGAAAGAAGTTTACGCTTCATGTACTCACCCAGTACTTTCAGGTCCAGCAATCGAGCGTATCGACAACTCTGTAATTAAAGAATTAGTAATCACTGATTCAATTCAATTACCAGTAGAGAAAAAAATCGGCAAAATCCACCAACTATCAGTTGCTAAACTTTTAGCTGATGCAATTGTACGTATTTACGAAAACAAATCAGTTTCTAAATTATTCGATTAAGATTTAGTTAGAATTGATTAAAGCCTACGAATTTACATTCGTAGGCTTTTTTTAATGTTGAAAAGCATTCTTTTTGATTGCCTTCAATAGTTGTCACTGCTTTAAATTTGAAAAAAAGAATCATTTTAAGTATGTATGTTTGAAGCGGTATATTTCAGGGTATGAGTATAAGGTGAGACTATGAGAAGGAAGGGGAAATGAAATATGCCAACAATTGTACATGCTAAAAAAAGAGAGGCACACAAAAACGCAGTTCTAACTGAATTACGACAAGGTGGTTTCGTACCGGCTGTAGTGTACGGCTATAAAATTGACACCACTCCAATCGCAGTAGACGAAAGAGATTTTGAAAAAACTTTACGTGAGGACGGAAGAAATGCGGTAATGTCTTTAAATGTAGATGGTAAAGACGTGAACGCGGTACTTGCGGAAGTTCAAAAAGACCCTGTTAAAGGGAATCTAATTCATTTAGACTTCTTAGCAGTAAATATGAATAAGAAAATTGAGATGGAAGTAGGCGTTCAATTAGAAGGTACATCTGTCGGTGTTAAAGAAGGTGGCGTACTTCAGCAACCGAACCGAGAGTTGAAATTAAATGTTGAACCTTCGAATATTCCAGAATCGATTGAAGTAGATATTTCAGCTTTAGCAATTGGTGATTCTCTAGCTGTTGGAGATATTCGTGAGAAAGTGAGTTTCGAAATCTTAAATGAAGATGATTTCGTACTTGTGACGGTATCTACTCCAGTATCAGCAGAAGATCTTGAACCATCGCTTGAAGAAGGCGAAGTAGTAGCTGACACAGGTGAAGATGAAGCAGATCCAAAACCATTGACAGAGAGCTAATCACTACAATGGATACAGCACACCCGAAGTCTGAAAAGATTTTGGGTGTTTCTTTTTGTGCGAGTTTGAGTTATTTTGTTTCTAATTAGTGGTATGATAAAATAATGAAGATTAGTGAATGAAAAGGATGTAGTGAAAATGAAATTAATCGTTGGACTAGGGAATCCTGGGAAACCATATGAACATACACATCATAACGTTGGCTTCGATACAATTGATGTATTAGCAGACCGTTTAGGTGTTACTTTAAATCAAACAAAATTTAATGGTATTTTTGGTACCGTACATACGCCAAAAGGCAAAGTGGTACTCCTTAAACCATTAACATATATGAATTTATCAGGTGAATCAGTACGTCCGTTAATGGACTATTTTGATATAGATTTAGAAGATTTGGTCGTGATTTATGATGATTTAGATTTAGAAAAAGGTAAATTGCGCCTTCGTCAAAAAGGGAGTGCAGGCGGACATAATGGTATTAAATCATTAATCCAACATTTAGGCACACAAGATTTTAACCGCATTAGAGTCGGTATTAATCGTCCCCCAGCAGGTATGAAGGTTGCGGATTATGTCCTATCTAAGTTTTCAAAAGACGATCAACCGGTCATGCAAGAAGCATTCGTAAAAGCAGCAGATGCTTGTGAATTTTGGTTGGATAAGCCATTTCTTGAAGTGATGAATAAATTTAATCAAAAATAGCGGAGCGGGACTGTCGTAGGAGTGAATGTATTCTTATCGCAGTCCGTTCTTTTTTATATAGTGAACAGAAAAGGAGGACCTTATGGAAATTTTGCATCAATTATTTATGAATGACGCTGAAATCGAGAAATTTATAAATGATTTAAAGAACGGGCAAAGGTCACAATTAGTAACAGGATTATCTGGAAGCGCAAGACCAACAATGATTGGAACAGCTTTTGAAGAAACGAAGAAATCGATGTATATAATTGCGCCGAATATGCTTCAAGCTCAAAATTTATATGAAGATTTATCAAAATTAATTGGTGAAGAACTTGTTCATTATTATCCTGCTGATGAATTTATTGCAGCGGACATGACAGTGGCAAGTCCTGAACTTAGAGCGCAAAGAATTGAAACGATTAACCATATGTTGAATGATCAACGTGGAATATATATCATTCCAGCGGCCGGCATGCGTAAAATTATGCCACCAAAAGACCTTTGGAAGGAATTAAATGTCCAAATTGAGTTAGGGGAAGAACTCGATACAGAATTACTGTTATCGAACCTCGTAACAATGGGCTATTCAAGAAATGGCATGGTAACGACTCCAGGAGAATTCGCATTACGCGGGGGAATTATCGATATTTACCCACCATATTATGAGAATCCCGTTCGTATCGAATTATTTGATACGGAAGTGGATTCTATTCGTACGTTTTCTGCGGATGACCAACGTTCAATTGATAAATTGACGCAATTAACGATTTTACCTGCTTCTGAATTTGTTTTATCAAAAGAAAATCGTGTCGCACTAGCGCTTCGTTTAGAAGATGGCTTGGCACAAAGTTTGAAACAAGTGCAGTCAGATTCAGTGAAAACAACATTACTTGAAAATGTGCAGTCTGATATTACTTTATTAAAAGAAGGGCAGTTACCAGAGTTTACGAACCGTTATGGCTCACTGCTTTATGAAAACCCTACTTTCTTAGGGGACTATTTCCAAAAAGATGGCGTAGTTATTTTTGAGGAAATTGCGCGAATTCAAGAAGTGATGGATGCTTGGGAGAAGGAAGAAAAAGATTGGATGCTCGAAATGATCGAAATCGGGAAAATGGTCCATTCTGTTAAACCATCTTTCAGCTTCCAAGAAATTTTAGCGAATATTCCACAACAAAAAGTGTTCTTCACGCTGTTTACACGTGGATTTACAGGTATTAAATTTACAGAAACATATAACTTTTCATGTAAACCAATGCAACATTTCCATGGTCAAATTGATTTACTTCAATCTGAAATCAAACGTTGGCAATCGAGTAACTTCACTGTAATTTTTATGACAGATGTCAAAGAACGTACAGGGATTTTACAAGATCTATTGGAAGAGCATGGTGTGAAAGTTCAAATTGGTACACCTAATGGCGCAGGTGTCTTCATTTTATCTGGGCATCTGACATCGGGATTTGAATTGCCGATGCAGAAAATCGCTGTTGTGACGGAAGAAGAATTATTCAAACAACAGAAAAAACGAAAAACACGTCCGAAAACGATGACGAATGCGGAACGAATCAAAAGTTATACGGAAATAAAGCCGGGTGACTATATCGTTCACGTTCATCACGGGATTGGTAAATATATTGGGATCGAAACATTAGAAATCAACGGTAATTTCAAAGATTACTTACAAATTCGATACCGCGCAGATGATAAATTATTCGTGCCAATCGACCAAATTGACTTAATCCAAAAATATGTCGGCTCGGAAGATAAAGAACCGAAATTGCATAAACTTGGTGGCGTTGAATGGAAGAAAACGAAAACGAAGGTCGCAAAAGCAGTACAAGATATTGCGGATGATTTAATTAAGTTATATGCAGAACGTGAAGCAGCGAAAGGTTTTGCATTCTCTCCTGACGATGCACAAATGCGTGAGTTTGAGGAATCATTCCCATACGAAGAGACGGAAGATCAACTTCGTACAATTCAAGAAGTTAAGATCGACATGGAGAGAGAACGTCCAATGGATCGTCTAGTATGTGGGGATGTTGGTTACGGTAAGACGGAAGTGGCGATTCGTGCTGCGCATAAGGCAGTTTTAGATGGTAAGCAAGTAGCATTTTTAGTGCCGACGACGATTCTTGCGCAACAGCATTATGAAACGATGATTGAACGATTCCAAGATACACCTGTGAACATTGGGGTATTGAGTCGTTTCCGCTCTAAAAAACAGCAAAATGAAACATTGGCGGCGTTGCATGAAGGAAAAATTGATATTTTAGTAGGCACACATCGTATTTTATCGAAAGACGTAGCCTATAAAGATTTAGGATTACTAATTGTCGATGAGGAACAGCGCTTTGGTGTGACACATAAAGAGAAAATCAAAACTTTAAAAACAAATGTAGATGTATTGACGCTTACGGCTACACCAATTCCAAGAACATTGCATATGTCGATGGTCGGCGTGCGTGATTTATCGGTAATTGAAACACCTCCAGCGAACCGTTTCCCAGTGCAAACGTATGTCATGGAACACAATGGCGCATTAATTCGAGAAGCGATTGAGCGAGAGATGGCACGTGGTGGGCAAGTATTTTATCTTCACAATCGTGTCGATGATATGGGCAAACAGATTGACCTTATTCAGACGCTCGTTCCAGAAGCTCGAATTGCGAGAGCGCATGGGAAAATGACAGAATCAGAGTTGGAATCGGTTATTTTAGCATTCCTTGATGGTGAATATGATGTATTAGTGACGACAACGATTATTGAGACTGGGATTGATATTCCAAACGTAAATACATTGATCGTCAACAACGCAGATCGTATGGGCTTGTCACAATTGTATCAACTGCGTGGTCGAGTAGGGCGTTCAAACCGTGTAGCTTACGCTTATTTCATGTATCAAAGAGATAAAGTACTGACAGAAGTTGCCGAGCAAAGACTTCAAGCTGTAAAAGAATTTACGGAGTTAGGTTCTGGATTCAAAATTGCGATGCGTGATTTATCAATACGTGGTGCAGGGAATTTACTTGGAGCGCAACAACATGGCTTTATCGATTCAGTTGGCTTCGATTTATATTCTCAAATGTTAGAAGAAGCAGTTGAAGAGAAGCAAACAGGTGAGAAAAAAGTAGAGGAACATAATATAGAGATCTTGATACCATTCGATGCTTATTTACCGGATGAATATATTCCAGATGGCTATCAAAAAATCCAAATGTATAAACGAATTCGTTCGATTCAAACAGAGAAAGATTATAGTGAAATCATCGACGAATTAGTCGACCGTTTCGGAGATTTACCTACAGAAGTAGATCGTCTAATGCGAATTGCTCGTATGAAGGCTTGGGGTAAAGAAGTTGGTCTGAATTCGGTTAAATACAAAAATAAAATGTATAAAATTGAACTATCGCCTGAAGGAACAGCTCAAATTGACGGTTCTAAAATGGTGTCAGATTCGATGAGCCTAGGCCGCGCTGTCGGCTTTACGATGGAGAATAATATGTTAGCATTGACGGTTGATGAACGAAAAGTTTCGAAAAGTCAGGATTTATTTGAACTAGTCGAAGCAGTCGTGAAATTATTACCTGATGCTTTAAAAGAATAAAAAATAGAGCTGTTTTGTCATGCATTTTGACAAAACGGCTCTTTATTATGTTTTTCTAGGTTGCGCATTTAGGCGATTCATTAAATCATTACGAGAATCTTTTTGAGGAGTGTATTCTTTGCGAATTTGATAAAGGAGTGTCTTTTGCCCATCCTTTTCTCGTTTATATCGTCTAATATATTCAGAGTCTTCTTCAGTAAAATAGTCATCTTCGGTCTTTTTCAGTAAATCAACAAATTCATATGGTCGAAAAGCATTTCTTGGTTTCTTGAATTGGGATGTGCCAGACTGCATTTCTTTACGAAAAATCTTCATGAACGATACCTCCTTTTTAATACCATCGGAAATTTGCATAGAAATGTTACTATTTTCGTGAAAAGACAACTTTTATCATGGTTTTTTATGCGTAACAGGGGATAAAGTCACGTATGATATACTAACCAAAAAGAATGGAAGGGGGTGGATGAGTGGCTTCTGAAATGAAAGGTTTTGCGAAAGGACTCGCGTTTTTAACAATTGCGGCACTTTTTGTCAAAGTATTAAGTATGTTTTATCGTATACCTTTTCAAAATTTAGTAGGAGATCAAGGTTTTTTCATCTACCAACAAGTGTATCCATTCATCGCAATTTTTATGACGTGGACAGCGAGTGGTTTGGCGATTGCTATATCGAAATTACTTGTAGATGAATTCTCACAATCCATTCAACGACAAAATGCAGTAGCAACACTGTTATACCGGACTTTGTGGTTTGTAAGTATTAGTTTATTTATACTCATGTACTTCGCTTCGAATTTCTTCGCGCAGGAAATGGGTGATGAGCAACTTGAAAGTTTACTTAAAATAAGTGCATTCGTCGTTTTGACCGTGCCAATTTTAAGCATGTATAAAGGGAAGTTACAAGCTAAAAGTGATTTGAAATCTGTTGCGATCATACAAGTAATTGAGCAAGTGACGAGGGTTGTGTTCATTCTTGGAGGAACTGCTTATGTCATGAGCAACACAGGCTCTTTATATAAAGCTGGGGAAATGGCTGTTTTAGGAACAGTTTTAGGTGAAGTCGTTGGTGCAGTGCTGTTAGTTATTTATATGAAGAGAAATAAAGGGAATATAAAATTATTTAGCAATAAATCGATAGAAATTGAGAAAAAGCCCATCTTAACGAAACTACTCGTCGTCAGTATAAGCGCGAGCTTGAGCAGTTTATTACTGATTCTATTCCAATTAGTTGATTCATTTACGGTTTTTGAAACATTGGAGACTTTTGTAGAAGATTCGATTCACGCAATGGAAGAGAAGGGGATTTATGACCGTGGACAGCCACTTGTACAAGTTGGTTTGGTTGTAGCGACGTCGATTTCTCTAGCGGTTGTTCCGTTAGTAGCTAGTGCCATTGTGAAAGAACGCTCGTATAAAGTGAACCAACTGATCCAATTTACGTTTCAGGTCGCTTGTTTATTTGGAATTGCGTCGACAATTGGCTTAATTCTTGTAATGCCAGAATTAAATACGGCATTATTTGAAAACGCGGATTTATCGAATGTTTTGCGTGTATATGTCTTACAAATCCTTTTGTTGTCTGTTATCGTAACTATAACAGCTATCTTGCAAGGTATTGGCTTTAGAAAATGGCCGACAATTATTTTAAGTAGTGCATTCATTATTAAACTATCGTCGAATACCTATTTTGTGCATAGGTTTGGCATTGTCGGTGCAGCATGGGCTAGTAATATCGCCTTATTATTCGGTACGATGGGCTTAATTTATTACTTAAAAATCGTCCGAAAAATCCGCCTTGCGCCAAATCGATTTTATTTTACGGTGTTGCTCGCTTCGCTCGCAATGTCTATAAGTGTCATCCTACTTAAATATTTGGGGGATTTGATTCAACCTGATTTTATAGAGGCGCGCGCATGGGCGGTCGTGAGTTTAGTATGTTCTTCAACAATTGGTGCAACAGTATTTATATTGTGCATAACAAAATTAGAGATTTTTCAAGAAGAGGAATGGCTCAATATTCCGTTCGGGAGTAAAATAGCCAAAATCCAACTTTTATTAAATAGAAACTAGGTGGAAATATGAATCAAATTACAGTATTGGGGCTTGGGGCTGGCGATTTCGACCAATTACCAATGGGCGTTTATAAAAAATTAATTAGCACGAAGCATTTATATGTACGAACTTTAGATCATCCAGTTATTCAAGATTTACAAAAAGAGGGCGTTACTTTTGTAAGTTTTGATGAAACATATGAAAAACATGGTGGATTTTCTGCGGTGTATGAGGAAATCGTCGAAGTATTACTGACAGCAGCGCAAGATTCAGATGTTGTCTATGCGGTTCCGGGTCACCCTTTAGTTGCAGAGATGACGGTTCAACTACTAGTCCAAGCGGAAGAAGCTGGGAAGATTAATTTGAAAATTGAAGGGGGCCAAAGTTTCTTAGATGCGATTTTTGGCGCTTTACGAATCGATCCAATCGACGGATTCCAATTAGTTGATGGCTCTACTTTTTCAATCCATCATGTGAATATGAGCAATCATTTATTATTAGCGCAAGTATATGATCAAATGAGTGCTTCGAACGTGAAATTAACGTTAATGGAAAAATACGATGCGGAATACCCAGTAACGATTGTAACGGCGGCTGGTTCGTCTGAAGAAGTTTTGAAAACAGTTCCGTTGTATGAGTTAGATCATGTTGCAGAAATCAACAATCTAACAACTGTATATGTTCCGCCAGTAGCGGATTATACGGAAGCGACGAAGGAATTCTCTACACTTCGTCAAATTATCTCTACGTTACGAGGTCCAGAAGGGTGTGAATGGGATAAAGCCCAAACACATGAGTCGTTGAAGCGCTACTTATTAGAAGAAGCTCACGAGGCACTTCAAGCGATTGACGAAGAAGATGACGAGCATATCATTGAAGAATTTGGCGATTTATTAATGATTGTTTTAATGAATGCGCAAATCGGTGAAGATCTTGGTTACTACAACCTAGAAGATATGATCGAATCAATTAACAAAAAAATGATTCGTCGACATCCGCATGTATTCAGCGATACAAAAGTAACGAGTGTTGAAGAAATTAATGCCAACTGGGAAAAAATTAAAAAACAAGAACATGAAGCGGAAGAAACGACTGAATCTGTTCTTAAAGGTGAGTACAGAGCCGATTCTTCATTACAAACTTCTTATAATTATCAAAGAAAAGCTGCGAAATTAGGATTTGAATGGGATCATTCTGAAGGTTTTTGGGGTAAAGTGGAAGAAGAGTGGGTAGAGTTTAAAGAGGCCATCGAAAATGGTACGAAAGAACAGCAAATTGACGAGTTTGGAGATGTCTTAACGACGCTTGTCAATCTAGCGCGCCACTATAAATTATCAGCAGAAGAAGCGATGTTACATGGCAATGCTAAATTTGCCCGTAGATTTGGCTTTATTGAGCATCAATTAAAAGAACAAAATAGAGAAATCCAAAATGCGTCAATCGAAGAGTTAATTACTCTTTGGAATAGTGCAAAAGAGGATGAAAAGGGGTAGTAATAAATGAGGTTAGATAAGTTTCTTAAAGTATCACGCCTAATTAAACGCCGTACATTGGCGAAAGAGGTAGCGGATCAAGGGCGCATCACAATTGATGGGAAAGTTGTTAAAGCAGCTAGCCGAGTGAAAGAAGGCGATGTTTTAGCAATTCGTTTCGGTCAAAAAATCGTTACAGTACAAATCGAAATGCTAAAAGATATCGTCAAAAAAGACGAGGCAAATTCGATGTATAAAATCATTAGTGAAGAACGATTAGAGAAAATCGAACCTGAATTTATTGATGATGAAGATTAGGATTTAAAAATAAGGGAAATTTATTCCGGGAAATATTTTAATCTTACTAGTTTTTCCTTTATAATAAAGAAAAGAGAACAGAAGAAGTGAAGGGGGAATACGAATGCCTAAAAAACAGAAGCCTATGAGTACGGTAAGTCGAATTAATTCAGACTATACCCAACAGGAAAAAATTCGAAAACAAAGATTACATAATAAAAAAGTATCTTTGTATCGAACTTTAGCTGTAATGAGTATAGTATTTCTCATAGCTTTGGGTTCTTTAATAACGTTGCTCGTGAAGCAACACGACACATTGAATCAAAAAGAAGAAGAAAAAGTAGCGGTTGAAAAAGAGTTGAAAGTACAGGAAAAGAGACAGAAAGAACTGAATGAACAATTAGTGAAGTTAGATGATAATGACTATATTGCGAAAATCGTTCGAAAAAATCTATTC
Organism: Kurthia zopfii; assembly: GCF_003143955.1. Lineage (GTDB taxonomy): Bacteria > Bacillota > Bacilli > Bacillales_A > Planococcaceae > Kurthia > Kurthia zopfii. The sequence continues at coordinate 14,242 of NZ_QFVS01000026.1, read as the reverse complement.
TTGTCCAAGAAGGGTGAAAAAATATTTAATATCCCAAATTCTTTAGATGATGAAGGTCAAATAGACATTTCTAAAAATCAAAAAGATTAGTCTTGTTGACACTCTTTTTTTCATAGTTATAATAAGTAGTGAGTAATGAACAAATTTAGTTCATTATAATACGGTTATTGACTAAATATAGTCGCTTAAATTCTAAGGAGGAGCATTTTTTTTATGGCAATTGAAGTAGGCAGCAAAGTACAAGGTAAAGTAACGGGGATCACAAATTTTGGAGCATTCGTTGAATTACCAGATAACTCAACAGGACTTGTTCACATTAGTGAAGTTGCGGATAACTATGTAAAAGATATCAACGACCACTTAAAAGTTGGCGAAATGGTAGAAGTTAAAGTAATGAATGTTGAAGCTGATGGCAAAATTGGACTTTCAATTCGTAAAGCTAAACCTCAACCAGAACGTCCGGAGCGTCCAGAACGCCCACAACGTCCACGCAATAACAACAATCGTGGCGGTAATCACCGTGGCGAAAGTCGTCAACCAGTAGAAAATTTCGAGCAAAAAATGGCACGTTTCTTAAAAGACAGTGAAGACCGTCTTACAACTTTAAAACGCGCAACTGAATCAAAACGCGGTGGCCGTGGCGCAAAAAGAAGCTAATTGCTAACTATTTGGTCATAGAAAAGGTGTTTTATCATACAGTTAAGGTGAAATTGTTGGATTTGTATAAATTCATCAATTTCACCTTTTTGCTTATGTAATATTATTTTAAGAAAACAAAAAAAGAAACTCTCCTTAAAAGGAAAGCTTCTTTTAATATGACCCCTACGGGATTCGAACCCGTGTTACCGCCGTGAAAGGGCGGTGTCTTAACCGCTTGACCAAGGGGCCAGATATGGCGACCGAGGGGATCGAACCCCCGACCTTTCGGGTATGAACCGAACGCTCTAGCCAGCTGAGCTAGGTCGCCGTAAGTTGCTGTCTTTTTGACAACATAGATTATATTACAAGAGGATTCGACAATCGTCAAGATATTTTCTAAAAAAAGTTCATTTTTTCTTAATTAAATTATTTTTCTACAATATTTTTGGAGTTTTCTAGCAATAAATGGGGTATTACATAAGAAATGCAAAAGAATTCTATGTAAATATGGCTTTTGCAGACAAATCATTTCTGATCTTTGTTCACTACTGAACAAGAACAATGCTATTATTAATAGTAGAGGTGAAGAGAGATGATGGAGCTTGAACAAGAAATCACAAGCTATATGAAATTACATGGATTAATTCAACGAGGAGATCGAATATTAATCGGTTGTTCTGGCGGAATTGACTCAATTGTCCTTTTACACTTTTTGCATGAATTAAGTAAGAAAGAATCATTTGAAATCGCTGCTGCGCACGTAAATCACATGTTGCGTGATGGAGAAGCAGATGCAGATGAAGAATTTGTACGTGAGTTCTGTGAAAAACGAAATATATCTTTTCATTCAACTCGCATTCCAATTCCCAAAATATTGGAAAGCGAATCTGGCAATCTTCAAGATATTTGTAGACGAGAAAGGTACGACTTTTTAAATCAAGTTTTGACAGCGCATAATTTCGATAAATTAGCTGTGGCGCATCATGCGGATGACCAAATGGAATCTATCTTGATGGCTTTAGTGAAAGGCGCTATTGATCAAGGTGTTCTAGGAATGCCTGCACAACGACCCTTTCATAATAAAGTATTAATACGACCAATGCTAACGGTTACACGCGATGTAATCACGCAATATTTAGAAGCGCACGAGTTAATCTACCGCGAAGATGCTAGCAACGATAAAGACACTTACTTACGTAATCGAATGAGACATCATGTTGCACCTTTATTAAAGGCTGAAAACGTGAAAATCACAAAGTCTTTTCAAAGATTTTCAGAAAAAGAGCGCATGGATGAAGAATTATTAGGTCAATTAACGAACGATTTATTAATTGAATGTATTTTGACAAAAAAGGATAATTTTATTTCAATTGACATTACTTCGTTCCAAAAACGTCCACTTGCTTTACAAAGAAGAGCCATTCTACTACTATTAAAATATCTTTACAAAGATACAATCATTGCGCAAAGCTATACTCTTTGGAATGCAATTTTAGAGTTGACGAAAACAACAAATGGTAATCGAGAAATTTCTCTCCCTATGGAAGGAGTCGCTCGACAAAATTATGAGGTACTCGAGTTGTATCGTGTAAAACCCGAACAATTAGAAAAACCGCATAAAACCCTTATTTTAAACGAATGGTTTACGATAAGGCCGAGTTGTAGAGTTGGCGTATTTGAAAAAATACCACCTCACACATCTTTAGCAAAAATCTATCCATTAGACCCTGAATTGTTACCACTTACGGTACGTTCGAAAATTGATGGTGACCGATTGAGTTTAAAAGGTATGGAAGGAACAAAAAAAGTTTCACGTCTATTAATAGATGAGAAGATTCCAAAGCATGAGAGAGAGCAATTTCCTGTACTGGTGGATCGTATGAATACGCCGCTTGCTGTACCGGGATTGCGAATAGGTCATCAACTAGATGATGCGCGCTCAATAGATGGTGTAGTACTGATAATAGACGCTGAAAATTAATCGCGTCGTTCATTTTTAAGGAGGATACAAATCATGCTTCAAAAAGACATCGAAGAAGTCTTAATTTCCGAGGAACAACTGCAAGAAAAAATCAAAGGTCTAGGTGAGCAGATTTCTGCAGATTACCAAGACAAATTCCCTCTATTAGTGGGTGTTTTAAAAGGTGCAATGCCATTCATGGCGGATCTTATGAAACGTATCGACGCTTATCTTGAAATTGACTTCATGGATGTAACTAGTTACGGTAACGCAACTGTTTCTTCAGGTGAAGTTAAAATCGTAAAAGATTTAAACACAAGCGTTGAAGGCCGCGACATCATCATCGTTGAGGACATCATTGATTCTGGTTTAACTTTAAGCTATTTAGTAGATTTATTTAAATACCGTAAAGCAAAATCAATCAAAATTATTACACTGTTAGACAAGCCATCAGGTCGTAAAGTTGAATTAAACGCAGATTACGTAGGATTCGATGTACCAGATGCATTTGTAGTTGGATACGGATTAGATTACGCAGAGAGATATCGTAACTTACCATATATTGGTGTACTTAAGAAGTCTGTCTATTCTTTTTAAAAGAACTGTAACAATTTTTACTTAAAAATTGTGCTACAGAAGGCTTTTCATTGTACGGTCAAATAGTCATATGATAAGATTTACTATAGTTTTTCTGTTTACCTTGTGAGGAGGCTGGGGATGAATCGAGCATTTCGATACGCCATATTTTATTTATTGATTTTTCTCGTGATCGTAGGTATTTTTGGGTCATTTAACAAAGCCAATAAACCAACGAACGAAATTGATTATCACGAGTTTGTTACTGCATTAGACGATGGTAAGATTACAAACATGGAAGTCCAACCTGAGCGACTAGTATATGTCGTAAAAGGTAAATTAGAAGGATATAAAGAAGACGAGTCATTCGTAACTAATATCCCTCAAGACGACCAAGAATTAATGAACTCTATTCGTAAAGAAGCAAAAGAGAGTACATCTATTAAGATTCTTGCTGCTCCTGAAACAAATGGATTTATTACTTTCTTAACTGGGATTATCCCATTCATTATCATCTTTATTTTATTCTTCTTCTTATTAAACCAATCTCAAGGCGGTGGAAACCGTGTCATGAGCTTCGGTAAGAGTAAGGCTAAGCTTTATGACGATCAGAAGAAGAAAGTTCGCTTTACAGATGTTGCTGGAGCGGACGAAGAGAAGCAAGAACTTATTGAAGTTGTTGACTTCTTAAAAGACCATTCTAAATTCGAAGCAATCGGAGCGCGTATTCCAAAAGGGATCCTATTAGTAGGGCCTCCAGGTACGGGTAAAACATTACTTGCACGTGCTGTTGCCGGTGAAGCTGGCGTACCATTCTTCTCGATTTCAGGTTCTGATTTCGTAGAGATGTTCGTCGGTGTCGGTGCATCTCGAGTGCGTGACTTATTTGAAAATGCGAAGAAAAACGCACCTTGTATCATTTTCATTGATGAAATTGATGCAGTAGGTCGTCAACGTGGAGCAGGTGTTGGTGGTGGTCACGATGAACGTGAGCAAACACTTAACCAATTACTAGTTGAGATGGATGGTTTCGGAGCAAACGAAGGTATTATTATCGTCGCTGCTACTAACCGTCCAGATATTCTTGACCCAGCGTTATTACGTCCAGGCCGTTTTGACCGTCAAATTACAGTAGGTCGCCCGGATGTTCGTGGTCGTGAAGCAGTACTTAAAGTACATGCTCGCAAAAAACCGCTTGATGAATCAGTAGATTTAAAAGCAATCGCTCAACGTACACCAGGTTTCTCTGGTGCCGATTTAGAAAACTTACTAAACGAAGCAGCATTAGTTGCAGCGCGTAGTAACAAAACGAAAATCGACATGGGCGATATTGATGAAGCAACTGACCGCGTAATTGCCGGTGTTGCGAAAACAAGTCGTGTTATTTCTGAAAAAGAACGTAATATCGTTGCTTATCACGAAGCAGGTCACGTAGTTGTAGGCTTAACTTTAGATGAAGCAGAGAAAGTTCATAAAGTAACAATCGTCCCTCGTGGACAAGCTGGCGGATATGCAGTAATGCTTCCGAAAGAAGATCGTTACTTCCAAACTAAACCTGAACTTTTAGATAAAGTTTCTGGTCTGTTAGGTGGACGAGTAGCTGAGGACATCGTATTCGGTGAAGTTTCTACAGGCGCACACAATGACTTCCAACGTGTAACGAGCATCGTTCGCGCAATGGTTACTGAGTACGGTATGAGTGATAAATTAGGACAATTACAATTTGGTGGAAACCAAGGGGGTAACGTATTCTTAGGTCGCGATATGACTTCAGAACAAAATTACTCAGATAAGATTGCCTATGAAATCGACCAAGAAATGCAATCAATGGTTTCTGCACAGTACCAACGTACGAAAGATATTCTTACAGAACGCCGCGATTTATTAAATCTAATCGCTCAAACTCTATTAGAGGTTGAAACATTAGATGCTGAACAAATCGAACATTTAGAGAAGTATGGTAAATTACCAGAACGCTCTTATGAGAATAAAAACAAAGAAGTAATCGTTGATGAAGTGAAAGCTGAATCGACTGAACCAACTGTTGTGAAAGAAGATAAAGTTGAAGAAGGAACAACTGATCCGACTGTAGACAATCTTCCAAAAGAACAACAGAACGATAAAAACAAAAACGGTATTCAAGAAGAACGTGAATAAAAAATGTTGATCGCCTGTTCAAGGCGGTCAGCTTTTTTTTGTCTATCAAACTATGTTATGATGTCGAAAGAAATTGACTTTGCTTATAAGGAAAAGAGGAATATATATGTCAGATTATTTAGTTCGCGCAATAGGTTTTAATAGTAGTGTCCGTGCATTTGCAGTAAGTACTACGGAAACAGTAGGGGAAGCACAACGCCGACACGATACTTGGCCAACTACTTCAGCAGCATTAGGTCGTACAATGACTGCTGGTGTTATGATGGGTGCAATGCAAAAAGGTGAAGATCGTCTAACAATCAAAATCCAAGGTGATGGTGAAATCGGCGGAATCGTAGTAGATGCGAACGCAAAAGGTGAAGTACGCGGTTATGCAGTAAACCCTCACGTACATTACGACCTGAATGAACATGGAAAATTAGATGTTCGCCGCGCAGTAGGTACGGAAGGTTCGTTATCAGTAGTTAAAGATGCTGGTTTACGTGATTACTTCACTGGTCAAGTACCACTAGTTTCTGGTGAAATCGCTGAAGACTTCACATACTACTTTGCAAAATCAGAACAAGTACCTTCAGCTGTAGGGTTAGGTGTACTTGTTGATACGGATAATTCAATCTTAGCTTCAGGTGGATTTGTCATCCAAGTAATGCCGAATGTAGAAGACGAAATTATTACGGCAATCGAAGAACAACTTAGTAAAATCGAGCCGGTTTCTAAAATGATTGAAAAAGGCTATACACCTGAGCAAATTTTAGAATCAGTTCTAGGTAAAGAAAATGTATCTGTATTGGATTCTATGCCTGTTAGCTTTGCTTGTAACTGCTCGAAAGAACGCTTCAGTTCAGCATTATTAAGCTTAGGAACGAATGAAATCCAAACGATCATTGATGAAGAAGGCCACGCGGAAACGCAATGTCACTTCTGTATGGAAGTGTATGATTTCCCGAAAGCAGAATTAGAAGGAATCATCGAAGAAATTAAAGAACAACAAGCATAATTTTTAAAAAGTGAAGTGTCGGACTATGCGAAATAGACTGACACTTTTTTAATTGACTTTCTATTTTTACTGCTGTAAAATTAAAATAAATTAAAAACCTATAAAATTACTAGGGATTAGGAGTGGGATTGAAATGACAAACCAAATCGTAAATTCAGTATCTGATTTAGTAGGAAATACACCAATCGTAAAATTAAACAACGTAACAGGTCCAAATGACGCTGACGTATATGTAAAATTAGAATATATGAACCCAGGTAGTTCAGTAAAAGACCGTTTAGCATTAGGAATGGTTGAACAAGCTGAAAAAGACGGTATTTTAAAAGCAGGTAGCACATTAATCGAACCAACTTCAGGTAACACAGGAATTGGTCTTGCAATGATCGCAGCTGCAAAAGGTTACAAATCAGTCATCGTAATGCCTGATACAATGTCTATGGAACGTCGTAACTTACTTCGTGCATATGGTGCAGAATTAATTCTTACACCAGGTGCTGAAGGTATGAAAGGTGCAATCGCAAAAGCGGAAGAACTTTCAAAAGAAAACGGTTGGTTCTTACCTCAACAATTTGAAAACCCAGTGAATGCGGTCGTTCACCGTTTAACAACTGGACCTGAAATTGTAGACGCATTTGAAAAAGTAGGTTTAACACTTGATGCATTCCTTGCGGGTGTAGGTACAGGTGGTACAATCACTGGTGCAGGTGAAGTATTAAAAGAGAAATTCCCAAATATCGAAATCATCGCTGTTGAACCAAAAGATTCTCCAGTACTTGAAGGCGGCAAACCAGGTCCACATAAAATCCAAGGAATCGGTGCAGGCTTCGTACCTTCAGTATTAAATACTGAAATTTACGGTTCTGTATTCCCTGTAGAAAACGACGCTGCATTCGATACAGCTCGTAAAGTTGCAAAAGAAGAAGGTATTCTTGGTGGTATTTCATCAGGTGCAGCAATCTTCGCAGCAATCGAAACAGCGAAACGTCTTGGTAAAGGTAAAAACGTATTAGCAGTGCTAGCTTCTAATGGCGAACGCTACTTATCGACACCTCTTTATCACTTCGATGACTAATAAAATTAAAATAATTAAGCAGGGTGTAGCAATCGAGCTGCATTCCTGCTTTTTTGTATTTAATTTTGCGAAAAGCCGCTACATTTCATATACTATGGACAAGTAACAAACACTTAGGATGTGGAGGAAAGACCTTGAACAATCAACTATTTCAATCGGAATCAATCCATTTTAATGCAGATTCATTTTTTTATAGCTTTAAGGAGCAGACTTCAAAGGTAGATCATGCCATTTATTTAGAAAGTGGTAGGAGCGGTAAACAACATATTGCGGCTTGGAATCCATTAGCTGTTATTCAATCAACGGATGAAGGAATTCAGATTCAGTGGCGCAACGGTGATGTGGAAATTCGCAAAGGGGAATCACTGGAACTAATTGAGCAATTAACAAATACATACGCATTTCAGACAGAGGAAGAGCTATTTACAGGTGGTGTAATTGGTTCGATTTCCTATGACTATGCACGGAAAATTGAGAGCTTAAGCAACACAGCAGATGACGATTTACATTTTCCTGATCAATTCATGTATTTAGTAGATGCATGGGCGGTTTTTGATGTAGAGAAAAGTGAATTAACTGTTATGAAAACTTCGACGAGTGATGTAAATCTTGCGGACTGGTTTAAGCAATGGGAATCGGCTGAAGCGAAGCGTATTTTCTCGAAGGATGCGAAGGTTTTAAATCACCAAATAGAAAATATGAATGTGTCGATGAATGGCGCTCAATTTGAAGCAGCGGTACGCCAAATCCAAGAATATATAAAACAGGGCGATGTATTCCAAGTGAATCTCTCCGTCCGCCAAAGTAAGGATTTTACGGTTGAGCCGATTATTCTTTTTGAAGCATTGCGCACATTTAACCCATCGCCTTATAGCGCTTTGATCAAGTCACCTGCGTTTTCGATCGTGTCAGGATCTCCAGAACTATTAATTAAAAAGGATGACGAAGATTTATCAACGCGTCCGATTGCTGGAACTCGCCCTCGCGGAAATAATGATGCGGAGGATTTAGAATTAGCGAATGAATTAATCAACAATGAGAAAGAACGAGCAGAACATGTCATGCTTGTAGACTTAGAAAGAAATGATTTGGGCAAAGTATCGGCATATGGCACCGTACATGTAGATGAATTCATGGTCATTGAAAAATATTCACATGTGCAGCATATTGTATCGAATGTCCGCAGTAAAATTGCTGCAAATCAATCGAATACAGAAGTCATTCGTGCAATGTTCCCAGGTGGCACAATTACAGGCGCGCCAAAAATCCGCACGATGGAAATTGTCGAGGAATTAGAACCGGTTCGTAGAGGGATTTACACAGGTTCGATTGGTTGGATTGGATACAATGGCGATCTGGATATGAACATCGTCATTCGTACGGCGTTTATTCAAGATGAAAAAGTCTATATTCAAGCAGGTGCGGGAATTGTCATTGATTCGATTCCGGAGAAGGAATATATCGAGTCATTAAATAAAGCAAAAGCAATGTGGCAAGCGGTGCAAATGGTTGAGGAGGTACAACAATGATATTAATGATCGATAATTATGATTCATTTACGTATAATATTGTGCAATATTTCGGTGAGTTACAAGAGGATATTCAAGTCATTCGAAATGACCAAATTACTTTAGCGGAAATAGATGCACTTACACCGAAGATGATCGTTATTTCACCTGGACCTTGTTCGCCTAACGAAGCGGGAATGAGCCTTGAAATCATTGAACATTTTGCGGGGGAAATTCCGATTTTAGGTGTTTGTTTAGGTCATCAATCAATTGCGCAGGTGTTTGGTGGGAAAGTCGTGCGAGCGGAGAGATTAATGCATGGGAAAGTATCACCTGTATTCCATAATGATGCGGATATGAATAAAGGTATGCCGAATCCGTATAATGCGACGCGTTATCACTCGTTGATTGTAGAAAAATCTTCATTGCCAGATTGTTTAGAAGTAACTTCGTGGACTGCTGAAGGAGAAATTATGGGGTTGCGCCATAAAGATTTAGCGGTGGAAGGTGTTCAATTCCATCCAGAGTCGATTATGACGGAGAGTGGCTTGACGCTTCTACGAAATTTCATTGATCAATATTGCGGAGGAACGAAATAATGTGGTGCTGGAAAGATGGCGAATTTGTCCAAGCTGAAGATTTACGAATTTCGCCATTAGATCATGGATTTTTATATGGATTAGGATTTTTTGAAACGTTTCGAACATATAATGATGAACCGTTCCTTTTTGAAGAGCATATGGAGCGCATGAAGACAGCTTTGAATGAATATAAGATTAAGATGCCCTATTCAAATGATGAGTTGATGGAAGTGATTCGTACGTTAAATGCGAAGTCGGGGAATCAAGATGGTTATTTTCGTTTGAATGTATCTGCGGGGAATGAAGGATTAGGTCTACAGGCGAGGACGTATGATCATCCGACGGTCATTATTTTCCGTAAAGAGTTGCTTGCCGGTATCCTTGAGAAGGAAGCGATTTGGTTAGAGACGCGACGGAATACGCCAGAACAAGCCATTCGTTATAAATCACATCATTACGCGAATAATATTTTGGCGAGACAAGAGGTTGCTTCGTTGAAAGATGTTGAAGGCTTCTTTTTAACTGAAGAAGGCTTTATAGCGGAAGGCATCACTTCGAATATTTTTTGGGTGAAGGATGGGGAGTTATATACGCCATCTATAGAAACGGGCATATTAAATGGCATAACTAGACAATATGTGATGAAACTCGCGGATCAATTGAATTTGCAGGTGAATGAAGGGGTGTTTTTAAAAAAATCGCTTCAACATGCGGAAGAATGTTTTGTGACGACTTCAATTCAAGAGATTGTTCCGATTCATTCGATTGGTGAACTTCGATTTGCTGGTGGAGAAGGTTCGGTTTATCAATCGTTGCATGCACTTTATAAAGAGATGAGGGAGTAAGTTGGAATTAGAATTCGGTAAGAAAACATATATCATGGGGATTTTGAATGTAACACCTGATTCTTTTTCAGATGGTGGTGAGTTCAATTCCGTTGAAAAAGCGGTCATACATGCGAAGGAAATGGTAGCGGATGGCGCGCATATTATTGATGTAGGTGGCGAGTCGACCCGCCCTGGTTATACACCGGTGTCGATTGAAGAAGAAATCGCGCGTGTCGTGCCAGTTATTCAAGCCATTACATCGGAGTTAGATGTACTTGTATCGATTGATTCATTCAAATCGGAAGTGGCGGAAGCGGCAGTTCAAGCAGGCGCACATATTATTAATGATGTATGGGGTGCAAAGCATGATCCGAGAATTGCGGAAGTAGCTGCACGTCATAATGTGCCGATTATTTTAATGCATAATCGAAAAAACGAAGATTATGGTACGGATTTTTGGGCGACAGCCAAAGCAGATTTGGAAGAAAGTATTCAAATCGCTTTGGAAGCGGGCGTTAAGCGTGAAAAAATTTGGCTGGATCCGGGCATTGGTTTTGCGAAATCATTTGAACAAAATATTGAGATGATGAAAAATTTATCGAATTTATCGGATATGGGTTATCCCGTGTTATTAGCGACATCAAGAAAACGTATGATTGGAACAATTTTAGATTTGCCAGTAGATGAGCGTATGGAAGGTACTGGAGCGACTTGTTGTTACGGTGTGAGTAATGGATGCCATATAATGCGTGTACATGATGTGAAGCCAATTGCGCGTATGATGAAAACGATGGATTCTTTAAAATAAGGGGGAAATAGAATGGATTATATACATTTAAGAGATTTAGAGTTTTACGGTTATCATGGTGTTTTACCGACTGAAACAGAATTAGGCCAAAGATTTAGAGTGACGATGAAAATTGCCGTAGATTTACAACATGCAGGTGAGACGGATTCTTTAGATAACACAGTGAGTTACGCGGATGTGTTTATGATTGTTCAAAAAATCTTAGAAGGTAAACCTTTTAAACTAATTGAAGCGGTAGCAGAGAAGATTGCTACAGATGTTCGTGCAGCGTATCCGAATGAAATAAAAGGGCTGCAAGTAGAAGTGATTAAGCCAGATCCACCGATTCCAGGGCATTATCGTGAAGTAGCGGTGGAAATTACTAGAGGTGAGATGCAGTGAGTGTTGCTTATATTTCATTAGGCTCAAATATGGGCGATAAGGTGGATTCGTTGAAACAAGCTGTTGCGTTGTTGAATGCACATGAAGAAATCAAAGTGACTGCGGTGTCATCTGTGTACGATACTGATCCGGTAGGGTATGAAGATCAGGATTTATTTATGAATATAGCGGTAGCGGTAGAGACGACTTTATCACCTGTACAACTTTTAGAGGTTTGCCAATCAATTGAAGAAGAGTTGAAGCGTGTTCGAATTATTAGATGGGGTCCAAGAACGATGGATTTAGATATTGTCCTATTTGACGATCAAGTAATGGATACTGAACGTCTAATTATTCCACATCCAAGAATGCATGAACGAGGATTTGTGCTAGTGCCATTAGCTGAAATTACAATGGACCTAGTACACCCTGTTTTGAATAAATCAATCGAAGCACTATTGCCGACTGTTGATCATCAAGGTGTTCGAAAGCATTTAGAGGTAAAAAGTGTCGATGCGTTTATAAATTGTTGAATTTGGAGTAAACTCTACTATAACAACATTTGCGTATGAAAGATTTTCTATTCCCGAAAGAAATTGAACGGAAAGAGATGAATCATACGGGGAAATTGTGTACAATAAATACATTATGGACTGCTATGCGGAACAATTATAAGGAGTGAACGTTGTGTCAGAAGAACTAAATGACCAAATGATCGTTAGACGTGAAAAAATGGACTCAATTAGAGAAGCTGGACTGGATCCATTCGGTCAACGCTTTGAAAGAACCCATTTAACAAATGAATTACATGAAAAATTTGAAGCAATCACGAAAGAAGAACTAGAAGAACTAGAAGCGCCAATCGAAGTTGTAATCGCTGGTCGTATTATGACTAAACGTAGTAAAGGTAAAGTTGGATTTGCGAACATTCAAGATTTAGGTGGTCAAATTCAAATTTACGTACGTAAAGATGCAATCGGTGAAGAAGCTTACGAACTATTCAAGCGTGCTGACCTAGGTGATATTGTTGGTATTAAAGGTTCAATCTTTAAAACTCATGTTGGTGAATTAACAATCAAAGCATTAGAATTCACTTTCTTAACAAAATCGCTACGTCCAATGCCTGAGAAATTCCACGGCTTACAAGATGTTGAGCAACGCTATCGTCAACGTTACTTAGACTTAATGACGAATGAAGAGAGCAAAAAAGCTTTCATCACACGTAGCCAAATTATTCGTTCGATTCGTAACTTCTTAGATAATAAAGGTTATTTAGAAGTTGAAACACCAATGTTAAATGCAATTGCAGGTGGAGCAGCGGCTCGTCCGTTCGTAACGCATCACAATGCACTAGATGCACAAATGTATATGCGTATTGCAATTGAACTATATTTAAAACGCCTAATCGTTGGTGGTTTAGAGAAAGTTTATGAAATTGGCCGCGTATTCCGTAATGAAGGTGTATCAACTCGTCATAACCCGGAGTTCACATTACTTGAGTTATATGAAGCATACGCTGACTACGAAGATATCATGAACTTAACTGAAGATTTATTCGTACACGTTGCTCAAGAAGTAATCGGTGAAACGAAAATTCAATACGGTGAAGATGTAATCGACTTAACTAAAGGTTGGAAACGTCTACACATGGTAGATGCAGTTAAAGAAGCAACTGGAGTAGACTTCTGGAAACAAATGACGAAAGAAGAAGCTCAAACTGCTGCGAAAGAACATGGCATCGAAATCCGTGAGACAATGGAAGTTGGTCATATCTTAAATGAATTCTTCGAGCAAAAAGTAGAGGAATCGTTAGTTCAACCAACATTCATCTTCGGTCACCCAGTAGAAATTTCACCATTAGCGAAGAAAAATCCAGAAGATCCACGCTTTACGGATCGTTTTGAGTTATTCATCGTTCGCCGTGAACACGCAAATGCATTCACAGAGTTAAATGATCCAATCGATCAACGTGAGCGTTTCGAATCACAAATGGTAGAAAAAGAACAAGGTAATGATGAAGCACATGAGATGGACGAAGATTTCTTAGAAGCTTTAGAGTTCGGTATGGCACCAACAGGTGGTTTAGGAATCGGAATCGATCGTATGATTATGCTTTTAACTAATTCACAATCAATCCGTGACGTTCTATTATTCCCATTAATGCGTCAACGCGACTAATATAGTAATAGAAGCCCCATGAATCTTTTGAGATTTATGGGGGCTTCTTCTATTATATAATGAAAATATTGATTGTCTGGTTAGTTATGTTGCTGTACAATATGAAAGGTAGTTGTTTGAAAGTGTTTATTAACAAGATAAATTTTTTCAAAAAACACTTGCACCTATTAAGTTATGGTGATATACTAATTAAGTCGTCAAGGAGAGTTGCTAAAACAGCTTAAAACTTTTGTGAAAAAGTTCTTGACACTGAAAGCTTAAAGAGTTATAATATTAAAGTCGCTAACGAGTGACGCGAGAATGATTGAAAAAGAATTTAAAAAAGTTCTTGACATGATAAACTCGAAAATGTTATAATAGTTAAGTCGTCTGACAAAAAAGACGAAACAACATGAACCTTGAAAACTAAACAAGCAAGAAGTTAATCACAATAAAGTCTTATCACTTAGTGATAAGCAATTGTTATCATAGATAACGCTAGCAAAGCAAATGAGCTTTCAAACACTTTTTATGGAGAGTTTGATCCTGGCTCAGGACGAACGCTGGCGGCGTGCCTAATACATGCAAGTCGAGCGAGAT
>NZ_QFVS01000025.1 GCF_003143955.1 Kurthia zopfii | reverse complement strand
GCAATAAAGTGTCGTTTAAATGCATCCGTATATGTAATTGCTTTTTCACTTACAGCTTGTACATTGGGATTACATTTTAATTGTTCTTGTTGTTCTCTAGTAAAATATAATTTAGTCATTCTAATCCGCTCCAACATCTTTTTTTTCATTATAAACAAAAGTACCCTATCAGAGGACTTTTTTCAAAGTGTCTATCTGATAGGGTACATTTTAATACGAAAGGAGGGGTTTTAGGGTTATATACTTGAAGCACTATCTCCAGCAATTCTTCCTGTTACGAGTGCAGAGGTAATATTGTAACCACCTGTGTAACCATGTACATCAAGAATTTCTCCGCAGAAGAATAGGCCGTTTTTGATTTTTGAGCCCATTGTTTTTGGATCGATTTCTTTCGTTGACACGCCACCACCCGTAACGAATGCTTTCTCAATTGGTTGAGTGCCGTAAACAGTCATTTCAAATGATACGAGATCATGTGCGAATTGACGTGCTTTTTCGGCAGGTAGATCTGCACCTGTAAGAGTTTCATCGAGATCAGCTTGAGCCATCAAGAATAGTAACCAACGTTCAGGAACGAGACCTTTCCATACATTTTTCAATGCTTTCTTTGGTTCTTCCTTAGCCATTTTGAATACTTTTTGGAAAGCTGATTCAGCATTCAAATCCGGTAGGGCAGCAATGCGCATTGTAACAGGCTTGTTGCCATTTTTCTTCAATTCTTTCACGACGAATTGGCTACAACGTAAAATCGCAGGGCCACTTAAGCCGAAGTGAGTGAATAACATATCCATTTGATGCGTGATGATAGGTTTACCATTTTTCTTTAAAACAGAAACTGCTGCGTCACGTAGAGCTAAACCTTGTAACTCTTTTGAACGAATAAATGGATCATTCGAGAGTAAAGGTACTTCAGTCGGGTATAAGTCAGTAACGGTATGACCTGCTTTTTCCGCCCAAGGATATCCATCGCCTGTCGAACCCGTTTGAGGTACTGCTTTGCCACCTACAGCAACGACAACAGCCTTCGATTGGATTTCTGTCCCATCTTGCAGGCGAACCCCAAGGATCTTGTCGTCGTCCATTAATAGTTTGGATACAGCTGTGTTTTTACGAACTTCCACGTGAAGTCGTACTTGTTCATTTAATAAAGCATCTACGACATCCAAAGCGCGGTTAGAGACAGGGAACATGCGTCCATGATCTTCTTCTTTTAATGCAACGCCTAGATTTTCAAAAAATGAGATAATATCTTCATTATTAAAAATAGTAAATGGACTATAAAGGAAGCGTCCATTACCAGGAATGTTTTTTACGATTTCATCAACTGGGAGTCTGTTTGTCACATTACAACGTCCTCCGCCAGAAATAGCGAGCTTTTGACCAAGTTTTTTACCTTTTTCGAGCAATAATACTTTCTTACCTTTAGACCCGGCGGCTATCGAAGCCATTAGTCCAGATGGACCACCGCCGATTACAATTACATCATACATTTATGTCGCTCACTTTCTTTTTTTATTTTATTATACATGAAACACAGAAACTATTTGAGAAATTGTATGCCTAGTTGTAAACTAAAGTTTAGGTTTTATTAGATTTGGACAGAATGGAAGGATTTTATGTCGTCATTAATGAAAGGTACTGCCATCCTCACGATTGGTATGTTTTTATCAAAAATTTTAGGCCTTGTTTACATATTCCCATTCTATGCGATTATCGGACAAGAAAATGTCACGTTATATTCGTACGCTTATATTCCTTATTCAATTATGCTTTCGATTGCGATTTCAGGAGCGCCAGTAGCGGTTTCTAAGTTCGTATCAAAATATAATAGTATGGGCGATTATGAGTCTGGAAGAAAGCTTGTTAAATCAGGCTTATTGATTATGCTAACGACAGGTTTTCTATCGTTTTTACTTTTATTCTCACTTGCGACGCCGATCGCACACTTGGTCATTAAAGATGATGACCAAATTTTCTCGGTTGATCAAATTGCCAGCGTAATTCGTTGGGTAAGTTTTGCATTAATTGCTGTCCCGTTTATGAGTTTAGTTCGTGGATTCTTCCAAGGATATGGTCATATGACACCAACAGCTGTATCACAGTTAGTCGAACAAATTGTACGAATTGTCGCTTTATTAGCGGGTTCATTCGTCGTGATGAAAGTATTATCAGGTACTGCTCAAACAGCTGTATCATTCGCCGTGTTCTCTGCGTTCATTGGGGCAATTGGTGGACTTGCTTGTCTATATTATTATTGGAAGAAGCTGCAGCCAGAGTTTGATCTGAAGTTGGAGAGTAGCGTGTCTTCTGGGGAATTAAGTTACTCGAAAATTTACAAGGAAGTTATTACGTATTCGATTCCATATGTGTTCGTAGGGATCGCCAACCCACTATTCCAATTAGTCGATATGTTGACATTTAACCAAGCGATGTCGAATGTTGGTTTAGCGAATATCTCGGATAATTTACTGGGGATGTTAAATTTCACGACACATAAGATTGTCATTATCCCAGTAATGCTTGCGACAGGTTTTTCGATGGCGCTCGTGCCGGTCATTACAAAATTCTATACGCAAAAACAGCGTGGCGAATTAATTAATGCGATGGATAAGACGTATCAAATTTTATTATTTGTCACATTGCCAGCCGTCATCGGGATATCGATCCTATCATATGATATTTTCACGATGTTGTATGAACCGGATAAAGTTGGGGCAAGTGTATTAGCTTACTATGCGCCAGTTGCTATTTTATTCGCCTTTTTCCAAGTAACAGCCGCATTGTTACAAGGGATCGATTATCAAAAATGGATTATTTTCAGTTTACTAACAGGTATTTTAGTGAAACTATCACTCAATATTCCTCTAGTTGAACAATTCGGCGTTAATGGTGCGATTTTAGCTACTTCACTTGGTTACATTGTATCGATTGTCATTAATATGGTCGTGCTAGGAAAAGTACTGAACTACAAGTCGAAAATGCTTGTACGTCGCTCGATTTTAATCATTATTTTAACAGCAATCATGGCTGTATCTGTATGGTTAACGCATAAAGGGTTATCATTCATCCTACCGCCAGCTGAAGGGCGCGGTGTCGCGTTTATCTATATCGCAGTATGTGGTTTTGTCGGAATCGCAGTTTACGGACTTCTATCGATGAAACTAGGATTAGCGCAGAAATTATTAGGTAGTAAATTCACGAAAATTGCAAATAAGTTAGGTATGTAGGAGGAACTATGCGTTTAGATAAATTATTATCAAATATGGGATTTGGTTCTCGTAAAGAAGTAAAGATTTTATTAAAGGGTAAGGCTTGCCAAGTTGATGGGGAAGTTGTGAGAGATGTTGCGAAACAAGTAGATCCAGTTGCACAAGTTGTGACGGTTTACGGAGAGCATGTTCATTATCAAGAGTTTATCTACTTGATGATGCACAAGCCTCAAGATGTCATCTCTGCGACGGAAGATAAGTATGATCAAACGGTCATCGATTTATTGGATCCATTCCATGCCCATTTCGAACCGTTCCCTGTAGGTCGTTTAGATAAAGATACTGAGGGATTCTTACTAATCACGAATGATGGTCAATTAACTCATAATTTACTTTCTCCGAAGAAGCATGTACCAAAAGTGTATTTTGCTGAAATCGAAGGGCGCGTAACACAAGCAGATATCGATGCTTTTGCTGAAGGTGTCACTTTAGATGATGGTTATCATACGAAGCCAGGGAAGTTGAAAATTCTTAAATCTGATGAACAATCAGAAATTGAATTAGAAATTTCTGAAGGGAAATTCCATCAAGTGAAAAGAATGTTTGAGTCAGTAGGTAAGAAAGTAACTTACTTAAAACGAATTTCGATGGGGCCTTTATCATTAGACGAATCGCTAGCTTTAGGCGAGTACCGTGAACTTACAGAGGATGAACTAGAACAATTGAAAAATGCAAAACCTGCAAAATAATACAAATGCATGAGTCAAAAAGAGAGAGTGAAATTGGATTTTCAATTTCATTCACTTTTTTTTTAGATTGCGTAGATGTTACTTCTGAAACGCCAAAATAAAAGCAGACATAATTGAATATGTCTGCTTTGTTCAAAAATAAAGAATGACCTAGCGACGCAGCAAGATCATTCTTTTTTACGTTTTTAAGTTGTAGTCGATTAAATGAGAAGTTGGCCTCAGCATGTAAATCTTAGGGCTAGTTGTCTTCTCCGTCTAATGAGCGAATGTGAGATAAAGCTCATTAAACCTTTCTAAGATGTCATTTTCACTTTTTTACGCGTCGTTGTCCATTTACCTCTAGATGGACTTTCAACTAAGTCATTAAAGGCTAACACATTCAAATCTCTTTGAATGGTGCGAGGAGTGATGCCGAATTCGTCGACTAAATCCTGTGTTGTAACGGTTCCATTCTCATGGATATACTTGTACACATCTTTAATACGATTAAGCATCCGATCAGTTGTTGGTTTCATTGGTGAACCACTCCTTCATCTTTATTCATAAGACTAGCGGACGATAGAAATTGCGAGCGTTAGGCGAATTTAATTTTGCCTCGACATCTCCTTTTACTTCGGTTTTTGCCAGATTTTATTATCTGACAATTACATTATAACGGATAAGTAATAATTTTTCCATAAAAAAGACTAAAAAAAGCTATCTTAACAATAGCTTTACAAATAAAAGCGTACATTAATAGTTTTAGTGAACTTAAATGTTCGTGTTTTAATTTTTAGATTTTATTAAAGTGGTAGAAGGTGTACACTATTTATAGATTATATAGAGGAGGTATTGCGATGAATTGGCAACAACAAGCTGAACAGCGTAAAGAAGAATTACTGACAGAATTACAATCCCTGGTACAAATTAATAGTGTGTTAGATGAATCAACAATGACGGAGGAAGTACCATTTGGTAACGGTCCTCTTGAAGCATTAAACTGGATGTTAGATCAAGGTAAAGCTCAAAACATGGCAACTAAAAACCTAGCGAATAAAGTAGGTTATATTGAAATGGGCGAGGGCGAAGAAATGGTCGGCATTCTATGTCACGTGGATGTTGTTCCAGCTGGAAGTGATTGGAAACACGAACCGTTCGGCGCAGTGATTGAAGATGGTAAATTATTCGGTCGCGGTGCAATTGATGATAAAGGGCCAACAATGGCTGCATGGTTAGCAATGAAAATGGTAAAAGATTCAGGTGTTAAACTAGATCGCCGTGTTCGTATGATCATCGGTTCAGATGAAGAAACGGGCTTCCGTTGTGTCGATCATTATTTCGCAAATGACGAAATGCCAACTTTAGGATTTGCTCCTGATGCAGATTTCCCAATCATTAATGCTGAAAAAGGAATCGCAGTACTTGAATTTAATCAAGAAGGTACGTCAAATGACGAACAATTAATCAGTTTCAAAGCAGGCCACCGTACGAATATGGTTCCTGATTTTGCCGAAGCGGTATTAAAAGATGCCCCAGAATCAACGGAAATGATTTTCCAAGCATTTTTAGCAAACGCGAAATTAGTTGGGGAATATAAAGTAGATGGCGATCAAGTCATTATTTCAGTAAAAGGAAAATCTGCGCATGCAATGGAACCGAATATCGGGATCAATGCAGCTGTTAAATTAGCGCAATTCTTAAATACAGTACTAACAACTGAACATGCCAAACAATTCGCAAACTTTGTCGTAACAGCATTTGCAAATGAAACTCGTGGTAAAGCATTGCAATTAAACTTCAATGACGAAATTTCTGGCGATACTACTTTAAATGCTGGAGTTGTTTCATACACACCTCAAGCGGGTGGTAAAGTAGAAGTAAGTATGCGTTATTCAGTAAGCTACCCTTATGATGAAAAAATCGCAGCAGTACAACCTGTCATTGATGCATTAGGATTTTCATTAGAAGTGACAGAAAATTCAACTCCTCACTATGTTGACGAAAAAGAAGAATTAATTCAAAAACTTTCAAAAGTATATGAAAGAAATACTGGAGAAAAAGCAGAATTACTATCAATCGGTGGCGGTACGTATGCACGTGAACTTAAAAATGGCGTAGCTTTCGGTATGTTATTCCCAGGCGAACCAGACATCGCTCACCAAGCAGATGAGTTCGTAGTAATCGAAAACTTAGTGAAAGCAGCGGCGATTTATGCGGATGCAATCGTTGAACTTGCAACGAAGTAGTTTGGTTGACTCTAGTAAAATTTTACTATAAAATGATGGAATAATAGGAAAAATTATTAAATCATTCTTAAAAAGCTTTCCTACTTTTATGTAGGAAGGCTTTTTATCTGTTGAAAAACTATTCAATAATTTAAGAATCGGGGTAATTGTACGGTGAGAAAAAGAACGAAAATATTGGTGAGCTCGTTCGTTTTATTCGTTTCACTATTCATTTTTATGAATAATGATTTTGAAGCGAAGGCAGACGGAAAAACATATTCGATTTCAACCACGACTAAGCCAATTAACAAAAATTATTTGAAGTATAAGACGTATAATAACAGCACGAAACAATACTACACTTTACGTAGTTATTTGGAGAGAATTGAACGAGAAGGTGGCGGTACTTTACGTTTGAAAAAAGGTACTTATACAATTCCGAATGTACTATACATACCTTCGAATACGACCGTTATTTTAAGCGACGGAACAACAATTCGAAAAGGAACGACTACTGGTGGCGCTAGTTTTAAACCATCAAAAACGATGTTCCAAATTATCGAATCAGATATAGCAAAAGATAAAGAAGAAAAAGTCGAGGCGTACAATGGCACTTCAAATGTTGCCATCATTGGTGAAGGAAATGCGAAAATTGATTTAAGAAAAGTGGCCAATTCACACGGAATCATTGCTGCGCATACGAGTGATTTTAATATATCAGGCATTCAATTTACAAATAATAATGCGAGTACATTCATTCATTTGATTGGTACGAATATTACAACAATCGAAAATAATCGCTTTGAAAATTCTACCGAAACGACTAAAGTGCCAGCAGTGCGTTTAGAAAATGCGAAGAAGTCGAAGTCAGTATTATCAGTCAGTTGGAATGAATATGATGATACGCCGAATAAAAAAATCAAAATTCAAAAGAATAAATTTCATAAACAATATACTGGCGTAAAAACAACAGCATTTATTCCGACGGATTTACAGACGTCAATTACAGTTACGAAAAACGAATTTACACAGAATAGAAATGCGTCACTTTACTTAACAGGTTGGGAAAAACCAGTCATCTCAAGTAATAAATTTGATGATTCAATTTACAATCCAAGTTCGACAATTGTGGTACGCGGTGTACAATATCCGACAATTAAAAGTAATACATTTATGAAATCAAATCGCGTCATTGCATTTAATAATGTATCTACTTCACTGCAATTAGATGTATCGGATTATCAAAATGTTTTATCGCTTGAAAATAAACGAGAAGTTGTGACGAATATCGGGGATGGCTTATCTACGTATGATGTCACTTTGCCCATGGGCGATTATGAAGGCACTGGGAATGTAGCGACGATCATCAATTTGGAAGATTTAACGAAGCAAGTATATGAGTTCGATCATGATACAGCTTCACTAAATCCAAGATATGATTTACGACCTTCCTATACACCTATGACGAAGGATTATTATGTACTTCGCTCAATTTTAGAACATCTTGAAAAACAAGGTGGCGGTAAAATCTTAATTAAAAAAGGCGAGTATACGATTACAAATACATTATTTGTCCCATCAAATGTCACGATTGAATTAGAAGATGGAGTCGTGATGAAAAAAGGTGTTGTGACGGATGCTCAAACGATGGATGTATCCGCATCATTATTCCAACTAGTCCCACCGTCGAAATCGACAGGAAAAGGAACGGTTGGCGGATTTGACGGTACTCAAAATGTGAAAATCTATTCACCTGGTAGAGCGAAACTTGATTTGCAAAATAAATTCTTTAGCTTTGCGGTCATTATGGCGCATACAACGAATGTCGAATTCTCAAATATTGATTTCAGAAATATGAATTCAGGGCATTTTATCGAATTAGATGCTTCTAAAAATGTCTTAATTGACAATTGTACCTTTATTGATTCTGATCCGACGGAAAATTTAACGAAGGAAGCAATCAATTTAGATACACCTGATTTAGCGACGAAAGGTTTTAGTTCTGCATGGAGTAACTTTGACCGTACTGCGACTGATGGTGTTACGATTCAAAATTCGAAATTTGTAAACCTAGATCGCGGAATTGGTACGCATAAGTATTCGGGTAGCGGTGTAATTGATGGAATCACGTATGAAAACAGCCCGCATGTGAATGTGAAAATCATCAACAATGAATTTAAACAAATGCGTAATGATGCCATTCGCGTCATGAACTGGGTCGACCCAATCATTGAAAATAATAAATTCAATTCGATTGGGGGAAGTGGCAAACGCGGGATTTTATCAAGCGGCGCCATTCATCCGATTTTCAAAAACAATCACTTTGAAAATACGAGCCGACCGATTCAATTCATGGCTTGGAAAAACAGTGTGAATGCTTCCGAATACGATATCATCGTGGATTCATTGCCGGCGGATAGTATTGCAGCTTTAAAAACGAATACAGGCAAAAACATGGATGAATACTTCGTTCGCTATACGCAAGTTTACGGCGTTTATTCGAACCCTAAAAAATATAAAATTAAGAAACAGTAAGTTATGAAATAGTGCAATTACCCGGGAAATAGCGGTGATTGTGCTATTTTTCTTTTTTAGTATATTAATTATTAAAAATATTTGTCATAATAGAAGAATGCTTTCTGAGAAATTGGGGCACGAGTACATAAATAAATCTACAGAGTTAGGAAGTGCAGCAATTTGTCGAAAATCTGGCTGAATGAGCAATTAATGGAGCAACAACAAGCAACTGTCCAAATCGAAGATCGCGGATTTCAATTTGGTGACGGAATCTATGAAGTAATTAAAGTATATAATGGTAATTTATTTACAGCTGAACAACATATAGATCGTTTTTATCGTTGTGCGGATGAATTGAAAATTGTCATTCCTTATACAAAAGACAAAATGCATCAAATGATTTATGAGTTAGTAGAAGAAAATGAATTAGGTACGGGGCATGTGTATATGCAAATTACGCGAGGAGTTGCGCCACGTACTCACTATTTCCCAGGGAATAATCCACAAGCGACTTTTGTAGCTTACACAACTGAGGGCGCACGTCCGGTGAATAATTTGAAGAATGGTGTCAAGACGATTTTCCAAGATGATATTCGTTGGTTACGTTGTGATATTAAATCTTTGAATTTATTAGGAGCGGTATTAGCGAAGCAGACAGCACATGAGCAAGGTTGTTATGAAGCAGTTTTACATCGTGATGAAATCGTTACGGAAGGATCTTCTTCTAATGTTTTTGGTATTAAAGAAGGCGTTCTTTACACACACCCAATTAATAATTATATTTTAAATGGTATTACACGTATGGTCATGCTTGAATGCTGTCGTGAAATTGGCTTACCAGTCGTAGAAGAAGCGATGACGAAGACGCAATTCAAATCGATGGATGAGCTATTTTTAACCTCTACAACATCTGAAGTGACGCCCATTGTCCAAATTGATGAAGTTGTAGTTGGTGAAGGTCACCCAGGTGAATGGACGAGAAAAATCCAACAAGCATTTGAAGCGAAACTCCCGAATATGTTAGTCATTTAATAGATGTATGAAACCTGTTTTGAAAGTCAAGCTGAACGAGCGACTTTCTAAAACAGGTTTTTCTAATAAGACTATTCAAAAATATCACTCATTATAGAAGAATAATGGTAATATGAATATTAATTAGTAATAAAAGTAAGGAGAGAGTGGCTTTGGCACAACTCATAAAACTACAGGATTATATATCTCGCTATCAAGTAGATGCGAAACGATATCCAACACAATATATTCGACTGAAAAAATCAAAGTGGGATCGATTAAAGGAAGAGTGGGAGAACCCAGTAGAATTTGAAGATCAGTGGGAAGATGATGAATTGATCGTCAATGAAAGAAAAACACTGTTCCAAAAATTAAATCCTTTCAAAAGAAAAGAAAAGGAATTAGCGTTTGAAGTGGAAGATGAGGAAGAGCATGAGCCGCAAGAAGATCCTCAATCAGATTTTCAACCGCAATTACTATTCCATCCTAAAACAGTCGGTGAATTAAGAAGAATGTATATGGATCAACTTTTCTCATTCCAATTAAGTTGGGCAAGTACGACGATGCGAGAAAAATCGAATATTGATGCGAAGTATTACCGTAGCTCGCTATTGAAGGATTTATTAATGAAGCTACCAGATACATTCTTCGTCATGTATGAACCGATTTTCCTAATCAAAAAAGCACCAGTCGAGATGGGAATCATTATTATTACCCCGACTGAATGTTACTGCATTCAAAATATTGAAGCAGAAGAACGTGCTACTTTTACTGGAATCAATTCAGATCGTTTTTGGGAAAAGCGAATTGGCGAACAAATGAATCGTGTCGTCAATCCGATGATTAGTTTGAATCGTATGGAAATGATTATTAAGGCGTTATTTGAACAAAATGACGTGTCGATGAAAATTCAGAAAGTCGTGTTATCAAGAAATGGTTATATCGACTATCCTGGTTCTTCATATGGCGTCGAATTCATTGATCGAAGACATTATGAAAATTGGGTTGAACAATTACAGAATCATCATTCACCGATGAAGCATATGCAATTTAAAGTGACGGAAACTTTTTTAAATAACGTCCAGACAACATCTTTCATGCGAGCTGAATGGTTTACAGAGGAAGGGGAATGATTGTAAATGCGTCTAGTCATTATAGTCAATGATTACGCAGGGCATGGAAGGGCAAAGCGGAAGTTTGAGAAGTTATCGAAGACGCTTCAAACGCCATATATTTTAGAAAGAACGAACGCTACAGGTCATGCTGTGGAAATCGCGAAAAAATATGGTGAATTGCAAGAACCGACATTGCTTCTAACAATTGGCGGAGATGGGACGATTCATGAAGTGATTAAAGGAGCAGTATCGTATGAGCATCTAGTAGTCGGTGTCATGAATGGTGGCTCTGGCAATGATTTTGGTCGAGCATTCCCTACATTTACGACCGCTCATCAAATCGAATCGTTTATACAAAATCCGACAAGTTTGCCGTATGATCTTGGCGCAGTGAAATCTGTAGATGTTGAAGATGTTTTTATGAATAATTGTGGTTTTGGTTTCGATGCTGTCGTGACCTATGAAGTGAATCGTTCAAAGATGAAAGCATGGTTGAATAAAATTTCTTTAGGAAAGCTAGCTTATGTTTGGATTTTGATTCGCGAGCTATTCCGCTTCAAACCATTTGATTTAACGATTGAAAATCACGGACATTTGAAAAACTGCTACTTCGTTGTAGCGAGTAACCAACCGTATTTTGGAGGTGGCATGAAAATTTCTCCGAATTCTATTTCGAATGATGGATTAATGGAATTAACAGTCGTACATGATATCACTAAATTGAAATTATTATTAATATTTTTAACTGTTTTTTTCGGCAAACATACAAAATTCAATACCGTCAAATCGTATAAATCAAGCAAGTTTGACATTCGTTTACATGATTCGGTCATCGGTCATGCAGATGGTGAGTACATAGGTCAAGCGAAAGAAAATCAAACAATCTCCTATTTTGTTCAAGAGAATAATTGGCGACTAGGCTATAATAACTTGACTAAATAATATGTTTCTTTAAAATGAACAATTGAGAAGAAAAAATGAAATGAGGAAATTTTTTGAGACTTAGACATAATCCAAATGCGCCGAGTTTTTTAGAAGCGCATCCAGAAATCGTTGAACCGAATCCGGAAAACTATCGCACGAACTGGAAATCATTATTCAATAATGACAATCCATTGCATATTGAAGTAGGTACTGGTAAAGGACAATTCATTACAGGCATGGCTTTAGCAAATCCTGAAATTAACTATATCGGCATCGAACTTTTTGAAAGTGTTATGATGAAAGCTTGTGAAAAAGCATTGGATGCTGGTTCACCTGCGAACCTTCGTCTACTACGTGTAGATGGTTCAGATTTAGAAAAGTTTTTTGCTAAAAACGATGTAGATCGTCTTTACTTAAACTTCTCTGATCCATGGCCTAAAACACGTCATGCGAAACGCCGTCTGACACATGAAGGCTTCTTAAAGCTGTATGAGAACGTACTAGTTGATAATGGCGAAGTGCATTTCAAAACAGACAACCGCGGTCTTTTTGAATATTCTTTAATTAGCATGACTGACTATGGTATGAAGTTAAATCTTGTATCATTAGACTTACATGATGACAATCCAGAAGGTAATATTATGACGGAATATGAAGAGAAATTCTCTGCAAAAGGTCAACCAATTTACCGCGTGGAAGCTCAATTTATTACGAAAAAATAATAACACTGAGATTAGTAATGTGAAAATTACTAATCTTTTTTTTACAAAAAAACACCTTTATACAGTAAATAATTCTCTTTTCGACATAATATGGTAAAATGGAATGGAGTTTGAATAGTATTAGGGGGGAATTGGATGGATACTTATAAATTTCATGATATGACTTTAACTTGGTTAAATGGTGGCGTCACTTTTTTAGATGGTGGAGCAATGTTCGGGGTAGTACCGAAGCCTCTTTGGTCGAGAAAATACCCTGTAAACGACAATAATCAAATTGAATTACCGACACACCCAATTTTAATTCAACTAAAGGGGAAGAATTATTTAATTGATACCGGTGTTGGTAATGGTAAATTTACCGAAAAACAATTGAGAAACTTCGGCGTGACAGATCAATCTCATTTAGAAGATGATTTACAAAAACTTGGCTTAACAGTGAATGACATAGATTATGTATTAATGACGCATCTTCATTTTGACCACGCATGTGGCTTAACGAAGTATGAAGGGGAGAAGTTAGTACCAACCTTCCCGAATGCAAAAGTATACGTGACAAAAGTAGAATGGGATGAGATGCGCAAGCCTAATATCCGTTCTGCAAACACGTATTGGAAAGAAAATTGGCAACCAATCGTTGATCAAGTCGAAACATATGAAGGTACATTCCAAGTGACGGACGGTATCGAGATGATCCATACAGGCGGCCATAGTGATGGTCATGCGGTGATTCGCCTAACGCAGGGCGATGAGGTCATTATTCATATGGCGGACATTATGCCGACGCATGCACATCAAAATCCGCTATGGGTACTTGCATACGATGATTATCCAATGACTTCGGTTTTTGCAAAAGAGCAGTTAGTCGGAGAAATTTTAGAAAAAGGTCATTTCGTCAGTTTCTACCACGATGCTTATAAACGTTTGATCAAGTGGGATCCAACTGGTAAGGAAATACTAGATGAAGTACTCGTTACTGAAAAAGTGAATCAATAAAATGGCAAGCTGAACATTCATTTGTTCAGCTTTTTTACTTTCCCCAAAAATAAAAAAGCATGATTTCAATGAAGAAACCATGCATTCCAGTAATGTAGATTAAGAAATACGAACTAAGTCAACAATCGTGCCGCTCGTACTTTCAGCTGCGAATTCAAAGTTAACACTCTCGCCGTTTTCGATGCGTGAAATACCGCCTTTAAAAACAGGAATCGAGATGTTTTCTTTATAGAATGTTTCAGGTTGCATGAAAATCCAAGAACCGTCGATTGGTCCTTCCTTTTTAAATTCTTTCTTCACTTCTTCTAAGATTGAATTAGGATTACGATTCGGATTTACTTTCGTCGATGCTTCTTTGATTACATATGCAGCTGCAATACCAGCAACAACTCCGATTAAAAAGTCACGTGTTTTCATAAAATGAATACCCCCTCATTATGTTCTATTCCGTGTAAGTGTAACATAAAAAATGGATTTCGGGAAAATGATAAACAAGTGTGTTTATTACGGAAAACGAAATTATTAGTGGTTTTTTTATTTCAATACGACTAAAATAGGTAGTAATGATTGATTTAATAGGGGGTAAATGGAATGAATCAAGATACTTTAGAAATGTTTAAAACACTTACAGAACTACCAGGGGCGCCGGGGAATGAACATGCAGTGCGTGCTTTCATGCGCCAAGAATTGACGAAATACTCGGACGAAATTGTGCAAGATAATTTAGGCGGTATTTTTGGTCTTAAAAAAGGTGACGACAATGGCCCAAGAATTTTAGTAGCTGGTCATATGGATGAAGTCGCATTTATGGTGACACAAATTACGGATAACGGACTAATTCGTTTCCAACCACTTGGTGGCTGGTCAAATCAAGTCATGCTAGCGCAACGTGTTGATGTGTATGGTGAAAATGGTGTTGTTCCAGGTGTCATTAGTTCAGTTCCACCACATTTATTAACACCTGAAATGGCTAAAAAACCTATGGAAATTAAAAATATGCTAATTGATATCGGCGCAGATGACCGTGCAGATGCGATTGCAATGGGTGTAAAACCAGGGCAATCGATTATTCCAACTAGCCAATTTACTCAAATGGCAAATCCTAAGAAAATTATGGCGAAAGCATGGGATAACCGCTATGGTTGTGGCCTTGCAATTGAGCTTTTAAAAGAATTAAAAGATGAGAAATTACCGAATACACTTTATTCAGGTGCGAATGTAATGGAAGAAGTTGGTTTACGTGGCGCGAAAGTTTCTGCGAACATGATTAAACCAGATTTATTCTTCGCATTAGATGCTAGCCCTGCAAACGATGTAACGGGCGATAAAAACCAATTCGGTCAAATGGGTAAAGGTGCATTATTACGTATTTTCGACCGTACGATGGTGACGCATAAAGGTATGCGCGAATACATTTTAGATACTGCGGAATCAAATAATATTCCATACCAGTATTTTGTATCACCAGGTGGTACAGATGCAGGGAATGTACACATTTCAAATGACGGCGTTCCTTCATCAGTAATTGGTATTTGCTCACGTTATATTCATACACATGCTTCAATTATTCATACAGATGACATTGATGCGGCAAAAGAATTAATCGTCAACCTTGTGCGTAATGCAGATCAATCTACATTGGATACAATTAAAAATAACGGTTAATTTGAATGATTTAAGCTATCCTTATTGTTAAGGATAGCTTTTTTAATGGAGGAATGAATGATGAAAATAGCGGTAGGAACGAAGAATAAAGCGAAATTAAAAGCAGTAGAAAAAGTGGTACAAGATACTTTAACAAATGAATTTGAAATTCAAGCTATTTCAGTTGCTTCAAATGTTGCGAAACAGCCTTTTTCAGAAGAAGAAACGCGACAAGGTGCGATTAATCGTGCGATTGCGGCAAGAGAGCAAACAGGTGCAGAAGTAGGTTTTGGACTTGAAGGCGGCGTGAAATGGATTGGCAATGCACTATATTTATGCAACTGGGCGGCACTTGCAACGGTAGATACCGTTTATACAGCAGCCGGCGCTCAAATTCCGCTACCAAAAGAAGTGGCACAAGCTTTATTAACTGGTGAAGAACTAGGGCCAATCATGGATTGTTATGTAGGAGAACAGGATACGCGACAAAACGCTGGAGCAATCGGCGTATTCACAGATGGACTAATCGATCGAGCAGAAATGTTCGAACCAATTGTCATGATGTTAGTCGGTCAATATCGTTACTGGGCAAAACAGTAGAGTTTCACAACTATTTCATGTAAAGTAAGTGATGAAAATAACATCGTAACGGAGGTTTTTGGAATGAACGCATTACAATCAGAAGAACAATTCAAGACTTTAAAAAACGAAGGGAAAACGGTATTCCTTTTCTCGGCAGATTGGTGTCCAGATTGCCGATTCATCGATCCATTCATGCCAGAAGTAGAAGGTAAATTCCCTGAATTCAACTTCATCTATGTGGACCGCGACAAATTCATTGATGTATGTATTGAGCTAGATGTCTTTGGTATTCCAAGCTTTGTCGCATTTAATAATGGTGAAGAAACAGGACGTTTTGTATCAAAAGATCGTAAAACGCAGGAAGAAATTGAAGCATTTCTTGCAAAACAGTAACGGAGTGATTGAATGAAAGCACCAGAACTAATAAATATCTTAAAAAAACGTCTAAATGAAGAGCAGTACGAAATTCAATTAGATGCGAAAACAAATAAATTAAGAATTCATCACCGTTCATTAAATAAGGGGATGGAGTTAGTTGTAGGCGACGTTCTTCAAAAATATGAGGAGCGCAAAGAAGCAGCAATTGATGAAGTACTCTATATTATTCAACAAACTTTTGATGCGATGGCCAAAGAACAAGCGGAAGGTTTTGCGAAAGGACTTAAAATTTTCCCTGCCATTCGTTCGGGTTCATTCCCTAAGAAATCAAAAGAAGGTATTCCGTTCATTTTTGAAAAACATACAGCTGAAACAACTATTTTCTACGCGCTAGATTTAGGTGCGACATATCGTTTGATTGATGAAGCGATGCTTGAAAAATTAGAATTGACTGAAGCGCAAGTGAAGGAAATGGCGAGATTCCAAGTTAAAACATTGCCTACGGACGTCAAAGCTGATGAAGTGAATGGCAATATTTTTTACTTTTTAAATCATAATGATGGCTACGATGCGAGTCGTATTTTAAATGAGCCATTTTTACAACATATGGCCGAGCAAGTCGAAGGTGATATGACAGTATCTGTGCCGCATCAAGATGTCCTAATCATAGGTGACATTCGTAACAAAGAAGGATATGATATATTAGCACAAATGACGATGCATTTCTTCTCGGTAGGAGCAGTACCGGTTACATCGCTATCGTTCATTTATGAAAATAATCATTTAGAACCAATATTTATTATGGCAAAAGCCAAAAAGGAGAAAGAATAAATCATGATCGCTTCGTATAATAGAGAATTCGTAGGGGATGTACTCCTAGTTGAATTAACAACTGAAAGTGCAGTTAAGACAAAATTAGAGCGTCACGGTGACTTAGTTCTTTTACAAGAAGAGTCTACTTCAGAAGTAAAAGGCTTCAACCTTTTCAATGCGAGCAAGTATGTTGAACTAGATGGCGTAGTTGGAAACGTAGAAATTTCGAAAGAATTTGTAGCTTCAATCGAAAAAGCAATCGCTGAATCAGGTGCTGCACTTGATTTAAACGTAGATTTCTCACCAAAATTCGTAGTAGGGCATGTCGTTGAATTAGGCGATCACCCGAATGCAGATAAATTGCATATTACAAAAGTAGATGTTGGCGAAGATGAACTACTACAAATCGTATGTGGCGCACCAAACGTTGCACAAGGTCAAAAAGTTGTCGTAGCAAAAATCGGCGCAGTAATGCCTTCTGGTATGGTAATCAAAGAATCAGCACTTCGCGGCGTTGAATCGTTCGGTATGCTATGTTCAGCACGTGAGTTAGAAATTCCAAACGCTCCACAAGTGAAAGGAATCATGATTTTAGATGATTCTGCTCAAGCTGGAACACCATTCAAAGCATAAAATCGAAAGAACTGGTATAGAGAAATCTATATCAGTTCTTTTTTTCTTTTTTACATTAAATTTCACCTTTTATCCGAAAATACGACTATAATTGTATAAAATAGGGAAAATCGAATTATATTAGTCGAATCTCTTAGTGAAATACAGGATAGTCGTTGCAAGAGAACGATTTTTACTGATAAAATGAAATCAATGATTTTGGAAATGAGTGATAAAAATGAGTTGGATTAAAAACCTTTTTAATAAAATTATTAGTGATGAAGAAGAAAATGATAATAATACGAAAAAACAACATAAACAATTTGATGAACAATATGAATATGAAGAAAATGAATACTATGAAGAAGAAATGAATGAAGAACCAAAACAAGAGAAGAAGTTTAATTTTCCTTTAGTTGAAGAACAACCGGCGGAGAATGCTGAACCTATTGGTGACACACCGTTGAAAATGAATTATCCAGAAGTTGAAGAAGTGAATAAGAATGCATATGCGCCATTTGGATCGAGTCGAGCCGGTGGAAGTCCAGTTCAAGGGATTGCGAGAAATCAATACAATCCTTTTGGAGGAAGTCCTGCTGTAAAAACGAAAGCTAAAGAGCCAGTGATATCAAAACAGAAGCCAAAATATAATGAAAAAATGAAAGAAGTAAAAGTAGAAGAAAAGAAAGTCTATCAACCGGAACCAATTGCAAAACCGAAGTTCGTTCCGACAGAAGTTCCTTCACCAGTGTTTGGTCTGAAAAAAGCTAAATTACATGCCGATGTTCAGCATGAATCTCAAAAGAATGCATTACCTGAAACGAGTAAAGTAAAAGGCACATTAGCTGAACAATTAATTCATGAACGAAAATTACGCGAACAACGAATTTTCGGTGATTCTGATGTGGAAGTGAATGTATTAGAGCAACCGGTACATAAAGCTCCAACAATGACGGAATCAAATAGTCCAAAAGAACAATCCGAGCCACAACGACAAGTTGCGGTGGCAGAGCCAATTGTGGAAACTGCACAAGTTGAAGAAGAGCCAGCGCCAGTGATGGAAACTGTACAAGTTGAAGAAGAGTCAGCACCAGTTGTGGAAGCTGAACAAGTTGAAGAAGAGTCAGCACCAGTTGTGGAAGCTGAACAAGTTGAAGCAGAGTCAGCACCAGTTGTGGAAGCTGAACAAGTTGAAGCAGAGACAGCGCCAGTGATTGGAACGGAACTAGTTGAAGCAGAGTCAGCACCAGTTGTGGAAACTAAAATAGTTGAAGTAGAAGCAGCACCAGTGATGGAAACTGATCAAGTTGAAGAAGAGTCAGCACCAGTTGTGGAAGCTGAACAAGTTGAAGCAGAGACAGCGCCAGTGATTGGAACGGAACTAGTTGAAGAAGAGTCAGCACCAGTTGTGGAAACTGAAATAGTTGAAGTAGAAGCAGCACCAGTGATGGAAACTGATCAAGTTGAAGAAGAGCCAGCACCAGTTGTGGAAGCTGAACAAGTCGAAGCAGAGACAGCGCCAGTGATTGGAACTGAACTAGTTGAAGCAGAAGCAGCGCCAGTGATGGAAACTGAACAAGTTGTAGCAGATCGTCGCGTGAGTCGTACACCGATCAATGTTGTCATGCTGAAATCGGATAAAGAAAAATTAAATGCAACACCTTCGACTCCAAAGAGCAGCTTAGAATTTCCGGATTGGAAGAAAAATCCGCTGAAAGTTATGCAAAACTATCGTGCGACGCCAACAACGATTAAAAAAGAAACTGCCGAAAATAATTCAGCTGATGAGGTGACTCCCACCGAACCGCAATTTGTAAATGAATTATCGGAAGAACAAATTGTTATGGACATTCCAACTGAAGTTGAAGTGAAGCCTGCGCATTGGGATAGCTACAAAGAAACACTTGCTGTTCTACGTGAACCAGAGGAAGAACAACAGGATTTGGAATGGATGGAATCACAAGGTGAGTTATTAGTAGAAGTGCTAGCCGAATTTAATGTTCAAGCGGAGATTGTTGATATTGTACAAGGACCAGCAGTGACACAATTTGAAATTACAGTTGGTCATGGTGTGAAAATTAGTAAAATCAAAAATCTTTCAGATAACTTAAAACTAGCATTGGCAGCGCGTGATATTCGTATTGAAGCACCAATTCCAGGCAAACGTTCAATTGGTATTGAAATTCCAAATGCGACTTCAAGACCTGTTAGATTGTCAGAAATAGTGGGTACTAATAACTTTAAGGATAGTGAAAATCTACTTGAGGTTGCACTAGGTCTTGATATTACAGGAAAACCTGTAACATTTGATTTAGCAAATATGCCACATGGACTTATTGCTGGAGCTACTGGTTCTGGTAAATCGGTCTGTATTAATTCATTACTAGTCAGCCTTTTAATGAAGGCAAGTCCGAATGATGTAAAATTACTTTTAATTGATCCGAAAATGGTTGAATTAGCAGTTTATGATGAATTGCCACACCTAGTTAGTCCAGTCATTACGGATGTAAAAGCCGCTACTGCTGCATTGAAATGGGCAGTGGAAGAGATGGAACGAAGATATCAATTATTCCATCATATGAAAGTAAGACATATTTCGAGATATAATGAAATTGTTGAAGAACAACGTAAATATTCTTTGAAAATGCCATATTTAGTTATTGTCATTGATGAGTTAGCGGATTTAATGATGATGGCACCTGCAGACGTAGAAGAATCTATTTGTAGAATTGCTCAAAAAGCTAGAGCGTGTGGGATTCACCTTGTATTAGCAACGCAGAGACCATCTGTAGACGTTATTACAGGATTGATTAAATCGAATATTCCTACGCGAATCGCATTTGCAGTTTCTTCTCAAATTGATTCACGTACGATTATCGATTCTCAAGGGGCAGAGCGATTATTAGGACGAGGCGATATGCTTTATCTTGGTTATGGTAAATCAGCACCAGTAAGGTTACAAGGTACTTTTGTTACCGATCAAGAAATTGAGCAAGTGACGAATCATATTCGTTCACTCGGCAAACCTTCATACGCATTTGCTCCAGAAGAGTTAGTGCAGAAAGTTGAACAAGCTGAAGAACAGGATGAACTGTTTGAAGAAGTGTGCAGATCTGCAGCGGAAGAAAGTAGCATCTCAATTTCAGCTATTCAACGAAAGTATCGAATAGGATATAATCGAGCGGCAAGACTCGTTGAAATGATGGATTCACATGGATTCATTTCGGAGTCGAAAGGTTCAAAACCACGAGATGTATTTTTAACGCCTGAAAAAGCGGATGAAATTTTTCAATAGTACCTTAATTTTTACTAAGTAATGTTGAAGAATTGCGTCTTTTGTAGGTATATGGAATTAAAATTGAATGACGTTTTTGAATCTATTCGTTTCGTGCTATAATATTAGATGTTTTGAAAAAGCACTTACAAATTTAACTAATTAAAAAAATAATTATGAACGATGAAAAAGGGAATCGCATACTTGTTTTTAGAGAATTCCCAGGAGGTTTCAACATGACACTATATCATTTTACTGGAATTAAAGGCTCTGGCATGAGTTCACTAGCTCAAATTTTATTTGACTCGGGTGAATCAGTTCAAGGTTCTGACATAGAAAAATACTTCTTTACAGAAGCTCCATTACACGAACGAGGCATTCAAGTACTTCCTTTTGCTGAAGCGAATATTCAACAAGGAATGACAGTTATTGCCGGTAATGCATTCCCAGATAGCCACCCTGAAATTGTACGAGCGAAAGAATTAGGTGTAGAAGTAATTCGTTACCATAAATTCTTAGGTGAGTACTTAGAAAAATACACTTCTGTAGCAGTAACAGGAGCGCATGGTAAAACTTCGACTACAGGTTTACTAGCGCACGTACTTGCAGGTAATGAACCTACATCATACTTAATCGGTGATGGTACGGGAAGTGGCGCAGCAGATGCTAAAAACTTCGTAATGGAAGCATGCGAATATCGCAGACACTTCTTAGCATATCACCCAGATTACGCAATCATGTTAAATGTGGATTTTGATCACCCAGATTACTATTCAAGCATTGACGATGTATTTAGCGCATTCCAAGAGATGGCGTTACAAGTGAAAAAAGCAATTATCGCATGTGGTGATGATGAAAACTTACAACGCATTCAAGCGAATGTACCAGTTGTTTATTATGGTTTTGGATCTGAAAATGATTTTGAAGCACGTAATATCGAGAAAACGACAAAAGGTACTGATTTTGATGTATTTGTGCGTAATGAATTTTACAGCAGATTCCATATTCCACTATTCGGAGATCACAATGTATTAAATACATTAGCTGTTATTTCATTATGTGAATATGAAGGAATTCCAGCTGCATTAATTCAAGATCAGCTTTACACATATCATGGTGTGAAAAGACGTTTTACTGAAACGCATATAGGTGAACGTACTTTGATTGATGACTATGCACATCACCCAACGGAGATTAGCGCGACAATTCAATCTGCTCGTCAAAAATATCCAGAGCGAGAATTATTAGCTGTATTCCAACCACATACTTTCTCACGGACAAAAGCATTCTTAGAAAACTTTGCGGAAAGTTTAAATGAAGCGGATTGCGTGTATCTGTGTGATATTTTCGGATCAGCAAGAGAAAATGCTGGTGAATTAACAATTCAAGATTTAAGAGATTTAATTCCGAATAGCCATATTTTAAGTATGGATAATATTCAAGAGTTAATTGAGCATAAAGAAGCTGTATTCTTATTTATGGGTGCAGGAGATATTGGTAAATTCCAAAAAGCTTTTGAAGAATTATTAAAAACTGAAGTTTAAATCAGATTAGAAAGTCACATTCATTTGTGACTTTCTTTTTTATATTCCTGTGAAAACCCTTTATTATTGGAAGGATTTAGAGAAAGATTGTAGAATGTAATTAGTACACAATGTTTAGGAGCGAGTAAATTGTGGAATTTTTATAAGTATTAATTATTGTAGGAGGGAAAACATATGGATTGGATTATCATTCTATACATCGCAGCTTTAATTTTTGCAATCGGAGTATTAGTACTTTGTGTAAGTTTAGCGATGACTTTAGGATCTTTAAAGACTACTTTAAACAATGTAGCGAAAACAATGGAAGGCATTGAAGGTCAGATGCAAGGAATCACGACTGAAACAACTAGCCTTTTACAAAAGACAAATGTTTTAGCTGAAGATATTCAAGGGAAATCTCAACAGCTTAACTCTTTAGTAGGAGCTGTTAAAGGTTTCGGAGATTCGGTTTCAGGACTGAACAATACAGTTCAATCTGTTACTTCATCAATTAACTCAAATGTTGACCGCAATAGTGATCAAATTGCGAATGTAGTGCAATGGGGTTCGGCAATAATGAGTATCAGAAATAAATCAAAAAAAAATAAGCAAATCCAACAATAAAACGGGGGTTTACAAAATGAATGATTCTAAATTAAATTACAATGATGTTCGCGACGAGCTTGCAAACACAGGGCATACAGTTTACTTACCAGAAGCATATGTATCTCGCCAAGAGGCACTTTATGAAAAAGAGTCTTCAGGTGGCAAGGAATTTGTCATTGGTGCAATCGTTGGTGGTCTTGTAGGCGCAGCAGCAGCATTATTTTTAGCACCAAAAACAGGTAAGGATTTACGCAATGATGTTATTATTCAAGCGAATACTTTAAAAGAGAAGAGTTCAGGGATTACTTCTCAAGTAAAAGAGAAAAGTTCTGAATTAGCTTCTCAAGCAAAAGAAAAATCTGCACAACTTTCTAAAAAGGTTCAAGAGCAAGCGGGTCCAGTAGTTGACCGTATGAAATCATTAAAGGGAAATGTTCAACCGCCTTTAGATGATGGTACTGCATACTCGGATGATGAAGGCTCAATTGAATTAATGCAAACTGTAGAAAATACAATTGCAGAAGTTGAAGCAGAAGAAAACAAAAAAGCATAATCAATCAAAAATAAGGCGAGTCGACTGTTTCAATCAGTCGACTCGCCTTTTACATTTTTAAACTTGTGTACTTGAAGGTAGTAATCGCAATGATAATTCATCGCCATTATGAATGGGCTGGTCGAATTGCGCTTTTACATGATTGCGTACTAATTCGAAAGTTCCTTTAAATCCTTCAGGTAATTGCCAGTTCGTAAATTTGAAGACATCTTGAAACGTCCATGGAGTGGCTTCTAAAGGGAGTAATTGAATCTTGTCATTCATATTCAATGAAGTCATCAAATCGGCTTCTCGATGATTGACGAGCGTTTTAAAGGCAGGTCTACTCAATTGAATCGATTCACCTTGGAAAGTTACGTCACAACGGTCTGCCATTTGGATGGAATGCACAGTGATGAAATTTTCGAGCGTGCGATCAATTCCAGTTGAAAATTCGATTGCATCACCATTTTGTAAAATCGTATCTAATGAACAAGCCATGCCATTTACAGTGATTGTAGCCGCAAATTGTGGAACATTCACTTTTTGCTCATTCAAGTAATAGGTTGGTATAGAACGATCATCAAGCAATGAATTTTTGCCTAATTTCGTCATTAGTTGCTGCAATGTTGAAGTCGTTTCAACTAGGATTTCGTCGCCTTCATGAAGCTGTTGAGAAAAGGAGGCACTTGAACCATTGATTTTCAATTTGGCCGTTATTGAATAAGGTTGCCCATTTAAAGTGATGATTTGCGACGTTGCATTGTCGATTAAATCACTCGCAGTGGCAGAAGCTTCCATGCCGTTTGTACCTTCGATTAATTCGATGACATCTTCATTCGTAATAGCAGTCTTCATCGAAGCAATTTCGCCGTTAATTTTGATCATCGTTGGGCTACCTAATTCACCAGGAATATGAATCGTTTGGCCATTTAATGACACAGACATCGCTAATCCAGGCTTGCCATATAGTTTTGAAGCATTGATATTGGCAGACAGTAGTGCATCTGTGACAGTCATTTCCTTCAATTCAAACATGCGCACAATCTGATTATTGACTTGAACTGCCATATATTTGATTGGCATATTTTTTGCGGAAATCGCGATACCAATCGGCGTTACTAATTCAGGTGTAGCTTGTACATGTTCGGCACGCGTCAAATTCTTAATCGCATCGATGTCACGAACTGCTACGCGATTATCAGGTAAAGCGAGTGCAAGACTTAATTTTGACGTGATTTGCGGTGTTAAACTCCCACCACCTATTAAAATGACGGCTTTCGGCGGTTTTTGGCCATTTAATTTCAAAATTTCATTGGCAATTGTTGAAGCAAGGTGATCGATTGCCGGCTCGATATTTTGGATGACATCAAGTACTGGAACTTGTTCATCAAATCCTAAAATATCAGAAATCGTAACTTCTGTTTGGACAGATAATTCTCTTTTCAATGATTCTGCAACGGGGAAGTCGAGTAAGTAGTGATCGCTCAAAGCTTCCGTGATCTCATCACCCGCGGTTGGCACCATGCCGTACGCTGTTACTGTACTTTGATCGGTAATGGCGATATCGGAAGTACCTGCGCCAATATCGACAAGTGCGACATTTAATCTGCGCATAGAAGTTGGAATTAATGCATTGATGGCTGCGATTGGTTCAAGTGTTAGGCCATCCATTTCTAAGCCAGCACGTTTCAAAGCCGCGATTAGAGATTCAACGACAACTCGCGGTAAAAATGTTGCGATGACTTCGATGGAAGCTTCATTTCCTTGTTGATCAATTAAATTACCAATTTCCTGAGCATCTAATCGATTATAAAGAACGGAATAGGCGACACAATAGTAGTGATGTCCTTCTAATTGTTCTTGATGATCGAGTAGATTTGCTTGTGCTTGTTGGACGGCAGCTAGTTCCAGTCGATCAATATCTGCTTGCGTAAGTGCAGGGCGATTTGTGATCGTGATCTTCGCCTTCGCTTGCTCGGTTTTTAAAGAACGACCAGCAGCAGCGACCGCAACTTTCGTTAATGGGCCATGTTTTTCTTCTAATTTATTTTTAATATGTGCAATTACTTCTGCAACGTAAACGACATTATGTATTTGACCATCGACCATCGCACGTTCAGTATGTTCTTCTACAATGAGATCCACGACATGGTAGTTTTCCTCATTTTGTTCAAGTATAATACCGACTACAGAGCGTGTACCGATATCTAAAGCAAATATTTTTTCTGACATATGGACACTTCCTTTTTAAATAGTTCAGAATAGTAAATAAACGAAAAATACTTTTCCGCGTTGAAGCGATAAAGAAAGTTCGTGACTTTTGAGTAACCATTGCTTATAATACAGTTATTAACTTAAAATGTATCATACATTCTATTAGGTTGAAAGAACCAGATAACAATACGAGAGGGGATAACGGTTATGAGTCATCAAATTTTAGAAGAACTAAGAAATCAAGTAGACGACATCAATCTTGAAATTTTAAACTTAATCAATAAGCGCGCGCAATTAGTAGAAGAGATTGGGAAAGCAAAAGAAAAGCAAGGTGTGAACCGATTTGATCCTTTACGTGAACGCCATATGCTTGATTTAATCAAAGAAAATAATGAAGGACCTCTTACAGAAGGTTCAGTAAGCCATATATTTAAAGAAATTTTCAAACAAGCTTTAGATTTACAACAAACGAATACGAAGAAGGAATTACTTGTATCGCGTAAACGTAAAAAAGAAGATACGATTGTCAATGTGAATGGCGATCCAATTGGCCAAGGAGCGCCATCATTTGTTTTCGGACCATGTGCAGTTGAGTCGTTCGAACAAACGGATGCTGTTGGTGCTGAAATTGCTAAAAAAGGCTTGAAATTAATGCGAGGCGGGGCATACAAACCACGTACTTCTCCATATGATTTCCAAGGCTTAGGTCTTGAAGGTCTTAAAATCTTAAAAGAAGTGGGTCAAAAACATGGTTTAGGCATCGTTTCTGAAATCGTGACACCTACTCATTTAGAGGAAGCATTGGATTACATCGATGTTATCCAAATTGGCGCAAGAAATATGCAAAACTTTGAATTATTAAAAGCTGCAGGGCAAACGAATAAACCCGTTTTACTAAAACGAGGTCTTGCTGCAACGATTGATGAATTCATTCATGCGGCTGAATACATTATGTCGAAAGGGAATGATCAAATCATCCTTTGCGAACGAGGTATTCGTACGTACGAAAGAGCGACACGAAATACGCTAGATATTTCAGCTGTACCAATTTTAAAACAAGAAACACATTTACCTGTATTCGTAGATGTTACGCATTCAACAGGTCGTCGTGATTTATTACTTCCATGTGCAAAAGCTGCAATTGCGATTGGCGCAGATGGTGTGATGGCAGAAGTTCACCCAGATCCAGCTGTAGCATTATCGGATTCACAGCAGCAAATGGATTTCGAAACTTTCGATCACTTCTACGAAACACTTCAAAAATTCATGAAATCACATGAGTTAAACGCATAAAAAACCAGATTTCACAAAGTGGCGGTTCAATATCCTTTGAATCGTCACTTTTTCTATGGACTATATATTGAAATGCATTCATATAATGTATTATTATTAGTAGTAGTATAAAAAGAGGAGGGTCATCGGTGACCGTAACAATATATGATGTTGCACGCGAAGCAAATGTTTCGATGGCAACTGTATCTAGAGTAGTAAATGGTAATCCAAACGTAAAACCTACAACTAGAAAAAAAGTGCTAGAAGTAATTGACCGTTTAGAGTACCGCCCGAATGCGGTGGCTCGAGGATTAGCAAGTAAAAAAACAACAACAGTAGGGGTAATTATCCCGGATATTTCAAATGTATTCTATGCTGAATTAGCGCGAGGAATCGAAGACATTGCCACAATGTACCGTTACAATATTATCTTATCGAACTCAGATCAAAATGAGAAAAAAGAAATTGAGTTATTAGATACGATGTATGGTAAGCAAGTTGATGGAATTGTCATGATGAGCGAAAATGTCACGCCAGATATTTTAGACAAGATGAGTCACTCGCCATCTCCAATCGTTTTAGCTGGTTCTGTAGAAGATTCTAAAAAGATTCCTGCTGTCAATATTGATTATGTACAAGCTGCATATGAAGCAGTCAAAAAATTAATTGATCATGGTCATAAGCGAATTGCATTCGTATCAGGTCCATTTTCTTCAACAATTAATAAAGAGCATAAATTTGTCGGCTACAAAAAAGCTTTAGAAGAAGCTGGCATTACAGTCGATGAAGATCTTGTAGTAGCTGCTGAAGATTCTTACGATAGTGGAATGGAAGACTACGAAACATTAGATCAATTAACAGATGCGCCTACTGCCTACTTTACAGGAAGCGATGAGTTAGCAATCGGCATTATGCATGCTGCACAAGACGCAGGTAAAGTCGTACCAGATGATTTAGAAGTGATCAGTTTTGAAAACTCTAAATTAGCACGCATGGTTCGTCCACAATTATCAAGTATGGTATTGCCACTTTACGACATTGGTGCCGTATCAATGCGTTTATTAACAAAAATCATGAGTAAAGAACAAGTAGATCAAATTCATGTAATTCTTCCTCACCGTATGGAAGAAAGAAAATCTACAAAAGCATAAACAAAAGCCACCTAATTTTACGATTAGGTGGCTTTTTGATTGGTTCTATTATAAATGTTAGATTTTTTTTTTTGAACTTTCATTGAACGATTCAAATATTTTATAGAGCCATTGATTCAAATTTTATGCGATTCATGGCGAATCATATAAAGTGCTTTTTCTAAAACCTGCCCATTTTTTTCGGCGATTTCTGCTTTTCTCGGAATCGCTTCAAAAAGAGGATCTGGATCTTCCCAAGTCGGAATGAACTTCACAGGTGATTCCTCTTGCCATCTCTCAAGCCAAGAGTTTGGTAGCGGGCCTGTAGGGTGAGGATGCCCAATCATTTCAAGCCAGACGAGTGACCAAGCACGGGGGACAACACGCCAAATATCATACCCGCCACCCCCGACAGCTACCCAACGACCTTCGCAAAATTCATGTGCAATTTCATGCGCGATTCGAGGGATTTCATTGTAAATTTTCATTGTACATGACAGATGCGTCAATGGATCAAAATAATGAGCATCTGCACCATTTTGAGTCAAAATAACATCTGGTTTGAAAAATGCTGCGATTTCACGAATTGATTGTTCATACGCTTCTAA
This sequence comes from Kurthia zopfii, assembly GCF_003143955.1. Classification (GTDB taxonomy): domain Bacteria; phylum Bacillota; class Bacilli; order Bacillales_A; family Planococcaceae; genus Kurthia; species Kurthia zopfii. Next base: position 11,973 of record NZ_QFVS01000025.1, on the reverse strand, counting down.
AAACGATTCATCTTCGGTAAATGCATCGAGCGGAATATTGAATGAAGTGCCGTAGCCTTCGCCATTTCCACGCTCAGTTACTGCACCGGTACCAGGGAATAAATAACGTCCTGTTTCATGAATCGACAGCGTACAAACATTCGGATCATCATAGAAACTCCATTGTACACCGTCGCCATGATGCGCATCCGTGTCAATATAAAGCACGCGTGCATTGTATTTCTTTTGCATATATTTGATGGCAACTGTGCTGTCATTATATATACAGAAACCAGAGGCCTTCCCTTTAAATCCGTGATGAAGGCCGCCACCTAAATTGATCGCATGATTGGACTTACCTTGCATAACATAGTCGCAAGCTGTCAAAGTACCACCTACGAATGTCGCGCTGGCTTCATGCATATTTTTAAAAATTGGCGTATCTTCTGTGCCAATGCCAAAACTATGACCTTCACCTTCTTTTAAATAGCCATGACCTGCTCTTTTGACGATGTCTATGTAAGCAGCATCATGACCGAGAAGTAATTCATCATCAGTTGCGATGCGCGGTGTCGCAATATCATTTTCATCTAAAGCGCCGATTTTATTTAGTAAATCCATCGTTAATTGAAGCCGTTTTTGATTAAAGGGATGTGTTTCAGAGAATTTGTAGTCCAATTGTTCAGGCGAATAGACGAATACAGCATCACGTTCTACTGCTTCATGCTCGGCATATTTGGCCATAAAACATCAAATCCTTCCTTACGTAAATCTTGAATAATCGGTAACGGATTCATACTTTTTAGACGGATGGAGATTACTTGGTATTGTGGCTTCTCATCAGGATGAAGAAGGATACTTAATATATTGGCATTATGTGCTGAAATAATCTTCGTAATATTAAATAACACACCAGCTTCATCTTTGATTCGAATATCAAGGCGAGAGCTTGGTTTTGTCGCGCCTGTCAATTCGATATAGTTGTACAGTAAATCTGTATCTGTAATAATACCGACTAACTGATGCTGACTGACGATTGGTAAACAGCCAATTTTATGCTCATAAAAAATTAACGCCATCTCTTCAATGACATCGAGTGGGTGTCCAACTAGTGGATTTTTAATCATAATGTCGCGGATCGGCGTTTCTAAAATCATATTTTCTTGATCTTCATTTAAAAGGCGTGTAATCGTATTTTTAATATCTCTTTGAGCGACCAAACCTACTAATTCATCATCATTTATGACAATTGGTAAATGTCTAATTTTATTTTCTCGCATGAGTTTATTCGCATCTCTTAAAGTATGGTCTGGCGTCAAAGTGAATAAATCTTTCTTCATAATTTTTTCGACAATCATATTTTATCCCCCTTTGTGTGAGTGTTAATACATGATTCTATTCGCAAAACGAAGACGGTCAAATTGTTCGATACTCTCTTGATCTACCCGACTACCGATTCGCGCCATTAAACAATTGGCAGGGTGGGAAGAGATTTCAGGATCGTCAGTTGCATAGTATTCGAGTCCACCAGCTTGCATCATTTTCTCCATGACTTTGCGGTAATCCCAAACGCTCAACCCCGTTCTTTTTAAATCCCAATGCCAGTAATATTCGGTTGTAATGACGATATAATCTTCCATCGCATCATCAAGCATGGAAAGTCGCAGCATTGCTTTACCAAGGCCTGCGCCACGAAAATCATTAATGACTTCGATCGCACCAAGTTCGATTAAATTCTCCATATTCCCTTCAGACCAACGTTCAAGCGGATCTGGATAGACAAAAGTTGTGTAACCGACTATTAAATTACCTTGTCTACAGACGATAATGCGGCCTTCTGGCAATTTGGCAATCTCAAAAATAGCTTCTTGCTGCTGTTTTGCAGGTCTAAATGAAGCTAAATCTTCATGAAAATACATTTTATCTAAATTTTCAGGTAATACAGGACCTTCAACGATGACTTCGCCTTGTGGTGTGTCTATAGTGTTCGAGTAGAACGTACGAATATGCTCCAAAATTTCACCACTCCTTCTACATACTGTCAAAATTATTATACCTTATGCGAATGAAAAACATAACTTTTTAGAAAAAAGGATTATGTTTACAATATGGAAATATGTACAAAATGAAACAAGGAGATAGGAAATTACCTTTTAAGCACAAAAATGCTAGTTAAATGCAATATAACCTTAGTTTTTTGAATATTTCATTAAATATCAACTTCGCTATTATAACACAGATGCATATGTTATATAATAAAAAGGTATCGATCAAATGAGGGGGTAGCTTTATGAGAATTGAACCGTTAGTTGCAACAGAGGGGAACCATAATCTGAGTGATTATGAAAAAACGTATGCAAATTTTAACTGGGAAAATGTGAACGAAGCATTTAGTTGGCATGAAACAGGAAAAGTAAATATGGCATATGAAGCAATTGATCGTCACGCCGAATCAAGTAAAGCAAATCGAACAGCATTATATTTTGAGGACGCAGATCGCAAAGAATCCTATACATTTCAGGATATGAAATCTTTAACGAATAAAGCAGCAAATGTTTTCAAGGAACAGTCATCGATTCAAAAAGGGGATCGATTATTTATTTTTATGCCGAGATCACCTGAACTTTACTTTGCATTACTTGGTGCAATTAAGATGGGGGCAGTAGCCGGCACGTTGTTCGAAGCTTTCATGGAAGTAGCGATTTATGATCGTTTACTTGATAGCGAAGCAAAAGTGTTAGTGACAACGAAGGCATTATTAGAAAGAGTGCCGGTAGAAAAACTACCACATTTAGAAAAAATATTCATCATTGGGGAAGACGTTGTAGAGTCTGAAACAACGATTGATTTCAATAAGGAATTTGCGAATGCGCGTGATCAATTCGATATTGAGTGGGTGGATCTTGAAGATGGTCTCGTTCTACATTACACATCCGGTTCAACTGGCAAGCCGAAAGGTATTCTTCACGTACACAATGCAATGATTCAACAATATCAAACAGGTAAATGGGTACTTGATTTGAAAGATGATGATATTTACTGGTGTACAGCTGACCCGGGTTGGGTAACAGGAACAGCGTATGGAATTTTTGCTCCTTGGTTACATGGCATTTCAATGTTAGTAGTCGGTGGAAGATTCTCACCACAGAATTGGTATGGGGCGTTACAAAACTACAAAGTATCCGTATGGTATAGCGCGCCTACTGCCTTCAGAATGTTGATGGGGGCAGGAAATCATGTGCTGGAAGATTATGATTTATCTTCTTTACGCCATGTCCTTTCTGTTGGAGAACCATTGAATCCAGAAGTTGTAAAATGGGGGAATGAAGTGCTGCATCAACGTATTCATGATACGTGGTGGATGACCGAGACGGGTGCGCAAATGATTTGTAATTATCCTTCGATGATGATTAAACCAGGATCAATGGGCAAACCAGTACCAGGTGTGACTGCGACAATTGTGGATGATCAAGGTATTGAAGTACCACCATTTACAATGGGGAATTTAGCGATTAAAAAAGGATGGCCGTCAATGATGCGCCAAATTTGGAATAACAAAGCGAAGTATGATTCATGCTTTATGAATGAAGAATGGTATGTGTCCGGTGATTCAGCCTATATGGATGATGACGGATATTTCTGGTTCCAAGGTCGAATTGATGATGTCATTATGACGGCAGGAGAACGTGTTGGGCCGTTTGAAGTGGAGAGCAAAATTTTAGAACATCCTGCCGTTTTAGAAGCGGGTGTAATCGGCAAGCCTGATCCAATTCGTGGCGAAATCATTAAAGCATTCATATCTTTAAAAGAGGGCATAGAGCCATCTGAAGAGTTGGAAGCAGCTATTAAATTATTCGTCAAAACTGGTCTAGCGGCACATGCTGCTCCTCGCGAAATTGAATTCAAAGAGAAGCTACCAAAAACGAGAAGTGGTAAAATTATGCGACGCGTTTTAAAAGCATGGGAATTAGATCTTCCAACAGGCGATTTATCAACAATTGGAGACGACTAAAAAAAGAGTTTGAGACAATCTTGTCTCAAACTCTTTCCTATTTAATAGATTAAGCAAATTTCACCATGAAGTATTTTTTCTTACCACGACGGATAATTGTAAATGAATCTTCAAGACGATCTTTCGCATCGATTGTGTATTCTAAATCTTGTACTTTTTCACCATTAATAGAAATCGCACCATTTGTTACATCTTCACGTGCTTGACGTTTAGATGGAGAAATTTTAGCTTCTACTAATAGTTCTACGATTTTCGAATCAGCTTTTGCTACTTCTACAGAAGGAACGCCAGAGAATGCTACTTTCATTTCTTCTACTGAAAGAGCTTTAAGGTCGCCAGAGAATAGAGCAGCCGTAATTTTAAGTGCTTGTTCTAGACCTTCTTCACCGTGAATCATTTTTGTCATTTCAGAAGCAAGCGTTTTTTGAGCTTCACGTAAATGAGCTTCAGTTTCTACTTTGCCTTCTAATGCTTCAATTTCTTCGCGAGATAGGAATGTGAAGATTTTTAAGTATTTCACAACATCTGAATCAGCAGTGTTTAACCAGAATTGGTAGAACTCGTATGGAGAAGTTTTTTCGCCATCTAACCAAATTGCGCCACCAGCCGTTTTACCGAATTTCGTACCATCAGATTTTATTACTAATGGAATCGTGAAGCCGAATGCATTTGTTTCTTCTTCATGTGTTTTACGGATGACTTCAAGACCTGTAGTGATGTTACCCCATTGATCTGAACCCCCAACTTGGATACGTACATTGTGATTGTCGTATAGGTGGTTGAAGTCCATACCTTGAATGATTGTGTAAGCAAATTCAGTGAATGATAAACCAGAATCTAGACGAGAAGATACATTATCTTTCCCTAACATGTAGTTGATGTTAATTAATTTACCGTAGTCACGTAAGAATTCGATTGTAGTCATTTGACCGAACCAGTCGAAGTTATTGACTAATTGAGCACCGTTTGCATCGTTTGAGAAATCAAAGATACGGCCTAATTGACCTTTAATGCAGTTTACGTTGTGAGCGATTTGCGCTTCATTTAATAAATTACGCTCTGAAGAACGACCAGATGGATCCCCGATCATACCAGTTGCGCCACCTACTAATAGAATTGGTTGGTGACCAGCGTTTTGGAAACGACGTAGTGTCAGCATTGGTACGATGTGTCCGATGTGCATTGAATCAGCAGTTGGGTCAACACCTACGTAAAGTGATACTTTCTCGTCATTTAATAATTTCGCCATACCTTCAGCATCTGTTTGTTGGTAAAGTAGTCCGCGCCATTCTAAATCTTGAATTAAATCGTTTGTCATTGTAATTCCTCCTATTGAACCTGAATGTGAGTAAATAAAAAACGCCCCAGCCATCATAAAATAATGATGCAGGGACGTTAGGGACGAATAACGCGGTACCACCCGGCTTGGAGAATTCTTTCTTCTCCCGCTCTAAAGCTTTAACGCAGCCGGCACGTCGTTACTCCAAATGTGTAATTCATTAAGAAATTATGTCTGACTTTCACCAACCGTCAGCTCTCTAAACAGGGAATTTCTTAACTACTTCGCATTCTTCTCCGTACGAAATGTTATAATTGTTATTGTACGTCATATCTTTTTTTTGTCAATATATAAATTTGTCATACATTAAAAGAGCATTTTCATGTAAAATCATATGTATGCGTAAAAGCTGTTTACAAAAATCATAGTATATTTTGCACTCAACTTACGAATATGGAATATTCTACATATAAATGGGGTAAAATAATATATACTAATTTTTAGTATCAGATGCTAAAGTAGAGTAGATTTGTACATACGCATCTACTGTGATCATAAAACTAAATAAAGCGGTAGCATTTGCTATCTATGTGGCCAAACGAAATAAGTATTAGTTGCCATTATTTTTTTCGTTTGATTTTAATAAAAGGAGGAAGGCCAAACTTCAATCTTGCAACTTTCACAAATGTGAATTTTGAAATAGGTCGCTCAAGTGAATTCATTGAAAAAACTATTAGAGAGCTGGGAACAAAAAATACAAGCATTTTCTGACAAGCCATTCATGAAATATTTCCGTATTTCGACGAGTGCCATTTGGAATCTATTCGTATTATTTTTGACAATAGCATTAATTGCTATCATTTTCTTAGGCTCACTTGGGGCTGGGTACTTTGCTTACCTCGTCAAAGATGAAAAGCTCGCATCGAAACAAGAGATGCGTGACAATATTTTCAACTATGACGAAACGAGTCAATTGTATTTCGCCGACAATAAAAAACTAGGAAAAATGCGTACGGATCTAGAACGTACGGAAACCGATTTAAAAAAGGTATCGCCAAAAGTGGTGGATGCAGTAATTGCTACGGAGGATGAATACTTCTATGAACATGATGGAATCGTGCCGAAAGCCGTGTTCCGTGGTTTACTTCAAGATGTATCAAACTCTGCTACTCAAACGGGTGGTTCGACATTAACGCAGCAATTGATTAAGAACCAAGTATTAACGAATGAAGTATCATATGAGCGTAAAGCGAAGGAATTATTACTTGCGATGCGACTTGAACACTTCATGACGAAGGACGAAATTTTAGAAGCGTATTTGAATATTATTCCATACGGACGTAACTCATCAGGCCGTAATATTGCCGGTGTAGAAACTGCGTCAAACGGTATTTTCGATAAGAGTGCTTCTGAATTAAACTTACCTCAAGCAGCGTTCATAGCCGGAATTCCACAGTCACCTTATGCTTACACTCCGTTTACACAATCTGGTCAATTGAAGGATAAGAAAGCACTAAAACTAGGTGTAAATCGTATGAAAACTGTCTTATTCAGAATGCATGAGACGGAATCAATTACAGATGCGCAATACAAAAAAGCATTGAAATATGATATTACGAAAGATTTCCGTAAACGTGAAAAACAAGCAACAGAGAAATATCCATATGTAACATATGAAATTGAAGATCAAGCGAAAAAAATTATGGCGAAAATCATAGCGAAGAAGGACGGCATTGATACAAAACGATTAGATAAAGAATCTAAGCTTCAAGAGAAGTATATGATTTTAGCTGACCGTGAATTACGTTCGAAAGGTTATGAAATTCACTCAACAATTAATAAAGAGTTATATGATGCGATGGAAAAAGTGAAGGATTCATTCCCTTACTACGGCGCAACTTATAATAAGACAGTGACAGATCCAGAAACAGGGGAAACGAAAACAGTAGCGGACCCTGTACAAGTAGGTGGAGCAGTTATTGAGAATGAAACAGGCCGTTTACTAAGCTTCATTGGTGGTCGAGATTTCAATCTTGAAAACTTAAACCATGCGACACAAGCAAAACGATCAAATGGTTCTACGATGAAACCATTACTGGTATATGCGCCAGCGATTGAATACGGCAAAATCGGAGCAGGTAGCCCGGTAGCCGATGTGAAATTCAATCACGGTGGATGGGAACCGAGTAACTTTGATGTGAATGAACAACGCGGAATCGTTTCTGCGCGTGCAGCATTGACGGATTCACTTAACTTACCAGCCATTCGCTTATACGCTCAAATTATGGGGAATCGCCCAGCTACATTCTTAGATCAAATGGGCTTCAGTCATTTAGATGCCGATGATTATACGAACTACTCAACTTCGATTGGTGCATTGAAATATGGTGTGACAGTTGAAGAAAATACGAACGCATTCTCAACATTTGCAAATGGCGGAGATTTCGTCGATGCCTATGCAATTGAAAAGATTGTCGATCGTAACGGTAAAGTAATTTACAAACATAAGTCTAAAAAGAAAAAAGTATTCTCTGAAGAAACTTCTTATATCATTACTGACATGATGCGCGATGTATTGAAATCTGGTACAGGTGCTAGAGCAAAAGCAGGTCTGAAATTCAGCGCTGACTTTGCTGGTAAGACAGGTACTTCTCAAGAATATCGTGATGTATGGCTAGTTGGTTACAATCCAAAAATCACATTAGGTGTATGGATGGGTTATGACCAACCGAAAACATTAGATCAATATAACGGTGCATACTTCCAACCAAGTACGCGTATTAATATGTTCTGGGCACAGGTCATGAACTCGATTTATGATGCGAACCCTAAACTTGCAACAGCTGAAGGTAAGTCATTTACGCGCCCAGCAAATGTTGTTTCAAGATCAATTTGTGCAGATTCTGGTGCTTCATCAGGCTGTGGCAAAAAGATCACTGATTTATTCAACGGATCTATATTCCCGCCGACTGTAACGTCTAACTCTTTATTACAGCCATTTGGTGGTACAATGCCTTCTGGTAAGGGGAATAAGTCAAAGGAAGAAACAGCTCCAGGAACCGCGAATAATCAAGCACCACCTGTGAATAATTCGTCTAACAACACGACGAACAATTCGAATCAGACAACTCCAAAACCGGCAAGACCATCTACTCCAAAACCGGAAATAGATGAAAAGCCAGAAGTTGATGAGAAGCCTACGAATGAAAAACCACCAGCGGAAAAACCGCCAAGTTCAGGTTCTTCAAACAACAAGCCGAATGATTCGAACAGTTCGAACACCAGTAAGCCGAACTCTAGTGGAGGCAACAATTCAAACAATACAACTGATTCAAAACCTAACTCTAACGGAGGAACAGGCCAGTCAAGCGTTTCTGGAGATTCCAATTCAAATAGAGAATAGAAAAATCATATATTGTTCACTGCAGAAACGTCATGTTTCTGCAGTTTTTTTTGCAATAATTTATGGGATTAAAAAAGAGCTACCAAATGGTAACTCATTTTTCTGCTTCTATTAAGAATGAAGGAATTGCCACTTCAGCATATGCAAGCGGATGAATCTTTTTCGCCAATTGAATACAGCCAACGAGCAGTCGAGGTGATGGTCGACAGTAAAGCCATTCTTCCATTTTAAAAACACGCTCATTTTTCCAAGCATCTAGCTCTGTCCAACCCTGTCTTCTCTCAACGACATTAATATTTATTCTTTCAAACGCTACGCCGACCCAAGCTAGTAATATGTAATCTGGATTTCGATTTAAGACATCTGCTTGATCCGTCATGACGCTTGCTAACTCAACATCTCTAAATTCATTTCTACACCCAGCTAGTTCACTAATTGGCGTTAGCCAGTTTATACCCCCAGGTGTAAATATTGGATTCGGCCACCATTCCCAGTAAAGGCTTGGAGGAGAAGTAATCGATTTTGAAACTTCATCGAGTTCTTGGATTTTTGCACGATATTGGTCTGCTATTTCATTCGCTTTTTCAGCCACGCCGCATCTTTCACCAACTAAAATGACTTCTTCGATAATTTCCTCGAGCGAATTCGCATTAAGTACAAGTTGCGGAATACCGCGCTCTGTCAGACCTTCAACATTCTTTTCCATACCAGGAACACTTAATGAAGAAAGAACGAGATCGGGTTTCAATTGTTCAACTGCATCTAAATCAATTGATAAATCTGGACCGAGTTGTGGTAAGGATTTTACTGATTTTGGCCAATCAGAGAAATCATCAACCGCAATTAATTGATCTAATAAACCTAGTAAAGCGACGACTTCAGTATTACTTGGGCAAATTGAGATAATTCGCATCATATTCCTCCTTCACATTCTATTGAAAAAATTATACCATAGTAATACATCCAAAAATCAAATGCTTGACTAAATACCTCGAGGGGTATATTCTTGTGTAAGATGATAGTGAATAGGAGGAAATAATAGTGGAATACGATCAACAAGTTCGAAATCGACTGAAACGAATTGACGGACAGATTCAAGGTATTTTACGCATGATGGACGAGGGGAAGGATTGTAAGCAAGTCATTACACAATTATCAGCTTCGCGTTCTGCAATTGACCGCACAATTGGTTTAGTAGTTAGTACAAATTTGGTGAATTGCATTCAAGGCGATGGCAATGAAGACAATAAATCGCAGGAAGAATTAATTCAAGAAGCGGTTAATTTACTTGTGAAAAGTCGCTAATAGAAGAAGGTTTGTATACTTCTTCAACTATTTTAATACCCCTATAGGTAAAAAGGAGAAATTTTGATGAAAACAATTACAACAGTAGAAGTACAGGAAAAACTAGCAGCAGGAGAAAAATTAAACTTAATCGATGTCCGAGAAGTGGAAGAAGTGGAAGCTGATAAAATTCCTGGAATCACACATATTCCATTAGGTTTATTAGAATTCAGAATGAACGAGCTAGACAAAAAAGTACCATATATTATGGTATGTCGTTCTGGTGGACGATCAGGACAAGCTACAGCGTTTTTAGAGCAACAAGGATTCGATGTAGCGAATATGAACGGTGGAATGCTTAACTGGACTGGCGAAGTCGAGTAAGAGTAGTTAGGGGACATGTCATATGCATGTTCTTTTTTTTATTGAAATTCTGTATTTTATTTTCCAATTATGGTATTGTTAGTAGGTTATAATAATAAATTTATAAGATTTAGAACAATGAATTAGGAGGCTACTATGAAGAAAAATTTAAACCCATTTGTATCGATTTGGAGAAGTCCACGTGAAACTGTACGAAGCGTTTTAGTGCATAAAGGTTTCTGGGTAATCGCAATCTTAAGTTTCTTTGGTGCTTGGGCATCGGCATTATATGCTTCATTAGACGCAAAAAACTCGCAAATTGATGAGAATGCGACATTCACTCAACCATCGCTACCTATGGAGTTAGCATCGAGTATAATCGGTGGTATTGCATCAGTATTAATTGGTGGCGCATTTATCGCTTTATTATATTGGGGAATTGGTAAGTTATTATTTAAAGGTCAAGGAACTTATTTGGATTTATATAAAGGAAGTATGTTATCGGCATTACCTTTCTATATCGCATTGCCGTTCATTTTAGCATTTTTAATTATTTATCCAAACGAGTTTTATAATAACGATTTAAACTTCGATGGCGTAGCAATATTCTTATACGCGGCCGTTGTCGTACTAGGACTTGTCGGTTCTGTTTACGCATTCGTCGTAACAATTGTGATGATTTCAGAAATTCATAAAATTTCAAAATGGAAGGCATTTTTCACAATGTTCATTCCTTCATTTATCTTATTCATCGTGATCATGGTAATTGTAGTTGTTCTATTTATGGGATTAGCAGCAATTGGCGGATAGAATACGAGCGAAAAACACTTCCATTAAAAAATGGAAGTGTTTTTTTGCTATACAAGCAGCGGACTTTATTGCAAACGCAATTTACACAAAATATGAGTTTGAAAATGAATATTTCTATAAATTATTTAATCAGCAAATAATTTTTCACAATTTATTCCCACCGAGCAATTTCGGTAAACCTTATAGTGAATGACCTTGTTTACGAGCGAGGTGAAACATTGTATAATTTTTTAAAAGATATAAATGAGATAAGCACGAGTAAACCCTTTAAATCTGTGTGAAAAGTTCAAACACATAAACTGCCTAATGAGGTAGTCGGATTATTGGTTTCGTGCTTTTGTTATGTGAAAAATGAGAAGTAAACCCATTAAACCATGTGTTTTTATGTTACGCATAAGCAGTCTATGTAGTGGCCCCTTTAATAGTTTCCTTAAAAAAGGGCTCTGTGTCAAATGTTGGGGTGAATGAAATTGGATTTTCAATTTCATTCACCTTTATTAATTCAGCCCAGATGTAAACCAACCTTTTTGTACTTGATTGCTAATAGTATTTTGGCTCTAAATCGATCGAATCGTTTATAGCCATATGCATTGCGTTTCATAACTTTTGTTTTGTTATTGATGCCTTCCAAAAAGCCATTTGAATAACCAAAAGCGAAACTATTTAGTATTTCTGTCTGCCAGTTCTTCATTGTTTTAATGACCTGATTAAATGCGGGGATATCACTCTCTATTACCTTTCGGTAAAAAAGCGATAACCTTTCTTTTATCTCAATCATGTCTGTCGATGTTTTAGCCCAATCAAACCATTCACAATAGGCTTCTTTTAATTCATGTGCGCTTT
>NZ_QFVS01000024.1 GCF_003143955.1 Kurthia zopfii | reverse complement strand
GAACTACGGGGTTAGCTCGGTCAAATAAGAGAAACCGCTGCAAGTAAAGAAATACACTTGCAAGTACGCTCTATTCCCAAGAAGCTCCCACTTCAAGCGTGAAGAACCGCAAGGTTTAGCTAAGTGGTGAGTAGTTCACATCAATAGATTGTAAAACATTAGCCAAATTTTGCGAGGAGCATCCTGCAGTCATATCTTGTTACCGAGTAGCGGGAGAAATAAGCTATATTGCTCATGTTGCTACGGATTCCGTGGAATCGCTTGAGCAATTCATTGATGCGTCAATGGTTTATGGAACACCGTCAACCAATATTGTTTTATCATCTGTTACTGAGCAAATAATTATACCCTTAAAATAAAAAAGTTTCTTCTTGCCAAGATGTCTGCAGAAGAAACTTAGTCTCACTTTTCATTCAGTAGTTTTTTGTATGTTTGATATGTTTGAAGTGCAGTAAGCAAAATGAAAAGAAATAAGATTGGGCAAAGAACTAAAAGAATAATTTTTCCACTCACGACATCCATGACATAGAGTACAAGTGCTAAAACACAAAGGAACAGCATGTTGAATCCTAATTTTCTCATAAAAACCCCTCCAATTTTAAAATAAAGCTATGTCTAGTTTGACATAGCTTTTGTTTCGTCTTGGTGTACTGTCTCGATAATTGACGGATCAGCTTCGATTTCTTTTAACTTCTTGAATGATGCAATTGCAACTTCCACTTGATCATCTTTTGGTTCTTTTGTTGTTAAAAGTTGAAGCCAAAGCCCTGGGTAACCTAAGAATTTCAGACCAGGAATATTTCTGCAAGCGTTCGTTGCTTGAAGTACTTCGAATGAAATCCCTAAAACAACTGGAATTAATAAAATGCGGTCTACTACTCGAAGCCAAAGTGGATCAACAGGAACGAAGAAATATAAAACCATTCCGACGAAAACAGTAAATAGCATAAAGCTTGAACCGCAACGATAGTGAAGTCTAGATTGCTTTTGGACATTTTCGACAGTTAATTCCTCACCATTTTCGTAGCAATTAATTACTTTGTGTTCGGAGCCGTGATATTGGAACACCCGCTTAATAATCGGGGTGAGTGATACTAAATAAATATAGGAAACGAGTAATACTAATTTAAATGCGCTTTCTAACAATATTTGCGCCGTGTCACTTGGGAATTGATTATGCAGTAATTGAGCTAAAAATATCGGAATCAATGTGAAAACGAATTTTCCAAAAAGAAATGAAAGTACGCCGATTGCTGCAACGCCTAACCAAAGTTGTAATTTTGACGCGTTTTTCTCTTTTTCAGCAGCGGATAATTCCTCACCGGGGTTAACATCATAACGATCGCTCGCAAACTGCAGATGTTTTGAACCGTTTGCCGCAGACTCAATCAATGCGATAATACCTCTTATTAAAGGGATTTTCTTCATTTTTTGATACATTGGATTTTTAACGCGTTTAGCGTAATAGTAGTCGATTGAGCCATCATTTCGACGAATAGCAGAAACCGTATGCTGTCCACCGCCCATCATGACACCTTCGACTAGCGCTTGCCCACCATATATTGGTGTAGTAGGTTGTTTACTCAATTTCACACCGCTCTCTATGTATTTATCATAATGGACTAATTGTACTAAAAAAAATAAATAAACTCTAGAAAAAGATGTCATCACGATTAAAACGTTACGCTTCACGAAATATATGCTAAAATAGAACCGATAATATGAATAGAGGAGCGATTCATTTGAAATATCTTTGTTTAAATGGTCCGAATCTTCACCGTTTAGGGAAGAGAGAGCCTGAGATTTATGGTCATGAAACATTGCAAGATGTTGAACAAATGCTTCGAAGTGTAGCAGAGCAGTTCGGTTCGGAAGTGGAATTGAAGCAATCGAACTATGAAGGTCAGTTAATTGATTGGATTTATGACGCTGAAGATACAGGATTAGATGGTATCGTCTTTAATCCAGGAGCTTTCACGCATACGAGTGTTGCATTGCGGGATGCGATTGCAAGTGTAGAAATTCCGGTAGTTGAGATTCATATTTCAAATATACATAAACGAGAGGAGTTCCGTCACCATTCATATTTAGCGCCTGTTTGCGTTGGGCAAATTAGTGGTTTAGGTACTTTTGGATACGAAGCGGGATTACGTTCGTTAATACAATTGAAAAAGGGGAGTTTATAATGATGAAAGTCGAAAAATTAAGAAATTTACTTGCTGAGCAAAATGTTGAGGGGATTTTAATTACAAATCCTTATAACTTAAGATATATGACTGGTTTTACTGGAACTGCTGGGGTAGCGGTAATTAGTAAAAATGACGCGGTCTTCATTACAGATTTCCGTTATACGGAGCAAGCTGCTAAGCAAATCACTGGATTCCGCATTGCGCAACATACTTCTACAATGGTAGAAGAAATCGCGAAGCAAGTAAGCGATATGAATATTAAAACACTTGGTTTCGAAAAAGAAAACGTGACTTACGCTCAATTCCTTTTATATGAAAAGTACTTAAAAACTGATTTAGTCGGTGTTGAGGGACTAATTGAAAAATTACGTATGATCAAAACACCTGATGAAATAAAAATTATTAAAGTCGCTTGTGAAATCGTTGATGCGGCTTATGAACATATTATTAAATTCATTAAACCGGGCCTTACAGAATTACAAGTTTCGAATGAATTAGAGTTCTTTATGCGTCAGCAAGGAGCAACTCAATCTTCTTTTGATACAATTGTTGCTTCAGGTTTGCGTTCTGCATTGCCACATGGCGTCGCAACTGATAAAATAATAGAAAAGGGTGACTTTGTCACTTTAGACTATGGTGCGCTTTACAATGGCTATATCTCAGATACAACGCGTACGATAGCTGTCGGAGAACCAACAGCACAGTTAAAAGAGATTTATGATGTTGTTTTACAATCTCAATTACTTGGTCTTAAAGAGTTTAAGCCAGGTATTACTGGTCTGGAAGCAGATAAAATTGTACGTGATTATATTACGGAAAAAGGCTATGGAGAAGCATTTGGTCACTCTACAGGTCATGGAATTGGTTTAGAAGTCCATGAAGGCCCAGGGTTGTCACATCGTTCTCATGTAGTTTTAGAGCCAGGTATGACAGTTACTTGTGAGCCAGGCATTTATTTACCAGGTATTGGCGGCGTACGTATTGAAGACGATCTTCTAATTACTGCTGACGGCAACGAGGTATTAACAAGTGCCCCTAAAGAGTTAATTATTTTATAATATATTTATTTGGAGGAAATTTAGAATGATCTCAGTAAACGATTTTAAAACAGGCTTAACAATCGGTGTAGACGGAAACCTTTTCCGTGTTATCGAATTCCAACACGTAAAACCAGGTAAAGGCGCTGCATTCGTACGTTCTAAATTACGTAACCTACGTAACGGTAACGTAACTGAAAAAACTTTCCGCGCTGGTGAGAAAGTTGAAAAAGCACAAATCGACAACCGTAAAATGCAGTACTTATATGCATCTGGCGACCAATATTCATTCATGGATATGGAAACTTACGAGCAAATCGAATTAGCTGAATCTCAATTAGAGTATGAATTAAAATTCCTTCTTGAAAACATGGAAGTTCAAATTTTATCTTACGAAACTGAAATTCTAGGTGTTACACTACCTAACACAGTTGAGCTTACAGTTGCTGAAACTGAACCGGGTATTAAAGGTGATACTGCTTCAGGTGGTTCTAAACCAGCTAAGATGGAAACAGGCTTAGTTGTTAACGTACCATTCTTCGTAAACGAAAATGATAAATTAATCATTAACACGGAAGACGGATCTTACGTTTCACGTGCTTAATTGGACGAAATAACCTCTCACTTGCGAGAGGTTATTTTTTTCAGTATAATTAGCACCAGATGATAATAATTAATATAATCATCAAGTTATTAAAAAAACTGTGATAGTACAGTTGTCGAAAGCGATTTATTGTATTGAGTGTAATCGTTTACATAAAATGAAATTTGGTTTACTCATTCTGAATTTTATTTTTTCAGAAATTTTGTATTGTGTTTCATACGCTTATTTTCTGTAATACGACTAATAATATCTGTTTTTTAATAAATTGTTTCAAAACTTTGAAAAAAGAGATAAAATAATAAGTGTATTATAATACACACAAATAAGGGGAGTTTATTTATGTTAAAAATTCAAGAAATTCGTGAAATCATTAAATTGGTGGATTCATCTTCAGTGGATGAGTTTGTTTTTGAACATGACGATACTAAACTAAAACTTAAAAAGAATTCAGGCACTACAGTAGTTTCCACTACTCAAGCTGCACCTGTAGCAGTAGCTCCAGTTGTTGAAGCGCCAAAGGCACCAGAAGCGCCAAAAGCTGAAGTTGTTAAAGCTCCAGAAGCACCAAAAGCAGTGAAAGAAGAAGTAGTTGCAGATGCAAATCTACATAAAATTACTTCACCTATGGTTGGTACGTTCTACGCATCTCCAAACCCAGAATCACCTGCGTTTGTTAAAGCGGGCGACAAAGTTGGAGAAGAATCAATCGTTTGTATCGTTGAAGCAATGAAATTATTCAATGAGATTGAAGCAGAAGTAACTGGTGAAATCGTTGAGGTATTAGTTGAAAATGGCGAATTAGTTGAATACGGCCAACCTCTATTCCTAGTAAAAGAAGCGTAGAAGGGGAGTCCTATTGATGAAAAAAGTATTAATTGCCAACCGTGGTGAAATTGCAGTACGTGTTATTCGTGCTTGTAAAGAATTAGACATTCAGTCTGTAGCTGTATATTCAGAAGCAGATGCTGAAGCGTTACACGTTCAATTAGCTGACGAAGCTTATTGTATCGGACCTAAGTTTTCTGCAGATAGTTATTTAAAAATTGATCGCATTTTAGCGGTTGCAGAAAAAACAGGTTGTGACGGGATTCATCCTGGATACGGTTTCTTAGCAGAGAATGCTTCATTTGCTGAAGCTTGTGAAGATGCAGGAATTACTTTTATCGGACCAACTTCTGATGCTATTAAAGTAATGGGAATAAAAGATGTGGCTCGTGATACGATGGAAGCTGCTGGTGTACCGTTAGTACCGGGTACTGGTATTGTTCCTGATATTGAAACAGGCCGTAAATGGGCGAGTGAAATTGGCTATCCGGTCATCATCAAAGCAACTGCTGGTGGTGGTGGTAAAGGAATCCGTGTTGCTCGCACAGAAGAAGAACTTGTTAAAGGGATTGAGATTACTCAAAATGAAGCAGCTGCAGCATTTGGTAATCCAGGGGTGTACCTTGAGAAGTTTATCGAACTATTCCGCCATTGTGAAATTCAAGTATTAGCAGATAATTATGGTAACGTAATTCACTTAGGTGAACGTGATTGTACAGTACAGCGCCGTATGCAAAAATTAGTTGAAGAAGCTCCATCTCCAGCGCTTTCAGAAGAAAGACGTGAAGAAATGGGTCAAGCGGCGGTTAAAGCTGCTGAAGCTTGTTCTTATAGAGGTGCTGGTACTTGTGAATTTATTTACGACTACCGTGAAGATAAATTCTACTTTATGGAAATGAACACGCGTATCCAAGTAGAACATACAGTAACAGAAGCAATTACAGGTGTGGATTTAGTTTCACAACAATTAAAAATTGCATCTGGTGAAAAATTGGTGTATAAACAAGAAGATGTGAAATTGAATGGTTGGGCGATTGAATGCCGTATTAACGCAGAAAACCCATACAAAAACTTCATGCCTTCAGCTGGTAAAGTAGATACTTACATTACGCCTGGTGGTATCGGGGTTCGTATTGACTCAGCTATGTACGCTGGATATTCAATCCCACCTTATTACGATTCAATGGTTGCGAAACTAATCGTTCATGCAGATACGCGTGAAGCTGCGATCGCAAAAATGAAACGTGCATTAGGTGAATTTGTTGTAGAGGGTCCTGGTATTCATACAACTATTCCTTTCCATGAAAAATTAATGAGTAATGAAGTATTCAAATCTGGGAAATTCAACACGAAATTCTTAGAAGAAAACGACGTTATTAATTCTTAATAATGAGAGGGGCAGATTCAATGGCTGAAAAAGAGATTCAATCATTGCCACAAAGTACGCCGAATGGTAAAGAGGCTTTAGGTGATATTGAAGTAGCACCCGAGGTAATTGAAGTGATTGCTGGAATCGCAACAACAGAAGTAGAAGGAATCTTTGGTACAAGAGGGACTTTCGCAACTGGTGTAGCAGAGAAATTCGGCAAGAAAGTTCATGGTAAGGGAATCAAAACGGAATGGACGGAAGATGGATTAATCGTTGATGTATACTGTGTCGTGCAATATGGCGTAGCAGTTGCACATGTAGCGCGTGAGGTCCAACGTCAAATTCGTGAATCAATTGAAAATATGACAGATCTTCAGACAAAAGAAGTGAATGTTCATATTACAGGGGTTCAATTTGAACAAGCTGCAAATTCAAAAGCTGAATAAATGCCCACATATAGACGTTTTGAGCTGAAAAGCTTGAAACGTCTATTTTTTACAATTGACATAAAGACGAACATTTATTATAATTGGTATTGAAATCGTTCGCTTATGTTAATTATCACGAAAAAATAAACAGATTTTTAAAACTTGTCGTAAAGCGTATGATGACAAGCAAAAGTGTGATAAAATAAACTTCATATGAAAATAATTGTTATAGTGTTTGTATTATTGTAAACATTATAAAAAGGAGTTAATTAACATGAAGCGTCGCGAAGCACGCGAAAAAGCGTTACAAACACTTTTTCAACTAGAAAATACTGAAATGACTGTAGAGGCTGCTATTGAGCATGCTGTTGCAGAAGGAAAGTCATCTACATTTTTTGAACAACTTGTACACGGTACAGTAGATCATTTAGAAGAAATCGATGCATCACTTGAAAGCAAATTAGAAAAATGGTCATTAAACCGTTTAGCTAAAATTGAACGTACTATTTTACGTTTAGCTGCTTTTGAATTACTATACACGCCAGAAACACCTAGCAATGTTGTAATCAATGAAGCTGTTGAAATTTCTAAAACATTCGGCGATGAACAATCAGGCAAGTTCGTGAACGGCGTATTATCAAAATACTAGATCGTTAATGGGGCATTAGGGAGAGTTCGCTCTTCCTCACAACCTGTTGACGCATCAAGCTGAATTCGGGAGTGTTAAAAATGTCAAGTCAACTTATTAATGGTAAAGAGATTGGTCAACAAATTCGCGTTTCAATTAAAGAAGAGGTTCAACAATTAGCTACTAAAGGGATCACACCTGGATTAGCAGTGATTCTAGTTGGAGAAGATCCAGCTTCACATACATATGTAGCGAACAAAGAAAAAGCCTGTCAACAACTTGGGATTTATTCAGAGTTAATTAAGCTACCAGAACAAACTACAGAAGAACAACTACTGCAACAAATCGAGCAGTTGAACAGTTCAGCTAAAATTGATGGAATATTGGTTCAATTACCATTACCTAAACATATTAATGAACAAAAAGTAATCGAAACAATTTCTCCTCTTAAAGATGTTGATGGTTTCCACCCAGTGAGTGTTGGTAAAATGCTCCTAGGTCAAGAAACATTTCTTCCTTGTACACCACATGGCGTTATGAAATTACTTGAATTTTCGAATGTGGATGTAGCAGGTAAGCATGCAGTTGTCATCGGTAGAAGTCATATAGTAGGTGTGCCAATGGGGCAACTACTGCTTCAAAAAGACGCGACTGTCACATACTGTCATTCGAAAACACCTGACTTAGAAGCGATTACGAAACAAGCTGATATTTTAGTTGTTGCGGTTGGTCGAGCGAAGATGATTAAATCACATCATATTAAAGAAGGTGCAGTTGTTATTGATGTTGGTATGAATCGTGATGAATTTGGCAAACTTTGCGGTGACGTTGATTTCGCTGATGTTGTAGACCATACAGCAGCAATTACACCTGTACCTGGTGGAGTTGGCCCAATGACAATTACAATGTTGATGGTCAACACAATACAATCTGCAAAAATGAAGCTAGTATAAGACAAATGAGCATTATTAAGGTAAAATAGAATATACAGAAAGCTGATTTTCTGCGGAATTTCAGCTTTTTTTCATGGACGAATATCACTTCAGAAGATAAAAGGGAGCGCCCCTTAATTGGAAGGAGAAAAAAATGACAGTAAATTACTTAACAGTTCAAGCGTTAACTAAATATATTAAGCGAAAATTTGAAGTGGATCCTTATTTACGAGAAGTGTATGTGAAGGGTGAACTTTCGAATGTTAAATTACATACATCTGGACATATTTACTTCACCTTAAAAGATGAGAAATCGCAAATTCAAGCAGTTATGTATGCGCGCAATGCAAACGCTTTAAAGTTCAAACCTGAAAACGGTATGAAAGTAATGATTCAAGGTGATGTGAATGTCTATGAATCATCTGGGCGATATCAGTTATATGCAAATGATATCCAACCAGATGGAGTCGGTAGTTTGCATATCGCATTTGAACAATTGAAAAAAGAGTTAGAAGCAAGAGGGTATTTCAAACCGGAATTCAAACAACCAATTGTCAAATTTCCTAAGAAAATCGGTGTCATTACTGCCAAAACTGGTGCAGCCATTCGTGATATTCTCTCAACATTGAAACGACATTATCCAATTGCGGAAGTAGTCGTCATTCCTACATTAGTGCAAGGGAAGAATGCCGCTCCTCAAATTGCAGAGGCGATTAAGCGAGCGAATGAAGTTGGTCAGATCGATACATTAATCGTCGGTCGTGGCGGTGGCTCAATTGAAGATTTATGGGCATTTAATGAAGAAATAGTCGCTCAAGCGATTTTCGAAAGTCATATTCCAATCATTAGTGCGGTCGGACATGAAACGGACGTTACAATTACGGATTTCGTAGCGGATTTACGTGCGCCAACACCGACTGGAGCTGCAAAAATGGCAGTTCCTGATCAAATCGAATTAATGCAGTATATTATGTCTTTGAAAGCAAGGGTCTTTAATCAGACGCAAGGGATTTTGAAACATGAGCGAGCGCGCTTGAATCGCGTTCAAAACTCATATACAATGCAATACCCTGACAGACTATATCGCCCGTTTATTGAGCAATTAGCAAGGTTAGACGAACAATTAGACCACTATACTAAGCGAACGATTGAGCGAAGTAAAAATCAACAAATGCAATTAACGGAGCGATTACGAGCGCAAAATCCGATTAAAGAAGTGCAGTTCTTAAAACAATCAATCGATCAAATGACTACTAAATTATCTTACTTGGCGCAACATCAAGTCGAGCAAAAGCGTCAACTATTGTTTAATAATGTTCGTTCACTCGAAATATTAAATCCATTAGCCATTATGACTAGAGGATATGCGATTTTGTATGAAGAAAAAAATGTCGTGAAGTCGATTGAACAAATAAAAGTAGACCAAAACTTAAAATTAAAGTTAGCGGATGGACAAGCAAATGTGAAAGTACTTGAAATTACAAAATCGGAGGGAAAATAATGGCTAAAAAGAATGATTTCGCACAATCTATTTCTAAATTAGAAGAAATTGTGGCAGCTTTAGAAAAAGGCGATGTTCCGTTAGAAGATGCGATAGAATTGTACAAAGAGGGCATGACTTTATCGAAATCTTGCCATTCACAATTAGAAAAAGCAGAAAAACAATTAGTGACGATGATGGATGAAGAAGGCATTGAAACACCAATGACGAATAACGATGAGAAAGAGGCGTAGGAAATGACAGATGAACTAAAGCACTTTATGAACATTGAAATTCCAAAAGTGGAGAAACATATGTATGACCTAGTAGAAGGAATTGATGCTCCGCAGTCTTTAAAAGAACCAATGATTTATTCTTTAAAAGCTGGTGGTAAGAGAGTTAGACCACTATTTGTGCTTGCGGTATTAGATCACTTCCATGTACAATCGGAAGCTGGATACACTGCAGCATCTGCTGTTGAGATGATTCATACATATTCGCTAATTCATGATGATCTACCGAGTATGGATAATGACGATTTCCGCCGTGGAAAACCTACGAATCATAAAGTATTTGGTGAAGCACATGCAACGCTTGCAGGTGATGCATTGAATACATTACCATTTGGCATTCTGGCTCGTCTGAAAGATGTACCAGCCGAAACAAAAATTGAATTGATTCAACTTTTAAGTGAAACTGCTGGCGCAGAAGGTATGGTTGGCGGTCAAGTTCTTGATATGGAAGGTGAACAGCGTCTTTTAAATTTAGAAGAACTTGTTCGTGTTCATGAGAATAAGACGGGCGCTATTTTACGTTTTAGTATTGAAGCAGGAGCGATTTTAGCAGGTGCAACAAAAGAACAGCGTGAAATTTTAGTTGAATACGCGTATCATATTGGATTAGCATTCCAAATTAAAGATGATATTTTAGATATTGAAGGAACGACTGAAGAACTAGGCAAAACTGCTGGCAAAGATGAAGCGAGCGACAAGAGTACGTATCCTGCACTTTTAACTTTGGAAGGTGCGAAACAAAAATTACAAGATCATGCTACGAAAGCGCATGAATGTCTAATGAAAATCCCGTCTAGTAGTAAATATCTATCAGATTTAACGGATTATATAGTACATCGTAACAAGTAGTCATACTTAACACTTTCTGTTCGAGTTAATGACTGTTATAATAGTGAAAAAACGTCGTGTGAGTAAAATCTATGATAAGTAAAGGTGTGTGATGGTGATGGATTTAAACACAATTTCTAGTCCATCCTTTCTAAAGAATTTAACAAAAAAACAATTACAAGATTTAGCGGAAGATATTCGCAAATTTTTAATTGAGAAATGTTCTATTACAGGAGGGCATATCGGGCCAAATCTTGGAGTTGTCGAATTAACAATCGCACTTCATAGAGTATTTAATAGCCCTGAAGATAAGTTTTTATTTGATGTTGGACATCAAGCATATGTTCATAAAATTTTAACGGGCAGAGCGGATCAATTTGATACGTTACGCCAATATAAAGGATTATGTGGATTCCCGAAGCGCAACGAAAGCGAACATGATGTTTGGGAAACTGGCCATAGTTCTACTTCTTTATCAGGTGCGATGGGAATGGCAGCTGCTAGAGATGTCAAAGGCGAGAAGAATTTCGTCGTTCCAATTATCGGTGACGGAGCTTTAACAGGTGGTATGGCTTTTGAAGCATTAAACCATATTGGTCACGAAAAAACGAATATGACTGTTATTTTAAATGACAATGAAATGTCAATTGCGCCAAACGTTGGTGCGATGCATAATATGTTAACTAGAATGCGTTCTGCTACGCCTTATAATCGTGCAAAAGACGATTTAGAAGGTTTATTAAAGCGTATCCCAGCATTCGGAAATCGTTTAGCATCTACTGCTGAACGCGTTAAAGATGGCTTGAAATATTTAGTTGTTCCTGGCATGTTCTTTGAGGAACTTGGATTTACTTATTTAGGGCCTATTAATGGGCATGATTTTGAAGCATTAGAAGCTACATTAAATAGTGCGAAAAAAATTGAAGGACCTGTTCTAGTACATGTTGTAACGAAAAAAGGTAAAGGTTATTCACCTGCTGAAAACGATACAATTGGTACATGGCATGGTACTGGCCCATATAAAATGGAAACAGGGGACTTCGTTAAATCGAAAGTCACTGCTCCAGGTTGGTCTAAATTAATTGCAGATTCAGTTTCAGAGATTGCTCGTCAAGATCCAAGAGTCGTGACGATTACGCCAGCGATGCCTGTTGGTTCAAAATTAGAAGGCTTTGCAAAAGAGTTTCCAAACCGATTCTTCGATGTAGGTATTGCTGAACAGCATGCTACAACGATGGCAGCGGGTATGGCAGCAGAAGGTACAAAGCCATTCCTTGCAATCTATTCGACATTCTTACAACGTGCGTATGATCAAATGCTACATGATATTTGCCGTCAAAAGCTAAATGTTTTTGTAGGAATTGACCGTTCGGGATTAGTAGGAGCAGATGGAGAAACACATCAAGGTGTATTTGATATTAACTTCCTACGTTCTATGCCGAACATCGTTATTATGATGCCGAAAGATGAAAACGAAGGACAACATATGGTTAAAACCGCATTAGATTATGATGACGGTCCAATTTGCTTACGTTACCCACGTGGTAATGGTTTAGGTGTACCGATGGACGAAGAAATGAAAGCTATTCCAATTGGTACTTGGGAAGTGTTACAAGAAGGCGCCGATGCTACGATTCTAACTTTCGGTACGACAATCCCACTTGCTAAAGAAGCTGCAAAAGCACTTGAAGAAAAAGGGCTTAAAGTCGAAGTCGTCAATGCTCGTTTCATCAAACCTTTGGACGAAGAAATGCTTCACAGTATTTATCAATCGAAAAAACCTGTATTAACGATTGAAGAATCAATGTTACAAGGTGGATTTGGTAGTGCGGTACTAGAGTTTGCAAATGATCACGGTTATGATACTTCATGCACGGATCGCCTAGGTATTCCAGATGAATTCATCGAACATGGTAGCGTCGACTTACTAATGCGTGATATCGATTTAACGGCTGAAGAAGCTGAAAAACGAATCGAAAAATTAGTTCAGAAAAAAACAGAACAAGAAGGTCTAGAAGCATAATGGCAGATAAAGTCCAAAAAGAACGCGTTGATATTTTACTCGTACAACGAGGATTATGTGAAACACGTGAAAAAGCAAAACGTACAATTATGGCAGGACAAGTATTCTCAAAAGAGGTACGTGTCGATAAAGCTGGCGAAAAAATACCAGTAGATCAAGATTTAACAATTAAAGGCCAACAACTGCGATATGTAAGTCGCGGTGGCCTTAAATTAGAAAAAGCATTAGAACAATTTGATGTGTCAGTTGAAGGCAAACTAATGCTTGATATTGGTTCTTCAACTGGTGGATTTACAGATTGTGCATTACAAAATGGTGCGCGACATGCCTATGCACTTGATGTTGGTTCGAATCAATTAGCATGGAAAATCCGCTCTGATGAACGTGTCACTGTGATGGAGAAAACAAACTTCCGCTATGTGACAGGGCCAGATTTAGTCGAGGGATTACCTGAATTTACTTCTATTGATGTATCATTTATTTCATTAGAATTGATCCTTCCAGTGCTTAAAACTTTATTAGTTCCAGGCGGAGATGTTGTTGCTTTAGTGAAGCCACAATTCGAAGCGGGCAAAGAAAAAGTAGGGAAAAAAGGTGTCATTCGCGATGCGAAAGTCCATTTAGAAGTTTTAGAAAAAATCGCTTCATTCTCTACTGAATTAGGATTTTCATTAAAAAATGCTTCGTATTCACCTATTACAGGCGGAGAAGGTAATATCGAATTTTTATTCCATCTTTACAACCCAACTCAAGGGGAAGAAGTCGTAAATACGGTTGATCTAAAAGCGATTGTACAAGAAGCGCATAATCAATTAAAATAAACATAGTAGCGTCTTTAAGGCGCACTATGTTTTTTTAACGCAAAATATAAAAATCTGTTGAAAATACCGTAAATTGCTTTTTCTCTTGTCATTCAATAGAAATGATGATAACGTAATGATGAAAAGGCATATTTATGCATAGAGGTGATATTAGTGAATAAAAGTCAAAGACATATTAGAATTCGTGACATGATTGCAAACCGTGAAATTGAAACACAGGATGAGCTAGTAGATTTACTAAAAGAAGCGGGATACAATGTAACCCAAGCTACGATTTCACGTGATATTAAAGAATTACATTTAATTAAAGTACCTTTGCAAGATGGTCGTTACAAATACAGTTTACCAGCCGATCAACGATTCAATCCAATCCAGAAGCTACACAGAGCTTTAGCGGATGCATTTGTATCGATCGATGGGGCTAGTCATTTCTTAGTAATGAAGACACTTCCAGGTAATGCACATGCTATTGGATCACTTCTAGACCATTTAGATTGGACAGAAATACTAGGTACAATCTGTGGAGATGATACGATCATGATTCTTTGTCGCGAAGAATCGATGCGAGAAGTTATTAAAAATCGATTACTTGAAATGTTATAAAAACCATTTAATTTAGGGGTGAAAATCTTGTTAAAAGAACTTTCAATCAAGAACTTTGCGATTATCGATGAACTAACAGTGGAATTCCAAAATGGATTAACTGTGCTTACCGGCGAAACAGGTGCGGGGAAATCGATTATTATTGATGCAGTTCAACTTTTAGCAGGAGGGAGAGGTTCTCAAGAGTTTATTCGTCATGGAGCAAAAAAGGCGGAACTAGAGGGCCTTTTTACTTTGCCAGAAGGTGCGCATCCAGCAATTGATAAATGCGCAGAGCTGGGAATTGAAGTAGATGAAGGTACGATTATTTTACGCAGGGACTTAAATGATCACGGTAAAAGTGTTTGTCGTGTAAATGGGAAGCTTATGCCGATTGGAATGCTACGAGAAGTAGGAGCGACACTGATTGATATCCATGGACAACATGAGTCACAAGAATTAATGGATGATAAGCATCATATTAATTTATTGGATCAATTTGCAGGGGAAGCAATTTATGATGAAAAACAGCAATACATAGAAATATATCAATCTTATAAAGAATTAAAATCAGAACTTGCGGCACTTTCTTTAGGTGAGCAGCAAATCGCACAGAAAATTGATCTATACTCATTCCAAATAAAAGAGATTGATCGTTGTAAATTCCTTGCGAATGAAGAAACTGAATTGATGGAAGAACGACGAAGATTAAATAATTTCCATAAGATTTTTGAAGGTAGCTCATTGGCTCATGAAGCGATATTAGGTGAGTCTAAAGGAATTGATTGGATTGGTCAGGCGATGTCGGAATTAGAAGATGTCGCAAATGTTGACGATCAATTTAAAGAGCTATCAAGTACTGTTTCTGAAGCATTTTATTCTTTACAAGAAGCGGCATTTACATTAAAAAATCGCCTTGATGAAATGGAGTTTGATCCAGAGAGATTAAACGAAGTGGAGCAAAGGTTAGCGCTAATCCAAAATATGAAACGTAAATACGGCCACTCTTTACAGGAGGTTTTAGATTATAGAGCTCAAATTGGTTTGGAACTTGAAACACTTGAAAATAGTGATGAAAATATTCAACAAAATGAGAAAAAACTAAAACAATTTGAATTGAAATTAGCCGAGCAAGCAGCGAAATTGACTGTTATTCGTAAAGAATACGGGACTCAATTAGCTGAAAAAATAATGACGCAATTACAAGAATTATATATGGAACGAGCAAAATTAATCGTCCAAGTTAATGAGTATTCTGAAGGGAATTTCGATCAGAATGGTGTAGATGAAGTCGTCTTCTACATCTCAACAAATATAGGAGAACCGCCGAAACCATTGACTAAAATTGCTTCGGGTGGTGAACTGTCGAGAATAATGATTGCATTAAAAACCATTTTTTCTTCGACAATGGGCATTACTTCAATTATTTTTGATGAAGTTGATACCGGCGTTAGCGGTCGAGTAGCGCAAGCAATTGCCAATAAAATTTCGTTGATTTCTAGAAATTCTCAAGTACTTTGTATTTCGCATTTACCGCAAGTTGCAGCTATGGCGGATCATCATTACTATATTCGCAAACAAGAAGAAGATAATCGCACGAAGACTTCTCTTACCGAACTTTTTAACGATGACCGAATTGATGAAATTAGCCGTATGATGTCTGGACAAGTCGTTACAGAAAAAACTTTCCAGCATGCGAAAGAGTTAGTAGAGTTAGCGAATTCTCAAAAAGTGAATTAAAAAGAGAAAGCAATGTAAACAAAAGTTAATTACTTTTCAATACATTGCCTTTTTTCTTCGTATTACGAAAAATAATAATCAAAAGTTTACTAACAATTACTAATATATGCTATTTTATACAAAAAATCCTTTATAAACTGAAAAATATAAACAATTGTTTGAAAGTAAATGGTAAAAACCGTTTTTTTTTATATTAAATTTTGTTACAATTAATACAATGTGCAATGACATTGAAGTAGGTCGTATAGGAGGAAATTAAATGGCTCAAGTTAAAGTAGCAATTGCGGACGATAACAAAGAATTAGTTGCGTCACTTGTAACTTATTTACAACGAAATAGTGAGATTGAAGTAATCCATACAGCTTCAAATGGGAAGCAATGCTTAAACTTACTAGAGGATGATGTACCGGATGTATTGATCTTAGACATTATTATGCCTCATTTAGATGGATTAGCTGTACTTGAGGAGATTCATCAAGATGCGCGTCTAAAATCAATAGAAGTAATCATGCTAACTGCTTTCGGCCAAGAAGATGTAATGAAGCAAGCATCAGATTTAGGTGCAGCTTATTTCATGCTTAAGCCTTTTGAATATTCAAGATTAGAATCGAAAATTCTTGAATGTGCGACACGAAAAAACGACCGAGCTCAAAAGAAAACAGAAAATGACTTTGTTGCTTTAAGCCCTACGCAAAACATACCAAATCTGGAAAACAGAATTACGGCAATCATTAAAGAAATTGGCGTACCGGGACATGTTAAAGGTTATGGCTACATGAAGGAAGCAATCCAAATGGTATATGAGGATGTTGATTTACTTAGTTCAATCACAAAGGTTTTGTATCCAGAAATCGCTAAAAAATGTGATACAACTGCCTCAAGAGTAGAACGAGCGATTCGTCATGCAATAGGCCTAGCTTGGGACCGTGGTAATTACGAAGCCGTTTCTAAGCTATTTGGATATACAACACAACATATGAAACAAAAACCTACGAATTCGGAGTTCATCGCAATGGTCGCCGAAAAAATTCGTTTGGAAACTGCTGAAAAATAATTTCAAATTGATTATTGAACCGTGATGATTCACGGTTCTTTTTTTAAAATAAGAAAATATGCGTAAATATTAGTTTTTTTGCATAAGGCTATACTTTTTTATACGATGGGTATAGTAATAATAGTGCAACAAAACAATTGAAAAAATAGGTAAAAAAACCTATGTTTGTTTGTGTTAATTAGTATAATTTGAAATTAAAGTTTTTAATATAAGTAATAGGGATTGTTCTTAATGGAAACACTTAATAAAAGGCCTAATACTACGATAATATTTGTATGGATTAAATACAGAGAGGGTGAACATCTTGGAGATCTATAAGGATCATAATTTGGCAATCATTTCAGAAAATCAAATCGTATTTTTAAAAAAACTAAATGAAGAAGTAACGATCAAAGACTTCGAGCCTTTAATCAAAGATTTTCCTCGAGTTAAAATCAAAAGTTTTCTTGAATTGAAAAAAGTTTTCGATTCACCAATGAGTGATTTTGTAGAAGTCGGTGTCCTATTACCTGAAATGGATATTTCAATTTCAAAAGATTATATGTCTGCAAATTTATTATTTCATGAAGATCCGCGACTTTCTGTAACGAGTGAAGATGAATTGAATGATAAGATAACGAGAATTGCTAAAGAAATGGGTATTGAATTCGGTTTGAAGCGAGTGCTGTGGACCGAGTTAGAAAAAAAGAAACATATTATTGCAGAAGGTAAAAAACCGCAAGAAGGTGCGGATGCAAAAATTACCTATTTTCAAAATCCAATCAAAAAACCTAAAATAAGTGAGAACGGCAGAGCTGATTTTAGTGATATGAGTTTTATTTACGAAATTGAAAAAGATGATTGGCTTGGCGAGAAAATTCCTTGTTCTTCCGGTGAAAAAGGTATGGATGTATTGGGTAAGGAAATTCCAGCAAAAGCAGGTAAAGATCTCGTGCTGAAATATAATCCGACATCAGTTTACGAAAGTGAAGAAAATGGTAAAATCATCATTCGTGCGAAAAATCGTGGGGTTTTAGATGATGCAAATGGCATGATTAGTATTTTGAATCATTTAAATATTGGCACTGATATTGGAGTCGAAACAGGTAATGTGGAGTTTAACGGCTCCATTACGGTCAAAGGGACTGTTTTGCCAGGCTTTTCTATTCGAGCAACGGGGGATATCTCTATTGAGGCATCTGATGGTGTATCAGGAGCGAAATTGATCGAATCGACACAGGGTGATGTTTATATTCGTGGAGGTGTTTTTGGTCATGCAAAAACACAAATTAAAGCGGGTGGGAATGTGTATGTCCGCCATGCGAACGAAGCGAATATTGAGGCAGAGGAAGAAATCTGTATTGAAACATATTCTATTGGCTCGCATCTTCGTGGTAGAATTGTGCGATTAGATGAGCAAAAAGGGAAAATCATTGGCGGTATGGTCGAGGCGAAATCTGCAATTTTTACGTCAGTAGCGGGCAATAGCCATGAAAGAAAAACTGAATTGATTATTCATGCAATTGATCAAAAAGAAAAAATGGGTGAAATTCAATTTAAAGCAGCAAAAATTAAAGAACTCGAAAAAGAAGTAGCCGATCTTGAGAAAAAAATCGTCCAATTAGAATCGTTTATTAGTAAAATGAATCAACAACAAAAAGAATCATTTGAAGATACGAAATTCCAATTTGAAATAAAAAAATCATCGATATTCCAACTAAATCATGAAATACAACAAAATTTAAAGCAGTTAAAGGAAGCTGGCGATGAAAAAATCGTCGTTACAAAAGATGCTTTTGAAGGAACAATTATTAAAATTGGAAAACGATCGACAATGATTAAAACTAAAACAAATGGCAAATTTAAACTTGAAGATGGTGAACTGAATGTCTAAATTACCAATCTATGCTCACCGAGGATACGCGAAGTCAGCAAGAGGAAATTCATTAGAAGCGATGAAGGATGCGATGAATCATTATGCGACCGGTATCGAATTTGATTTACAATTAACGAAGGACCGCGTAGCAGTTGTCACACATGATTTAAATTTAAAAAGTCTAACAGGTAAATCGATTGATACGAATGAAGTGACATTAAATGACTTGCGAAAAATGAAGTTAAAAGGGGATTCAAATCCTATTTTAACTTTTTCAGAATTGCTTGATTGGGTTGTTCCTAATGGGATTCCGATGAATATTGAGTTGAAAGAATCTTTTCAAGGAAAAGAAGATGATATTGAAATTATCGTTAAAAAGACGAAAAATTTAACCAATATTCACTTTTCATCCTTCCATGAAGATGTACTTTATAGCATTAAAAAAATGAATGCGAATGCAGAAGTAGCATTTATCCCAACGAGGAAATTTGATTGGGAACAGTTGTCAGATATGCCTTGGCTGGACACCCTCCATGTAAATAAACGATTTTATTATAAAGATCGATACTTACAAAAGGCGAGTGAAACGAATAAATCAATTCGAGTTTACGGGGTTGTAGGCAATGAAAAATACTTAGCGAATCCTCATGAATCAGTCGTTGGATGGATTACAGATGAACCTGAACGAATAGCTGATGCACAAATATAGAAAAAAGGAAATTGCTTATGCAATTTCCTTTTTCTATATGCATATTAATCGCTCACTTTTTTGCAAAACGTGGCGAAACCTTACCTTGCTTTCGATCGCGATTAAGTAAGAAACCTGCGAGAAATAAAAAACCAGCAAGGAATAAAATAACACCGACTAGTAGTTGCAGCCAAATAAATGGAAAAGGCGAAACTAATTTCGAAAATAATGTATCTCGAATTAATTTGATCCCTCCAGCGGTAGCCAAAATAGGAATTAATAATACGACAAAAGCCAAGAATCTAGCCATTTTCTCACTCCTTTTACTATCTTAGACAATTTTACCCAATTGTTATAGATTGTCAAGAAGATGATTTTTAGTTAAAATCGAATTGAGCGAGAAAATAATCGTTTAATATAGAAGAAATATGTATTTAAACATAATTTTCTGACAATTAAGTAAAAGGTTTTTATTTTTAGATTAGGGAATCATTATAAATGTCATATATGTTTTAATGACATTTAATACCGGTATTACTTAATAGCTTATGTTATAAATAAAATAGAAGTATAATTTTCCACAACTTATTATAGGGGGTATTTCAATGGCTAAAGAATACGACTTAGTTATTTTAGGCGGGGGTCCTGCTGGTTATGTTGCTGCAATTAGAGCATCACAGTTAAAATTGAAAGTGGCGATTGTGGAACAGGCTAAATTAGGTGGTACTTGTTTACATAAAGGATGCATTCCAACTAAGGCATTACTTAAAAGTGCCGAGAAATATAATGCATTAACATCGATTGAAGACTTCGGCATCACATTTGAAAATGTCGAATTTGATTATAAGAAAGCGCATACAAGAAAAAATGATGTCGTAGAGCAGCTTCATAGCGGCATTCAATCACTCATGAAAAAAGGGAAGATTGATGTTTTCACAGGTACAGGAAGAATTCTAGGGCCGTCAATTTTCTCACCATTACCTGGTACTGTATCAGTAGATTTTGGCGAAAATCAAGAAAATGAAATGCTCGTACCGAAAAATCTATTAGTATGTACAGGATCTAAACCACGACAAATTCCATCAATTGAAATTGACGAGCAAATGATTCTGACTTCAGATGGCCTTGTGAAAATGGAGGAACTACCTAAGAGCATTGCGATTATAGGTGGTGGTGTCATCGGAGTTGAATGGGCTTCAATTATGCAAGACCTTGGAGTGGAAGTAACGATCATAGAAGCGGGAGAGCGTATTTTACCGACAGAGGAACAGGATATCGTAAAAGAACTTTCTAAATCTTTTGAAGCTAAAAATACGAAAATCTTAGTTAAGCAAACTGTTGAATCGTGTGAAATTGTTGGGCAAAAAGTGCATGTGAAATGTACAGATCAACAACTTGAAGTTGATAAGGTTGTGATCGCCATTGGTAGACAGCCGAATACGAATGGTATTGGGCTAGAAAATACAGATGCACAACTTGATGGTGGATTTATTAAAGTAAATAAAAACTATCAAACGAAGGAAAGTCATATTTACGCTGCTGGCGATGTTATTGGTGGTATTCAATTAGCGCATGTCGCGTCTAAAGAAGCCATTCATGCTGTCGAACATATGGCAGGTCTTAAGCCAGCAATCAATGATACGGCGATACCAAGTTGTATTTACAGCAATCCAGAAATCGCGCATATCGGTTTGACGGAAAAAGATGCAAAAGAAAAACACGAAAATATTAAAGTGAAGAAATTCCCTTTCACTGCAAATGCCAAAGCGTTGATCAATGGCAAGCATGAAGGATTTATAAAGATGATTGTAGATGCTGACACGGATGATTTAGTAGGTGTTCATTTAATCGGAGATCATGTAACAGAGTTAATAGCAGAGATGAGTTTAGCGTTCACTTTAGATGCTTCATCTTGGGAAGTGGCACATACGATCCATCCGCATCCAAGTGTTAGCGAAGTAATGCAAGAAGTAGCTTTATCAATTACAGATGGAGCAATTCATTTTTAGGGGGAGAAAAAATGACGATTTCTCATAAAGAACATGGAATTTCAGATGAGTTCGTATTAAAGATGTATTATGGAATGCTACGAGCTAGACGAGTGGATGAACGACTTTGGTTACTGAATCGTTCAGGGAAAATACCTTTCGTAATTTCATGTCAAGGACAGGAAGCGGCACAAATTGGAGCGGCTTTAGCACTTGATTTAACGAAGGATTACCTAGCACCATACTATCGTGACCTAGGACTTGTTTTAGAGGCTGGCATGACAGTAAGAGATATTATGTTGAATGCATTTGCAAAAGGCGAAGATCCGAACTCTGGTGGTCGTCAAATGCAAGCGCATTGGGGCCAAAAGAAAAACCGAATCATTACGGGTTCTTCACCTGTGACAACTCAAGTTGTTCATGCAGCGGGAGTGGCTTTAGCAGGGAAAATGAAAAAACAAGATTTCTACACTTTTGTAACGCTTGGAGAAGGTTCATCAAACCAAGGAGATTTCCATGAAGGATTAAATTTCGTTGGTGTTCATCAACTGCCAGTTATTACAATGGTTGAAAATAATCAATATGCGATTTCTACACATTATGATCAACAAGTTGCGAGTGCTACAGTTGCGCAACGATCAACAAGCTATAATATGCATGGCGAAGTTGTAGATGGGACAGATCCAATTGCAGTATACTTAGCGGTCAAGAGTGCGAGAGATTCTGGAAAACCAGCGTTGATCGAAGCGCTTTGCCATAGATTAACACCCCATTCATCAGATGATGATCATCGTATTTACCGTACCGATGAAGAATTGAATGATGATAAGGCGAAAGATGGCGTAATTCTTTTCGAAAAATATTTAGTAGAAAATGGATTGCTGACGGAAGAAATCAAAAATGACATGGAAGCAAAACTTAAAATTGAAATAAATGAAGCGACGAAATATGCGGATGAAGCCCCATATGCATCATTAGAAGATAATTTACGCTATGTCTATGCCGAAGGGGAGGATAAATGATGAGAACAATTTCTTATATTGAAGCGATTAATGAAGCAATTAGAGAAGAGATGCAACGAGATGAAAATGTCTTTATCCTTGGAGAAGACGTCGGTAAAAAAGGCGGCGTATTTAGAGCGACTGATGGATTATATGACGAATTTGGCGCGGATCGCGTACTCGATACACCACTTGCCGAATCAGCAATCGCTGGTGTAGCAATCGGTGCTGCAATGTATGGCATGAAACCAATAGCTGAAATGCAATTCGCAGATTTCATTATGCCAGCAGTCAATCAAATTGTTTCTGAAGCAGCTAAAATTCGTTACCGCTCAAACAATGATTGGAGCTGTCCTTTAGTAGTGCGCGCTCCATTTGGCGGCGGGGTTCACGGCGGACTATATCACTCACAATCTGTGGAAGCGATGTTTGCGAATCAACCAGGGTTGAAAATCGTTATTCCATCAAATCCAGCTGATGCAAAAGGATTATTGAAAGCGGCCATTCGAGACCCAGATCCAGTATTGTATTTTGAACATAAAAAAGCTTACAGATTGCTAAAAGGTGAAGTACCGAATGAAGACTATGTTGTACCAATCGGGAAAGCTGATGTCAAGAGACAGGGTGAAGATGTCACAGTCATTACTTATGGTTTAATGGTTGAGCAAACTTTGAAAATTGCAGAACAATTAGCAGAGGAAAAAGATATTTCAGTACATGTACTTGATTTACGTACAATCTACCCTCTTGATCAAGAAGCGATTATTGAAGCGGCAAAAGTAACGGGCAAAGTGTTACTTTTAACGGAAGATAATTTAGAAGGTAGTATTATTGGGGAAGTTGCGGCAATTATTGCGGAGCATTGTTTATTTGATTTAGATGCACCAATTAATCGCCTTGCAGCACCAAATGCACCATCTATGCCATATGCACAAGCGCTTGAAAAAGACTTTATGGTGACAACAGATCAAATTGAAGAAGCAATCATAAAACTAGCAGCATTTTAGGGGGATGAACTATGTTAGAGTACATTAAAATGCCACAACTTGGTGAAAGTGTTACAGAAGGTACAATTGATCGTTGGTTAGTAAAGCCAGGGGATCAAGTTGAACAGTATGATTCATTAGCTGAATTGACGACGGATAAAGTAACTGCTGACTTACCTTCACAATTGTCAGGTACCATTCAAGAAATTTTAGTTCAAGAAGGGGAAACGGTTGCTGTAGGAGAAATCGTTTGTTCTATAGTGGTTGAGCATGAAGGAACGCAAGAAACTTCTACCGCAACAGAAGCGGTTGTTCAAAGTCCTGTTGAAAAACCTGTGAAATCTGCTACTAAATCAGATGCAACTTCTAAAAAACGCGTTTCACCAGTAGTAGGGAAATTAATTGATGAGTATCATTTAAATATTGATTTAATAGAAGGAACTGGTTCGGGTGGTCGTGTTACGCGTAAAGATGTTATGCGCGCAGTCGAATCTGGGATCATGTCGTCGCAACTAACGCATGAAGAAAAACCAGCTATTCGAGATACGCAGGTGAAAGAAGCTACACCTGAAGAAAACGGGGATGTTGTTATTCCAGTTACTTCAATTCGCAAAACAATCGCAAAACGTATGACGGATAGTGTGACGCAAATCCCACATGCGTGGATGACGATTGAAGTGGATGTTACAGATTTAGTGAAATTAAGAAATGCTCATAAAAATCAATTTAAAGAGCAAGAAGGCTATAACTTAACGTATTTTGCCTTTTTCGTAAAAGCAGTTGCGCAAGCATTAAAAGAGTATCCGATGATGAATTCTGTATGGAAAGGTGATTCAATCATTCAGAAGAAAGCAGTCAATATGTCAATTGCGGTCGCTTCAGATGATGAATTATTCGTACCTGTGATTCAAAACTGTGATCAACTTTCAATTGCTGGGATTGCTAGTCAAATTGCGAGCTTAGCTGAAAAAGGTCGTAAAAAGCGCCTATCTGTTCAAGATATGTCAGGTGGTACATTTACGGTGAATAATACTGGTTCATTCGGTTCGGTTCATTCAGCGGGTATCATTAATGCGCCACAAGCAGCGATTTTACAAGTCGAATCGATTGTCAAAAAACCCGTGATCATCGGCGACGGAATGTTTGCTGCACGCGATATGGTAAATTTATGTTTATCATTAGATCATCGAATTTTAGATGGTTTGATTTGCGGTAAGTTTCTCGCTCGCGTCAAAGAATTGCTAGAAAACATGAATATTTCAAGCACTTCTGTATATTAAGAACAGTCAGAAAACCATTCTTTAATGGTTTTCTGATTTTTTTTTTCTTTTCCGTTCACCTTTTCTTGTGTAGAATAGAACATAGAATCATTGAAGGGGGGAAGCGTCAACGCGTCCGTATGACAAACATGAGAGAAGTAAATTTCGAAAAACCAAGCTATGAAGATTGGAAGGTTGCTGCTGAATCAGCATTGAAAGGCAAACCTTTTGAATCACTGTTGACTAAAACAATCGAGGGGATTACACTCGAACCACTTTATACAAAGGAAACTCTTTTTGAGAAATTAGATGGGAAATTAGAAGAACAAACTTCTACGATTCGATCTATGAAAACTGAAGGTGCATTTGGGGTCGCACAAGCAGCATATGGTAATAATATTGAAGAATTTGTTGCGCAATCAGAAGAATCGATTAAAAGAGGAAACGAATTTGTTTCAATTGGAAAAGTGAATTTTAATTGGACAGATGAGGCACTTCAAAAGCTCGGTACACTATTATCAAATCATCCTTTCCGAATAAATGTTGAGGATCCAGCGGTTCTTAATGTTTTTAAATATATTGAAAATAAAAATCAAATTGGTTATATCCAATCAAACGAGCATTACACTATCGAAGGTTTTCCGAATGTTCGAAATACAAACGCTTACACGGTGGATGCCCATTACAATGGCGCGACATCTACTCAAGAATTAGCAATTGCATTAGCACAAGCAGCTGATCAAATAAAAGATACAAACTTTGAAGATTTTGAGAAAAAATTCTTCGCGTCTTTCGCAGTTGATACGCACTTCTTTATGGCGGTTTCTAAAATCCGTGCATTCAGAGTATTATGGAAAGCGTTTGCAAAAGCATATGGAATTGAAAAGCCGCAGCCGGTTAAGATTTTAACAGAAACTTCATTACGCTCATTTTCTAAATTAGACGTATATGTAAACTTGTTAAGAGCTGGCAACGAAGCATTTTCTGCCGTAATTGGTGGAGCGGATTTAGTAACCGTTCACCCTCACAATATTTTGACTGGTCCAACGAATCAATCAGTTCGTATTGCACGAAATGTAGCATTAGTAATTAAAGAAGAATCTCAAGTAACGCGCGTTTTCGATCCTGCAGGTGGATCATACTTCATCGAAACATTAACGAATGAGTTAGTGAAAGATGCTTGGGCTTACTTCTTGGAAATTCAAGAAGCTGGCGGTTACACTGCTGCGAAATCAATGATTGACACTGATTTAGAAAAATCTTGGAATGAACGTATTGAAAAAGTTCAAAAACGTAAAACTGTACTAGTAGGAACGAATAATTACGCAGATCCAACTGAAGAAGTGCCTTCAGAAGATTTTGTGACTGTGAATCGTTTAGCAGAGCCATTTGAAAATTTAAGAATTGCTTTCAAAGAGCATCCGATGAATGTTCAAATTATTCCATTTGGTCAATTGAAAACGACGAAACCAAGAACTGATTTTGTGAAAGGTGTGCTTGCTACTGCTGGGATTGAACCAGAAGTAACAGAGCCATCGACTGACATTTCTATCATTCAACAAACGCTGAAAAATTCGACAGCTGATTATGTTATTATTTCGGCAACAGATGATGATTTAACTGAAAATATTGATGCGATTCTAGCTGCAAAACCAGCAACTGTCATTTTAGATGCTGCAGGTAAGTTCAAAACTGATTGGACTGAGCGTGGATTAAATAGTTATGTATTTGCAGGAATCAATATTTACGAAAAATTAACGGGCGTACAAGCAAGTATGAAGGAGGTTCAACGATGAGCATGCCAAAATTCAATCAAGTGAACATCGATGAAGTTTTAACAAATGAACAAATTACAGCGGATGAGCAAACTTTTTTATCAAATGAAGATATTGAAGTGAAATCGGTTTACACAGCTGTAGATAATGAAGGGTTAAAACACTTAAATGACTTAGCTGGTATCGCGCCAAATACACGTGGACCTTACCCTACAATGTACGTAGGTAGACCTTGGACTATTCGTCAATATGCAGGTTTCTCTACTGCCGAAGAATCAAATGCCTTTTACCGCCGTAACTTAGCGATGGGGCAAAAAGGACTTTCAGTAGCATTCGATTTAGCGACTCACCGTGGCTATGACTCAGATCACCCCCGTGTAACAGGTGATGTTGGTAAAGCCGGCGTAGCAATCGATTCAGTAGAAGATACGTCAATCCTGTTCTCTGGTATTCCATTGGATCAAATGTCAGTTTCGATGACGATGAATGGTGCTGTATTACCAATTTTAGCATTCTATATTGTGACAGCAGAAGAACAAGGTGTATCACCTGACAAACTAGCTGGTACAATTCAAAATGATATTTTAAAGGAATATATGGTTCGTAACACATATATTTATCCACCAGAAATGTCGATGAAAATTATTGCGGATATTTTTGAATATACATCAAAATTCATGCCGAAATTCAACTCGATTTCGATTTCGGGCTACCATATTCAAGAAGCAGGCGCTACGAATGATATTGAATTAGCTTATACACTTGCAGATGGACTTGAATATGTTCGTACAGGTTTAAAAGCTGGCATCGATATCGATAAGTTTGCTCCACGTCTATCATTCTTCTGGGCGATTGGTATGAACTATTATATGGAAATCGCAAAAATGCGTGCAGCACGTCGTATTTGGGCTCAAATGATGTCTACATTTAACCCGAAAAACCCTAAAACATTAGCTTTACGTACGCACTCGCAAACATCTGGATGGTCTCTAACAGAACAAGATCCATTTAATAATGTAACGCGTACACTAATTGAGGCAAATGCTGCAACAATGGGGCATACACAATCGTTGCATACGAATGCATTAGATGAAGCAATCGCATTACCGACTGACTTCTCAGCACGAATCGCACGTAATACGCAACTATTCTTACAAGAAGAAACGACGATGACGAAAACAATTGATCCATGGGGTGGTTCATATTATGTTGAGAAATTAACGGATGAACTTACGGAATCAGCATGGAAGTTAATTAATGAAATCGAAGAATTAGGTGGTATGGCAAAAGCGATTGAAACAGGCCTTCCGAAGATGAAAGTGGAAGAAGCAGCTGCGAAACGCCAAGCTAAGATTGACTCGAAATCAGAAACGATTATCGGCGTTAATAAATATCGCTTAACAGAAGAAGAACCAATTGAAATCTTAGATATCGATAACACGCTAGTGCGCCAATCTCAAATTGACCGTATTAATAAGATGAAAGACGATCGTGATGATGCGGAAGTTCAACGTCATTTAGTTCGTCTGACAAAAGCGGCTCAAGATGGTGGCGAGAATTTACTAGCTGTGGCAGTTGATGCAGCTCGCGCTCGTGCTACACTTGGCGAAATTTCAGATGCAATTGAAGATATCTCAGGTCGTCATAAAGCGATCATTCGTTCAATTAGCGGTGTTTACGCATCTAACTACTCTGATCGTGAAGCAATTCGCGAAGTAAAAGAAATGACAGATGAATTTTTAGAAAATGAAGGTCGTCGCCCACGTATTTTAGTAGCTAAAATGGGACAAGATGGTCATGACCGTGGTGCGAAAGTCGTTGCAACTGCATATGCAGACTTTGGCTTTGACGTTGATATTTCGCCATTATTCATGACGCCAGAAGAAGCGGCTATTATGGCTGTAGAAAATGATGTTCACTGTGTAGGCGTATCTTCATTAGCAGCCGGACATAAAACATTAGTACCAGAATTAATGGCTGAACTGAAAAAACTTGGTCGTGAAGATATTGTCGTAATTGTAGGTGGCGTTATTCCAGCACAAGATTATGATTTCTTATATGAAGCAGGAGCAGCAGCAATTTTCGGACCTGGTACGGTATTGCCGATTGCTTCTCAAAAAATGATTGAAATCATTTACGAAAGACTAGGATACGAAGAAGCTTAATGTCAGATCACGAATCTGCTTTATTTGTACAACCAGGGGTTAAGGCAGTACATGATGGCATGGAGCCGATGAAAAGACGTAAATTTGTAAAAAAGAGAAAGCCAGTTGATATTGAACAGTTGGCTACAGATGTGAAGTCTGGATCTAAACTGCATTTAGCGAAAGCTATTACTTTATTAGAAAGTTCAAATCTCGAGGATAAAGTAGAAGGTCAGTCACTATTAAAAACATTGCTAAGTTATACTGGTAAATCAATAAGAATCGGTATTACTGGGGTCCCAGGAGCAGGTAAGAGTACTTTTATCGAAACTTTTGGAAAAATGTTAATTGATGCTGGTCATCGGGTAGCTGTTCTAGCAATCGACCCAAGTTCTTCCATTACAGGTGGCAGTATTTTAGGGGATAAAACGCGCATGGAAGAATTGTCGCGTGAACCGAAAGCATTTATCCGACCATCGCCATCTGCCGGGACATTAGGTGGCGTGCATAAGAAAACGCGTGAAACAATGTTACTTTG
The DNA here is from genome assembly GCF_003143955.1 of Kurthia zopfii. Classification (GTDB taxonomy): domain Bacteria; phylum Bacillota; class Bacilli; order Bacillales_A; family Planococcaceae; genus Kurthia; species Kurthia zopfii. Next base: position 12,321 of record NZ_QFVS01000024.1, on the reverse strand, counting down.
TGAAGCTGCTGGATACGATGTCATCTTAATTGAAACGGTTGGCGTCGGTCAAAGTGAGACAATTGTCCGAGGTATGGTTGATTTCTTCCTATTACTAGTACTAACGGGTGCTGGTGATGAACTTCAAGGAATGAAAAAAGGTATTATGGAATTGGCGGATACCATCGTCGTGCATAAAGCAGATGGAGATAATGTTCGAAATGCGAAGAAAACAGTCGCAGAGTATAAGCAAATGATTCATTTATTGCAGCCTGCAACGCCAAAATGGACGACTAAGGCAATGTCCGCTTCATCTTATGAGCGTAAGGGCCTGGATAAAATTTGGACGACAATTGAAGAATTTAGATTACAAGGATTAGAAAACGGGGGTTGGAATACACGTCGCAATGATCAAACGACAGATTGGTTTAAGGCGATGATTTTAGATCAATTAGTAGATGACTTCTACGGTACACCTGGCAAGAAAGAAACTGTAGCTGCGCTCGAAAAAGAGATTTTAAAAGGCGAGCTAACCGTTGCACAAGGAATCGAACAACTTTTTAAATAATAAATCATAAAGAGGCGTTGGCTACTAGTTAGCTAACGCTTTTTTATTCATTCCTTTCAATTAGTACAACTCTCTAGTCTATATAAGGAAAAGAAAAGGTTAACAAAAAGAGAAACCGTGCGTTCACACGATTTCTCACGATAAATACTATTCAATTGGAACCCATACTTCAATATTTGATAAATCTTTACCTTTGTACTTTTCAAAACTAATGCCAGGGCGATGTGTATAATCTTGATTACTACTCAATGATCTGAATGCTTCGTCAATTTCTTGAATAGAATCAATCTTACCGATTAAATAACGACCTGCAGCAATTTTTGTGCTTTCAGTTGGTACTTCTTTAGGCATGTAATCATCTTTAATGCCCGCTAAGTATTCAATACCATCCTCTGTTAAATTCACAAATACGCCGTATAATACATCATGCTGTACGTCGTAATCTTCCAGCACCTCTGCAAGTTCTTCCCATTGTTCTGAAATATCGTCTGTTTTACATTCATGAATCTTCAATCCTGAGATGGTAAAATCCTTTACTTCTTGAGTTCTAATTTGCATTTGCTGGAATCCTCCCTACATATTGAATTATTATGTTACAACTAAAGTATATAGGATAATGGCTGATTCGTAAAATAATTCTGATAAATTATTCAGTATTTATTTTCTCGTTTCCCCTCCATATCATTTGCAATATTACTTTATGTGAAATATGCGATTCACAAGCTTTGATTTCATTTCAAAGTATTGTATAGTAGATAATGTATTTGAAGGGAGATTATTAAAATGAACGATTACGATTTATTTTATCAAGATATGTTAAGCCAAGCTCGTGGCGAACTTTCGGGCAATGGTTATGAAGAATTAAGAACAGCTGAAGAAGTTGAAGCAGCTGTAAAACGTGAAGGTACTACTTTATTCATGGTGAACTCTGTATGTGGTTGTGCAGGCGGAATCGCTCGCCCAGCAGCAGTACATTCAATCAACTATCCTAAACGTCCAGATCATTTTGTGACTGTTTTTGCTGGTCAAGATAAAGAAGCAACTGCAATGGCTAGAATGTTCTTCGGTGAAGATCACATTCCGTCATCTCCATCATTCGTATTAATGAAAGATGGCCAAGCTGTAGCAGAAGTACCTCGTCATGAAATTGAAGGACATGAGCCAATGTCAGTAATCACAAATATTCAATCACAATTTGAAGAATATTGTGAAGAAGTTTAAAGTGTTTGATCAGTAGCTGCAATTTAAAGCTACTGATTTTTTTTGTTAAGAGCGTGTAAACTTAGAAATCCGAGCGTTTACATAGTAAAAACTATGGTAATCTATATGTAAGAGGAGGCGGAGTATGCAACTTAAAAAGTTTTCAATTGGATACCGTACTTTAAAAACAGCAATTGGTATTGCGATTTCGATTGGGCTAGCATCACTTCTACAGTTAGAGTACTATACTTCTGCTGGGATACTAACCATACTTTGCATTCAAACAACGAAACGTAAATCTATTCACGCAATTTATACGAGGGTTTTCGCATCATTTCTTGTCATGCTACTATCGTATCTATTCTTTTCAATCGGCGGATATAATGTCGCATCATTAGGGTTACTCGTGCTAATATTTATTCCATTTCTTGTGATGTTCAAAATAACACCAGGATTTGTATCAAGCGTCGTCATTTTGTTACATATTTTCGATTCAGCAAACTTCACATTCGATTTATTATTGAATGAATTACTTATAATGCTAGTCGGATTTGGTGTAGGTTTCCTTGTGAATTTCTATATGCCAGACATTAGTAAAGGTTTGAATAAACACCGAATAGCAATTGAAGATGCTTATAGTACCATTTTTCATGAAATAGAGAGATATCTTCGAACAGGGGATACATCTTGGGATGGTAAGGAATTAATCATCGCAAATGAACATGTTGAAAAAGGTAAATCACTTGCTTATATGGATATTGAAAACCATCTCGCACGTAAAGAAGATCTCTATTATCGTTATTTCGATATTAGGCAGAAGCAATTGGAGATCATTGAGCGTGTGTTACCAAAAATTACGAGTTTACCTGCTTCTGTAGAACATTCTACAATTGTGGCGGACTTTATCGGCGAGCTTTCCGAAAACGTCCATTCAGGCAATACAGTTGTGGAAAATCGTAAGAAATTAAGAAAGGTTCGAGATGAGTTTGAAGAAATGCCGCTGCCAAAAACGCATGAAGAATTTTTGGCGATGTCAGCTCTGTATACATTCATAGAAGAAATTGATCAATATTTCGCTGTAAAACAAGGTTTCGAAGGTTTAGATATTAAAAAAGGTAAGGTTATTCAAAAATAAATATAAAAAAGTCGAACTACAGATTAATGTAGTTCGACTTTTTACGTTACTGTGAAACCTTGTCGTTAAGAGAGGTTTCGCTCAGTTGTTCAATTAAGCAATAATTTCGGAATAGAAGTTGAGAATAGTTTCTTAGAAAAGAAAACTGATTGGATCTTCCAACGCTCAACTTGCTGTAACCAATTGAAAACAGTAAGCTTTTTAGATGTTTTCTTCGACTGAGCTTTGCTACCGCGCATAGTCGATGGCAAAAGAAGAAGTCTGTGCTAACTGTAATTGAGGAGGCGTTTTATCAATATGCATAAATGTTTGCATATAAGCATCTCCAATTACGACAGAGTAACATAAAATAAGTAAAGCTTTCATTCAATTAATCAATTTTTCATTTCCCCTTTAGGATTGTATACATAGTATTACGATTTAAAAATGAAATAGTTTCAAAATTATTTAAATATATTTATACGATTAAAGCTAAGCCAAACATAAGTGTAGAGATTACCATTACGGCAACCATAATCATAACGATTATTTTCTGTGTTTTTTTGTTCCCCACGCTAATTCGCTCCTTTGTAACAAAGTAATTTCATTTTAACAAATTTTACAGTTTCGAGCAAAGATATTCTTAAAATAGAAAACTTCCTGATCATCAATGTGAACTGTAATATATAACACAGTTAAACAACAGAAATTATTTTTAAAATGAAATTTTCGAAAAATACAATGATTTTAGAAATATGTAAAATAAAAAAACGTCATTATAGTGATTTTTAGCATGGATTTGCTCGTAGTAACGTATTTAATTGAAAAACACAGATTTTTGTATAAAATTAGATAATGCAGATTGTTCAGAAAAGTAATCGCTTGCATACGAAAAAAAACGTTATTCTTGTAGAGTTTTCTGAAAAAATCAGTTACAATTGTGTTATACAACAAAAAGGAGTTGGGGACTCGTGGAGAATGTTGATCACATTGGAATCGCAGTTAAGGATCTTGACGCGCGAATTACATATTATACTAATGTGCTAGGTATGAAACTTTTAAATGTAGAGGAAGTTCAATCTGAACAAGTACGTGTTGCTTTTTTAGATGGTGGAAACACACATATTGAACTGCTCGAACCACTTTCAGAAGAAAGCGCTATTTATAAACATATTGAGAAGCGTGGAGAAGGAATTCACCATATTGCTCTAAATGTTATTGGAATTGAAGCAGAAATGGAACGCATGGCAAGTGAAGGGGCGCGTCTATTATCTGATCAGCCAAAACCAGGTGCAGGCGGAGCAAAAGTTGCGTTTGTCCATCCGAAATCATCTTTCGGAGTGCTTTATGAATTAGTGGATCGATCTTAATTTAAAAGGGGAGTCGTTATTATGGATATGTACGATAAAATCAATGAATTATTTGATAAAAAGCGCGAAATCGAGCTTGGTGGCGGTGACGCAAGAATTGAAAAACAACATGAAAAAGGAAAGTTAACTGCACGTGAACGTATTGAACTTTTATTAGATGAAGGTACTTTCGTAGAAGTTAATCCTTTCGTAAAACATAGAACAGTAGACTTCGGCATGGCTTCAAAAGAAGGCCCTGGCGATGGTGTCGTAACAGGATACGGAAAAGTAAATGGTCGTCCTGTTTATTTATTCTCTCAAGATTTCACCGTATTTGGTGGCGCACTTGGCGAAATGCATGCTATGAAAATTGCCAATGTAATGGATTTAGCAGCAAAAACTGGCGCTCCATTCATTGGTATTAATGATTCTGGTGGCGCTCGAATTCAAGAAGGTGTACTTTCACTTGATGGCTACGGTGAGATTTTCTACCGTAACTCAATTTATTCAGGCGTAATTCCACAAATTTCTGTAATTATGGGGCCTTGTGCAGGTGGAGCGGTTTATTCACCAGCTATTACAGACTTCATTTTGATGGTTGAGAAAACTTCGCAAATGTTCATTACTGGACCAAAAGTTATTGAAACAGTAACAGGTGAGAAAATCTCTGCTGAAGGTCTTGGTGGAGCGAAAGTGCATAATGCAATTGCTGGTAATGCTCATTTCCGCGCACCAAGCGAAGAAGAAGCAATCGATCAAATCAAACAATTATTAAGTTATTTACCACAAAATAATACTGAAAAAGCACCAATGGTCGAATTTAACGAAAAAGATGAGTATCGTTCTGAATTAATCGACATCGTGCCAATCGATCAAACGAAATCTTATGATGTGCGTAAAGTAGTGGAGCAAGTTGCTGACCCAGGTACTTTTATGGAAGTTCAAAAAGACTTTGCTAAAAATATCGTAGTTGGATTTGCACGTATTAAAGGCGAATCAGTTGGTTTTGTCTGTAACCAACCAAAAGTATTAGCTGGTGGGCTTGATATCGATTCATCTGATAAACTAGCTCGCTTCGTCCGTACTTGTGATTCATTCAATGTTCCGGTTATTACATTTGAAGACGTAACTGGTTTCTTCCCAGGCGTAAAACAAGAACATGGCGGAATTATTCGTCATGGTGCGAAAATCTTATTTGCTTATTCAGAAGCAACAGTTCCTAAAATCACTGTTATTTTACGTAAAGCATACGGCGGCGCATATGTGGCACTAAATTCTAAATCAATTGGTGCTGATATGGTTTACGCTTGGCCAAACGCTGAAATCGCAGTAATGGGAGCAGCTGGAGCGGCGAATATTATTCATGCAGGTGAGATCGCTAAGTCTGATGATCCTGAAGCAACTCGCGCACAAAAGATTGAAGAATATAAAGAGAAATTCGCAAATCCATATGTTGCGGCATCTCATGGCTTAGTGGATGATATTATTGATCCGAGAGAAACGCGTCTTAAACTAATCCAATCATTAGAAATGCTACGCAATAAGCAAGAGGATCGACCGAAGAAAAAACACGGAAATATTCCACTTTAATAAATGGAACCAAAGTTCGCTTTTTGAACTTTGGTTTTTTTATATAGATGAGATTTTGCTGTAGAGGCAGTTCATAGTATAATAATGTGAGATGAGGGGGTTTTTACAATGGGAATTTTGGGAAAAATGAAGAAAGCAGAACCTGTCTTTTGGCAAAATGATGCAAAGAAAAGTTGGGCAGAAATAAAGGATTTACCGATCTCAATTAATGAAATTGATGAAGCTGCTCAAAGACTTCAGCGATTCGCATCTTTTTTTCTAAAAGTCCGACCTGAAACTGAATCGAAGAATGGTTTAATTGAATCAGATTTATTCCATGCAAAAAACCTCGAAAAACAATATGCACGAACGAATGAGCAAATCTTTTTGAAGCGAGATGATCGTCTACCGATTGCTGGTTCAATAAAAGCGCGCGGTGGAATTTACGAAGTGCTTAAATTCGCAGAACAAGTTGCGATGGAAAATACGATGATTGATCCAACTAAGGATTATGCTCAATTTGCAAATAAGCAATTCAAAGAACTATTTTCAAACTATGAAATAATCGTTGGTTCGACTGGGAATCTAGGATTAAGTATCGGTATGATGAGTGCTATTCTAGGATTTAGTGTGACAGTACATATGTCGAATGACGCGAAGCAGTGGAAAAAAGATCAGTTGAGAGAAAATGGTGTGACAGTTGTCGAACATGCAGGCGATTATAGTAAAGCGGTTGAAAGAGGCAGACAAGAAGCTAGCGAGAATAAAAATGCGCATTTTATAGATGATGAAAATTCTATGGATTTATTTGCGGGCTATGCTGTAGCGGCGAGGCGTTTAGAAGATCAATTAAGCCAATACGGGGTACAGTACAGTGAACAGAAGCCGATTTCTGTCTATTTACCATGCGGAGTAGGTGGAGGTCCTGGCGGCGTTGTTTTTGGCTTAAAAACGATTTTTGGAGATGCGGTTAAATGTTATTTCATTGAGCCAGTACAATCACCATGCATGCTCCTAGGTATGGTAACGGGCAAACATCATCAAATTTCGGTTCAGGAAATTGGATTAACGAATTTGACAATTGCAGATGGATTAGCAGTCGGCACACCCTCAAAATTTGTTGGAGAAATGATGATGTCACTTTTAGATGGCATATTTACTGTAACAGATGATCAACTTATTCAATTTATGGATTGTTTCCATTCGAATGAGGCAATTATGATTGAACCTTCTGCAGCAGCAACATTAATAGGAATCGACCACGGTGAGACGATGAGTAATACAAATATTCTATGGCTTACAGGTGGAGGATTAGTCCCACAAAATGAGTGGGAACAATATTTTAAGAGGTGATTGAAGTATGTTTTGGAAAAAGAAAAAAATTACTGAAGAATCATCACCAGAAGAAGTTATACAAGAAGTTGAAGAAATTGATGAGATCCATGAATTAACGAAAGCGGTGGCGACAGAGCGCGAATATATCGATATTCAAAAAGAAAGTTTACCGATTGATGTCGTTGAAATGTGTCACTTTTTCAATGAATTGCCATCGATGATTCCTGTATCATTATTGAAGAAAAATGAAGAGGCGATTGATTATTTCCGGACATTCACAGGTACATATGTTGGAACACCTTTTGAATTTTATCAAACGGTCGTCCTGTTTTATTATAAAAATTGGCATAATCCAGAGTTTCCATTTGAAGGATCGCAATTAGAATTTGTCTTTTCGAAAGTCGCTCAAAATATAAGTGAGCAAATCGTGGCAGGTGTTGAAAATTCCTATCAAGAGATTGAACAACTCGTAATTGAAAATCCTAAAGCATTCTACTTCCATGAAGATCAAATTGAAGTTCATGCGAATCGTTTTATGAGGCGTTTGATCACCATGATTCCCCAGTTCGAATACTCGGATTACTATACGCCAATTGAATCGGAATTTGTTATTTTAGGAAATGAAATCTATCGCGATGTACTGGATCTTTTTTATGATTTAGAACATCGGGATTTTAGTGAGTTTGATCGTATTTACCGCTTATTAGAACAAAATGAAACACTTATGTCCACACCGGATTTAATGCCTGTAAAAGCGCTGTTTTACTATCCTATTAAGCATGTTGAAATTATTCGAGTATTGCAATACATCCGAATACAGCGACTGCAAGAGGTAATTCTTCAAGCTTTGCAATATGATTTATCGACTCAAATCGAAAGTATAAAGACGGTACGCGTATTGGAACAGTATTTACTAAATGAAAATGAACGACTTTATTCGCAGTCTAAGGAAGTACATTTACAAAATCAACGCGTGCTTTCACTATTCTTCGCTAGTTATTATTTTGAAAAAGGAATTGATGATGCTTTTGACAGTCCAAAGGTTCGCAATTGTTTAAATGAACTAGTCGAGAGAAAAAAAGTGATGGCGCAAGATTTAGAATTTGTAAAAGAGCTTGAAATACTCATTAAAAGAGCGTACTATGAACATCAATTATTAGCCGGCAATTAAGTAATAAAAAGCCTATTGTGTTAAAATGGAAATATATTTATATAATAAAGGGGACATTTACATGACAAGTCGCGTAGTTACAGAATTTTTAGAATTAGTTCAAATTGATTCAGAAACCTTCCATGAGGAAAAAATTTCACCTGTATTACAAGAGAAGCTGAAAGCATTAGGATTCAATGTTTTCGTAGATGATGCACATACGCGTAATGGCCATGCATCAGGTAATATTATCGCTACATTACCAGGTAATGTGGATGCTGATACAATTTACTTCACGACTCATATGGATACAGTAGTACCAGGCGTTGGTATTAAACCAATCATTAAAGAAGATGGTTATATCTATTCAGATGGTACGACAATTTTAGGTGCAGATGATAAAGCAGGTATTGCGGCACTTTTAGAATTAGGTAAAAGAATTAAAGAAGAAAAGATCGAACATGGTACGATTGAGTATATTATTACAGCAGGAGAAGAATCAGGTTTAGCTGGTGCGAAAGAATTAGATCCAGCATTAGTTACGGCTAAATATGGTTTTGCTGTAGATTCAGATGGGAAAGTTGGCGGCATCGTTACAGCTGCACCATTCCAAACGAAAATTGAAGCGACTTTACGTGGTAAAACAGCTCACGCTGGTGTAGAACCTGAAAAAGGAATTTCAGCTATTACAATCGCTGCAAAAGCAATTGCAAAAATGAAATTAGGACGTTTAGATGCTGAAACAACAGCAAATATTGGTCGTTTTGAAGGCGGTAAAGCGACGAATATCGTTTGTGATGAAGCTTATGTTCTTGCTGAATGTCGTTCATTAAATGAAGAAAAGCTTGCTGTCCAAGAAAACCATATGAAAGCGGTATTTGAAGAAGCGGCTGCAGAAATGGGCGGAGAAGCAGAAGTTGATGTGAAACGTATGTATCCTGGATTCCATTTTGCTGAAGAAGATTTAGTTGTTCAAGTAGCTAAAGAAGCTGCAGTAAATATTGGTCGTGAAGCGAAAATCATGCAATCTGGTGGCGGTAGTGATGCCAATGTCATTGCAGGATTTGGCATTCCAACAGTAAACTTAGCAGTTGGTTATGAAAATATTCATACGACGAAAGAATGTATTCCAGTTGTAGAATTAGAGAAATTAGCTGATTTACTAGTTGAAGTAGTGAAAGTTTCTGCAACTAAAAAAGCATAAATAGAATAAAAAGGCCAATTCAATGCAAAATTGAGTTGGTCTTTTTTCTAATTATAATGAAAAAAATGTTTATAAATAAGGACAAAAGTAATGATTTATAGTAAGATGAATAAAGTATAAAGACTTACTACAAGGGGGATTTTTGAATGTCTAACACAAAAGTAATTGTATTTCGTTGTGGTAAAGAGGAATATGCTATTTCTGTAGATTATATTATTTCAATTGAAAAAGTAGAGGATACAAATCGTATTCCACATTTACCTATATTCGTGGAAGGCATTACTAGAAATCGTGGGAAATTACTGCCGATTCTTGATTTTGAACAAATTTTATATAGTCAAAAAGCTGTTGGAATGGAATGTAAGTTGCTAATGATTCAAATTGAAGGATTTAGCTTTGCATTGAAAGTGATGGAAGCGAAAGAAATCCTAGATATTCCGATGAGTAATCTTCAAGATATCGGATTAATGAGCTACAGTAAGACAAAATATTTTACTGCAGTGGCAAATTTAGATGAACGTATGATCACGGTCATCTCACCTGAAATTCTCGTCGATTCATTAGAAGGAATCAAAGAAATAAAACAATATATGCAAGAATTACAACAGCAGGAATTAGAAAAATAAAAAAACACACAAGGTCTATTACTCACTAAGAGTGATCAGAACCTTGTTTTTTATTTTACAATTAGGTAAATAGTAACCGTATTCATTAATAATAGTCATTACATTAAGAATTATTTGAAAATTTTAAAATGTTCTAATGTCCTACTTTAAGCGTTAATTCTTTCTTTCATGCCGCAATCATGTTAAATGGTTAAAAAAGTTAATTAGTCCTTAGTAATCAATCTAATCAAAATGTATTGTTTGTCATTAATTTGTTTTTTATACTTTAATAAGATCAATACACGACAATTGAATAGTTAATAGAGGTGCTGCGAGAGCGGCGTAAAAGGAATTAGGTGAAAATCCTAAGCGGTCCAGCCACTGTAATATGATTTGATTATTTTTTAATACCACTGGGAAACTGGGAAGGTAGAATAATCGCAAAAATCTATAGCCAGGAAACTTGCCTATATTAGTCGATGATCATGCCTTCTTGGATTGAGGTTATGTGTTCTTTTTATTATGAAAATAATGAATTGTTCATACCAATCTATTTAGGATTGGTATTTTTTATTTTCCAAGGGGGAAAATGGGAGAAGGGGAGAAATGAAAATGAAAAAATTAGGAGTATGGTTCTTATCGCTTATGGTAGCGCTTTCAATTATTTTACCATTTGCTCAATTTGAAGCTGAAGCAAAAGCATTCGATCCAAATGCAGAGTATAAAGATATAAATCTGCGCTTTTGGAATGATGAAAAACCAAATCAGCGTTTCTATATAAACGCAGCGTCAAGGTATATTTTAGAAACTGTAAAGAAACCTGAGATGGGGTCGACATTTGGAGAATGGTCAGTAATGGATTTACTAAGAGGGATGTACACAGGGGCAGATTATATTAATTACATTCCAGAAAATTATTTTACAGATTATAAAAGTCGAATTGATACATATGTAAAGGACATAGATGGAAATTTAGATCGAAATAAGTCAACTGAGTGGTCACGTCTTACATTATCGATGACTTCATTAGGTTTTCCGATTACAGATATCGCCGGCTATGACTTTGTGGATCGTCTTGCACAATCACATAAGTTCTCTTATCGACAAGGGATTAATGGACCGATTTGGGAAATCATCGCGTTGAATACGGGTGGGTACGAATTTCCTGAAACACCTTCTAAGTTTGTGGAAGGTGACATAAATACGGTTGGTAAGATGATCGATTATATTATGAAATTAGAAATAACGGATAAAACGAATAAAAAAGGTGGATGGGCTTTATTCGGTAAAGTTCCTGATCCAGATATTACAGGTATGGCACTACAATCATTAGCACCATACTATGTGGATGCGTCAAAATATCCGAAAAAAGATATTAATACATCTTATGAAGATTTTAAAAAAGCAGTTGAAAGAGCCATTAAAGTTTTATCAGAAATCCAAGCTGATGGCGGAGCGTACAAAGCATTCGGGAATATTAATGCTGAAAGTACAACACAAGTAATTGTTGCCTTAACTGCAATGAATATGGATCCAAAAGCAAAAGTAATCAATCTACCGACAATTAATGATCAAGCTCACTTCAATCAAAAAGGTGGAGTGAATGACGGTGTTTATACTGATAATATGATGGATGCATTATATACATTCTTTGCGGAGCGTTCGGGTTCTTCTCCTGAAGTATCAGGATTTAAACATGTTACTTCTGGCTATGATGGAGGTGGTGGTTCTGGTACCGGTGTCAATGCTATGGGAACAGATCAATCTCTATACGGATTAATTGCATATGACCGATACATTAATAAAGAAAAACCACTTTATGATATGACAGATCAAAGCAATGGTCAATATAAAAACATGAAGGCAAAAAAATTCAAAGTGTTGTTTGATACTGAAGGAACTACATCGGAGGAAACATATTCACCATATGCGACACTAAATATTCCGGCAAGTTCGCCAACTTCAAACGCTAAAGTGATTACGTGGAATACGAAGAAAGATGGGAGCGGCGTAGCTTATTTACCGAATGAATTACTAGTTATGCCTGAACAGAATATTACGTTGTATGCGCAGTTTGAAAACCAGTATTTTGCGATTAATTATGAATTAAACGGTGGGGAATTTAACATCTGTTCGGTAGAATTCCCCCATCTTCTATAAGTGGGGGATGAATACCGTTCAGTTTGAGGGTTACCGTTGGTAACTCGAAAACTGATATAAAGGTCTTATCGCCTTTTTCTTTTAGCTT
>NZ_QFVS01000023.1 GCF_003143955.1 Kurthia zopfii | reverse complement strand
GCTCGGTCAAATAAGAGAAACCGCTGCAAGTAAAGAAATACACTTGCAAGTACGCTCTATTCCCAAGAAGCTCCCACTTCAAGCGTGAAGAACCGCAAGGTTTAGCTAAGTGGCGAGTAGTTCACAAGATACACCAAAAGAAAAAGCAGTTCAATTAGCATCAGCTATTCAAATGTTCATCGAAAAAGAGGAAATCTCTGAGAAAGAACAGAATTACGGTGGCATTACAGTAAGCATTGGCGTCGCTACGATGGATGAGTGGACTTCATTTGCAACGGTTAATGAACTAATTGATGCAGCGGATCAAAATCTATACATTAGTAAAAAAACTGGGAAAAATAAAGTTGTATTTTAAAGGAGAATAAGGTGAAGAAATTATTTTTTGTTCTTTTTATATTTCTACCTGTACTAAATTTAGTAATTACAACGAGCATTGGCATATTCATGCGTGGAGAACCATTTTGGCCCGTATTTTCCGACAAATTAGCGGTAATGGGTATTTACTATTTTCTTATTAGTATCATTACATTCTTATTTTTTCATAAAATTATTGAAAAAGCAGTCAACACAAAGCGTTAATTTGTGTGACTGCTTTTTTTTATATTACGTAATCTTCAACGAAAACCTTCATCTGTTTTGGCTTAATATAGACGGTTTCACCTTTTGTAATTTCGAGATTTCGGAAATATTCCTGTGGTATTTCAACTTCTAAAAACTCATTCGTATCAATACGATTTAATTCCAAATGGACGACAGCACCAATCGGATGTATATGTGTGACAAGTGCAGTTACAGTATCCGGTATTTTTTGCTTGGAGATGAGTAAGTCATGTGGGCGAGTATAGCCGACTGTTTCCTCAATTTGTACTTCTTCATAACCAGGTAATTGAAGTGAGAAATCGCCATTTTGAAGTGTTCCTTGATGCAATCGACCTTTAAATAAATTAACATTTCCCAGGAAATTATAGACGAATGGAGATGCCGGATGTTCATAAACTTCTGTAGGTGTTCCGATTTGTTCGATTTTCCCTTCATTCATAATGACAATTCGATCAGCGACATCGAGTGCTTCTTCTTGATCATGCGTGACGAAAATAGAAGTGATTGGAAAATCATTATGCAAATTGCGTAGCCATCTTCTTAAATCTTTCCGCACTTTTGCGTCGAGCGCTCCAAAGGGCTCATCAAGTAATAAAACTTTCGGTTCAACAGCTAATGCTCGTGCAAGTGCAACTCGTTGGCGCTGTCCTCCAGAAAGTTGTGTCGGATATCTTGTCGCGAGATGGTCTAGCTTTACAAGTTGTAGCAGTTCCGCAACTTTTTCCTCAATTTGTTGTTTTGAAGGACGATTTTTTCTAGTGCGTACTTTTAAGCCATATGCGATGTTTTCTGCAACAGTCATATGATTAAAAAGGGCGTAGTGTTGGAATACAAATCCGATATTCCGTTGCTTTGCGCTTAATGTTAAAACATTCGTATCATCGAAAAGTATTTCACCAGAATCGAGTGATTCTAAACCAGCGATAATTCGAAGTAAACTTGTCTTACCAGAACCAGAAGGGCCGAGTAAAGCAATTAGTTCACCTGCTTCGACCGCCAGTGAAATGTCGCGTAAAGCGTGATAATTACCAAAATGCTTCTCTACTTTTGAAAGTTGAATGCTCATAAAGTCGTCTCCTTTGTCCGCCATTGAATTAGATTTTTAATGATGATTGTGAATAAAGCTAAAATCGTCATGAGTGAAGCAACTGCAAATGCAGCTGTAAATTGATATTCGTTATAAAGTACTTCAATATGGAGTGGCATGGTGTTCGTCAATCCTCGAATATGGCCTGAAACGACGGATACTGCACCGAATTCTCCGATCACCCGAGCGTTACATAGAATTACACCATATAATAACCCCCATTTTATTTTTGGAAGTGTGATGTGAATGAAAGTTTGCAAACCGCTTGCGCCTAATGAATGTGAGGCTTCTTCTTCCGATTGACCTTGTGCTTGCATGAGTGGAATTAATTCTCTAGCAACGAAGGGAACAGTGACAAAAAGAGTCGCGAGAACAATACCAGGTAATGCAAAAATAATATAAACATCATGTTCGAGTAAATATGTACCGAATAACCCTTGCGCTCCAAATAGAAGGACGAAGATTAATCCGGAAATAACAGGTGATACAGCAAATGGTAAATCAATTAATGTGAGTAATAGATTCTTCCCTTTGAATGAGTATTTTGATATGAGCCAAGCACTAATGATGCCGAAAAGCGTGTTTAATGGCACGACAATCGCCACAACAATCAATGTTAATTTAATGGCAGCAAGTGCTTCACTATTTGAGATGGATGCCCAGTACGTATCAAGACCTTTTTGAAAAGCAGTCGTGAAAATGATGGCGAGTGGCAGCAATAAAAATAAACTGAGAAATAAAACACTCGTCCCAATTAATACATATTGAACCGCCTTAGATTCTTCCGTCGGTTTTTTGAAATTCTTCAATTAAGCTCTCCCTCCTTGAAGTTTTTTTCTTTGAAGAAGCCATTGAATGCAATTCATAGAAAATAGAAAAACGAATGAAAAAACGAGCATGACAAAGGCGATGGCAGTAGCACCGATATAATCATATTGTTCCAATTTCGTCATGATGAGTAACGGTGTAATTTCGGTTTTGAAGGGCATATTTCCAGCGATGAAAACAACTGAGCCGTATTCGCCTAAAGCTCGCGCAAAAGCTAAAGTAAAGCCTGTTAAAATGGCTGGAATACAAGTTGGTAAAATGACGCGATAAATCGTTTGGAAGCGTGTAGCACCAAGACTTGCGGATGCTTCTTCTTCTTCCTTTTTAAAACTTTCAAGCACAGGCTGTAATGTACGCACTACGAAAGGAAGTCCGATGAATGTGAGCGCAATCATAATGCCGATTGGAGTAAATGCGATTTTGAAATCGAAAAACTGACCAATCCAACCGTTTTGTGCATAAATACTTGAAAGCGTAATGCCTGCAACTGCAGTAGGTAAGGCGAATGGTAGATCAACAATACCGTCCATAATTGATTTTCCCGGGAAATCATAGCGTACGAGAACCCATGCAATTAATGTGCCGAAAATGACATTGATCAATGCGGCGATTAATGCGCTACCAATCGTCAATTTGTACGATGAAATCGCACGAGGATCTGAAATGATTTGCCAAAATTCGCTCAGGCTTAATTGTGTAACATTTAATAACAGCATAGAAAGCGGTAGTAGGATGAGAAGTGAAATATAAAAGATTGAAAAACCTAAAGTAAATGAAAAACCGGGTAGTCGAAAAGGTTTTTGTTTTTTGAAAACGCTCGTTTTTTGCATTAAGGTTTACCTCCTTGCTCATAAAGTTGGTCGAACTGTGCTTGATCAGCAAAATAAGCTTCCTGTGCCTTTTGCCATCCACCGAAATCGTCAATCGTTTTTAAATGAAGTTGAGGGAACTGTGAGCGATAGCTTTTTAGAATTTCCTTATTTCGTGGTCGGTAATGATTTTCGGCAATGATATTTTGTCCTTCCATCGTATAAAGGAAGTCTAAATAGGCATTTGCGACTTTTGTAGTGCCACGTTTTTCGCTATTTTTTTGAATAACTGTGACAGGAGGTTCTGCTAAAATGCTAATGCTCGGTGTAATGATTTCGAAACCTTTATCACGCATTTCTTCCAATGTTAAATAAGCTTCATTTTCCCAAGTGATTAAAACATCCCCAATTTCTCGCTCGGCAAAAGTAGTTGTAGAACCTCTAGCACCAGAATCTAAAATTTCGACATTTTTATAAAGTTTTTTCATAAAATCAAATTCATCGAGATGCTGCTCTTTAGCATAGGAAAGCGCAGCTAAATAATTCCATCTAGCACCACCAGACGTTTTTGGATTGGGCGTAATGACAGATACATCTGAGCGAATGAGATCGGACCAGTCTATAATTTTCTTCGGATTGCCTTTGCGAACTAAGAAAACAATGGTGGATGTGTATGGTGCAGAGTGATTTGCCTTTTTGGATTGCCAATCTTTCGGAATGAGTGACCGATGCTTCGAAATTTCATCAATATCATATGCGAGTGCTAATGTTGCAACATCTGCTCGGATGCCATCAATAATGGCACGACCTTGCTTGCCTGAACCGCCATGCGATTGTTGGATTTTCACTTTTTGACCGGTTTCCTCATACCATTTATGAGAAAAAGATTGGTTAATATCTTCATACAATTCCCGAGTAGGATCATAGGATACATTTAATAATTGCACTTCTTCGGCGGAATTTTTTGATGAAGAACAGCCCGCCAAAAGTAATAATGAACTACATACAATGAACGATTTTTTGAACATGACATCCCCCTAACGACAGAAAAGACCACAGACGAAATATTTTCGTCATGTGGCCTTCAGTTGTCTGATCAGCTTGTTTGAATAGTTATACGATAAACAGTTATTTCCGATAAGTCAACTAAGAATTTCCATAATACCTATTTTCTTTATCGGAATTCCATGATATACTTTCGTAAAGATTTTGCTAACCAGACAACTGGAGGCGATTCAGTGCATCTTAACAGATGTATTGAGTCGCCTTTTTGTTTACAAGGAGGGGAAAAGATGCTCACTTTTGATAATTTTTCGGATGTACCAACGATTCCATTAGACGATCAAGTACATGGCGCATTGCGTGCATTAACATGGGCGTATGAAGAATATGGAGAAGAAATTGTCTATGCGTGTAGCTTCGGAATCGAAGGCATTGTACTCATTGATTTAATTTCCAAAGTTAAGGCAGATGCCAAAATCGTATTTCTAGATACGAATGTTCATTTCAAAGAAACATATGAAACGATTGAAAAAGTCGAAAAGATGTATCCACAATTACAAATTGAATTAAAGCAACCTCATTTATCTTTAGAGGAGCAAGCGAAGTCGTATGGCGAAGAATTGTGGAAGTCGAATCCGAATCAATGCTGTCAAATTCGAAAAATGAATCCATTAAACGAAGTATTAACAGGGAAAATTGCGTGGATCTCTGGCTTAAGAAGACAGCAATCACCGACGCGCGCTAAAACAGAATTCATTAATAAAGATGACAAATTCAAGTCGGTCAAAGTCTGCCCGCTCATTCACTGGACGTGGAAAGAAGTATGGCAGTATGTATCAAAATACGACCTACCATACAACCCACTTCACGATCAAGGCTATCCTTCCATTGGATGTGAAAAATGCACAATCCCAAGTTGGACGCAGGATGATTTAAGAGCAGGAAGATGGCAGGGCGAACAAAAAACAGAGTGTGGATTACACGGATAAGGAGAATGAACATGACAAAAGAAATTTTATTAGATGCGATTGCTTTAAGTGATTTAGAATTGATTGGAATTGGAGGGTATGACCCAATCAAAGGATTTTTGAACGAAGAAGATTATAAATCCGTTGTAGAAAATATTCGATTAGCAGACGGTTCAATTTGGAGTATTCCGATTACATTACCAGTAAGCCAAAAAGATGCGGCGTCTCTTTCTGTAGGAGATGAAGCAAATCTTATTTTTGGCGGAGAAAAATATGGCGAAATAAAAATTGAGTCGATTTTTGTGCCGAATAAATTGAATGAAGCGGAAAAAGTGTATGGAACAGCTGATTTACAACATCCAGGTGTGAAAAAATTATTCGAGAGACCTGAAATCTATGTAGGTGGAGCAGTTACTTTAACGAAACGTCAACAACCGAAATTTGAACAATATACGTTTACGCCTGAAGAGACGAAAGCGATTTTCAAAGCGAATGGATGGAACACAGTGGTTGGATTCCAAACGAGAAATCCAGTTCACCGCGCGCATGAATATATTCAAAAGGCTGCGCTTGAAACAATTGATGGCCTGTTTTTAAATCCATTAGTTGGTGAGACGAAATCAGATGATGTATCTGCGGCGATTCGAATGGAAAGCTATGAAGTACTATTGGAGAAATATTATCCGAAGCATCGTGTTCAACTGGGTATTTTCCCAGCAGCAATGCGCTATGCAGGGCCGAGAGAAGCGATTTTCCATGCACTTGTTCGAAAAAATTACGGTTGCACGCACTTTATTGTAGGCCGAGATCATGCAGGTGTGGGTGATTACTACGGCACATATGATGCGCAATTAATTTTCGATCAATTTACGATTGAAGAACTAGGCATTACACCTTTGAAATTTGAACATAGTTTTTATTGCAAAGCGTGTGAAGGAATGGCGACGACGAAAACTTGTCCTCATGGCAAGGAGGATCATATTATTTTATCGGGGACGAAAGTGAGAGAGATGCTACGTGCAGGCATTACACCGCCACCTACTTTCAGCCGTAAAGAAGTAGTGGAAATCTTGATCAATGGTATGAAGGAGGAAGTGGAAGTATGACATCTAATTTAACTTGGCATGAAGCCGCAATTTCGAAAGAAGAGAGAACTACAAGAAATGGGTATGAAGGGAAAATCATTTGGTTTACTGGGCTTTCTGCTTCTGGAAAATCAACGATTGCAAATGCATTTTCTAGAAGATTATTCGAATTGAAAAAAGATGTGTACGTGCTTGATGGAGATAATATTCGACAAGGCTTAAACAAGGATTTAGGTTTTGGCGATGAAGCTCGAAAGGAGAATATTCGTCGAATTGGGGAAGTGGCGAAACTATTAATCGACAGTGGTCAATATGCACTGACAGCATTTATCTCACCATTTCGTGAAGATCGTCAAATCGTTCGAGATCTAGTAAATGAAGGAGAATTTATCGAGGTTTTTGTAAAATGCTCGATTGAGGCTTGTGAAGCAAGAGATCCAAAAGGGCTGTATAAAAAGGCGAGAAATAATGAAATACCACATTTTACTGGTATATCATCTCCTTATGAAGAACCGACTGAGCCAGAAGTCGTACTTGATTCTGAAAACTTCACTGTTGAACAATGTGTCGAAAGACTTTTGAAAGAATTGAATATAAAAACGCATTAATAATTGTAAAATACTTGTAATCCACATTATAATTGTCAAAAGGAGTGCGAGCGATGACGATTATGTTTACTGGATTTCCGGGATTTATTGCGACACAAATAATGATGGAGCTTTTAAAAAATGAAGAAAATCTCGAATTTGTAGCTTTAGTAAAAGACTCTGAAATGAAGAATGCAGTTGAGAAGAAGGTAATGATTACTGAGGGTTTCCCACAAGCTTCGATTGAATTAATTGAGGGAGATATTACTTTACCTAACCTAGATTTAGTAGATGAAAAAGTGGAAGAGTTGCAAAAAAAAGTGACGACTTTCTGGCATTTGGCTGCAATTTACGACTTAGCTGTACCTAAGGATTTAGCTTGGAAAGTGAATGTACATGGTACGAATACCGTCAATGAATTTGTCAAAGGCATTCAAAATTTACAACGCTATATGTATTTTAGTACTGCATATGTGGCAGGTAAAAGAACCGGTAATTTATTGGAAACTGAACTAATTCGACCACAACAGTTTAAAAACTTCTATGAAGAAACAAAGTTTGCTGCAGAATTATTAGTAGAAGATTTAAAGGCTGAAGTTCCAACGACAATTATTCGTCCTGGAATTGTACGAGGACATTCGATTACGGGTGAAACGATTAAATTTGACGGTCCGTATTTCTTGTTGAATATGGTTTCAAAATTAAGAGCATTACCGTTTATTCCGTATATTGGCCATTCAACTTCGACATTGAATACTGTTCCTGTAGACTATATTTATCAATCGGCAGTGTATCTTTCGCAGGCAGAGGAAGCGGTTAGTAAGACGGTTCATTTAACCGATCCAAATCCACATCCCATCCAAGAAATTGTACGCGCGGTGACAATCGAGATGACAGGGAAGTCACCAAAAGGTCATCTGCCACTTAAAATGACACAAAAAATAATGAAAAATAAAAAATTGCAAAGATATTTGCAAGTCGAGCAAGAGTCATTAGATTATTTTTCATGGGATGCGACATTCGATACGACGTTCGCAAAACAGTTGTTACAAAAGGCTGAAATTAATTGTCCAGATTTCATTGCCACATTGCCAGAGATGGTGTCATTTTATGAAAAAAACAAAAATAAAAAGGAATTTCATGTAAAAATATAAGCGCAAGTTCTTTACATTTTTCTAGTCTTGTCTTATACTTTCAATATAAACAAACGAATATGACTTTGACAGTTGTCAAAGGGGAGTAGCTGTAGGATTTACTCAATCCTATACTTGTAGTCGTCAATACATGGCCTATGCCATCGGTTGCAAGAGCATCTTAATTTGCTAAGTGAGACCTTTGCCTTTTATTAGGCATGGGTCTTTTTTGTTTGTCAAAATAAGGAGGAGTTCAAATGGATATTTTATTAGAATACGGTTGGGTACTGCTTGTATTAATCGGTCTTGAAGGTCTTTTAGCAGCAGATAACGCCGTAGTAATGGCAGTAATGGTAAAACACTTACCACACGCACAACGTAAAAAAGCTTTATTCTATGGTTTACTAGGAGCGTTCGTTTTACGATTCTTAGCTCTATTCATGATTACATTAATCGTAGACTGGTGGTTCGTTCAAGCAGCAGGTGCAGCTTACTTACTATTCATCTCGGCGAAACATTTATATGATGCGAGAAAACATAAAAATGCGACGGAAGAAGAAAAAGAAGAGAAATCTTCTAAAAAGCAATCTGGTTTCTGGATGACAGTATTAAAAGTTGAGGCAGCAGACTTAGCATTCGCAATTGATTCGATGCTTGCGGCAGTTGCGTTAGCAGTAACATTACCAAAACTAGGTGATTTCACAATCGGTGGCATTAACGGTGGTCAGTTCACTGTCATGTTCCTTGGTGGTATTATCGGTTTAATCATTATGCGTTTCGCAGCTCAATGGTTCGTAAAAGTATTAGAGAAATATCCTCAACTTGAAACAGCCGCTTTCTTAATCGTTGGTTGGGTAGGGGTTAAATTAACAGTTATGACACTTTCACACCCGAACGTTCTCATCTTACCTGAAGATTTCCCACATTCATTTGCTTGGAAAACAACATTCTGGGTAGTATTAGTCGGAATCGCAGTTCTAGGTTATGTGACGGGTGTTCGTGCCGTTAAGAAAAATGAAGGTAAATAATTCTTTTTTTCAGAGTGCTGGTCGTCAAATGATGATCAGCGCTCTTTTTATGTTCTATAAGATTTATCGGGATCTTAAAAAGGGTTTTTGAAAATAAAAACCATTCGAAATCTACGGGAAAAAGATACGTAGAATAACGAATGGAGTCGTGTAGCTATGACATTTTTAATTTTGCTTTAGTTTTATAATAATGCTGTGCATAAGCTGCGCTATACAATGCTCGTTCATTGTTGGCAAGAGAATCATCGGCTATGACGTGAGCGAAAGTAATCGTACCGACCTGTTGCTCAACAGTTTGTAAAAATCGAGGCAGTTGATAATTAATTCTTTCGTAAGTCGTATTCTTAAATAGGAAAAATAATTGATTATTAAAGAATCCGCAAACAGAAATGATATTTGGATCGGATATTGTATGAAAAATATCTACAACAAACGAATATTTTTTGATAATTTCATCCATCTCTAGTTCATCCAGATCATCGAGTGTGAATAAGAATAAATGAGGTTGATCATTGATCCATTCATTACAAATGATGTTGAAAGCTTCTTCATCCAATGCTTTTGGGATTTTATCATAGCTCATATAAAAATCATCGAATTTTTGGAATAATTTTTTGAATGAAAAAGAATTTGAAAGTTTTTGTAAATAGGTGAGTAGCTTTTGTTGTTTATTCATAAAGCTATTTTGTTCTGCTGAAGTTTTACTTTTTGCCGGACAATTTAATAGAGCTTCTAAAACGTCGATTTGCTTTTGGAAATGACCAGTCATCATTAAACAGTTATAACATTCAATTAAGGCGTTATATTCAATTTCATAGTCCCTTTCTTTAGAATATCCCTTAGCAATCATCCAATAAATATTTGCCTTCTCACCAAATAAATTGTCTAATGTAAGAATATTTTCAAGGTATTTGAAATTTTCAACTGAAAGTTCTCTATGATCAAGTAAGTATAAAATTTCCGAATATTCGATATGGAATCGAATAATGACTGATTGATTCGAAATAGAAAAAGTTTTAATCATACATTGTGCAGCTTGTGCAAAACGAAGAGCATCCTCAAGTTGCTTCTTTTGAATTAGGCAACGTGCGATATGGCAATAGATTTTGCAGGCGAGGTCATGCAGTTCACAATGAATCGCAATTTTTAGACCGATTTTATAAAACTTAATTGCTTGGTCAAAATCTTTTTGTTTGTAATAAACTAATGCGATTAATTCGTAAAGTCGCGTTAAATGCTTACCGTTATTCAATTCGTAACAAAGATTCTCACAGTACTCAAAGAAATCAAAGATTAAATATTCCTCAAATATAAGGAATGATTGCTCTAATAATTGCATTAATGAAGATAATTCAAGTTCGATGTTATTATTTGATTTTGCAATTTTATATTCTTCAAAAAGAATATGTAATGAATTCGACTTGAGTTCTATATCGTCAAGGTCTTGAGTCTTCATACGTCACCTCCATTTTTACAATTTGGCCATAGTATATAAATGAATTTGTTTGTTTGTAAGCTTCAAGAATATACGTTTCTAAAATTTCAGGACACTCTAGAAATGAATTATTATATTTTTTCGCAATCTGTTGTTGTATGGCTGCGAGTTTTTTCGGGTATGGTTCTATTGTTGAATATTGTTCCAAATATAGAGGACGAATATCGACATTCTTATGTGAAATAGTAGAGAGTAGTTCTTTTGTTAATACATCCATACCATCTAATTCTGAATGCCATTGGAAAATTTTCTTATGTAAAATCTGTGAAAAAATAAAGGAAGAATCCTTGTCGCCGCCGAAATCATTTAATACTTTTTTTATATTGGTCGTTTTAAAAATGACGCGCATTAAAGAGTGGCGTGTACTATAGATTAGTGTTTGCATCGTATCTTCAAATAAATCCGAATCCGGAATCGTAAATTTGAAATAACAATCGCGGCAAAATTCTAATATATAGGGCGTATTTTGTACAAGCGGGGGGGTTGAGAGGACTAACGCTTCGTACTTTTTCTCCAACTGACTATATTCATCATATTGATGAGCAGTTAAAGTAAATAAACTATTATTCTCTTGAAGTTTGTAAGCTGGTTGTATTAATAAAGGCTTTAATGAGCGAAGCATCGGCTTTCCCCCTTATTTCGTTATAATAAACCTATAATACCATCTTTTACCGTTAAAAGGTTATTTTATAATTAATTGGTAGATGAAATGAGCGGCGTTGAAAAATCCGAGAAAATGTTTGCCATTATAGTATTTTGAGTTAAAATGAAGTATTGAAAAAAATAAATTACTAAAAAATAACAATAATTTGTGAAGTGAAGAATGGAGAGGGTCAAACATGGGGACAGCTAAAGATATTAATAAGCGATCCACACCTTTCCAAGCGATAGTATCCTATTATTTTATTGCGATTGCGATATCATTTATTTTACTAAGATTACCGGGGGTACATAAAGATGGTGTCCATGTTTCCTTACTGGATAGTCTGTTTACGGCTGTAAGTGCGGTAAGTGTAACGGGTTTAACTGTTTTTGACATAAGTGAAACTTACTCGGTATTTGGGATCATCATGCTACTTGTAGTGTTACAGCTCGGAGCAATCGGTATCATGTCGCTTGGTACATTTGTCTGGCTAATAGTTGGGAAGAAAATTGGCTTAAGAGAAAGACAATTAATCATGGTTGATCATAACCAATATAATTTATCAGGCGTTGTAAATTTAATAAAAGAAATCATTAAAATTCTTTTCCTTATTGAAGCGGTAGGTGCGATGATTTTAACGCTCTATTTTACGCAGTACTATGATTCATTTAAAGAATCGGTATTACACGGTGTATTTACAGCGATATCAGCAACTACTAATGGAGGATTCGATATTACAGGACGTTCATTGGCCGTTTATGCGGATGATTATTTTGTCCAGACAATCAACATGATTTTGATTACACTGGGAGCAATCGGTTTCCCAGTATTAATTGAAATTAAATATTTCCTATTGAATAAGGAACAAAAAAGATTCCGTTTCTCACTTTTCACTAAAATTACGACAACAACGTATGCAGCTTTATTTGTAGTTGGTACTTTAGGAATTCTAATTGTGGAATCATTCAATGCATTTAAAGATATGTCCTGGCATAAAATGCTTTTCGCCAGTATGTTCCATTCCGTTTCGACTCGTTCTGCTGGTTTGACGACTTTTGATGTATCAAAATTCACAGAAACGACCGATATTTTTTTGAGTTTTATGATGTTTATTGGAGCTTCACCTAGTTCAGTAGGTGGGGGGATTCGAACGACGACTTTTGCGATTGCTGTGTTGTTCTTAATAAACTTTGCGAGAGGCAAGGATGAAATTCAAGTATTCGGACGAGAAATATACTTGATCGATGTTTATCGTTCCTATGTAGTTATTATTTTAGCTTCTACAATGGTGCTAGTTTCTACAATGATTTTATTATTAACAGAGAAAAGTGCTACATTACTTCAAATCATTTTTGAGATCACATCTGCATTCGGAACTTGTGGGATGTCGCTTGGAATAACGACGGATCTCTCCTCGCCAGGGAAGGTCATTATTATGATCTTAATGTTCGTAGGTCGTGTAGGGTTGATTTCATTCCTATATTCTCTAGGTGGTAAAGGCGAAAAACCGAAATATCATTATCCAAAAGAGCGTGTTATTATCGGCTAAAAATAAAACCGTTTCACACATGTATATACAATGTGTGGAACGGTTTTTCGATTGCTTCTAAATAGCAAAGATCGGGTACATCATGTAAAGCTAATTTACCTTCAATAGGACGTAGTAACGCAATAAATGAATAATCAACCCTCGCCCATAATAATAAAGTCTACAAGGCCGTCTAAACGACGAATCAAGTCATGTACATGAGAGCATACTTCTGCATCGTCAAAAAGTATTTTCGCGTGAAGGCTTACTTTGCGAATCACTCGAATGGAATTAATGTAAGGAAATACTGACAATAATCGACAAAAGTACATCCCTTTTTGACAAAGAAAACGATTAACGGATATAATAGACGAAATGAATCGGAAGATAAGGATGAGGAATATGACTTCTGAAGAAGTAAAACAATCATTAAAATTATATATTGTACTGTCACGCGCTCATAAAGCGATTAATGAAGTGACGAATCAATTTTTCCAAGAAAATAAAGTAAATCCAACTGAATTTGCAGTTTTGGAGCTTTTATATCATAAAGGTCGCCAACCATTGCAAAAAATAGGTAGTAAAATTCTTTTAGCGAGTGGATCTATAACATATGTAGTTGATAAATTGGAGAAGCGTGGCTATATTACGCGTACAGCTTGCCCATCGGATCGTAGAATTACGTATGCGGAGATTTCTGATGAAGGATCTGCATTTATGGCAGAGTTGTTCCCAAGACATGAAAAAGAGCTTCATGAATTAACGAATGGCCTTACGCCGGACGAAAAAGATGAAGCAATTGAATTGCTAAAAAAATTAGGACTTTCTGTAAAAGATTTATCTTATTAATTTGAGTGCAAAACGACTTTATATGTCTAAATACCCTTTTAAAATAGGGGGATTAAGCATAAATAGTCGTTTTTATTTTTGTTCTATGGTAATGTTTTACATTTTAATAAAGTGGTAATAAAATAAAGAGTAGAATCACGAGAACTAAATGTGCAATGATTAAAAGTGACATACTTTTTATCTTTTCGTAAATTCCTCCGAAAACTATACTTGATAAAAATGCTGCTAACGCACCAATATAGTATCCGCACAGTAATAAAGCCAATGAAAAATGTATGGATGAGAGAATTACCGCAACAGTTGTAGGAAAGTAATTTTTAAATATTTGTTGAATATACCCTCGCCATAGCAATTCTTCTCCTACAACGATGATGACGATTAGTAAAAAATATTGCCAAAAATAAGTGGGAGAATACGTTTCAAGCAATTGTTGGACATTATTAAATGCTACAATAGAAATTTGAGGTAAAAAAGTATAAAAAACTTTAAATCCGATGTAACCTATTAGACCTAAAGCGAGTCCTATGAATAAACAACGAGAAAAAGGGAGAATATTCATAATTTGTCCATTTAAAACAGCTAATATGATGCCGATGATTAGGGTAAGTGTATAGAGAAACCAAAAATATTCAAGTTGTTTGAAGCTAATAAACATAAAGAGTGTTGATAACAATAAAACGGGTATAAATAGTTTTTTCAAAATGATTCCCTCCATAAAAAAATCCGCTCAAAATTGAACGGATTAAGTGTAACATTTAAAACTTATTTAGATGAAGAACTCTCTATAATTTTGTAGCGTTTATGGTTGATCACAGTTTTTTCTTCCATCTCAAGTGATGCGAAGTTTTCCATAATTGTTAAATCAACAATTACAGAGTTTTCGTTTACTTTCTCAACTTTCCCTCTTAATCCATCTTGGAATTCAATAATATCTCCAATTTCCGCAGTTGTCATTATGAACCAGCTCCTCTGTCTACTAATAACTTACATTTTGCATGAAAACGCTTATAATGTAAAATAATTTACTGCAGAAGCTAAAAATAATTTAAAAAGGAAGTAATAATATGAGTGAAATGAACGATTTAGTAGAGAAATTAAAAAATGGAGAGATCAAACAAATAGAGGTCGATAAAAGTAATTTCTATGAATTAAGAGAAATTTTAGTAGAAAGAGAAGATTTTAAATATTTTAGAGGCATTGCTAAGCAAGGTGGCAAAGTCGTATATGAATATTTGGAAGAGGAAAGAAGTTAAAATGTCGATTCATGTCGAAAATTTCATTTCCGAAAACTTGGTAATACTAGTATAATAATGAACGTGGATGAGAAAGGTGGAGAGATTATATGTCAGAGTTAGTATTGAAGAAATTAGAACAAACACGTGAAAAAATGATTCAATGTGGATTAGAAAAAGGCTTCTTGAATGATGAAACAATTCGACTAAGTAGAAAACTAGATGATCTACTCAATCTCTATCAACACCAGGAAGTTCACACTGAATACAACGTAGAATGTAATACTTTAAAATAATACAAATTAATTTTTGTCGTTTTTGGTTTAGATAATAGGAAATGGTGGAAATATATTATAGAACACAGCAACAATCTCATTTCCCCCTTTCTTTAGCAGATAATTTTATCTGCTATTTTTTTTTGCCTTATTTCGCTATACTAAAGAAAAAACAAAGGGGAGATTCATATGAAGAAAGAAACAATTGCGTTTATCGGGACAGGTGTAATGGGGAAAAGCATCGTTCATCATTTATTAAATGCTCAATATGAAGTACATATATACACACGTACAGCATCGAAAGCGGAGTCACTTATTGAAAAAGGAGCGATTTGGCATAGTACGGCTGCGGAAGCAGTAGGAACTGCGGATCTCGTATTTACGATGGTAGGCTACCCTTCAGATGTGGAAGAAGTATATTTTGGGGATACAGGTATTTTCAGCAATTTATCAAAAGGTGCTGTAGTTGTTGATTTGACTACTTCACAACCAGTATTAGCGAAGAAAATTGCACAATACGCGAGCGAGAATCAATTCAAAGCTTTAGATGCACCAGTTTCTGGTGGAGATATCGGCGCGCAAAACGGCACTTTATCAATTATGGTTGGCGGGGAGAAATCTGTATTCGATCAACTACTACCAATTTTTGAAGTATTCGGCCAAAACATCGTTTATCAAGGTGCAGCGGGTGCAGGACAACATACGAAAATGTGTAATCAAATTGCCATTGCTACGAATATGATTGGTGTGGCAGAAGCACTTGTCTACGGCAAAAAGGCAGGACTTGATTTGGAAACAGTTTTAAAATCGATTGAAGCTGGAGCAGCAGGATCTTGGTCATTAAGTAATCTTGGCCCTCGTATGATGAAAGGGGATCAAGCACCAGGATTTTATATTAAGCATTTCTTGAAAGATATGCGAATCGCCTTAGAGGAAGCGGAATTGATGGGCTTACATTTACCAGGGCTTGAGCTTTCGAAAAAACTATATGATGAATTAGTGAATGAAGGAATGGCTGAAAACGGTACGCAGGCACTAATTGCTTACTATAAATAACGAATAAAACGCTTCGCTTCTAAGTGGAGCGTTTTTTTTGCCAACATCTATTGACAATTCAATCGAAATTGTAAAAATAATGTCAAAAATTTGTGAAATAATTGTAAATAATGAAGGGATTACGTACTAAGAGAACGAATTATGCAATATGATTAAAGGAGGCGGAAGCTATAGATACAAATCAGAATAAACAAAGGTCACCAATCGCGCTTTATTTATCATTACCTATTTTATCGTGGGCGTTTTATGATTTTGCCAATACGATTTTTTCTTCGAATATTAATACAGTGTTTTTCCCATTTTATATGGATGAAACAATTGGCACGAATGCAGAGAAGCAACAATTAGCAAGTACTTTTATCTCCTATGCGAACGCAATCGCGAGTATGTTTTTGGTCATCTTCTCCCCGCTATTTGGCGTGTGGATTGACCGCACTGGACTCAAGAAAAAAATGATTGTTTGGTTTGCTTCCATTTCCATTCTGTTTACATTTTTGATGGGGATTTTCGGTGGAATTGACTTTGGGCTAAGTCAATCCGGCATACCAATCAGCATGTTCTTAGTCGTCATAAGTTTTGTCATAGCGAAATTTTTCTATAACTCGAGTCTAGTATTTTATGATGCGATGATGCCGAGTTTAGGGACTAAATCCGAGCTGCCATTAATCTCTGGTTTTGGCGTAGCGGTAGGCTATTTAGGGACGATTGTAGGATTACTCGTCTACATATTAGTAAATGATGGCGATTACTACAAAGCATTTATTCCGACAGCAATTTTATACTTACTATTTTCATTACCGCTATTCTTTATAAATAAAGATGATCCCATTCCAAAAGAAAAGCGCGAGAAAGTACATTTCTTAACGGGATATAAGGAAATTTTCCATACGTTTAAAGAAATGAAAAAGCATAAAAAAATATTTAAATTTATGGTCGCATATTTCTTTATAAATGATGCATTAGCTACAACAATTGCGATGATGGCGGTGTATGCGACAGCAGTATTAGCATTTACTTCTGGTCAATTTATACTTCTTTACTTAGTATCCACTGTGGCAGCGATTATTGGTTCCTTTGTTTTTGGGTATATTAATAAGAGAGCGGGTTCTCATAAAGCAATTACCTATGTAGGAATCATTATGGTTGTGGCGTTAGTAATCGCGGCGGCAGCAACAGCACAATGGTTATTCTGGATTGCTGGAGCTATGTTTGGCGTAGCGCTCGGTTCAATTTGGGTTACTTCAAGAACGTATATTATCGAGCTTTCACCAGTGGAAAAACAAGGTCAGTTTTTTGGACTCTTTGCCTTTTCAGGTAAAGTTTCTTCTATTATAGGGCCAGCAATTTATGGCTCGATTACGTTTATGTTGAGATCACACGGTGCTTTTGCAAGTCGGATGGCACTCGTTTCGTTAATAATAATGACTGTAATTGGCTTAGTTATTCATATGAAAAAATTAAAAAATGAATGATTTCGATACTTTTTGCCTAGTCTTCAATATGGTACAATGGAATTATAAATGAAATGAGACGGAGGACAACAGTCATGAACTCAACAGGTATTTTATTAGAGAGTGGCACAAATGAACTTGAGATTGTGGAATTTGAAGTCGGTTCAAATAAATTCGGCATAAATGTAATTAAAGTAAAAGAAATCATTCAACCAATTCCAGTTACTTTTATCCCGCATGCTCATCCTTTTGTAGAGGGAATTATTCAACTACGTGGTGATGTTTTACCAGTTGTAGATATGAAGAGAGTATTGGGATTAACACATCTGGAAAATGGTGATCAGCATAAATATATTGTTGCTGAATTTAATAAACAACGTGTCGTTTTCCATGTGGACAATGTTTCGATGATTCATCGTATTTCATGGGAACAAATTGAAAAACCTTCGGAAATGTATCAAAACGGTACTTCTCAAGTAATTGGTGTTATTAAACGTGAAGATTCAATGTTGTTACTTTTAGACTTTGAGCGTGTCATTTTAGAAATTAATCCTGAAACAGGGATCAATGTTGAGTCGGTAAAAAAACTTGGCAAAAGAAATCGTTCAGAGAAACGTATCTTAATCGCGGAAGATTCACCATTATTAAGAAAACTTCTAAATGACACGATGAATGAAGCGGGTTATATGAACCTTGAATTTTTCGAGAATGGTAAGGATGCTTATACATTCTTGGAGGAAACAGCAAAAACGAGACAAATTGAAGATGTCGTGCAATTAGTCGTGACGGATATCGAAATGCCGCAAATGGATGGTCATCATTTAACGAAGAAAATTAAAGAAAATGCCAATTTAGCTAAATTACCGGTCGTAATTTTCTCTAGTTTAATTACGGATGATCTAAAGCATAAAGGGGAACGAGTTGGAGCAAATGCTCAAATTAGTAAACCTGAAATTGCAGAATTAATTAAAATGGTCGATCAATACGTTCTATAAAATAAAAAAAGTTGTCACTCTAGCCCAGCAACAACGCAGTCATGTAGGTTATTCAAAGTGAATAGCACAAACTTGATCGTGGCGTTGTATGGCCTTGGAATGACAACTTTTTTTGAATTAATGTCCGTAGAAATAACTGGAAGTATGTAAAAATGGCTTCTTTTTATTCTGATTTGCGATAGGTTTTTTGATGGGTTTCTTCAGAGGTGGTTTAGGGTCACCTAAAAATAGTGTTAAAATCTCTTTTGCTTTTTTCAAACCCATATGTCGAATTGGATTTCGATAATGCGCATCTAATTTACCTAAATGAGGAAGCGCTTTGAAGTCTTCTTTTTGAGGAAGTGTATGAAAATAATAATCAGCACATGAAATTAACACGGAAGATTGCTGCTGACTATACTGTGGGCGATCAACGAAATGAAGACCGATTTTCTTCGCTTTTTTCTCAACGATTAGTTTTTGTAAAGCACGTTTTTTTAAAGAATATAATTCTCTGTTATCAGGTGCTGTTTTCGCATGTTTATTCACTGCATAAATAGCTTGAGCAAGAATTTCTACGCTATATTGTTCAGACATAAAAAGCCACCTTTCATTTTAATATGATTAAAAATATATATGTTCCTTGAATATTCAGACCATTCGGATTTATAAATATTCTACAATCATATCAAGGAATCCCGTTATTGTATAGGTAAAATGAATAAATAAAGGAAGTGATGCATATGGCAGTGCAAAAATCAGCAATTATTGATATTGGTTCAAATACAATTCGCTTAGTAATTTATCAATATTCAACGAAAAGTGGATTAAAAGAACTTGAAAATATAAAAGCTGTCGCAAGGTTAAGAAATTATATAAATGATGATGGAATTTTAGTAGAAGAAGGCATTCAATTACTTCAAAATCTATTGAAATCATTCAAGGAAATGTTAGTAGATTATGGCATTGATAATGTCAGAACAGTAGCGACTGCGTCAATTCGACAAGCTAAAAATGGAGAAGAAATAATCCTTCGCATGAAGGAAATAGTCGGCATCGAAATTGAACTACTTTCAGAAGAAGAGGAAGCATACTATGGCTATTTTGCGGTAGCGCATACGATTTCAACGCCTTCTGCAATTACTATTGATATGGGCGGCGGAAGCACGGAAATAACTTTATTTGAAAATAAAGAATTGAAGCATTCGATTAGCTTACCATTTGGATCCGTATCATTGAAAAAACAATTTATGCATGAGCAAACTCTATCTCGAAAAGAACATCTCGCAGTTTTTGATTTTGCGGAAAAGCAGTTTTCTGAAATCGAGTGGTTGAAAAACGCCAATGTGCCAGTAGTTGGCATTGGGGGAAGCGCGCGGAATATGGCGAAGCTCGATCAAAGCCGAAAAAATTATCCACTAACAGGTGTTCATCAATATCGAATGTCCTATGATGATTTTTTAGAAATTAATGATGAAATTGCTGGAATGACATTTCAAGAATTAAAAAAATTGGATGGATTATCGAGTGATCGTGCAGATATTATCGCACCTGTTTGTGAAGTATTCAGTGCATTAATGCATGTCGTCGGCAGCAGGAAATTCCAGTTCAGTCGAAAAGGGCTACGTGAAGGACTCGTCATGTCAGATTTATTAAAGGAATATCCCGATGCATTTAATCGAGAAGATGTCTTTATGTCGAGCGCAGCTTATTTAGCTTCAGAGTTTGGAAAGGCGAAAGAAAATATACTTCATCATGGTCGATTATCCGAATTACTCTATCGGAAACTTTGTTTGGAGAAAATA
This sequence comes from Kurthia zopfii, assembly GCF_003143955.1. Classification (GTDB taxonomy): domain Bacteria; phylum Bacillota; class Bacilli; order Bacillales_A; family Planococcaceae; genus Kurthia; species Kurthia zopfii. The sequence goes on along the minus strand of NZ_QFVS01000023.1, from coordinate 23,989 downwards.
TGGACATTTGCGGAAGGTGATATCGCTTTATTAAAGCAAGGAGCAGAAGTGTTTCTAATTGGGGAATACTTAGAACCTGATTCAGCGAGCCAACATACATTTTACCTGTTATCCAATCGCTCCATTAATGGCTTAAATCATAAGGAGCGCCTACGTTTAGCGTTGATGGCATCCTATAAAAATAAAGATTCATTTTATCATTATTTAGAGCCTTTTGAAGATTGGTTTTCTAAAGAAGAGATTCAAGTACTAATCAGATTAGCCTCATTATTAAAATTCACTTATTCATTAGATGCTTCAAAACGTAGTGTCATTTATGATGTTCAACTTGATTATGATGAAGCGGAAGAACGTATTCATTTCACGATTTTGACGAATGGATATCCTCTAGCCGAAGAATATCAAGCGAATAGGCAGAAGAAACATTTTGAAAGAGTGTTGAGAAAAGAAATTGTACTACATTTCATTTAGGGGGAATTTAAATTATGGAAGAACAATATAAGGAAATCGCATTACCGAAATATTATAATAACCGCGAGTTAAGTTGGTTAGCATTTAATGAACGAGTTTTACAAGAAGCGGAAGACGAAAGAAATCCGTTATTAGAAAGACTGAAGTTTATTGCGATCTTTAGTTCAAATTTAGATGAATTTTTCATGGTGCGTGTAGCCGGATTACAAGATCAAGTAAGGGCGGGATTCACGAAGCCAGAGAATAAAGCCGGTTTAACACCTAAGGAACAGCTCGCTGCGATTGAAGAAAAAACGACTGAATTAGTAAATCGACAAATGGCTGTATACGAAAAGTTAACAAAAGTGCTATTACCGAAAGAAAATGTCTATATCCATGATTTAAAAGACTTAAATGAAGAGCAAAATCAATTTGTTAAAGAATACTTTGAAGAAATTATTTTCCCAGTTTTAACGCCAATCGCGGTAGATGCATACCGACCATTCCCGACATTATTAAGTAAATCACATAATTTGTTAGTCATGTTGGAAGATAAAAATGCGGAAGCGGAATTCCAAAAGAAAGTGGCGATTGTACAAGTTCCGGCTGTACTTCAAAGATTTATTAAACTACCAAAGGAAAATGATAAAATCGAATGTGTCATGATTGAAGATATAATTATGGCGAATATCGACGTACTATTTAAAGGGTTCTCTGTGAAATCAGTCCAATCATTTAGATTAACACGTAATGCCGATTTAACGATTCATGAAGAAGGCGCGCGTGATTTATTAACAGAAATTGAAAAAGAATTGAAAAAACGTAAGTGGGGTGCGGTTTCAAGAGTAGAAGTCCGTAAAGGTGAAATGCAAGATAATGTGCTGAACTTCTTAATGAAGGAAATTGATGATTGGGATGCACAAGTTGTTGATATTGCAGGGCCAATTGATTTAACCTTTTTATTTGGATTTTGTAAAAATGTTGGCGAATTCCGAGAGGATTTACAATACGAGAGTTTTATTCCTCAACCACCTAGCGATTTAACGTCGGAGGAAGATTTATTTACGAAGGCGCTGAAGCAGGATTTATTTTTCCACCATCCATTTGAATCATTCATACCGATCGTTGATTTCGTTCGAGAAGCGGCTGAAGATCCGACTGTGCTAGCGATTAAGCAAACGCTATACCGAGTGAGCGGCAATTCGCCTGTCATAAAAGCGTTGAAACTTGCTGCTGAAAACGGTAAGCAAGTAACGGTATTAGTGGAACTAAAAGCTCGTTTCGACGAGGAGAATAATGTGCATTGGGCGAAAGAGTTGGAACAAGCAGGGTGCCTCGTTATTTATGGCATGCATAATTTAAAAACACATTCGAAAATCACATTAGTTGTTCGAAAAAAACATGGCAGAATTGAGCGATTCATCCATCTTGGTACAGGGAATTATAATGATGCGACAGCTAAAATCTATACGGATATGGGCATTATTACGACGAAGAAAAAAATCGGAATCGATGCGACGAACTTCTTTAATTATTTGAGTGGTTATACGGAAAAGCCGAACTATCACCATTTAGTCGTATCACCATATGATATTCGCGAAGAATTCATTCGCTTAATCGATGCAGAAATTGAATTTCATAAACAACATAATAATGGCGCAATCTATGCGAAGATGAATTCATTAACGGATAAAGATCTTATTATGAAATTATATGAAGCTTCTATTGCTGGCGTGAAAGTGAATTTGATTATTCGAGGAATTTGCTGTTTAAAACCTGGTATTAAAGGCGTTAGTGAAAATATTACGGTTGTCAGCATTGTAGGTCAGTTTTTAGAACATTCTCGTATTTATTGGTTCCACCAAAATGGAGAAAATAAAATCTTCCTATCTTCAGCAGATATGATGACGAGAAATATGATTAAACGTGTTGAAATATTATTCCCGATTTTTGATACAGGCATTAAGAAGAGAATTATGCATATTATGAAATTGCAGTTAAGTGATAATAGTAAAGCGCGTGTAGCAAATTCTGATGGTGAATACCATTACAAAAAAAGATCGAAAAACAGTAAGATTATTGATAGCCAAGTCATTCTTGCAAAAGAAGTAAATCATGTATTGAGTGACGAAGAATAGATTCAACTTTATGCAGTGCAAACAGGATGATCGTTTGCGCTGTTTTTTTGTGGAAAATCGAAACTATTATTAAATACTAATCCTTTGTAATTTTAGTGAAAAGCTGATGGCAGGAGCGAATAAAAGCGTTTGTATAAAGATTCCCCATATACAATTAATCAATAATTAATGTATAATTATACGTTAATGTGGTTGTTGAATATTTGACGTAAAATGTAAAGTGTTAGTGGACGATTATTCGGGAAATATAATGTTTTTTTGATATGACAACAACTGAATCATTTGTATTTACGCAAAAAGATATGCAAGTAAAATAGTTCTTTTCTCTCAATGGTAAGTGAAACCTTGTTTTTAAGAGAAAGAAAAAATAAAAATAAAAAATAACCTTTTTTGATTATAGTATATGAATTCGGGGAAAAGTTGAGTAATATATTTTGATTTACGTCATTAATTTGATAGTAGAATAATGTCATTTTTGTAAAAAGAATATAATTATTAAAAAAGTATACAAAATTTTATACAACAAATGATATTATATTTGTTCGAAATGCTATAGTATAGATGAAAAGGCTAGCAGGGAGGGACGTCTATGGAAAATTCACCGCTTACGAATGATCAATGGAAGTATGCCGTAAAACAATTGAATAATTTAGGCGATTATTATTGTTTCTTTTTATTGAAAAAGCATCCAACTTATTTCGAAGTCCAATTTGCTAGTAATTTAGCGACGGAGTATTTTGGTGATTTCTCAAAAAATGAACGAGCAGAAACCTACTTCACTCCTTCAAACTGGCAGTCGATTATACAATCGCTGAATGAAAATAAGAAAGCAACAATTCAATTTACACCTAAAAGTATGTCGGAAAAAATAATCACGACTATGATTCTGAAAGAAATAGATGAACTACAAGAATTATATTTACTCGCCATTGATTTAACAGAACAATATGATTTAGGTTCTAGTGAACAACATCAAATTGAGCCGCTAATCTGTCTTGCGATTGATGGTGAAATTCTTTATGGAAATCGAGCGACAATTGGTAGTTTAGGTTATCGAAAACAAAAGTTTATTAGCGCATCCATTGAAAATATTATTACGTCCGTAAATTCTTCTTCTATTTTAGAAGTTTTAAAAAGACTGAATGAAACAAAGGAACTGGAAGAATTTTATGATGCAACAGTTAAAACAATCGATGGGCAAACTTTTAGAATTTATTTGCGTATAACACCGATTATTGTCGACTCGGAAATCGTTGAATTTCATTGTATTTGGCGACATTTAGAACAAACATTTATTGAAAATCAAAAAATGTTTTCATTGCATTACTATGATCAATTAACGGGGATTTGGAATAAGCAGGCGTTAAATGAACACTTTTTAGAGGAAAGTCGAATTGCTCAAAGAAATCGTAATAATTTGGCGATTCTACTAGTGGATGTATTGCGCTTTAAAAGAATTAATGAGAGTTATGGTACGAATATTGGTGATGAGATTTTATGTGCGATTACTCAAAGGCTTAAAACAATTGAATCTGCAGAAAATTATTTATATCGCTTGAACGGTGATGAATTCATTATTATGGTTCAAAATGCGACCGATGAAAAAATAATAGCTATTTCAGAAAAAATAAATAAGATGTTTTTACAGCCATTTACAACTTCAGAAATTGACTTGGATTGTGACTATTCGATTGGTGTGACAATGCAGCAGGAGGAAGCCATCGAATTAGAATCTATGCTGCAACAAGCGATGCAAGCTGTCTATTTTTCGATGGTATATGGTCAAAAACTATGTTATTACGAACCGAGTATGGAAGAATCCTATCGTCATGATGCATTGATGGAGAGTCATTTAAGAAGAGCGATCGAAAAAAATGAACTACATCTGCATTTCCAACCTCAAATTGACTTATCTACTGGCAATGTCGAATCATTTGAAGCACTTTTAAGATGGTCGAATCCTAAATTTGGCGATGTGTCACCTGTGAAATTTATTCCAATTGCTGAAGAATCGGGAATTATTGTAATGATTGGCGATTGGGTGTTGGAGGAAGTTGCGAAAATTTTAAGTGAGTGGAAAAAAAGAGAGTGGCTTCATCTCCGCATCGCTGTGAATATCTCACCATTGCAATTTAAAGAAGAAAATTTCATCGAGAAGATGAAGGATTTAATTGAGCGTCATTCACTTGAACCGTCTATGTTGGAATTAGAAATAACGGAAAGTTCAATGATGGATGTTGATAAAACGATGATTACTTTATCGGAATTAAAAGAGATGAATATGATTATTTCGATTGATGATTTCGGAACAGGATATTCGTCATTAAGTTATATTAAAAGCTATCCGATTGATATAATTAAAATTGATAAATCTTTCATTCAAGAAATGGATTGTGATCAGCGTAACCAAGCCATCGCAAAAACAATTATCCATTTAGCGCATAGTCTAGGGTTAACTGTCATTGCTGAAGGCGTTGAACGTTTGGAACATGTATCGATTTTAAAAGGTGAAAATTGTGAAAAAGCACAGGGCTTCCTTTTCAGTAGACCTGTTCCTTTTGAAGTTATTGAAAATCAATATTTAAATAAATTAAATTAATGAAATCCGAGAAGTCGACAACTGCAAAATGTCAGCTTTTCGGATTTTTATATGCGAGGAAATAGCTCTCATTTTCATTGTATAGAAATATATGGTAAAATAGAAATCGAATAATGAATGACTATTCATTTTATAAAAGGGGATGAGAGAATGTTAGAAAATAAAGTTGTGATTGTTACTGGTGGATCAAATGGTATGGGGAAATATATGGCGAAAAATTTTGCGGATCAAGGTGCGAATGTCGTCATTACGGGTCGAGATTTAGAACGTCTACATAATGCACAGAAGGAGTTACTGCAGACTGCTAAAGGACAAGTAGAAGTATTCCAAATGGATGTCAGAAATGTAGAGCATGTGGATGCGATGGTGCAATTCACACATGAAAAATTTGGCATAATTACGAGCTTAGTAAATAATGCAGCAGGTAACTTTATAGTTCGAGCAGAGGAATTATCTCCAAATGGATGGAAGTCTGTAATTGACATCGTTCTTAACGGTACATTTTATTGTTCACAAGCTGTCGGCAAATATTGGATTGAACATCAAATTAAAGGGGCTATTTTAAATATGGTCGCAACATATGCATGGCAGGCGGGAGCAGGCGTTATTCATTCAGCAGCTGCAAAAGCTGGGGTGCTTTCGATGACGAGAACATTGGCAGTAGAGTGGGGAAGTAGCTACGGTATTCGAGTGAACGCAATTGCTCCAGGACCAATCGATCGAACTGGCGGAGCTGAAAAACTGTGGGAATCTGAAGAAGCAGCGAAACGTACTTTAAAATCAGTACCGTTACATCGTTTAGGTGAGCCAGAGGAAATTGCGGACTTAGCGGCATTTATTTTATCGGATAAGGCAAAATATATGAATGGTGAATGTGTCACATTAGATGGCGGTCAGTGGTTAAATTCACACCCGTTCTAGAAAAAATAGGTCTTAAATACAAAATGTTCTGCATAGAATTATGAATCTGATTTATGTTATGATAAAACCGACATGACGTACTCTATTTTTTAAATAGAAAAGGAGTAGAATTCTATGATTTCCATGAACAGCAAAGAATTATTAGATATGCCCATTCATGATTTTATTATTCCTGCAGAAAAAGTTGCCCATGTGCAGCTAGGGAATAACGCAGAACACGCTTTATTAGTCTTAACAAAAACAGGTTATTCTTCGATTCCCGTACTAGACTCGACGTATCATTTCCATGGATTGATTAGTATCCGCATGATCATGGATTCTATTCTAGGTCTTGAAAGAATTGAATATGAGAAGCTAGAAGATTCAAAAGTTACGGAAATAATGGATCCTGATATTGCAACATTAAATATAAACGATACATTTAAAAGAGCTTTAGATTTAGTAATTAACCACGCTTTTCTATGTGTTATAGATGATGAAGGAACTTTTGTTGGTATTATGACGCGACGTGTTATTTTGAAACAATTAAAAAAACATGTCTATCAATCAAAAAAAAATTAATATTCCGTACATTTAAATGGGGCAAATAGCAGGGAATTGCTGTTTGTCTTTTTTGTGGGAAATTTTCGTAACGGGAGGAATTGTCATGACGACATCAGAAGCTCAAATAATAAAAATACTTGCTGAAGAAGGAAATATGCGAAAAGCAGCAGAACGTTTATTTCTTTCACAACCAGCACTTTCACAAAGGCTCCAATCAATCGAAAAAGACTGGGGAGCACAATTATTCCTTCGCTCTCAAAAAGGTCTTACAGCCACTCCAGCAGGCGAATTAGTCATTCAATATTCAAATGAAATGGCAAACAGACGTGAGGAAGTTTTCGAGCAATTGCAATCTCTGAATTCAAAAGTTCATGGCACGCTCAAAATTGCCTGTGCATCAATTGTTGGGCATACTTGGCTACCGCAAGTACTGAAAGATTTCGTAAAGGAGTATCCAGATGCGAAGATTTCGCTAATAACTGGTTGGTCTTCTGAAATCGTGCGCGCCTTATATGATGGAGAAGCACATATTGGAATCGTACGTGGTCACTCGGATTGGAAAGGTCATAAGAAACATTTATTCCGCGATACTCTATATTTAGTTGATAAGGAAATGAAGTCGATTGAAGAAGTTTTTGAAACGGAACGCCCTTTTATCCAATTTAAAAGTGACTCGAATTATTACCAAGAAATTCAGCAATGGTGGCAAAGACATTTCTCATCCCCTCCAAAGCACCAAATTACCGTCGATCAAATCGAAACGTGTAAACAGATGGCGATGAACGGAATTGGCTATGCGATCCTTCCTTCTATTACATTAACGGGAGAAGAAGATGTCAATCGCATCACATTGACAAATGATGAAGAAAAATTTGAATTGACTCGAGATACTTGGTTGATCGGTTATGATTCAAGTTTTGAATTACGACAAGTTGAAGCTTTCGTAGAAATTGTTCAAAAACACGCTGAATGTTTATACGACTATTCGAAAAATAAGTGAATTTGAATTCTAAAAAATAATCTATGAGTCCCTGTACATCAATTGTATGTACGGTGGGCTCATTTATTCATTTTCGGGAAAAATATAATAAGTAGGTGTTGGAGAAGTTATTTTTTGTTATTTTTGCATGGGAAGGGAAAATATAGCATAATAGTATTGGGAACTTAATGGAAATGAATACGTTACATTTGAGATTAGAAGGAGGTAATTTACATGAATAGAAAACTGACATTCGCACTTTATATCATGACATTTTGTATTGTATCAACATTATTTGGAATCAATGCAAAAGCAGCACCACAATTAGATGTGAATGTCCAAACAGGGTTAGAAGATATTCAAAAAGCCGGAAAAGCCCTACCAGTCACATTTGATATTACAAACAACGGTAGCGACTTTAATGGAACGGTATCAATTAACGCAGCATTCGATGTTGTCGGTGGAAATGCCATTACACAGAAATTAACGCTGAAAACCGGTGAATCCAAAAAAGTTCATTTTTTATTGGATGAATATGCTGAGGCGGAAGGCGACAATAGATTAACGATTTATGAAGGAGATTCTAAATCGGGTAAAAAGCTAAGTTATACAGGAAATGGAGAAGTGCCATCCTCGAAATTAGATGAAGGACAATTAGCTGTTTTTAGTTTGGACTTTCCGAAGAAAAAAGTAGATCCCATTAAGTCTGCGGTAGCGGATGATGAGCAAATGGTCTACAAAAATCTTGAAGGATTTGAAGCACCGACTGACTCAAAAGCATATGATGCCATCTCTTTAATGATGGTTCAAAGTGATGTGCTTAAAACTTGGTCAGAAGAACAGCAACAAGCGTTAGTTGGTTGGTTATATGCTGGTGGTACTCTATATATTGAAGGTGATCATTTTGTTCCGAAGAAGATCGAACAATATAAACCTTTGAAAATTGCAAAAGAAACTAAAAAAATATCGAATCAAGAAGCGAATAAATTATTTAGAACGGAACAATTGAAATTCGATTTAACGCTGAATAATAATGCATTAACAGAAAAGGCGAAAACGGTCATTGGTGATAAAGAAACAACTTTAATTGCCAAAAAGATGATTGGTAAAGGGGCAATTGTTCAAAGTAGCTTCCAGTCAGTACAGAATAATCAAGAAGTTGTTACAGAAATTATGAATAAAGTTTTCGATCAAATTGCGATGCAAGATGAAACGATGTACGGAAATTCATTTTCACAACTTGGAGATGGCACGAAAGCATTCCCTGCGTTCCACTTCTCAATCGCTACGTTATCGGCAATTATTTTCCTCTATATTTTAATTATTGGCCCCTTACTTTACTTCGTTTTAAAACGTAAAGATAAACGCGAGTATGCGTGGTGGATTATTCCAATCGGTGCAGCATTGACTGCAATTACGATTTTTGCGATTAGTTCGAAAGGTCGTTTGACGCAATCGAAGGCGCAACTTTCTTCAATTGTTCAAATTACGGATCATCAAGCGGATGCTTACTTTACGCAATCTGTCTTAACGAATACATCGGATGATTTAAAAATCGAAGCACCAAAATCAGTTTATATGACGCAAATGAAAAACTTTAGTAAAGTAACTGAAGTTGGCAAAACAGCTGTATTAGAAGAAGGTAAAGAAAATAATACTTTAAATATTTTAGATACGAGATATTGGGGTGTTACTTCGATTGCAGGTAAATATTCTGATGCTTCATTTGGAAAAATGGATATTCAAATTGGTATCCAAAAGGGCGTATTAAAAGGCACAATCAAAAATAACTTGGCACAGGATTTACATGATGTAGAGATTTGGTCTGGTTATAAAAAGTATAAAGTTGGAAACATTAAAAAAGGCGAAACTGTCAAAGTGAATCAAAAAGTGAAAGAGCAGTTTTTAGCAAAAGCTTTAGCCAAACCATCAGATGATCTATTCAAACCAAGTGAAAAAGAAGAATTAAGTAAGTATCAAAAAGAAACGATTAAACAGGCGGCATTGAATAATTTAATCTCAGGCGATCAACCAATTGTTGCGGGCTGGAGTGACGAAGAAATCATCCCACTTAGATACGATGGGCTTAAGGTGGCGCAAAGTAATCAAAACTTAATTATTCAAGATTTTGACCAAGAGTTGAAAATTGATGGGCCATTTACTGTACAAGATCAAAGTTTACAACCAGGAATTACGGACTTAACGGGTTCAGGCTATGCAGACATTATGGATGAATCATATGGCTGGATGGTTGATGAAGGTAGATATGAAATTAGTTACGCATTACCGACTAAATTCCCTGTAGACGATGTAAAATGGGCTTCGCTTCAATTTAGATATACACCTACAAGCACAACTAAAATGAAAGTTTATAATTTCAAAGATAGTAAGTATGAAAAATTAGAGAAAAAACAAACGGTGATTACGAAAAATATTGAAAATTATATTTCACAAAATGGTTCTTTATTATTCCACTTGGAAAGAAATTCTGTGGATGATCCAACCATGAGAAAACCGATGCTCCAACTGAAAGGGGCGAGTAAATAATATGATAGAGATTAAAGGATTAACGAAGAAATACGGTAGTTTTGTCGCTTTAGATCATTTAGATTTAACGGTGAATTCCGGTGTAGTATTCGGATTTGTCGGGGCGAATGGCGCAGGTAAATCTACGACATTCAGTATTTTGGCAACGTTATTAGCACCTGACGAAGGTGACGCATTGATCGATGGAAAAAGCATTCGAAAAAATTCTGCTGAAGTACGAAGAAAGATTGGTTACATGCCCGATTTCTTCGGTGTATATGATCAGTTAAAAGCAGATGAGTATTTAGAATTCTTCGCTTCAAGTTACGGTATGAGCGATGCGGATATTCAAAAACAAATTCCGAAAGTGTTGGAACTTGTGAATTTAACGGATAAGAAAAGAGAATATGTCGATGATTTATCAAGAGGTATGAAGCAGCGATTATGTTTAGCTCGAACATTAATGCATGATCCTGAAGTATTGATTCTAGATGAACCAGCCTCTGGATTAGATCCTCGTGCAAGAGTTGAAATGCGCGATGTACTTCATGCTTTGAAAGAAGTAGGAAAGACGATATTAATTTCCTCGCATATTTTACCTGAACTTGCGGAAATGTGTGATGAGATTGGTGTCATTGATCAAGGGAAGTTAATCGCACATGGTGATATTAAAGCGATTCAAAAACAATTATCGCAAGAGAAAACACTTCATATGACATTACTTGAAAATGCGGATACTCAAACGACAATGGCATTTTTAGAAAGTAAACAATTGAAGGCAGAAATAGAAGGTCAAGTTATGACAATTCAATTTGATGGCGATGAACAGGCGATGCATGCATTGTTAAAAGAAGCTTTGCAGCAAGATTTGCCGATCGTTGGCTTTGCGGAACAGAAGAAAGATTTAGAAGATGTATTCATGGCAATTACGAAAGGAGAGGATTAAATGGTGCGACTTCAAAATCCTGTACTTAAAAAGGAATTAAAGCTCCGTTTCCGCTCCTTTAAAAGTTTCTCAGCAATCATTTTCTATTTGCTGACTTTGCTTGTATTCACAGTTGGTTTCTTCCTAGTCGTAACGGATTTTAAAGGGAAGGGATTCATTGGCCCTGAAATGAATGTCGTCTTATTTACGATGTTGACGTTCGTGCAGCTGAGTCTCGTCCTATTTATGACACCTGGATTGACTGCCGGTGCAATCAGCACAGAACGTGAGAAGCAAACATTGAATATATTATTAACGACATCTCAAACGTCATGGCAAATCATTTTTGGTAAACTAACTTCTTCAATTAGTTATTTACTATTATTGCTTTTAGCAGGTATGCCAATTTCCAGTGTTGTCTTTTTATTCGGTGGAATTTCTCCGAGCGATTTTGTATTAACGTATGCATATATGATCGTCATTCTGATCGCTTTAGCGAGTATCGGTATTCTAATGTCTACGTTGATTCGTAAAACGATTGTAGCGATGATTACGACGTATGGCATCATGCTCTTTTTAACGGTCATGACAGCATTTTTCGTCTTTGTCACATTAAGTGTCCAAACGGGATTTGATGGAAGTGAGTTAGGTGGACAAAAACCATTCTCATATTTCTTTATGGCAATCAATCCACTTATTCATATGGCTTCAGTCATTTATCCTGAAGTAAGTGAATCAGCATTAACTGTAACTTCAATGGATTTACCATTATGGGTGACACATATTTCATTTTACGTAATCATTACCGTACTATGTTTATGGATTGCAACGAAAAATATTCGCGTGAATATGAAATAAATAGTTTTAGAGGAGCTTCTCATTGATGAGGAAGCTCCTTTTTTTAGTTAACGAATGCATTCCACTGACAAGTACCGCAAGCATTCTTTTAATCTTGAATATACACTTTAAGTGCAACACAAAAAGAAAATCCAATTGTGGAAGAAAGCTTCTGTTAAAGAACCCTGAATTAAAAGCGCTTGTTAAAAAACTATTTTTAAACAAGCAGTGGTCACCTGAACAGATTGCATCTCGAATTAAGTTCGAGAAATCAGCTTATAGAATTAGTTTTAATACGATTTATCGTGCAATTTACCGAGGCGATTTTAATGAAGCAAACTTAAGTCGTGGACACCGTGGGGCTATTCGAAAACTACGACACAAAGGAAAAACACGTCATACCAAAAATCATCTCGAAAAGCGTGGGAAAATTTCAGTAACGCATACGATTCATGAAAGAGCAATCGCAGCGAATAATCGTTCAACAATTGGTCACTGGGAAGCTGATACGGTAGCTGGTAAAACAGGGAAGACTTGTTTGGCAACGCTTACTGACCGAAAAACACGTTATTTAATAGTGGAGAAAATCGAGAAAAAGAAATCTATGCATGTTCGTGATTCAATCATTCAATTATTGTCTGCCTTGCCAAAAAATAAACGAAAATCCATTACACCAGACCGTGGGAAAGAATTTTCAAAGCATCGAGAAGTGACAGAGCAGTTAGATAAAATCCCATTTTACTTCGCTGATCCACACGCCCCATGGCAACGAGGAACAGATGAAAATACAAATGGCCTGCTTCGAGAATACTTTCCGAAGACAGAAGATATGAACTCATGCACAAAAGATTATATTGAAACCTGTATGGAGAAACTAAATAAACGTCCACGTAAGTGCTTAGGTTGGAAAACACCTTATGAACTCTTCTTTGGCAAGGCGTTGCGTTTAATTTGACAATTCAAAATGCAAAAAAAAGCGAGCCTTATTTCATCATTGAAATAGGGTTCGCTTAATTAGTTAGTCGTCTATACTTTTAAAAGATGTTGTAGTTCGTTTTTGCCATAAATAAGTGAGGAAGAAACTGAAGATTAATACAGTTGCCCCTACGTAAAATGGAGCGGACATATTCCAATCGAATAATGTTCCTGCGATTGCTGGACCGATCATATTCCCTAAAGACATATAGGCGTTATTCATACCAGAAGCAAATCCTTGTTCTTTGCCAGCTGTGTAAGAAATAAGTGTATTAACTGCAGGGCGTATGACAGTTGTAGCTGTTTGGAAAATAGTAGCGACAACTAAAATTAAGAAGAATCCAGAAATGTAAATCATACAAATACTGAAGATTCCTGCGATTATTAAGCTGAAAAGAATGACGCGCATTTCGCCAAATCGCTTGAAAATCTTATCTAAGAATAATGATTGAATAATAACTCCTACGAATCCACCGACCGTTAAAATGATCGCAATATTATTCGGTGTAAATTGGAATTTGTATGTTAGGAACATCGACAGCGATGCTTGGAAATTGGCGATGCCGAAAGTGAAAATGAAGACAACTAATAATAGAACAAAGTAGGGTGTTTTAAAGGAAGTGCGCATATCTTTAATGACATTCCCACTGCCTATACCTTTTGCTTTATCTTTTAGTACCGGTTTTGTTGCAGGGAGGAAGAATAAAGTAAGAATTGCTGCGAAAATTGCTGCGCCTCCAGCTGCATAGAATGGGAAGTGAAGATTGACATTGGATAATAAACCACCGATCCCTGGACCAATCATAAAGCCTAGTGAGATGGATGCACCAATTTGCCCCATAGCTTTCCCGCGTTGCTTGCCAGTCGTAATATCAGCTACGTAAGCCATCACAGGAGTAATAATGAACGCAGAGCCGACGCCTGTAAGGAAGCGGAATATGTATAGTTCAAATAGATGAGTGGCCATACCGAATAAAATCATAAAGACACCATTCATTACTAAGCCAAAAATAATGAGGTTTTTTCGTCCAAGTCGATCGGACATCGTACCTGCCAAAGGTGAGAAAATAAATTGAGCAAGGGCGATACTGGCAATTAAGAAGCCTAAAACTGCTCCTTCACCACCAAAGGTTTTTAAATATTGAGGCATGATGGGAATTATTAAGCCGATTCCGCTCATCGATATAAACATATTGAACATTAAGATCAATAATGCGAATTTAAATTTCTTTTCCATTGAAAGTCTCCTCTATCTAACTGTTTCGTCTATCTAAATAATAGAGATTCTCAACTACATTATCAAGATTTATGTTTCTTGGAATAGAAAAAACAGTTTCAAGCGATAAAATGCTTGAAACTGTTTTAGGCGTTTAGCGGATCGACATTTTGAATTTTAAGAAGAATTCATTGTATTCGCCGATTTTTTCTAAACCAAGGTTTTTATACACATGAAGATTTTCACGTGTTTCTTTCGATGGATAGTAACGTTCATCATTGACCATTTCTGGATCTAAAAGTTTTAATGCGGCTTTATTCGGAGTAGAGTAGCCAACATAATCCGCGTTTTGAGCTGCATTTTTTGGATCTAACATGAAGTTAATAAACTCATGTGCTACATCCACATTTTTAGATGTTTTCGGAATGACCATATTATCGAACCATAAGTTAGAACCTTCGCTCGGTACAGAGTAAGTTAATGATTCATTTTCAGACATCATATCTGCTGCTTGACCAGACCAAGTTAAGGCAACCATCGCATCTTCATTGATCATTAATTGTGTTACTTCATCACCGATAATGGCTTTGACGTTTGGAGCCATTTTGATCAGTTTATCAGTAGCTGCTTTTAATTCGTTCGTTTTAATCGAGTTCAATGATTTGCCCATACTATTTAGACCAACACCCATTACTTCACGAGCGCTGTCGACTAAGACAACTTTGCCTTTTAGAGAAGGATCCCATAAATCATCCCATTTGTCGAAATCATATCCTTTTCCAAGTAATTTCGGGTTGTAAACAATACCTACAGTACCCCAGAAATACGGAATCGAATATTCATTTTTCAAGTCGAATGGTAAATCTAAAAAGTCATCATCGATGTTTTCTAAATTCGGGATTTTTTTATGATCAATTTTTAATAATAGATGTTTTTCTTTCATTTGCTCGATTGTATATTCTGAAGGAACAGCGATGTCATAATTCGTACCGCCTTGTTCAATCTTCGTCATCATCGCTTCATTCGAGTCAAATGTTTCGTATACAACATGAATACCGGTTTCTTTCTCAAATTTTTTCAGTAGAGAAGGGTCGATGTATTCACCCCAGTTATAAACGGTAAGCACTTTTTTATTTGAACCGCCCGATGACTTGTTCAATGCATGTGCAGTATAGAAAAGTAAAGCACATACAGCGAGTAAAGCAACTGTAATTCGGATGAGTGATTTCATTATTTACGCACCCCCACTTTCGTTTTACGGATTGAGATGAAGTGATAGCCTAGTACGAGAATAATCGTTACAAAGAATACTAAACCTGAAATCGCATTGACCGTTAATGACACACCTGCGCGAGCCATTGAATAAATCTCAACTGACAGCGTACTGAATCCGTTCCCAGTGACGAAGAATGTTACTGCGAAATCATCAAGTGAGTAAGTTAGTGCCATGAAGAAACCGGCGAAAATCCCTGGTTTAATATAAGGGATGATAACGCGTGTTAAAATATCACGTTTCGAAGCACCAAGATCTCTAGCGGCGTCGATTAAAGAATTATTCATTTCCTGCAGTTTTGGCAACACCATAATGACAACAATTGGAATACTGAATGCAATATGTCCAAGTAATACAGATGTGAAGCCAAGTTTGATGCCGACCATCGTGAATAGGATTAAGAATGAAGCACCGATGATAACATCAGGACTTACGATTAATACATTATTCATAGAAAGCATCGTGTTACGTAATTTACGGTTGCGCATTGACGCAATCCCAATGGCACCAAGCGTACCGATAATTGTAGAAAATAATGCCGAAAGAAGCGCGACAATAATCGTATTAATAAGAATGATTAAAAGGCGATCATCTTCAAATACAGCTTTGTAATGATCTAATGTAAATGATTCGAAGTTCACCATTGAATCTCCACTATTGAATGAGTAGAAGATTAGGAAGAAAATCGGTGCATATAAAATGATCATGACGAAGGCTAAATAAAATTTAGCACCTTTACTTATTCTTTCCATATTGCGCATCTCCTTTCTCTTTAGAACCTGTTAAGAACATGATAATGAACATAATGATGATTAGGAATACCGCAATTGTTGAACCCATTCCCCAGTTTTGTGTTACGAGGAATTGTTGTTCGATCGCTGTACCTAATGTAATCACTTTGTTCCCTGCGATTAGGCGTGTAATCATGAACAGAGAAAGGGCAGGAATGAATACAGCTTGAATCCCTGCTTTAATACCATTCATCGTCATTGGAATAATGACACGACGGAATGTTGTAATGCGTGATGCACCTAAATCTTTTGCGGCATCCATAAGAGCTGGATTCAATTTATCTAATGAGTTGAAAATCGGTAAAATCATAAACGGAATGAAAATATAAACCGATACGAAAATGAAACTGAAATCTGTGAATAAGATTTGCTGATTGCCGAGGCCGATTTTTTCGAAAAATGCATTGATTGGACCTTTGTTACCGAAAATCCCGATAAATGCATATGTTTTTAATAATAAGTTAATCCAAGATGGAATGATGATTAGGATTAGCCATAAGTTTTTATGTTTTAGTCGCGTAATTAAATAAGCGGCTGGATATGAAATTAATAGTGAAAATACAGTAATCAGGAATGCGTACCAGAATGAACTTAATGTCATTTTTAAATAGACGCTTGTGAAGAACTGTTTATAGTTAGCGAATGTGAAATTACCATCTAAATCAAGTAAAGAATAGTAGCCAACTAATAAAATAGGTGCAATAACGAACAGAATAATCCAAGCATAATAGGGGATGAGTGAAAATACACTACCCTTATTTTTCATCAGATTCTGCTCCGTATGATTCAAGACGTTTATCGAAATCTTCTTCCGTTTCATTTAAACGCATGATGTGAATTGCTTCTGGATCAAAGTCTAAGCCGATTTTTGCACCAACATCTGCTTGCTTCAATGAGTGTACAAGCCACTCGTTACCAGCTTCATCATAAGTTGAAAGCTCGTAGTGAACGCCACGGAATAATTGAGAATCTACTGTTACGACAAGTTTGCCTTTTTCAACAGAAGTTAATTCTAAATCTTCAGGACGTACAACAACGTCTACTTTTTCATTTGGATTTAGACCTTGGTCGACACATTCGAACTCTTGTCCGTTCATGCTCACGACAAAGTCACGCACCATAATTCCAGAAATAATATTCGATTCTCCAATGAAATCCGCAACGAAACGGTTGATTGGTTCATCATAAATATCTACCGGTGTACCACTTTGTTGAATATTTCCTTCATTTAAAACGAAGATTTCATCACTCATCGCTAACGCTTCCTCTTGGTCATGCGTTACGAAGATGAATGTTTTACCTAGTCGTTGTTGAAGCTCACGTAATTCGTATTGCATTTCAGTACGTAGTTTTAAATCTAGTGCTGATAATGGTTCATCTAGAAGAATGATTTCTGGATCATTGACGATGGCACGAGCAATTGCGACACGTTGACGTTGACCGCCAGACATTTCTGGAATTTCTCGCACGCCATATCCAGCTAGATTGACGAATTTCAATGCTTCTTCAACGCGTTGTTTAATTTCTGCTTCCGCAACTTTTTGGATGCGTAAACCGAAAGCGACGTTTTCAAAAACGTTTAAATGTGGAAATAATGCATAGTCTTGAAAGACCGTATTTACTTGTCGTTCATTGGCAGGTACTTTATTGATCTTCTTACCATTGAAGAAAATATCTCCTTCAGTTGGTTCCATAAAACCTGCTATTAATCGTAAAATGGTCGTTTTACCACAACCAGATGGACCTAATAGTGTATAAAACTTACCTCTTTCAAGCTCAAAGCTGACATCCTTCAATACCTGTGTGCCATCACTGTATGATTTCGACACATTTTCAAAGGAAATAATCGTATTTTCTGACATGGTGCTGGGCCTCCTAAGCTACAAATATGATTCTGTTGCGACTAATAGTAGTTGGGTTCTCCCTGCAAATGTATTAAAGATTTGGTGTGAATCAGTTGCTTCGAAATAAGCAGCGTTCCCCGCAGTAGCAGTGAACTCGTCTTTTCCTAATTGAATGCGAATGCAACCTTCCAGTACGTAAATAAAAGTTTCAGAGGGGGATGGTTCAAATTGTTTGAACTCCCCGTGTTCCTCGAATGTTAAAACGACTGGTTCAATCTCTTTTTCATTTGAAGTAGGGATGAGCCATTGGATTTTATAACGTTTTTCTTCATCTGTATAAATCGTTTGATCCTCTGGCGTGTAGACAACTTTTTGGTCGTCAATGTCATCATCGAAAAATTCTTTCGGCGTTGAGCCGAGAACTTCTAATAAATTGAATAAAGTTTCAATGGAAGGGGAATTCAGGTCACGCTCTAATTGAGAGATATAACCCTTTGTTAAATCTGTTCTTTCGCCTAACTCCTCTTGTGTGAGTTCCTTCCTTAGACGTAAGCGTTTGATCTTCTTGCCGATTTGCATAATCCTGCTCCTCGATGAAGTTTAGTTAAAGTAAACTTCTTGTTTTGTTAAAACTGATTAAGTAGTTGTTAAAGTAAACTTAAAGTTTACTCAAACGATACTTATTATTACAAAGTCTATGAAAAAATTCAACCTTTTTTACTGAATTTCTTCAATAATAAATAGTTAGAAGTTCAGAGAGTTATAATTTTCGACATCAAATAAAAAAATCTGCACCAATACTGGCACAGATTCACGAACGATCGCTATTAAAATTCAAGTGTTTTACGGACATTCGCAACATAGGATTGGGATACGGGAAGTTGTTGGCCACACTTCATGATGATGCATAAATTAGAAGCGAAATCACGTGTTATTTTAGAAATATTCCGAATATTGATGATGTAAGAGCGATGAATTCGGATGAAGTTCTCTGGAAGTCTGCAAGCTAAGTCTTTCATCGTCAATGATATTTGATAAGGCTGCTGCTGTTGGTAACACCAATTTTTCTTATTTAAGCTTTCGAAAAATGATACTTCTTCTATTGGAATGGGCTGCCACTCATCTTCATTTCGGCCTGTCACAAATTGAAGTGTTTTCGGTGATACAGAATTCATTGTTGGCAGGATCACGATTAATGCGCCTTTTTTATCTTGAATCGTAATCGGATAACCAATACCGCGATAGTCTGTGTCATTAAAAGGACTATGAATAACTTTTTCAATTTTGCGAGCGCTTTCATATACGGCATGTGCAATGCTTGATTCAACAACTTTATGTCCATCTCGAATACCGATATCGATAATTTTATGGTCATAATAAATATAATCACTTTCTAATGCGATGGCGATTGTCGCGTCATGTGGCATCCAATCATTTAATAGAGAAGCGTACTGTACTATAACATCATTGCCTAAATTACTGTAAATTGACTCCATTGATTACTCATCCTCCTAGATTTCAAGTGAATTCATCGCTAAATAGCTTGTTCTGTCCTAGAAAAATACCTTTTCATCCAAAAATCAATACAATTATCATCTGTTGTTATACAGTAGTTTATAACAACGATAGCTGTTATGCAACAACTAACTGGAAGATTCATACTTTATTTATCTAATATACAGTTTTGTTATCGTTTTTACTACTACTAATTATGCTAAGGGAGATGGATGGAAATGACACAAAAACAAATTCAAGCTTTAGAACAAAAATGGGCTCAAGACGGACGTTGGTTAGGAATTGAGCGACCATATAGCGCTGAAGAAGTATTCAAGTTACGTGGCTCAATCGAAATCGAACATACACTTGCAAAAAGAGGGGCAGCTCGACTTTGGAAATCTTTACACGAAGAAGATTTCATCAATGCGTTGGGTGCTTTAACAGGTAACCAAGCGATGCAACAAGTAAAAGCGGGTTTACAAGCAATCTACTTAAGTGGATGGCAAGTAGCAGCGGATGCGAATATTTCAGGTCAAATGTATCCCGACCAATCTTTATACCCAGCAAATTCAGTTCCCCAAGTAGTAAAACGAATTAACCAAGCTTTACAACGTGCGGATCAAATCGATCATGCTGAAGGTCGCAACGATGGATTTGACTGGTTCGCGCCAATCGTAGCAGATGCCGAAGCAGGTTTCGGTGGTCCTCTAAACGTATTCGAACTGATCAAAGGAATGGTAGAAGCAGGAGCGGCTGGTATTCACTTAGAAGATCAACTAGCTTCAGAGAAAAAATGTGGTCACTTAGGTGGTAAAGTTCTACTTCCTACACAAAATGCCATTCGTAACTTAATCGCAGCTCGCTTAGCAGCAGATGTACAAGGTGTAGATACAATTATTATCGCTCGTACAGATGCAGATGCAGCAGATATGGTTACTTCAGACATCGATCCAGCAGATGCAGAATTCCTAACAGGTGAGCGTACACCAGAAGGATTCTTCAAATCTCGCCCAGGTATCGATCAAGCGATTGCTCGTGGATTAGCATACGCTCCATACGCTGACTTAGTATGGTGTGAAACGTCAAAACCATCATTAGATGAAGCACGTAAATTCGCGGATGCTATTCATGCTAAATTCCCAGGGAAAATGCTAGCATACAACTGCTCACCTTCATTCAACTGGGAAGCGAATCTTGATCAAGAAACAATTGCTCAATACCAAGTTGAGTTAGGTAAAATGGGTTATAAATTCCAATTCGTAACATTAGCTGGATTCCATGCATTAAACCACAGCATGTTCAAACTAGCGAATGACTACCGTGATCACGGTATGGTTGCTTACTCGAAACTGCAACAAGAAGAATTTGCAGATGAGTCAATCGGTTACACAGCTACGAAACACCAACGTGAAGTAGGTACAGGTTATTTTGATGAAGTGTCACAGGTTATTTCAGGCGGAACTTCTTCTACAACAGCAATGAAAGGTTCAACTGAAACGGCACAATTCATTTAAATAGTAGGGGAGCTGTAGAGATTTCCTAGTAAATCGCTTACAACTACAGCTCTAATCCTATAAGAAGGGTGAGGAATGGAATGCAACAAACTTCTGCTACAATCAAAATTTTAGGCGAGCAAAATGCGACGACAAAAGACATTTTAACGTCAGATGCTTTGCAATTCATCGCCACATTACATCAGAAATTTAATGAACGACGATTAGAACTTTTGGAAGCACGTCAACAGCGCCAACATGAATTGGATCATGGAGGTACGCTAGATTTCTTAGAAGAAACTGCGGTAGTTCGTGCAGGTGATTGGACAATTGCACCTTTACCGGAAGATTTGCAAGATCGTCGTGTTGAAATAACAGGTCCTGTCGATCGTAAAATGGTCATCAATGCGTTGAATTCTGGTGCTAAAATGTTCATGGCTTGTTTTGAAGATGCCACTTCGCCAACTTGGGCAAATATGATTGAAGGTCAAAGAAATATGCGAGATGCAATCGCTAAAACCATCTCATTTGAAAATCCTTCAAATGGTAAGAAGTATCAATTAAATGAGGAAACAGCTACTTTATTAGTTCGTCCTCGTGGTTTACACATGAATGAAAAACATGTGGAAATTGACGGCGATCAAGTGTCTGGAAGTTTCTTCGACTTTGGCTTATATTTCTTCCATAATGCGAAAGCAGCACTTGATGTAGGGACTGGACCATACTTTTATTTACCAAAGCTTGAAAGTTATTTAGAAGCGCGCCTATGGAATGATGTATTCATTTTTGCACAAGATGCTTTAAATATTCCTCAAGGGACGATTAAAGCAACAGTGTTGATTGAGACAATACCAGCAGCTTTCCAAATGGATGAAATTTTATATGAACTACGGGACCATTCAGCGGGTCTGAATTGTGGGCGTTGGGATTATATTTTCAGCTATATTAAACGACTGCGCAATAAGGGGGATGTCATTTTACCAGACCGTGGTCAAGTAACGATGACATCGCCATTTATGAAAGCGTATTCGACACTCTGCATCAAAACTTGTCATAAGCGAAATGCTCCAGCAATGGGCGGCATGGCAGCACAAATTCCAATTAAAAATGATGTTGAGGCGAATGAAGCGGCTTTCCAAAAAGTACGTGATGATAAGCGTAGGGAAGCGATGGACGGGCATGATGGTACTTGGGTTGCACATCCAGATTTAGTAGCTGTTGCACTAGAACAGTTTGATGAGCATATGCCAACTCCAAACCAAATTCATAAAAAACGAGAAGATGTGAATGTGACATCGGCTGACTTATTAGAAGTTCCGATTGGATCAATTACGGAAGACGGTTTACGTGTGAATTGTAGCGTTGGCGTGCAGTACATCGCATCATGGCTACGTGGAAATGGGGCAGCACCGATCAATCATTTAATGGAAGATGCGGCAACTGCAGAAATTTCACGTACGCAAATTTGGCAATGGATTCGTCATAAAGATGGCAAATTAATTGATGGCACAGATATTACAGTTGAATTATTTAATGAGATTTTAATAGACGAGCTGAGCAAGTTAGAGGAAGCTTTCGGAGCTGAGCAATACTCAGCGAGTAAAGTAAGTGAAGCGTCAGAAATCTTTAAAAACTTAATTTTACAAGATGATTTTGAAGAATTTTTAACGACTTCTAGTTATAAAAAACTAGCATAAAAAAACACATTGGAGGAGATCTACATGCAAAACCAAAATAATCAAGCTGACCAAAAACTATGTCGCGAGTGCGGTACAATCATTAAAGAGCAAGTTGAATCAACTCTTTATGAATGTGAAAAATGTATGGGTACTTGCGATCATAATGAATAAGCAATAAACTACGAATTTTTTGTGGGCTACGCCCCACCAACGAAGCCTGCTAATAAACGACTCCTATAAAATATGAAAGAGAGACTGCTTTGACATGGCAGTCTCTTTTGCTGTATATATTGAGGTTTTGAGATTTTTTGATAGAATAGGAGTAAGTGGATGAAACAGTAAGAATCGGAGGAGTTTTGAATGAAAAAAGAATTCGTTGTCATCGGCCTAGGTCGTTTCGGTGGAAGTATAGTAAATGAATTAGTACACCAAGGTGCAGATGTTATGGCAATCGACAAATTTGCAGAGCGAGTAAATGAGTTTTCTCAAATTGCGACGCAAGCAGTAATGGCAGATACGACAGACGAAACCGTTCTTAAACAATTAGGCATTCGAAATTTCGACCATGTAATTGTCGCAATCGGTGATGATATTCAATCGAGTATTTTAACGACGCTAATGTTAAAAGAAATCGGTGTTCAAAAAATCACTGTAAAAGCGCAAAATGATTATCATGAAAAAGTACTTCGTAAAATCGGTGCGGATCATGTTGTTCACCCTGAGCGTGATATGGGTATTCGAATTGCCAATAATATGATGTCTAATAATGTCTTGGATTATTTAGAACTATCGGATGAACATTCAATTATGGAGATCAAAGCGAATCATTTATTAGCGGGGCATTCGATTATTGATTTAGATATTCGTGTCCGTTACGGCATTAACATTGTTGCGATTAAACGTGGCAATGAAATTAATGTATCACCATCACCAGATGAGCCGATTCACGAAGGCGATATTTTAATTGTTATTGGAGCAGATGTAGATATTAATCGTTTTGAAAAGAAAATGTTCAATTAAGTATTATAGAAAATCAACTGAAGCGAGAACGTATGTCATATTTTGACGTATGTTCTCGTTTGTTTATTGGTATTGATTTTCAGAAATAACGAATGCTTCCGACGACAAGTGGCGCACTATTTCTTTCAATGGAGAAGATTGTGAAATGACAAAAAAGGCTCTGTGTCAAATGTTGGGGTGAATGAAATTGGATTTTCAATTTCATTCACCTTTTTTTAATTCAGCCCAGATGTAAACCAACCTTCTTATACTTGATTGCTAATAGTATTTTGGCTCTAAATCG
>NZ_QFVS01000022.1 GCF_003143955.1 Kurthia zopfii | reverse complement strand
AAGATGGACAAGTATGGGGAACCTTAGGTAACTCAATATAAAGGGCATACTTTCCCTCAATTTCTTCAATTTTTGTGATTAAAACATCTTTTAAACCTGGCATATTCATGATAGACTTCATATAGCACAGCTCACCTTTCTTTCGCTTATTATTCAGCATTTTAAGTATAAAGGAATTGGTGAAACTGTGCTTTTTTTTGCCATTTTTCACATAGATCAATATTGAAAGAAATAACGAGGACTCCTGCCGAAAAACAAGTGTGAAGCAATCCTTTCTTTCCACCTAAAGTGGAAAGAAATAGTGCGGCACTTGTCGGCGGAAAGCATTCGTTCTTTCTGAAAGTTACAACGTGAATTGTTTTAATACCCCAACATATATAATAGAACCACAAAAAAAGCGTTAGTGAAGTTTTAACATTCACTAACGCTTTCCTATAATCAAACTTCCATAATGATTGGTAGAACCATTGGACGTCGTTTTGTTTTTTCGAATAAGTAAGGAGTTAATACATCAACGATTTCATTTTTCAAATCTGACCATTGAGTAGATTGATCCTTCACAGACTCTTGTAAATGTCTATTTAACATTTGTTGTGCTTCATTAATCATCATACCTGACTCTCTCATATAGACGAATCCACGTGAGATGATGTCTGGACCAGAAACGATGCGGTGATTTGCCATATCGACACTCACAACTACGATTACTAGACCTTCTTCAGAAAGGATACGACGATCGCGAAGTACGATGTTACCAATATCACCAATACCATTTCCGTCGATATAAACATCGCCAGAAGGGATACGGCCAGCTACGTGAGCTTCGTCAGAGCTTAATGCTAAGACATCACCATTTTCCATAATATGAATATTGTCTTCTAATACATCACAATCAATTGCTAAACTAGCATGCATGCGTAACATACGATATTCACCATGAATTGGCATGAAGAATTTCGGCTTAATTAAGCGAAGCATAAGTTTTTGCTCTTGTTGAGAACCGTGACCAGAAGTATGGATATTACTAACTGCACCGTGGATTACATCAGCACCAGCACGGTATAGAAGGTTAATAATTTTATTAACACTAGTCGTGTTACCAGGAATCGGTGAAGAAGAGAATACTACTGTATCATCAGGCTGAATTTGAATTTGACGGTGAGTACCGTTTGCAATTCGAGATAAAGCAGCCATTGGTTCACCTTGAGAACCTGTACATAAAATCATAACTTCATTAGCTGGTAGACGGTTTAATGTCTGTGTATCAACGAATGTTTCTTTTGGAGCTGTAATGTAACCAAGCTCACGTCCGATGTTAATCGCGTTGTCCATTGAGCGACCGAATACAGCAACTTTACGACCGAATTTAACGGCTGCATCAGTTACTTGTTGTAAACGGTGGATATTAGATGCGAAAGTGGCGAAAATAATTCGGCCATCTACTTTACGCATAATTTCGTCAATGCTTTCGCCGACTTTACGTTCAGACATTGTGAAATCTGGAACTTCAGCATTTGTACTATCAGAAAGTAAGCAAAGTACGCCTTCTTTACCGATTTCAGCCATTTTTGTAATGTTAGCTGGTTCACCAACAGGTGTGAAATCGAATTTGAAGTCACCTGTATGCACGATGTTACCAGGTGGTGTTTTAACAACAACGCCTAGAGCATCAGGGATACTGTGAGTCGTACGGAAGAAGCTTACAGACGTCTTACGGAATTTAATGACATCTTCTTCTTGAATTTCGATCATCTTAGTAGTTCTAAGTAGACCATGTTCGTCTAATTTATTACGTAGTAAACCAAGTGCTAGTTTACCGCCATAAACAGGAACATTCACTTGGCGAAGTAAGTAAGGAATACCACCAATGTGATCTTCGTGACCGTGGGTAATAAATAGACCTTTAATTTTATCAACATTTCTAACAAGATAAGTATAATCAGGTATTACATAATCGATGCCTAAAAGGTCATCCTCAGGGAATTTAATCCCCGCATCAATCAGGATAATTTCATCCTGGAATTGAACTGCATACGTATTTTTGCCGATTTCGCCCAGTCCGCCGAGTGCGAAAACAGCTGTTTGATCATTCTTGACGAATTTCATCTACTTAGAATTGCTCCAAGTGGAAGTTTTCACTTGCTTGTTCATACTCTAGGTAGTTTCCTTCAAGCAATTGAATTAATTCGATATTGTATTTACGATCAGCTAGAAGTTCGCGAACTTCGCGTGGATCTTCCGCTTCAAGATATAGGCTCTTAGTGTTTTCGCGAACTGGAACCTCAAGCATGCTCTCTTGGTAATAAACTTTGTAAATCATTATTGTTTGCTCTCCTTTAACACGTTCAAAATATACTGCATTGCTTATATATTATCACGTCACTAGTATAAAATAAAGAAAAGCCATCATAAAAATGAGTGCTTATTCTTTTAACCCAAATAAAATGGCAGGAAAAGTCTGGTATTCAGGACTTCTCCCACCAAAAATTACGCTACTGTCTTTTTCTCGAGTAAGCCACGAAGCCGTTTCAACAACTGTTTTTTCAGACGTTTAAACATGGCAATCACTCCTTAATTACATTATACTAATTTTTAGGATGCGAGTAAAGATATATAACTTGACATTTATATAGGAAGGAGTTTGCTAGAGTTGAATAAAAAATTATTATTTTTTGATATAGATGGCACATTATATAATTCATCTAAGAAAGTTCCAGAAGCAACGATGAAAGCAATTAATGAAGCGAGAGAGAGAGGTCACGAAATCGCAATTGCGACTGGGCGTTCACCATTTTTCTTAAAAGAAGTGAGCGATGAATTGAATGTCGATAGTTTCGTCAGTTTTAACGGACAATTTGTCGTTTATAAAGGTGAGCCGATCTCAAAACGACCAATTCCGCAAGAAGTATTAGCGAAATTATCTGCGGCAGCAGCTGAAGAACAATATCCGACAGTTTATTTAGACCAGTTCCGTATGACTTCTACTACTGAACATCATGACCAAGTCAAAGAAAGTTTAGATTCACTGTACTATCCAATGCCGGAATATGATGTAGATCATTATAAAAATACGGATGTGTACCAAGCGTTGTTATATGTAACACCTGAAAAGCAAGCTGAGTATGAAACGAATTTTCCAGAACTAGCATTTATTCGTTGGCATAAATTTTCTGCAGATGTTATTAACCATGATGTTTCAAAAGCATATGGAATCGAACAATTCATCAAGCAAACAGACTTTTCAATTGAAGATGTAATTGTGTTCGGTGATGGTTTGAACGATGTTGAAATGTTAGAATTCGTCGCTGGTAAAGGTGTTAGTGTTGCGATGGGGAATGGCGTTGAAGAAGCGAAGCAAGCTGCAACTTTCGTGACCGATCATGTTGATGAAGATGGTTTATCGAAAGCGATGCGAAAATTAGGTTTATGTGATTAACGCGGAAGAGGTAGAGAAACTATTTTCTATGTCATAAGTTTTTATTACTATTCAATATGATTTTTCTAGAAAATGATTATTTTTTCGAACGAAATTGATTTCATATTTTTATTAATATATATAAATTTCTTTCTACTGTATTAAGACGATTGTTTCTTATTTCAAAAAAACTTCTTTCATTTAAAATAAAAAGGCTACGGAAAATCATAACGATGATCCGTAGCCTTTTTGTTATTTACTCACCTTCAAGTGGATGTGAGTTTGCAGGTTGTTCGAATGGAGCTTTTTCATTAATGTGATCATAGAACATCACACCATTTAAATGATCCAACTCATGCTGGAAAGCAATCGCTGGTAGATTTTTTAAACGCATTTTCTTTTCTTCGCCGTCTAAATTGAAAAACTTAACTGTAATACGTTGTGGACGAGGCACGTAACCAGGTACATCGCGGTCTACTGATAGACAACCTTCGCCACCAGGTAAGTATGTTTCTTCTACTGAATGGCTGACGATTTTAGGGTTGATGACAACTTCGCGCACTAAATCACCTTGGTCGTTTGGAACAAGTAGTGCGAATATGCGAACGGATTTATTAACTTGAGGAGCTGCAATGCCGATGCCAGAACGCAAACCGTATTTCTCAGCTAGTTCTTCATCTTGACTATTTTCAAGAAATTCTAATAGTTCCTCACCTAATTTTTTATGCTCATCCGAAAGTGGTAGTGACACCTCAGAGGCTTTAATGCGAAGAGTTTCATGTCCTTCGCGAATAATATCTTTCATTAAAATCATTATTTATCTTCCTTTCAATACGGAATCTTCATATTTATTATACAACAACGAATATTTTCATCAATAAAAAAAGTCTAAGTCGAGCCATTTTCTTCCATTGTTTTATCGCGTTTTGCAAAGGGAATATTCAAGACAGTGGGTTTTCAGCTGTCCTACATTAATTTTCCAAATAGCATTCTGTATTATAATACAGACGTTTTGAAAAATGTAACACAGATTAATGATGAAATATTGTGTCTATACAGTGAATTAAGTGATTGACGTATGAAAAAATATTTATTATACTGAAAATAGAGTTAGTTGTACTAATTAATTTTAAAAATGTAATAATACAGTTACGAAGGAGATGTTAGAGAATGGCTTCAAACAATAATATTTTTGACCCAGTAAAAAACTTAAAAGAAATCGAAGAAAAGTTTGAGATGGTTCAAATCCTAAATGAAAATGGCGAAATCGTGAATAGCGATTTAGATCCTCAATTATCAGATGAAGAATTAGTTGAACTGATGTCACGTATGGTTTTCACACGTATTTTAGATCAACGTTCTATCTCTTTAAATAGACAAGGTCGATTAGGTTTCTACGCACCAACAGCAGGTCAAGAGGCGTCACAAATCGCTTCACACTTCGCTTTAGAGAAAGAAGATTTCATTTTACCAGGTTACCGTGACGTACCTCAAATCATATGGCATGGCTTACCTTTATCAAAAGCGTTCTTATGGTCTCGTGGTCACTTCGTAGGTGGACAAATTCCAGAAGGCGTTAACGTATTCCCACCACAAATTATTATCGGTGCTCAATATGTTCAAGCCGCAGGTGTTGCACTAGGTATGCAAAAACGTGGTAAAAAAGCTGTCGCAGTAACTTACACAGGTGACGGTGGTTCTTCACAAGGTGACTTCTATGAAGGAATTAACTTTGCAGGTGCATATAAATCACCAGCAATCTTCATCGTACAGAATAACCAATTCGCGATTTCAACACCTCGTGAATCACAAACTTCTGCAACTACTATTGCACAAAAAGGTATTGCAGCAGGTATTCCAAGTATTCAAGTAGATGGTATGGACCCACTTGCAGTTTATGTAGCAACTCGTGATGCTCGTAAACGTGCAGTAGCTGGCGAAGGCCCATCATTCATCGAAACTGTATGTTACCGTTATGGTCCTCATACAATGGCTGGAGATGACCCAACTCGTTACCGTACAACTGATACAGATACAGAGTGGGAAAAGAAAGATCCAGTTGTTCGTTTCCGTAAATACCTTGAAGCAAAAGGACTTTGGAACGAATCGAAAGAAGCTGAAGTAATCGAACAAGCGAAAGAAGATATTAAAGCGGCGATTAAAGAAGCAGATGGCGTTGAAAAACAAAAAGTAACAGATTTAATCTCAATTATGCATACAGATGAATTACCATATAACTTAAAAGAACAATATGAAATTTACAAAGAGAAGGAGTCGAAATAACCGATGGCACAAATGACAATGATTCAAGCAATTACAGACGCTTTAAGATGTGAGTTAAAAGAAGATGAAAACGTGCTAGTATTCGGTGAAGACGTTGGTGTAAACGGTGGGGTTTTCCGTGCAACTGAAGGTCTTCAAAAAGAATTCGGTGTGGATCGCGTATTCGATACACCACTTGCAGAATCGGGAATCGGCGGTTTAGCAATTGGTCTTTCATTACAAGGATTCCGTCCAGTACCTGAAATTCAATTC
The DNA here is from genome assembly GCF_003143955.1 of Kurthia zopfii. GTDB lineage: Bacteria > Bacillota > Bacilli > Bacillales_A > Planococcaceae > Kurthia > Kurthia zopfii. Next base: position 41,535 of record NZ_QFVS01000022.1, on the reverse strand, counting down.
TTCGGCTTCGTATACGAAGTAATGGATTCAATTTCTGGTCAAATGGCTCGTATGAAATATCGTACAGGTGGCGCATTCAACGCACCAGTAACGATTCGTTCTCCATTCGGTGGTGGTGTTCATACACCAGAAATGCACTCAGACAGCTTAGAAGGTCTTGTAGCATCTCAACCAGGTTTAAAAGTAGTTATTCCTTGTACGCCCTACGATGCAAAAGGATTATTAATTTCTTCTATTAGAGATAACGATCCAGTCATCTTCTTAGAGCATTTAAAACTATACCGCTCATTCCGTGAAGAAGTTCCGGAAGAGTCTTACACAATTCCACTAGGCAAAGCAGACGTAAAACGTGAAGGTACTGACCTTTCAATCTTTGCTTATGGAGCTATGGTACACGAATCACTTAAAGCTGCTGAAGAACTTGAAAAAGAAGGTCACTCAGTAGAAGTAGTAGATTTACGTACAGTTCAACCATTAGATATCGAAACAATTATTGCATCTGTTGAAAAAACAAATCGTGCAATCGTTGTACAAGAAGCTCAAAAACAAGCAGGGATCGCAGCGAATGTAGTAACTGAAATTACAGAACGCGCAATCTTAAGTCTTGAAGCTCCTGTATTACGTGTAACTGCACCAGATACAATTTACTCATACCCACAAGCGGAAGCAGTATGGCTACCGAATTATAAAGATGTAATGGCAACAGCTAAAAAAGTATTAACATTCTAAAATCATGTAGAACGAAGAAGGAAGGGTGAAAGACTATGGCATTTGAATTCCGTTTACCAGACATCGGGGAAGGAATCCATGAAGGAGAAATTGTGAAATGGTTCGTAAAACCGGGTCAAGAAATCAAAGAAGACGATTTATTAGCAGAAGTACAAAACGACAAAGCAGTCGTTGAAATTCCTTCTCCTGTGGACGGCACTGTTTTAGAAGTGTTAGTTGAAGAAGGTACATTAACAACTGTTGGTACAGTGTTACTAACAATTGACGCTCCTGGATATGAAGACCTTCAATTAAAAGGCGGTCACTCAGAGGACGAAGCGAAAGAAGAACCTACTCCAGAACTTGCTAAAGCTGCTGCTCCAGAAAAAGAAGAAGTAGCAGAGGTAATTGAATCTTCAAATACTTCTAAACGCATTATCGCAATGCCTTCTGTTCGTAAGTTTGCACGTGAGCAAGGTGTTGATATTACTACAGTTGTTGGTACAGGTAAAAATGGCCGTGTCGTAAAAGAAGATATTCTAAATCATGGCAATGCTCCAGCACCTGAAGCTGTATCTACTGAAAATACAGTAGAAGAAACTTCAGAAGTGAAAGCAACACCAGCTGCACCTGTTAATCTTGAAGGTGAATTCCCTGAAACACGTGAGAAAATGTCAGCTATGCGTCGCGTAATTGCTAAAGCAATGGTGAACTCTAAGCACACTGCTCCTCACGTAACATTAATGGACGAAGTAGATGTAACGAATCTTGTGGCTCACCGTAAGAAATTCAAAAACATCGCTGCGGAAGATGGTATTAAACTAACGTACTTACCATATGTTGTAAAAGCATTAGTAAGCACATTACGTAAATTCCCTGAATTCAACCGCTCATTAGACGATGCAACTGAAGAAGTAATCCAAAAACATTATTATAATATCGGGATTGCAGCTGACACAGAACGCGGTTTATTAGTACCAGTTATTAAACACGCAGATCGTAAATCAGTGTTCGCAGTTTCTGATGAAATCAATACACTTGCAGAAAAAGCAAGAGATGGTAAACTAGCACCTAATGAGATGCAAGGAGCTTCATGTTCAATCTCGAACATCGGTTCAGCAGGCGGTCAATGGTTCACTCCTGTAATCAACCATCCTGAAGTTGCAATTTTAGGTATTGGACGTATTGCAGAGAAACCTGTAATAAAAAATGGTGAAATTGTAGGCGCACCTGTGTTAGCATTATCATTGAGCTTTGATCATCGAATGATCGATGGTGCCACTGCGCAAAACGCGATGAATCATTTAAAACGTTTGTTAAGTGAGCCAGAATTATTATTAATGGAGGCGTAATAACATGGTAGTAGGAGATTTCCCAATCGAAACAGAGACAATTGTAATTGGTTCAGGCCCTGGTGGATATGTTGCAGCAATCCGTGCAGCACAATTAGGACAAAAAGTAACAGTTATTGAAAAAGAATATGTAGGTGGAGTTTGCTTAAACGTAGGCTGTATCCCATCTAAAGCAATGATTTCAGTAGGTCACCGTTTTGTACAAGCGAAAGAATCAGATGACATGGGTGTTATCACTTCTGACGTAAAACTAGACTTTACAAAAGCACAAGAATTCAAAAACAGCGTTGTTAAGAAATTAACTGGCGGTGTATCTGGATTACTTAAAGGTAATGGAATTGAAGTAGTAATGGGCGAAGCATACTTAAACGATGCAAACTCATTAACAGTTGCGACTGAATCTGGATCACAACACTATAACTTTAAAAACCTAATTATCGCTACTGGTTCTCGTCCAGTTGAAATCCCGACTTTCAAATTCTCTAAACGTGTAATTAATTCTTCAGGTGCTTTAAACCTTGCTGAACTACCAGGTAAACTAGTAGTAATCGGTGGTGGTTACATCGGTACTGAATTAGGTTCTGCATACGCTAACCTTGGTTCTGAAGTAACAATCCTTGAAGGCGGTAAAGATATCCTTGCTGGCTTTGAAAAACAAATGACTCAAATCGTTAAAAAAGGTCTTAAGAAAAAAGGCGTTACAATCGAAGTAGAAGCTTTAGCACAAGGTGTTGAAGAAACTGCTGATGGCGTTAAAGTTTCTTACGAAGTGAAAGGCGAAACGAAAACTGTAGAAGCTGATTATGTATTAGTAACTGTAGGTCGTCGTCCAAACACTGATGAAATGGGCTTTGAAAACGTAGGAATCGAATTTGCAGAACGTGGATTACTAAAAGTTGACAAACAATGTCGTACTTCAGTATCAAACATTTATGCAATCGGTGATGTAGTTCCTGGTTTACAATTAGCACATAAAGCTTCTTACGAAGGTAAAGTAGCAGCAGAAGCAATCGCAGGCGAATCTTCAATCGTTGATTACCTTGCAATTCCAGCTGTATGCTTCACAGATCCAGAAATGGCTACTGTAGGCTTCAACGAAGAAGAAGCTAAAGCTGAAGGTTATGAAGTTTCTGTAGGTAAATTTGCATTCGGTGCAAACGGTCGTGCATTAGCTCTTAACGAAACAGATGGCTTTGTTAAACTTGTAGCTCGTAAAGAAGATGGCCTTGTTCTTGGTGGACAAATCGTAGGTGTTGGCGCTTCTGACATGATCGCAGAAATCGCATTAGCGGTTGAAGCGGGTATGACTTTAGAAGACCTAGCTATGACAATCCATGCTCACCCAACTTTAGGTGAGATCGTAATGGAGGCTGCAGAAGTAGCTCTTGGAACACCAATTCACATGGTGGCTAAAAAATAATCAATTTAAGAGAGTTATTCTTTTAAATTAAATATAGAAGGCGAATTGCGCTTAATCGTGCAGTTCGCCTTTTTCAGGTCGAAAAATTATTTATAATGTGAGAAATAGTGTATAATTCGATAAAATATGTAAATTTTCAACACTTAAAAGTGAGGGTGGTTTTTTATGAATTTAGGATTATTAGGGAAGACGGCAGTCATAACTGGAGGATCAAGGGGGATTGGATTTGCAACAGCAAAGCAATTAATATCTGAAGGGGCGAACGTCGTAATTTGTGGTCGCCAAGAAGATACTTTAATGGAAGCTGCGAATAAAATTGAAAAAGAAACAGGTCAACGAGTACTTGCAATCGTAGCGGATATGACGAAGAAATCCGATTGTGAAAAATTGATTCGTAGTGCCGTGACGAAGTTTAATCGCATCGATATTTTAGTAAATAATGCGGGTGTTACTTCCACTTCTCCATTTTTAGATATTACGGAAGAACAGTGGAAAGAAGACTTGGAGTTAAAGCTTTTTGGCGCAGTTAACTGTTCGAAAGCTGCAGTTCCTCATATGATTGAACACGGCGGTGGGGCAATCGTCAATTTAACAGCAATCTCTGGCAAAACAGCATTTGAAAACTCTATGCCTACTTCTGTTTCAAGAGCAGCAGGATTAGCTTTAACGAATACAATGAGCAAGGATTTAGGGCAGCATGGTATTCGAGTTAATGCGGTATGTATCGGTTTAATCAAAAGTGCTCAAATTGAACGGCGTTGGAAGAAAGATGCACCGAATTTAACTTGGGAAGAATATAGTGAGAAGATGGGTGAGGAAATTCCACTCGGGCGAATTGGCGAGGCGGAAGAAGCGGCTAATACGATCACATTCCTAGTTTCGGATGCGGCATCTTACATTTCAGGAGTAGCACTAAATATTGATGGTGGTGCTTCACCAGCGTTATAAAAAAAAGAGAGGCATCATGCAAAGTGGATTTGCATGATGCCTTTCTTTTATGATTGAATCGGAGCGGGCGAATATTGTCGCACGAGTGTCACCAACCATTGTAATTCTGCCTGTGGTTTTAAGTTGGCTGCCATCCCTGAAAGAATGACGAAATTAGGGAATTCTTTTGACAGTTCGTCTTCGATAATTTGAATCGATTGCCCAACAAAACTCGATGGTTCATATTTTTTTTTGCAAATTTCGATTTCTTCAAATATTAATTCGCGAATCGTAGGGAATTCATAATCCGCAAGTTGTTCTGAATGAAAATGCTCACTCGTTAAAATAGGTGAAACACGCATTTCGACAAGCGCATCGATGTAATGAATAATCGTTTGCCCAACTAATTTGAAGGGAATTGATTGTTTATGATGTACGATGAAATCAGTATAACCTTGTAATATACCTTTTAAACAAACTTGAATATCAAATTTATTATGTTGAATTTTTTCACCATAGACATTTTCCAATAAAGTAATTGAAATTCGATTGATACTTTCATCAAAAATTTTCAATTTCAATAGTAGTTCGGATTGAATGCCTTTGGTGTTTTCAGCAAGCAGCATTTTGAATAAGGGAAATCTTTCATTGAATAAAGAAATCGTCGCATAACAAAATTTTTCAAGTTTTTCACGTGGCAATGATTCTTCATCAAGTAAATTTTGAAAAGATATCGTCAGCTCCTGAATGAATTGATCGACAATGTGGATGAGTAAGTCATCTTTTGATTTGAAATTTAAGTAGAATGCTCCTTTAGAAATTCCGCAAGCTTCCGTTATATCTTGGATTGAAGTTTTTGAAATGGACTTCTGGGAAAATAATTCAATCGATTTTTGAACAATAAGTTGTTGCTTAGACATTTTGAGAAATCCTCCCCGTATAAATTGACAGTTGACCAACTAGTCATTAAAATTAAAAAGAATGACTAATTAGTCAAAGTGCGTTATTAGTCAACAGTATATTGAAATCTGACATCAATGTCAAAAGGCGGTGCACAAATGAAGAGTTTTATTCAGTTCGTATTAAAGAATAAACTGGCTGTGTGGTTAATGACCATTATTTTAGCTGCAGCTGGTGTATATTCTGGATTGAAAATGAAAGTGGAAACAATTCCTGATATTTCAGTTCCAATCATAACGTTAAGCACTACATATCCGGGAGCGAGTCCGGAACAAGTGCAAGAAAAAGTTTCTGACCCTTATGAAAAAGCAGTTCAAAATTTAAAGGGTGTTGAATCAGTTTATTCAAATTCATACGAGAGTGCTTCAAGTATTCAAGTTGAATTTAAATATGGCACAGACATGAAAATTGCTCGTGAAGATGTAAAGGAAGCAATTGAGAAAATTGAACTTCCTGATACAGCTCAAAAACCTGTAATTGATCGTGTAAGTATCAATGCTTTCCCAGTAGTTGCATTAAGTGTGAGTGATGAAAAACAATCAATCGCACAATTAACGAAAACAGTTGAAGATTATTTCGCACCAAAATTAGAAGGTGAAGATGGCGTTTCATCTGTTTCAGTTTCAGGTCAACAAGTGAATAAAGTCAAAGTTACGTATGACCAAGAGAAGTTGAAGAAATATGGTTTAGATGAAGATTCGATTAAACAATATATTCAAGGGATGGATACACGAATTCCGCTTGGTATGTTCCAGTTTAAAGATTCTGAACAAGCAGTAGTTGTCGATGGTAAAATGACGACGATGAAAGAATTGAAAGATTTAGAAGTTCCAACGAAGCAAGATGCAGGAGCGCAACAAGCGATTCCAGGAATGGAAGCTGCACAAGCAGGGACGAAACCATTCGTAAAACTTGGTGAAATTGCGAAGTTAGAAATGAAAGGTGAGGTTGAGTCAATTGCCCGCACAAACGGTAAAAACTCAATCGCAGTTCAAGTTGTTAAATCTCAAGAAGCGAATACAGTTGATGTTGTAGACGCAGTGAAAGATGTATCTAAACAGTTTGAAAAAGATAATAAAGGTATGGCAATCGATGTCACGCTGGATCAAGGGAAACCAATTGAAGATTCAGTAAGCACGATGCTTGATAAAGCACTATTCGGTGCGATTTTCGCTGTAATTATCATCATGCTATTCCTAAGAAATATTCGTTCGACAATCATCTCGATTATTTCAATTCCGATGTCATTATTAATTGCAGTGACAGCATTGAAATACATGGATATCTCATTAAATATGATGACTTTAGGTGCGATGACAGTCGCGATCGGACGCGTAATTGATGACTCCATTGTCGTTGTCGAAAATATATTTAGACGCGTGCATTTAAAAGAAGAAAAACTTGAAGGTCGTGCATTAATTCGTTCGGCTACATTAGAAATGTTCCGTCCAATTCTATCTTCAACTGTCGTAACGGTTGCTGTATTCTTACCAATCGGATTAGTTGGTGGTATGGTTGGAGAATTATTCCTACCATTCGGAATTACGATGGCTGTCGCGTTAATTGCTTCACTAGTAATTGCCGTAACAATCGTACCAGCATTAGCGCATACACTATTCAAGAAACAAATTTACGGCGAAAAAGTTGTGAAAAAAGAGCAGCATGGTAAGTTATCTCAATGGTACAAAAAAGTATTAAATTGGGTGCTAAATCACAAAATCGTTACATTCTCTGGTTCAATCATCGTTCTAGTAGCTAGTTTATTCCTAGCGCCAGTAGTTGGATTCAGTTTCTTACCAGAAGATGAGCAAAAAATGGCTTACTTAACTTACACACCAGAACCTGGTCAAACACGTGATCAAGTAGTAGATGATGTAAGTAAAATCGAGAAAGTTGTTCGCGAAAATAAAGATGTAGATACTGTACAAACTTCAATCGGTGGTCAAAATCCGATGAATCCTGGAGCTTCTAATGGAGCGTTAATGTACATTATTTATGATCCAGATACGAAAGATTTTGCGAAGAAAAATGAAAAACTTGTGAAGAAAGTTGTGGACACGAAACAACAAGGTGTTTGGAAACAACAAGACTTCGGCGGCGGTATGTCGAGTAACGAACTTTCGTATTCAGTTTATGGCAATACGATTGAAGATATGAAACCAGTTTTAAATGATATTGAAAAAATCATGAAAGATAATAAGAACCTGAAAGATGTGAAAACATCATTACAGGACGCTTATGATCAAAAAACATTAGAAGTAAAAGAAGATGAAGTGAAGAAATATGGCTTAACAACTGGGCAAATCGCTATGATGATTAACCCGAATGTTCAAGCGACTGTTTTAACGACTGTCATGAATGATGGCAAAGAAATTAATGTAGAAGTTCATTCAGATGTGAAAGAACCAGATACATTTGATCAAGTTTTAAATCAAAAAATTAAAACGCCAGTCGGCAAAGAAATTAAGTTAAAAGAAGTAGTATCAGTTAAAGAAGGTAAAGCGCAAACTCAAATTAGTCGTAGTGGCGGTAAGTACTTCGCTACTGTAACAGGTGCGATTACGACGAAAGATGTGACGGAAGCTTCAACAGCTGTTCAGAAGAAAATTGATAAATTAAAAATGCCAAACAATGTAAACATTGATACAGGTGGTGTGACGGAAGATATTAAAGATTCATTCACAAAACTTGGATTAGCAATTGCAGCAGCAATCGCTATTGTTTACTTCACACTAGTTGTGACATTTGGTGAAGGTCTTGCACCATTATCAATCTTATTCTCATTACCATTTACAATTATCGGTGCATTAGTTGCATTATGGGCTACTGGAGAAACAATCTCTGTATCCGTAATGATTGGTGTACTAATGCTCATAGGAATCGTTGTAACGAATGCCATTGTACTTGTTGACCGAATCATCCATATGGAACATGACGGTCTGACGATGCGTGAAGCAATCCTTGAAGCAGGTGCTACTCGTTTACGCCCAATCTTAATGACTGCAATCGCAACAATCGGTGCCTTAATTCCTTTAGCAATCGGTGCTGAAGGTGGCGGTTTAATTTCGAAAGGTCTAGGTATTACTGTAATCGGTGGTTTAATTAGTTCGACAATCTTAACACTTGTCGTAGTTCCACTTGTTTATGAGTTCCTATCAAAAATCTTGAAAAAAGATCGCGCGCACGAAAATAAAGAATTGTAATGTTGAAAATCCCTTAGTCTACTTAGGCTAGGGGATTTTTTTGTGGACGGAAGCTAAAGTAATTTGCGTTTTAGACTTTCGAGGGTGATTTACTGCTCTAAATTTACCTTAGTGCGTTATTTGTATCGACAGAATTATCAGATAAAGGGTACAATAGGAGAAAATGAAGGAGGATTCATAATTTGAAAAAAGTAGTAAATGCCACCCAAATCGCATTGCAAATAATACTTTTATACTTGCTTTGCTACATAGGGAATCTAATAGTCGATTGGCTACACCTCCCATTACCAGGTAGTATTATTGGACTTATAATGTTATTAATCTTACTTCATCTAAAAGTAATTCCGAAAAAGGCTGTTGCAAAAGGAGCGGGCGCATTATTGTCGATTTTAACTTTATTATTCATTCCTGCAACCGTTGGAATTGTGAATTATCCTGAATTATTATCGAGCTATGGAGTGATTCTACTCGCAATTACATTTCTAAGTACCGTTTTTGCTTTAATTACGACTGCGCTTTTTGCAAAAAAAATAGAGCAAAAGGAAGGGAAGGAAAAGGAGGTAGAAGTGTATGCTTCAAATGATTAGTTATATTATTTTAACGATCGCAATATTTATTGCTATGACTTGGTTATATAAGCGCACAGGCATTACTTTTTTATTCCCTATTTTGACTTCGACAATTATTTTAGTCGTCATCTTAGCGACTTTTGACATTCCGTATGAAAAATATATGGAAGGTGGCAAAGTTATTAACTTTTTCTTAGGACCAGCAGTAGTTGCGATGGCTTATCCACTTTATTCTCAATGGGATGTCATCATGAAATATAAGAAGACCATATTATCATCTGTCGTCGTCGCGATGATTGCAGGGGTGGTTAGCGTATTAGCACTCGCAATGCTCTTTAGACTCGAAGATGAAATCGTACAATCATTTTTGCCGAAATCAATTACTTCTCCTGTCGCAATTCAAATTAGCGAAGCAATTGGCGGAGATTCACAATTAACCGTTATTTTCGTCATCATCGCGGGAATTGTCGGTGCGATCTTCGGGCCAATTATTTATAAATTATTTAAAATCACAACACCAGTATCTCGTGGAGTAGCAATGGGAAGTGCTGCGCATGGAGTAGGTGTTAGTAAATTGAATGAATATGGCGAACTTACGCTATCGATTGGTTCCGTCGCTATGACATTAAGTGCGATTTTAGGTTCATTTCTTTGCCCGATTATTGCCTATTATATTTTTTAGTTTTGCATAAGTAGAGTTCTTTGCTTAAACTAAGATTAGTAAATGAAAAAGGCGGTAATAAAATGGAATATTCATATCCATTCTCAACAGATTGGTCGACGGAAGAAATTGTCGATGTTGTAGGATTTTTTCAAATGATTGAGCAAGCGTATGAATCAGGTGTCAAACGTGAAAAAGTACTTGATTGCTACAGAAAGTTCAATAAAATCGTACCAGCAAAATCAGAAGAGAAAACATACTTCAGAGAATTTGAAGAAGCAAGTGGTTACGCATGCTTCCCGGTCATTCGTGATGCGAAAAATGGCAAGGAAGGTTGTATCGTAAAAGGACAATCTTCGAAAAAATATAAGTAATAAAATATAAAAGGCACTTTCGATTCCACAGCAGCGGAATGAAAGTGCCTTTTTTGTCTATTTATTTACAGAAACCATCGTTTTGTAAAGTGGTAGTAATGCTTCAAAAGTACGTTCGATTAATGCTGAAAGTTCATCGCTACTTAATTGAACAGCGTCCTCACGCATTACTTTCAAGCCGATGATTAGCTCGCCTTTTTTGACATCTCTAAAACGAGTAATTAGTTTTTCAGCAAGTCCATCTTTTAATGCAGGATGAATCAAGTCAGTTTTTGGCGACATATGATCGCCCGAAATATAAAAATCAGCAGGTAGGTCTTTTAAAATATTTTTCTTTTTAAGAAGAGTTTCTGCAATTTTTTCTTTATTAGGCGCTTCATAAATAACCGCTAAGTTCACGAACATATGCGTATCGAATAGTCCGATTTGGAAGTGAGGCATTGCTTTATAACCGCGTTTGTACGGAGCAAAGGCTACCCAACTATCATTCGGTGGATTCGTCTTTCTTCTTGCGTGTTTTGCAACATGTGGGAAAAATTCTTCATTTAATTCTGCAGTGAAATATGTAGAGAAAATACTACCGAATTCCTCGAATTTAGGACGAACATTTGCGATGAGTGCTTCCATACGAGGCGCTAAACCTTCAACTTCAAACACTTCAAAATCTTTTTCTGTCCAAGTCAAAACTGTCATTTAATTTATACCTCCAAATATTATTTATATGTTTATCATATTCGATATTTGGGAAAAAATCATGTAAGAAAGATTATCCGAAAAGACTAACGACAGAGGGAGAGGGTTTGCATGAAACAAGTAGTCCACATACTTCGGAAAGTTGAATTTGAAAAACAGTATATTAAAGGTTTACAAATCGAATTAGATTATGAATTAGCGACTCTATTCGACGCACTAAATGAGAAAGATAAAAAACAAATAAAAACGAGTAAAAAGAGACTGGAAGAGATCCATATGGAATTGGAGGCCTTTCATGCATTCTCTTAAAATTAAAAAAAGATTGAGGTGACACTTGCTAATCTTACGAGAAGCGAGTGTTTTTTTGTTATACTGTTAAAAGAACGCTTATCTAGTTAAAGGGGGAGCTGTGTTGGACATTATTTCAATCCATAATTATACGATGGATATTATTCAAGAGGCAGCCGAACGTATTCGAAAATCATTTTCGCAAAAAGTGGAAATAGAGACGAAGGCGGATGCTAATGACTTAGTAACAAATATAGATAAAGAAACAGAAATGTTTTTAATAGAAAAAATAAAACAGTATGACACAAACCACCGCATTTTAGGTGAAGAAGGTATGAGTCACGAAAATATATCGAATTTAGATGGTGTCGTTTGGATTGTAGATCCGATTGATGGGACGACCAACTTTATTCGACAACAACGAAACTTTACGATTTCAATCGGTATTTATGAAAATGGCGTTGGAAAATTAGGCTATATTTACGATATTGTGCGCGACGAATTGTTCTATGGTATTGAAGGACAAGGGGCTTATATTAATAATGTGCGCATGAATCGTTTAGAAAAACTTCCATTAAATGAAGCTTTAATCGGCATTAATGCATCTTGGGCAGTGAAAAACAAAAGAATTAATTCAGAACGAGTTGGTGAATTGATTCGTTATGTGCGAGGAACGCGTTCATATGGTTCTGCAACAATCGAGTGTATGCTTGTAGCGACAGGGAAGTTAGACGCGTATATGTCGATGCGTTTATCACCATGGGATATTGCGGCAGCAGCGGTAATTGCGAAAGAAGTAGGAGCGGAATTCACTACGCTAAAAGGTGAGCCAATTAATCTCTTGCATCAAGATACATTTATTATTGCAAATGCTAGTATTCGACAAGAGATCATTGAACAGTATGTGGAGTTATTACCGGTAGAAATTAAATAATTAAAAATGACGAAGTAACTTATTTAAAACAAGCTACTTCGTCATTCTTTATATTTTTTCTGAAAAAATATTGTCATTGTTAAAATAAAAATATTGTATTGCAAACGTAATCAATGATACTATGAATTTTGTGCAAGAAATGATTCAGCAAAACGACAACTGGTAGGTCGGGCTTTGGAGTGTATTTAGTGGATTTTACGATAAAAAAATTACCCATTCCGAAGAATGAGCAATCTTTTTATCGAGGAATTATAAAAGTCCTCTTTCACGGAATTTACGTTTCATTGTAAACGCATATCCGAAAACAGCGATTACTAAAACAATTCCACCTAAAATCCCTAAAACGTTACCTATTGCAATGGCATAACCGATTGAGCACATAGCAAGTACACCTGCTAGAGCCATGATTGCCATAACTAATTTTGCTTTATTCATTAAAATCGAAACCTCCAATAGTGGATTTTTACAATCTCTATTGTCATGCGAAACACAAAATTTCGCAAGGGTTTTACTTGCAAATTATTTTTAAAATTTTATCGATGCCGAAAAAATTATGTTTTTTCGATAGACTGTGCTATAATAACACAGTTATGGACTCGAAATAAGAAAAGTGGAGTGGAACAATGACTAAATTACGAGAAGACTTAAGAAATATAGCAATTATTGCCCACGTCGATCACGGTAAAACTACGTTGGTTGACCAATTATTAAAACAAGCAGGTACATTCCGTTCAAACGAACAAGTTGAAGAACGCGCAATGGATAATAACGATATCGAACGTGAACGCGGTATTACAATCTTAGCTAAAAACACAGGGATCATCTACGGCGATACTAGAATCAACATTCTAGATACTCCTGGACACGCTGACTTCGGTGGCGAAGTTGAACGTATCCTAAAAATGGTTGATGGCGTATTACTAGTTGTCGATGCATATGAAGGTTGTATGCCTCAAACTCGTTTCGTTCTTAAAAAAGCTTTAGAACAAGGCGTTACACCAATCGTTGTAGTAAACAAAGTCGATAAAGATTCAGCTCGCCCTGAAGAAGTAGTTGACGAAGTATTAGACTTATTAATCGAACTAGGTGCTGACGAAGAACAATTAGACTTCCCAGTAGTTTACGCTTCAGGTGTTAATGGTACTGCATCATTAGATCCAGACCCATCTAAACAAGAAGAAAACATGAAATGCCTATACGAAAAAATCATCGAACATATCCCAGCTCCTGCGGATACTCGCGATGAAGCTTTACAATTCCAAGTTGCACTACTTGACTACAACGACTTCTTAGGTCGTATTGGTATTGGTCGCGTATTCCGCGGTACAATCTCAGTAGGTCAATCAGTATCACTTGCTAAATTAGACGGATCAGTTAAAAACTTCCGTGTAACTAAAATCTTTGGTTTCTTCGGTCTAAAACGTGAAGAAATTCAAGAAGCTCACTCAGGTGACTTAATCGCAGTATCTGGTATGGAAGAAATCAACGTTGGTGAGACTGTTTGTCCACAAGGCCAATTAGAAGCACTTCCTCCAATGCGTATTGACGAACCAACTCTACAAATGACGTTCCTAGTGAACAACTCTCCATTCGCAGGTCGCGAAGGTAAATGGGTTACTTCACGTAAAATTGAAGAGCGCTTAATGGCTCAACTTCAAACGGACGTATCATTACGCGTAGAACCAACTGATTCTCCTGATGCTTGGACTGTTTCTGGTCGTGGTGAACTTCACTTATCGATCTTAGTAGAAAACATGCGTCGTGAAGGTTTCGAATTACAAGTTTCTAAACCAAAAGTTATCATCCGTATGATCGATGGCGTTAAATGCGAACCAGTAGAACGCGTTCAAATCGACGTTCCTGAAGATTCTCTAGGTTCAATCATCGAATCATTAAACGATCGTAAAGGTGAAATGCTTGATATGATCAATGACGGTTCAGGTCAAATCCGTTTAATCTTCTTAGTACCAGCTCGTGGTCTAATTGGTTACACAACTGAATTCATGTCATTAACTAAAGGTTTCGGTATCATTAACCACACATTCGATTGTTACAAACCAGCAGTTTCTGGTCGTGTAGGTGGCCGTCGTAACGGTGCTTTAGTTTCTATGGAAACTGGTAAAGCTACTACTTACGGTATGATGCAAATTGAAGACCGTGGTGTTCTATTCTTAGAACCAGGTGTTGAAATTTACGAAGGTATGGTCGTTGGTCAAAACAACCGTGACGCTGATATCACAGTAAACATCACTAAAATGAAAGCTAAAACTAACGTTCGTTCTGCAAACAAAGACCAAACTAACGTAATCAAAGCTCCAAAAATTCTAACTCTTGAAGAAGCATTAGAATTCTTAGCTGAAGATGAGTACTTAGAAGTAACTCCTGAGTCAATCCGTTTACGTAAACAAATCTTAAACAAAAACGAACGTGAAAAAGCTGCTAAAAAAACACGTAGCGCTGATTAATTTCAATTAATTTAGTGCGAGAGAGGAAGGGAGACCTTGTTTAATTCCGGTTTATTAGAACTGAAATTTTTGCAAGTCGCTGCAACAACCTCTAATGGAAACAATGAAGATTTTGTAAAAGATAGCATGTCAGGTACGGCTCGTTATATTTACGAGTCGGCACCTAACTATGACATTGCTGGATACATATTACTGGCAATCATCTTTATACTTTCTGCAATTGTTTATCATTTAGGGTTCGCTAGAAGTAATCTGAAGTTTTGGCAAAACATTGTCATTTACGTATTTTTATTCTTAGGTTGTATCATTCTTACCTTTTTATCCTTCTTCCTACCGATGGTTGAAGTTCTTGTTATTACAGCACTGTTTCTATCCATTTATAAAATTCGACTTCGTAAAGATCGAAAGACAGAGCAATCTGACGCTTTATAATGGTATACGAAAACATCCAAATTCATCTTTTGATGAGTTTGGATGTTTTTTCGTTTTTATGACAAATCATTGATTGCATCTCACAAGTTGATGTAGACGAGAGGCAGATTCCTAAAAAAGAATGAGCGTAATCGAATGAATCGACTACGCTCATCTTAAAAGATATTAGAATTCCTCATCATGTGCGTTGTGACCGCGATAGAATTGGAAGTTTCCAGTAGCAAGGCGAGCTTTTGTATTGTCAGCGATACGTTCACTGCAAGGCTCACACATATACGTGTGGATGGGGCGATTTCTTAGACGCTTAGCTAATCCAGAAAAATCAGGTATGTCGTTAATAGTCTCACAAATGACGCATTTTACACGCATGACATTGCCTCCTTAACCGATTGTAATACCGGTAATGTTTTTAATAGGTGAATCATAATTTGAACCATCAGCAAGTAATAAATAAACAGGACCATCTTCTGCTAGGATTTTACCTTCTTTACTGAATTGGAAAAGTAGATTTTTGGCATCTTCAAGTGGGTATGTGAATTCATTACCTTCACGATCGCTAAAAGTAACCTTTGTAGCTTCAGTAGTTGGTTCCGCATTTTCTAAAAATGGTTTTAATAGAATACCAAGTGTACCAGTTTTCATTTGTTGGCGTTCGAATTTCTTTTCTGATTTCAATGTAGGAGGATAAGAAGCACCTTCCATGATTTCGCGTGACCAGAATTTGCTCGCACCTTCAACATAAGCATCATCTGCGTTCACTTCTACACGATCTTCTGAAAAGTAAGTATCTAAATCTACTTTACGATCATCAAAGATCCAAACAGTTGGATCAAGAGTGATATTAAATTTTACTAAACCTTTAATTTGAATAATGGATTCCATTAAGAATTCCTCCTTGCGATATATATTCCACTGTCTAGTATAACTTTATTTTAATGATTTGAGAAAAGAATTTAACTGAAAGATAATAATAGTTTAGTAGATGCTTGCAATTTTCTGTGCGAAAAGCTAAAATTTAGAGTGAATGAAGTTAAGAAATATCAGGTAATGGGGGCGTCCTCATGGATACTAAATCTCAAAACTCGTATCAGGAAAAGGCTTTGGAACTCCTATTTGCTGATGCTGACAAAATTGCACAATTAATTAGAGTACAAATGGAGAACTTGACTATGCCTCAATGTCCATTGTATGAAGAAGTTTTAGATACACAAATGTTTGGACTTTCGCGTGAAATCGACTTCGCTGTTAAGCTAGGTTTAATCGAACGTGACCGAGGTAGAGGAATTCTAGATTCTCTTGAGAAAGAATTATCTGCATTGCATGATGCATTTACGCAAAAATAGCAAAAAGACTCAAACACCTAATGAAGATGTTTGAGTTTTTTTCGTAGTGAGGAGAATAAAAGTGAAAAAATATTTTAAAGAGTTTGATTATCCTCTTTTTATTACATATTTTCTATTGAGTGTTTTCGGACTAGTCATGATTTATAGTGCGGGTATGATGTCTGCCGTCAATCGAAATCAAGGGGAACCAGAACTCTTTTATAAAAAACAATTATTGAACGTCTCAATAGGATTAATTTTCTTTGCTGTAGGTGTTACAATTCCCTACAAAAAGTACGCTAAAAAAAGAGCGATGCAGTTATTAATTGGTAGTACAGCTGTATTATTATTGGCCGTACATTTTATTGGAGTGAGTCCCGGGAATTCCGGAGCGCAGTCATGGTTAGATCTTTGGAAAGTAAGATTTCAACCATCAGAATATGCAAAATTAACGACGATTATCTGCCTGTCTGTATTCCTTGCGAATCTCGATAAGCGTGGTACAATAGATTCCATAAAGTCCTACAAGCCTTTTGTTTTCTTATTTGCTGCATTAATTTTTTCACTTTATTTAGAGCCAGATATGGGTGCGATTCTATTATTTGGGACAATCGTTTTAATTATTATTCTGTCGAGTAATATTTCAATGAAGACGATTTCTAAAGGATTAATCCTTTTAACACCATTTATTATAATCGGGGTAATTGTTGCTATTTCCAAAGGACTTCTTACAGAGAAGCGATTAGGACGATTATCTGCTTTTACAAATCCATTCGAAGATGCCGAGAACTTTGGTTTGCAAATTATTAATGGTTACTACGCAATCGGTTTAGGTGGCGTCCAAGGAGCTGGATTAGGCCAGTCGGTTATGAAATTAGGCTATATTCCTGAACCTCACACCGATTTTATTATGGCGATTATCTCTGAAGAACTTGGTGCAGTAGGTGTTTTAATTGTTTTAGGTGGTTTAGGCTTTATCGTGTTGCGAGCATTTGTAATCGGTATACGATCAAGAGATCCTCTTGCACGTTTAATGGCTATAGGAATAGGGTCTTGGATTGGTGTACAAACTTTTGTTAACATTGGCGGCCTTAGTGGGTTAATCCCATTAACAGGTGTCACGCTACCTTTCATTAGTTATGGTGGTACTTCTCTAGTATTCCTATCCTTCGCTATGGGATTATTAATCAATATTTCTATGTTTGTAAAGAAAGAGAGAAAGACGATTTAATAGGGGGTAGAATGAAATGGCAATTGAAAAAATTCTAGTAGCGAATCGTGGAGAAATCGCGATTCGTGTATTCCGTGCCTGTACAGAGATGAAAATTGGTACAGTCGCAATTTATTCACGCGAAGATAGCGGTTCTTATCACCGTTATAAAGCAGATGAGGCTTACCTTGTTGGGGATGGCAAGAAACCTATAGACGCTTATTTGGATATTGAAGGTATTTTAGAAATTGCCAAAGAGTCAGGTGTAGATGCAATACACCCCGGCTACGGTTTTTTATCAGAAAACTTAGAATTTGCAAAACGTTGTGAAGATGAGGGGATTATTTTCATCGGACCGACTTCTAAGCATTTAGATATGTTTGGTGACAAAGTAAAAGCAAGAGAACAAGCCGTTTTAGCAGATATTCCTGTTATTCCAGGTTCAGGTGGCCCTGTATCATCGATTGATGATGTATATGCATTTGCAGCGTCTCATGATTATCCTGTAATGATTAAAGCAGCACTTGGTGGCGGCGGAAGAGGTATGCGTGTTGTACATAGTGCAGATGAAGCGCAAGAAGCATATGACCGTGCGAGATCAGAAGCAAAAGCAGCATTCGGTTCTGATGAAGTATATGTTGAGAAGTATGTAGACCGACCTAAGCATATTGAAGTGCAAATCTTAGGAGATCAACAAGGCAATATTGTTCATTTATATGAACGTGATTGTTCCATTCAACGACGTCATCAAAAAGTAGTTGAAATTGCACCATCAAATTCATTATCGGATCAGCTACGAAATGATATTTGTGATGCAGCTGTAAAATTAATGAAAAATGTAAACTATATTAATGCTGGTACTGTTGAGTTTTTAGTGTCAGGAGATAAATTCTATTTCATCGAAGTTAACCCTCGCGTTCAAGTAGAACATACAATTACCGAGATGGTTACAGGAGTCGACATTGTACATGCGCAAATTTCGATTGCAAATGGACATGGCCTTCACAGTGATGAAATTAAAATTCCACAGCAAGATGAGATTCCGTTATTCGGATACGCGATTCAATCACGTATTACGACAGAAGATCCACAGAATAACTTCATGCCTGATACAGGTAAGTTAAGCGTCTATCGTTCAAGTGGTGGTTTTGGCGTAAGACTTGATGCAGGGAATGGTTTCCAAGGTGCTGTCATATCACCACACTATGATTCATTATTAGTAAAACTTTCTACTTGGGGTAATACATTCAGCGAAGCAGCTGAAAAAATGGATCGAAATCTTCAAGAATTCCGTATCCGTGGTGTCAAAACCAATATTCCTTTCTTAGAAAATGTTGTTCGTCACGAAAGTTTCATCAACGGTGATTTCAACACAAGTTTCATTGATACAACACCAGAATTATTAAAATATAAATCAGCAAGAGACCGTGGTAATAAGTTATTAAGTTATATTGGTAACGTAACGGTGAATGGTTTCCCTGGAATTTCAGCGGATCAAAAACCAATCTATCCAAGACCACATAAACCGAAAATCGAGATTTTCAAAGACATACCATCAGGTACAAAACAAATTCTTGATGAACAAGGTCCAGAAGGTTTAGTCAACTGGATTCGTCAGCAAGATGATGTGCTTTTAACAGATACGACAATGCGTGATGCACACCAATCACTATTAGCGACGCGTGTACGTTCTAGAGATATGTACGGAATCGCAGACCACACAGCACAAATTATGCATAACTTCTTCTCATTAGAGATGTGGGGTGGCGCAACATTTGATGTAGCATACCGATTCTTAAAAGAAGATCCGTGGGAACGTCTACGTATTCTTCGTAAAAAAATGCCAAATGTATTATTCCAAATGTTACTTCGTGGAGCGAATGCAGTAGGATACAAAAACTATCCTGATAATGTAATTCGTGCATTCATTAAAGAATCTGCAAAAGAAGGTATCGATGTATTCCGCGTATTCGATAGTTTGAACTGGTTACCAGGTATGCAAACAGCGATTGATGCAGTTCGTGATAGTGGAAAAGTAGCAGAAGCGACAATGTGTTACACAGGTGATATTTTAGATGATACTCGTACGAAATACACTGTAAATTACTACAAACAACTGGCGAAAGATTTAGAATCAGCGGGTGCTCATATTTTAGCGATTAAAGATATGGCAGGATTATTAAAACCAGAAGCTGCTTACCGATTAATTTCTGAATTAAAAGAAGCGACGGATTTACCAATTCACCTTCATACGCATGATACGAGTGGTAATGGTATTTACTTATATGCGAAAGCAATTGAAGCGGGAGTAGATATTATTGATACAGCTGTCGGTTCAATGGCAGGGTTAACGTCTCAACCAAGTGCAAACTCATTGTACTATGCAATGAAAGGCGGCAAACGCCAAGTTCGTGCAGACATTGATGGCATCGAAAAACTTAATTACTATTGGGAAGATATTCGTAAATACTACAAAGACTTTGAAAGTGGTATGAATAGCCCTCATTCAGAAATTTATGTTCACGAAATGCCAGGTGGTCAATATTCTAACTTACAACAACAAGCTAAAGGTGTAGGATTAGGCGATCGTTGGGATGAAGTGAAGAAAATGTACTCGGATGTCAATTTACTATTCGGAGATGTTGTGAAAGTAACACCTTCATCAAAAGTAGTTGGCGATATGGCATTATTCATGGTTCAAAATGATTTAACTGAAGAGAATGTTGTGGAGCGTGGTCAAAATATCGACTTCCCAGATTCTGTAATAGAATTCTTCCAAGGATACTTAGGACAGCCGTTTGGTGGATTCCCTGTGGAACTACAAGAAGTTATTCTAAAAGAGCGTGAAGCGATTACAGTGCGTCCTGGTGAGCTATTAGAAGATGTCGACTTCGAAGCGACGAAGAAAGAGTTAGAAGAAAAATACAGTCGTGAATTTACGAATCAAGATGTCTTAGCATATGTTTTATATCCTAAAGTTTTCGAACAATATATTGGCACATATGATCAATTTGGCAATGTGTCAGTCCTTGATACACCAACATTCCTACACGGTATGATGTTAGGTGAGGAAGTTGAAGTAACAATCGAAAAAGGGAAAACATTAATTATCAAACTTGTCTCGATCGGTGAGCCACAACATGATGGAACACGCGTAATTTACTTCGAATTAAATGGTCAACCTCGTGAAATTTCGATTCAAGATTTAACGGTTGAAGTGACTGGTGAGAAGAAACCAAAAGCGGATCCTACAGACTTAAATCAAATCGGTGCAACAATGCCTGGTACAGTGCTTAAAGTTGCGATTTCTCCAGGAAGTAAAGTACGACGCGGCGAGCATTTACTTATTACGGAAGCGATGAAGATGGAAACAACTGTTCAAGCGACTCGTGATGGCATCGTCAAAGAAATTTTCGTCAAAGAAGGCGAATCTATTTCAACAGGTGATTTACTAATTGAATTAGAAGGCTAGTATTGAAAAAATAACTGTTATTATACAGTTTTTCATGTATAAAAACAGTGGAACTTAAGCTAATGCGTAATCGGAAAATCGATTGCGTGTTAGCTTTTTTAATGCGAAAAAGCATCCCCAACATAGAGTCGGGGATGCTTGATTAATCTATTCTACTTCTCGAAACTAAAAGAATCATATAACAGAGCAGTCCGAATAATAAAGTGATGAATAAGGAATGACTAAGCGCTAGATAAATATTTAAGCGACTTAACACAACCGACATCCCAGCTACAACTTGTAGTGACACGATGATTAATGCGAAAATCCATCCCCAATAAATGACGCGTTGATCTTTGTAATGCTTGATTGCATGAATAGCGATGTAAAGAATCCAAAAAAAGATCATTGCAGCGGCTATTCTATGCCCCATCTGTACCCACTCATAGAAATTTGACGGGATGATGGATGGCGCACGGTTATTGCAAAGTGGCCAATCAGGGCAAACAAGACTGGAGTTTGTATGTCGTACGAGTGCGCCTGTGTAGACGACGATGTATGAATACAATGTAACGCCAATTGTATGCCATTTTAATTTTGAAGCCATATGTACTTTATCAGCATCGAAACGTTGATCTACTTCGAAAATGATGAGTGTTAATAAAAAGACGGATGAAAAGGAAATAAGTGAAATACCGAAATGTAATGCAAGTATGAAGTCACCTTGTCCCCATAATACTTGTGCTGCACCGATTAATGCTTGTGCCACAAGGAAGAATAATGCTAGAAATGATAGGAGCTTCACTTCTTTAATATGGCCTAACTTTCTCCAAGACCAAACGGATAAAATTAAAATCAAAAATGATACAGAACCTGTTACAACACGATGTGAAAACTCAATGAAAACTTCTTTTGTAATTTCTTTTGGAATTAATGAACCGTTACAATCTGGCCAATTTCTTCCACACCCCATGCCGCTATCTGTCTTCGTGACAAGTGCCCCACCTAGTAAGATAAGCAACATACCAACTGTGGCTGCTACTGCAAACCACTTCATGTATTTACTTTGTTGCATTTAAGCCACCCACTTTAATGTAATTATTATTTCCAAATTAATTATTAATCACCTGTATTTTTGATAATAGCGAAAATATGGTAAAAAAACAACTTGTTGGGTATTTTATTTTAAATTTACATTTCAATTCACATAGTATTCAAATAAAAATAAAATTCCTTAAAATTAATCTCATAGTAATCGAGTCATCATTGAATTTTGCAGAAGTCTATCTAGTTTCCAGTAATAATAATTGAATATTTAGCTTTCTATATAGAAAAAAATGTGAAATTTGGTTATAGTATGGATAACGGGATAAGTTTACAAATTTTGTGAAAAAGTATATGAATTGTCAAATAGGGAAATTAGTTGTTAGTTATGATTGATTTTTGCTTCGTCGAACTAGAGCTGCACTTATTATTTTGATTGAATTAAGTTCGACATAGCGACTTATTAAATGACGATTCAACTTTTCAAATTGCGTAAATTATATTGTTTGTGAAATTGTGGTAGTTAGTATTTGAGACAGTTAAATCCACCAAGTTCAGACAGCGTGCATGAATACATGATGGGGATTTGCTGATTCAGCAAAGTTGAAATTCAGTAATATGTAGAATTTCGTTAAACGAACCACAGTCCTGTTAACACTTGGAAATACAACAAAGAAAGAGGGGTTTAATCAAGCTATGATGAAAGGGCTTAAAAAGTGGCGCGTACTCGCATTAGTGACGGTACTATCAGTTCTCCTTTCTGCTTGTGGAGAGAAGGATCTTAGTGCGCTGTCTCCTGCTGGTCAAGTAGGTAAAGACCAGCATAATTTACTTCTTTTATCTACTGGAATTATGACGCTCGTAATTATCGTAGTAGTCATCATTTATGTATTGGCAATCATGAAGTTCCGACGTAAAAAAATTGGAGAAGATGTGATTCCTAAGCAAGTAGAAGGAAGTATGACTTTAGAGGTGATTTGGACAGTAATTCCGATTATATTACTGCTAGTCTTAGCTGTACCAACTGTTTATTTAACTTACAAATTTGCAGACACAAAAGCGATGGAAGTAAAGAAAGCAGACAATGTTGTAACGGTGAATGTTACAGCGAAACTGTATTGGTGGGAATTTGAGTATCCTAACCAAAAAATCGTTACTTCACAAGAATTAGTAGTACCAACTGGTCAAAAAGTTTATTTCAAATTAAAAGCAGGAGATGTTAAACACTCATTCTGGGTTCCTTCGATCGGCGGTAAGATGGATACGAACGTAGATAATGTGAATAAGTTCTACCTAGAATTTGATCAGGAATCGAAAGACTTAAAAGATGGTGTTTTCTATGGTAAATGTGCGGAACTTTGTGGTCCTTCACATGCACTTATGGACTTCAAAGTGAAATCAGTATCGCAAACTGAATTTGATTCTTGGGTGAAAAATATGCAAGCAACTGCTAAACGAACGACTTCAGGTTCTTTAGAGCAACAGGGTGAAGATATTTTCAAACAAAGCTGTATTTCATGTCACGCAACTTCAGGATCTGGAACAGGGACAGGTATTGCACCTAACTTAGCTACATTCGGAGATCGAAATCGAATCGCTGGCGTTTTAGATCATGATGAAGAAAACTTGAAAAATTGGATTAAAAATCCACAGAAATACAAACCAGGAAATACGATGCCAAAACCTGAAAAAATCAATAAAGGCAAAGAATTCACTGATGAAGAATTATCTGCATTATCCGCATATTTAATGAGCTTGAAAATAGAAAATTAGCTCATATTCAATGTATTTAATAAGGGAGGTTAAGATTGTGAGCTCACTAGCAACAGAGAAAAAAGGCTTTGGAGCGATGATATGGGAATACTTAACAACGGTAGACCATAAGAAAATCGCCCACTTATATTTAGTTGCCGGTACAATGTTCTTTGTAATCGGTGGGATTGAAGCCATGCTAATTCGTATCCAATTGGCTAAACCAGACAATGATTTCTTAAGTGCTGGTTTATACAATGAAATTATGACAATGCATGGTACAACGATGATTTTCTTAGCGGCCATGCCACTGCTTTTTGCATTTATGAATGCTGTAGTGCCGCTTCAAATTGGCGCACGAGATGTAGCGTTTCCATTTTTAAACTCACTTGGTTTTTGGTTATTCCTTTTAGGCGGAATCTTCTTAAATCTATCTTGGTTTATGGGAGGAGCGCCTGATGCAGGGTGGACATCGTATGCATCGCTATCCCTTCTATCCCCAGGGCATGGAATTGACTTTTACGCACTTGGATTACAAATCTCAGGTGCTGGGACATTAATTTCAGGGATTAACTTCTTAGTAACGATTATTAATATGAGAGCGCCAGGTATGACGTATATGCGTATGCCGTTATTCACTTGGACGACTTTCGTGGCGAGTGCATTAATCCTTTTCGCATTCCCTCCGTTAACAATAGGACTATTCTTTATGATTTTCGACCGTATGTTTGAATCGAATTTCTTCGTTCATACAATGGGTGGAAATACGATTATTTGGGAGCATTTATTCTGGATTTTCGGACACCCTGAAGTATATATTTTAGTACTTCCTGCATTCGGTTTATTCTCAGAGATTTTCGCAACCTTTTGTCGTAAACGTCTATTCGGTTATTCATCAATGGTGTTCGCCACAATCTTAATTGGATTCTTAGGATTCATGGTTTGGGCTCACCATATGTTCACAACTGGATTAGGACCTACTGCAAATGCGATTTTCTCAGTAGCAACAATGGCAATTGCCGTTCCAACAGGTATGAAAATATTCAACTGGCTCATGACGATGTGGGGCGGTTCAATCCGTATTACAACTCCTATGCTTTACGCGCTAGGCTTTATTCCTTCATTCGTAGCAGGAGGGGTAACAGGGATTATGCAAGCATCAGCACCTCTTGACTACCAATTGCATGATTCATATTTTATCGTTGCCCATTTCCACTACGTAATTGTAGGTGGAGTTGTATTAGCTCTATTCGCATCGGCACATTATTATTGGCCGATTATGTTCAACCAAATGTTAAATGAAACACTTGGTAAAATTACGTTTTGGTTCTTCTTCATTGGGTTCCATTTAACGTTCTTCTTCCAACATTTCTTAGGATTAATGGGTATGCCAAGACGCATATTTACATTCCTTCCGAATCAAGGTTTAGACTTCTTCAACTTGTTATCGACAATTGGTGCATTCATGATGGCTATAGGGGTAACACTACTTGTAATCAACGTTATTATTACGGCGATTAAAGGGGAGAAAGCTGGACAAGATCCGTGGGGTGACGGGCGTACGCTTGAATGGGCTGTTCCGGTACCAACACCATTTTATAACTTCAAACAAACGCCGCTTGTTCGTGGTTTAGATCCATATTGGATTGAGAAAATGGAAGGTAACAAAGAAGGTATGGTATATGCTGAACCACTTTCAGATATCCACATGCCAAATAATTCGATCCTACCATTTATTATTTCACTAGGCTTATTTATTTCAGCATTTGGTGCTATGTATCACCAAGAAACAACTTGGGGATTATATGTATTAATTGGCGGAATTGGCTTAAGTGTACTTGCGATGATTATTCGTTCATTAAAAGATGATCATGGCTATCATATCCATAAAGAAGATTTGATGGATGATAAAGGGGGTAACGTATAATGGATTACAATACTAAACATACTCCACATACGTGGCCAAAACATCCAGAAACTGCCTCGATGGAAGGGAAGAATAAAGTAACAGGATTTTGGTTATTCCTTGGTGGAGAAACTGTCCTGTTCGCCACATTATTTGCGACGTATTTAGCGTTAAAAGATCGTGGTCCAAGTGGTATGAAGTTCAGTACGCATGAACTTTTTGAATTACCATTAGCGTTTATTATGACGATGTTACTACTAACGTCTTCGCTAACTTCAGTTTATGCGATGTATCATATGAAGAACTTTAATTTCAAAGCGATGCAAGCATGGATTTCTGTTACAGTTCTTCTAGGTCTAGGGTTCCTAGGGCTAGAGATTT
The DNA here is from genome assembly GCF_003143955.1 of Kurthia zopfii. GTDB lineage: Bacteria > Bacillota > Bacilli > Bacillales_A > Planococcaceae > Kurthia > Kurthia zopfii. Next base: position 15,483 of record NZ_QFVS01000022.1, on the reverse strand, counting down.
ACGAGTTTGTGGAATATGTTCATAAAGGTTTTGGCTTTAGACAAAGTGCCTTCGGTTCATCATTCTTCACACTTGTTGGAACACATGGTGTACACGTTATTATCGGTTTAGTATGGTTTATCCTACTGATGCTTCGAAATGCGAAAAGGGGCTTAAATTTATACAATGCTCCAAAGTATTATTTAGCAGCTCTTTATTGGCACTTTATCGACGTTGTATGGGTATTCATCTTCACTGTAGTTTACTTGATGGGAGTGATGTAAGATGTCAGAGGAAACAACTTTAACACCGCGTACAGAGAAGGAATTTGAGTATGATCGTAAACGTGCTGCGAGAGGTATGCGAAAACAAGTAGCAGCCTTCGCGATGATGATTCTATTTACATTCGTCGCTTTCGCAGCGGTTCAAGCAGGTTTCCCGGCTAATTTCATCGGACCAGTAATTTTACTTCTTGCAGGTGTCCAAGTGGCATTGCAGTTTTACTTCTTCATGCACTGGGATGAAAAAGGTTCTGGAACTGCTCAATTCTTCATGTATTCGGCAATTCTAGTCGCTTTCACAATGGTTCTTACGTTCGTAACAATCATTTGGTGGGGCGAGTAAGTAGTATTTAATAAGGACCTTCGAGCGCTCGGTCGTATGATCGAATACTTGAAGGTCCTTTATTTCAAAAAAATGTCATAAAAAATCCATTGTGATTTAAATTCCAAAACTTTATAATTTTGGTATGTAAAGTGAGAAAAGGAGAGTTTAAAAATGCCTCTATCTATTTTCGGCTTTCGAGCGATGTGGAGTCCGACATTTATCGGAGTTCTACTATTTATCACTGTCATTTATTTCTTAGTTACGATTAAATGGAGAAAAGATTTTAAAAATAGTACGCCATTAACAAAGTACCAAGCCGTATGTTTTTTATTAGCGCTACTGTCGTTATACATAATAAAAGGATCGCCGGTTAATCTACTGTCACATATTATGTTTACGATGCATATGGTGCAGATGGCATTACTTCTTTTGCTAGTACCACCTCTTTTAATTAAAGGGATTCCAAATTATTTATGGCAATACTTAATCGACTTACCGATTATTAAACCGGTTTTTCGATTTTTAACCAAGCCGGTTGTAGCTTTAATTGTTTTTGCTGCGTTTTTCTCTTTCTACCATATTCCACTAATTTTTGATTTTGTTAAATTAGAGGAAACATTGCATGGTATAGTTACATTGCTCTTATTTTTAAGCGCAATTTTCATGTATTGGCCATTGGTAAATACTTTGGAAGATCAGCCGAAAATGAAGGGTTTACACAAGGTCGGTTATTTAATAGGGAATGCGGTATTAATTACACCAGCCTGTGCAATGATTATTTTTGCGAGTGCGCCAATGTATGCTACATATACAGACGGTGAAATTTGGATGAAAGCAATGGCGCTATGTGTTCCAGCCGGTACTTTAGCGGGTTTAACGCAACTTTCTGGACCGGAGCTGTTCACAAATATGTCACCGATTAACGATCAGCAGCTCGGTGGTGTGCTAATGAAGATTCTACAAGAAGTTATTTTTGGTATAATATTAAGTAAGGTGTTCTACGAGTGGTATAGGAACGAACGAGAAAATGCGGATCAAATAACACAAGAGGCACTATTAGAGAGACAGCGTCTACGCGAAAATGAATATCGCTAGAACTGAATATATTTCGTTAGGAGCAAAATCATGTTACCAATATTACCAACGATTAGTACTTCATTCATCGTATTAAGTGCAGTTTTGATTGCGATTGGCTGGATGCTAGTAAAACAAAGAAAAATAGAAGCGCATAAAAAAGTAATGACAGCTGCTGCAGTGTCAGCACTACTATTCTTCATTATTTATGTATCGCGTACAGTATTTATCGGAAATACAGCTTTCGGTGGACCAGATGATTTAAAAATCTACTACACGAGCTTCTTAATTTTCCATATTATTTTAGCGACAACAGGTGCAGTATTTGGGATTGTCACATTAATCGCAGGTTATACGAATAATCTTGTACGTCACCGTAAAATTGCGCCAATTACATCAATTATTTGGTTCTTCGTAGCAATTACAGGTGTAGCAGTTTATTTATTACTATATGTTTTCTACCACGGTGGAGATACAACTTCAGTAATCAAAGCAATTTTAAGCACATAACGAATAAGACCTAAATCCAGTTGAAAAGGATTTAGGTCTTATTTTTATAATTTGTATTTGAATAGGATTATGCTTTTATTGCGAAAGTATTTAAGTCTAGGTGAATGGAGTCTAAAATCGTTTTGCAACGATCTACTAATTGAGTAGGCCAAATTTCTGCATCACTATATTCCAGACCATGCGGGAAGTAGTGTTTAGCGAGTACGGGTTTTAAAAGTTTTACCACTGCGTCATTTGCACCGATATCCCCTTCAGTTGCTACAGCAAATACACGTAAATAATAAGTGCCATCTGCAACTACGAATTTACGATCCCAAGTGACTCTTTCGAAATCCCAACCTGCTGCACGAATTAATCCATAACTACGCATTAGATCATCCGCTACTACGATATCAACTTTTTGGTCTTCAATACCAGTATTCTCAAAATACATTTCATTTCCTCCTTTTCCACTTTATACAAATTCTTTCCAATTTCATAATAGAACAAAATGAATTATGTTGCAACGGCAACGTTGTGATTGTGTCACTTTAGTTGTTATAATGACAGTAATTAAAAACTTTAAGGAGATATGAAGTTGAAATCATTGCTACGAATTTTATTTTTATTAGTCATTTTTCTGATTGGCTTCTTTTACTTAAATTTGCCTGCGAATGAAAATAGTCCATTAAAAGGGCCGACGAAGACTGTTCCAAATACAAAAGTGCCAGAAATCACAGGAGACGCTTCAGAGCGACCTAAAGCTGGTTGGTCTACATACATTGGGAAAGATGTCCAAACACTCAAAGAGAAGCTAGGCGAGCCAGTAAGGAAAGGGCCTTCACAATATGGCTTTAAGTGGTGGGTGTATTCAACGGATCAACAATATATGCTTGTAGGTGTTTCAAAAGGGAAGATCAATCAAATTTATTTGACTGGGACAATTGCCGATTTTGCGCCATTTACTTTGAACCAAACATTGGATGAACTTTATCGTAATACGATTACAGATACAGAGGTTAATATTAAAATTGGTGAGAGCATTTATACATTAGTATTAAGTGAAGATGATTTACAATCGCGTTTATTAGTAATGTATGATGGTGTTTTTGCGCAGTTATACTTTGATAAAATGAATAAAACTTTGATGGGAATTCGTTTCATTGATGGGGAGACACTTGTCAAACAACAGCCGTATGATATGACTTACGTCGGTGACATGATTGAGACAAAGAAACCTTCTTCATTTGATCAACAAAAAATTAATAATGAAAATGCAACACAACTATTTGAATTATCGAATCGATTTAGAAAAACGGTTGAATTGGAGTCATTTATTGAAGATGAAGATGTGAATATCGCGACTAGGCAGCATCTTGAAGGCATCGTAATGGAGAGTTTAGCGAACACGAGCGCTCCAGAAACAGCCTTGAAAAAATTACTCGAAAATAATCAAATCGAATTTGAAGATGCGGCAGAAAATATCGCTGAAGATTATTCAGATGCAGCGGATGCGATGAGTGGCATTATTAATTCTGATAAACATCGAAAAGATTTAATGAATGAAAAGAACACGATTCTTGGAGTCGCGGCTTTTGAAAAAAACTATGCGCAGATTTTTATTGAGCGAGAAATTCCTACAACGGAAGAATGAGATTAAAAAAATTACAAAATGCTCACCTTTTGATATGATAGAAGTGAACGGAGGCATTTTATGAAAATGACATCAGAATGGGTAATGATTCTGGATGAGGTAGATCAATTAAATGAAATGATTCATGCCTCTGAACCATACCTTCAATTAGTAGAAGCGAGCAATCGTGTCTATTCGAATAAACAACTCGTACAGCAAATTCAGGATTTTTCAAAAATGAAGGAGCAGTATGAGGATGTACAGCGATTCGGTAAGTATCATCCGGATTATTCGACAATTATGAAGTCTATTCGCGCTCAAAAACGTGCGCTTGATTTAGATGAAGAAATATGTGCTTTACGAATGGCAGAAACGACATTCCAAGATTTACTTGATGAAATTGGCGTACTTGTCGGCAAGACGGTTTCAGATTCAGTAAAAGTCCCAGTTAGCAATCCGTTTTTCTCTAGTGATAGTGGATGTGGCGGTAGTTGTGGCACTGGTGGAGGCTGTTCTTGCTCTGCGTAATCATTAACAAAACCCTTGAATAGTGAATCTATTCAAGGGTTTTCTGCATTCAAATAGTAAGAAAGCTAGGTTCTATTATATATGTTGAGTCTTAAAACAATTCACGTTGTAACTTTCTGAAATAACGAAGGATTGATGTGAAAAAATGCTCAATATAGCGCATAAATTTTAATCAATTAAAAAAACCGTCAGTCTGTCATAGAAAACAACAGATTGACGGTTTATTATTATTCTTGTTCAAATAGTGTTTGCATAGCAAGGTCAGGGCGGTCAGTAACAATCCCTTTTGCGCCTTGAGCAATTAAATGCTTCATTTCAGCGACATCGTTAATTGTCCAATAATGAATTGGAACATTTAACTTATCTAAGAAATTAATGAAACCAGTAGTGTCTAGTGGAAGTACGCCGTATTTTGTTGGAATTTGGAATACATCTACTTTTGGTTGATATAAATGGCCAAATTGACTTGTAAATGAAGTATATGCTTTACGCACTTCACCAACACCAGCGCCAAGTGCTACACGATTTTGTGCGTATAGATTGAAACGATCAATTTGTTCATCATGGAAACTCGTCACAACTACTTGATCTTCAGCGCCTAATTCTTCAATTAAACGCCAAAGTTTAGAAGGCATTAAGCCACCTTCGTAAGTATTTGGTTCGTCCTTCATATCAATATTTACTAGTTTATTAGGGAAGCGATCTAATAAATCTCTTAATGTAATAATTCGAGCTGGTTGATCTCGGAAAGTGTAAAAACCTTCTAAGTCAGCGAAGTTGTACCCGAAATTAAATTCTTTTAATTCTGCTAATGTAAAATCAGCAACTCTCCCACTCGCATCACTCGTGCGATCGACATATTCGTCATGGAAGACTACGATTTCCTCATCTTTTGTAAGTCGGATATCAATTTCAAAACCGTGTACACCTAGTTCAGCAGCGGTTTCAAAGGCTTCCATTGTGCATTCAGGTGCTAATAGCGAACCTCCACGATGAGCAAGTACGATTGGATGCTCATATGTAAGTGCTGTTTTGTTTTCGCGTTTTTGTGGATTAGAAAGTGCTTTCGAACCTGCCCATGCCGCTGCGCTTGCTGCAGCAATTGCGATGGCTACTTTTGTTTTCTTTCCCATATTGGTCCTCCTCTAATTGCAGACTACTTACTTTTATTATAACGGATAATGTATGAATCTGTCATTTAAACTTGGTTGATTCTAATTTCTTCACTATGGTATTCTTTAATTATGAAATGGGGGTAGCTTAAACAATGAAAGAACGACAAGGTTTAATCGTTTACGTGCATCATCTTAAACAAGCGAAATCTTTAAGACGATATGGCCACGTACATTATATTTCAAGAAAAATGAAATACGTTGTCATCTACTGTGACTTGGATGAAATCGAAGCTACGATGAGCAAAGTAACGCGCTTGCCATATGTGAAAGAAGTCGTCCCATCTTATCGTCGTTTTGTAAGTTCAGAGTTTGAAAATGCAAAACCAGATAAGGCAAAAGAATACGATTATAAATCTGGACTATAAACCTTTTTATGTTCATGTCGATAAAAAAAGAAAATAGTCATATTTATCTATGTTGGTTACTAGGGGATTTGTTCCTAGTACATAGCTGGAATGTAATGATAAAGTCTAAGAACTCCTGTTAAGTAGTGATAGTATAGCTGTTCATCTACATAAACAGATGAATTTTTCACTTCTAAAGTGATCAATAATTCGTCTAGTTCTTTTACAGTGTTTTCAAAAATTGAGAAACGCTTTGATTGGTTCTCTTTGTCATAAGGAATCCCTTCACGACAAATATAGATTGGCATGAATTTGCTTTCGCCAACCGGCTTTAAAGCGACAGCGATTGACGCTACTTTTTTGCCATCTATGTCAGAAACAAACGCAAAAGTGTGGTGAATACGATGTTTATTCGTCGTCATAATTTCACAAAGTTCGAAAATATCACCATAACCTTGCCCTAGCTCGATAAATTTTTGGATCATTTTATTGCACTTCCTTTCCTAAAACATAGTAACATGATGCAGGAGGATACGCACATGAAAATTGCATCTCTTATATTTGCAATATTGATTTTTGTAAACGGCATTCTTCTGTCGTTTCAGTATCATGTTTTTTCGACGAACTCAAATAAAGAGGAAAAAGCTTATTCTTATTCACAAGATATAGAAGTGACACATAAAGGAAGCAATCTTCTTGTTAAACAAACATTTTCTGGGTTACCTGAACGACAAATGCACATCATTTGGCCAGAAGCGAGTAAGAAAAAATCATGTTCAAAAGATGAAACAACTAAAAATGAATGTAATCGATTAGAAAAAAATCTAAATAGTTTTAAAGCAGGACAAACATCAAAACAATCTATTTCTTATAAAATTGCTTTATCCAAAAAAGGAATTCAATCGGGCAAAATGTATACGGATTTATTTGCCACATTAAAACAAGGTATTCCGAACAGTACATCCCTTCAAATTGTGGACGAAAACCGTAAAGGCGGCCATTGGGTAACTGGACTTCCGAAAATCGGAGAGAAATCATTAACGCTTGTAGATTATTCATATTTCAAAGGAAATGGTGGAGTCTATGAGTTATATTGGACGAAAAAACCAATTAAAAAATCATTCGATAGTAAAGAATTAACCGTTTATTCAAATAAAAAAATTCAATCTAATTTGAAAAAAGCAGTATCTTCTATTTCTATGTTAAATAGTGGCCACATCGATATTGTTGAATCAAATCGTAAATCGAATGGTAGTCGAGTGATTTTTACAAACACATTAACTAAAAAAGAATTACAAAAAGAAGTAGCAATTTCTCAAATAAAAGAAAAATATCAATTCCAAGCGGGATCTATCTTGATTCCAAATCTAGTTGCGTCATTTGCGACTGGTGAAAATATTGGCGGCGATAAGAGCAAGGAAATGGTACGAACTTTAAACGAGTACTTCAGCACGGATCAAAAAAATGCTTGGAAAACGGGATTATCTGAATTAGAAGGGAAAGCAGTAGATTCTTCAATTTTAGATAAACTATTAAGTCAAACATTGGATTCGAAAACATCCTTCTTCCAAATGAATGAAGCGAACAAAAAAGAAGTAGTACCTCTAATTTTTGAAGAAACACGTGAATTATATATAAATGACCAAAAAATCGACGATGTAAAAATCATTTTAAAAGATGGCGAAATTCTGTATGCCGCAAATCCAATGTTAGGTCATTTAGGATATACGACAAATATCGGGAAAAACGGTTACTATGTGAAAAACAAATTCCGTACTTTACGATTCCCAGGAGAATCCCATGATTTCTATGTGGATGATCATTCGCGCGTGAATTTCAATGGGAATGGACCAATCGTTAAATTTGGCGGAACTTATTATATCGAAGAATCGTGGTTAATTAGAATTTTCCAATTAGATTATCAGTCTTTAGATGATCGAATTAATTTAACAGAACGAAAATAATCGCAATATAAGGTTCGGTGACGACAATGAGAGTAATATCAGGTGACAGAAAAGGTATGCCATTAAAAGCGGTTAATGGTGATACGACGAGACCAACAACAGATAAAGTAAAAGAATCGCTATTTAATATTTTAGGACCTTTTTTTCACGATGGAACTGTGTTAGATTTATTTGCAGGTAGTGGTGGTTTGGGGATTGAAGCGTTGAGTAGAGGTATGGAACATGGTGTATTCATCGAAAAGGATAGCCGTGCATTCCAAAACTTGAAAGAAAATATTGCAAAATGCAGATATGAGTCTAATTCTGAAATTTATCGCAATGATGCAACGCGTGCGCTTAAATTACTAATCAAAAGAGAATTCCAAGCAGATTTAATTTTTTTAGATCCACCATATAATAAACACGGTTACTATGATTTAGTGAAGGATATTATCGAAAATAATGTCATCGCCGAGGACGGTATTATCGTGTGTGAACATGATTTCCAATTGCAACTGCCTGATGAAGTCGAGAGTTTTACAAAGTATCGCGAAGAAAAATATGGTAGTACGATTATTTCGTTCTACCGTATGATTGAGGGAGAAGGGTAAACGAATGGATAAAATCGCAGTAGTCCCAGGAAGTTTTGATCCAATCACAAACGGTCACCTAGACATCATTAGAAGAGCTGCAGACGTATTTGACGTCGTTTATGTAGCGGTGATGAATAATTCGTCTAAACAACCACTTTTCGATGTAGATGAGCGTATGGCGCTTATTCGTGAAGTCGTTAAAGATATGCCTCATGTACGAGTTGAATCATCTTCAGGATTATTAATTCATTATGCAAAATCTAAAAATGCCAATGTCATTGTTCGTGGCCTTCGAGCAGTTTCCGATTTTGAATATGAGATGCAAATTACTTCGATGAATAGATATTTGGATGAGCAAATTGAGACATTTTTCATCATGACGAAAAATCAAAACTCATTCCTTAGTTCAAGTATCGTAAAAGAAGTGGCGCAATACGGTGGGGATATCGCTAAATTGGTTCCACCAGTAGTTGCAGATGCGTTGGACGAAAAATTTAAGTTTAGTAAAAAGAAATAATGGATTAGGTAAACAGTCATAGTAGATTGTTTACCTTTTTTATATGAATATTTTAAAAACGGAACATTTGTTCTAATAATAGATGTTTCTACTAGTTAAATTGCATCTTATAGTGATAAAATAAAGAATGAACTTTCTAAGGAAGAGAACGTCCATTTATTTAAAAAAGGAGGAGAAGCAATGTCATTGAAAAAATTTATAGCATGGATGACGGTCATAACGGCTGCAATTGTATTTTTAATGTATCCATTAAATTACTACATAATGTCGCCTGGTAAAGCATATGGACTAACGGATTATGTCAAAGTAGACCATGCGGATACGAAAAGTGATGGGACATTAAACATGATGACGATTGCATTATCTCCAGCAACTCCATTCCGATACATTCGAGCGAAGTTTTCAGATGAACAGGATATAATGCGAGAAGATGAGGTACATGCACCTGAAGAAAGCGATGCAGAATATAATAAGCGTCAATTAAAGTTAATGTCAGACTCACAATTTAATGCGAAATATATGGCATACAAAACAACAGGTAATGAGTATAAAGTGAATTACAATGGCGTTTATGTTATTTATGTCGTTGAAAAATCTGCCGCAGAAGGAATTTTACAGTCGGGAGATGAAGTTACATCAATTGATGGCAAAGAAATTATTAAACATCAACAATTAGTCGATTACTTAAGTAAAAAGAAAAAAGGTGACGAGGTTACTTTAGCGATTACGCGCGATGATAAAAAACTGAAGAAATCTGTGAAACTTGCTGAAATTCCAGGCGGAAAAGGAAGAATAGGCTTAGGAATTACATTTACGGATAGTAAGTCCATCACGACGAAGCCAGAAGTGAAAATAGACTCTGAAAAAATCGGAGGACCTTCTGCTGGGATGATGTTTACGTTAGAGATGATCGATCAATTAACGAAAGGTGATTTGACGAAAGGATACAATATCGCAGGTACAGGAGAGATGTTGGAAAATGGTCAAGTCGGACGAATTGGTGGAATCGATAAAAAAGTAATAGCTGCACATAAGCAAGGTATGGATATTTTCTTTGCGCCGGATGATGAAATCTCGCCGGAATTGAAAAAAGCAGTGCCAGATATGGTGCCGAACTATGATGAAGCGAAGAAAACTGCTGAAAAAATTGGCACGAAAATGAAAATTGTACCAGTTAAAACGCTTGATGATGCACTTGATTATTTAAAAGAACTTCCAGAAAAATAAAAAAAGCTGACTTTTATAAGTCAGCTTTTTTTGTATGCGGATAGGCGGCGTTCTAAAATCCATGCCGATCTGTCCTTGTGAAGAACCAAGCATATATAAATCAGTGGCACGGATATCAAGCATTAGAAGATTTTCGAAATCCTTTCCGACCTTATTTACTACTGGTAGTTGAATATTTTTCTTCTGTTCTTTTAAATATTTTTGACCTTGCTCTGTCATGCCAAGCACGCGAATGTACGACGGCGATTGAATCGTTTCTTTCATTTCCTTCGTGTAGCCCGTAAGTATATGCGTGAGCATTCTTTGCAATCTCGTCCAAGTAAAACGCTTCGACTTAATTTTTTGCATAAACTGTTCAAAAGTTTCGCATTGTTTTGCTGCTTGAATGAGTAAATTTTCAATACCTTCAGTAATATCAACGTACTCTTGCAACTGTGTTGCAGTAAATCTTAAAATTGTGAATCGTAAATACGGATAATAATCATCCCAATTTACGAATTTCGAAGTGTTTTCCAAAATGGAATACGATTTGGAAGGTAAAAATTGTTCAATGGCATGTATTTTTTTATTTTCAAAAAGTTCTTTACGAATGCCAGTGGCGCTCGCGATATTTTTTTGTACATCGATTTGCTCGTGATAACCAGCCGCAATTCGTTGGATTGTCACTGCTTCGATTTGTGCATGTTGTTTTTGAATTTCTTCAAAATAATGATAGCCGAGAATATTATTAGGTTTCGACAAGTCGAGTAATTGTAAATTGTATTTTTGTTCTAAATGTTGATGTGCTTTATTTAACGCTTGAGGGTAGCTTATACCGCTTTTAACTGATTCGTGGATAGTTTTATTTAATTCATCTGAATGCGCGTTAAAAGCGTTGTAGGTCGCTTTAAAACGTTCGATTGAGCCGTGTTCGCTACCAAAAGATATAAATTTACAGTTTAACGCTTCAAGTAAGGCCACACCACCGTGAGCAAATTCCTGCGAATACCCTGTTGCAAAAGGGTATGGCAATTCGATTACGAGATCTACACCATTTTTCAGTGCCATCTCGGTACGCGCCCATTTATTTAATAAAGCAGGTTCACCCCGTTGTAAAAAATGACCACTCATGACCGCAATAACAACGTCTGCACCTGTCTTTTGTCGAGATTCTTTGATATGATGTAGATGCCCGTTATGAAAAGGGTTGTATTCTACAATAACTCCTGTTGCAATCATTAGCTCACCTCATTTATAATGGTACTTATGATTATACGCAGAGTTATATTGTAGTGACAAGAAAATATCTTGACATCTATTATTTCACATTATATAATCAATTTTGTTGTCTTGAGGTGATAATATATGAAATGGGCAATCCCACAATTATCTAAATATCGCCAAAACGGGATGCCAGTTGATCAAACTGTTCAACTGGATGGCGTAATAGCTCGTAACAAAGATATTCGCCATATCACACCTGTTCACGTAGAAGGCTTCTGCACTTTTGGTGCGGAGCAAATGAACTGTCATTTTCATGTGACTGGTGAATTAGTACTTCCTTGTGCACGTACTTGGGAGGATGTGACCTTCCCGCTAGATTTCGAATCAGATGAAATTTTCAGATGGGGCGAAATGGCTGGCGACAATGAAGAAGATAATATACATCCTGTAACGGGAGATGTTATCGATGTCACGCCTGTATTAGAAGAACTAATTTTATTAGAGATTCCGATGCAAGTATTCAAGGAAGACGCTCAAGCAATCCAGCCGAAGAATGACTCATGGTCATACACTACGGATGAGGCGCTAGAAGCAAAACAGTCTGAAAAAGACGAACAAAAAGTGGATCCAAGACTGGCTGATTTGGCCAAGTATTTTGATCAAACAGATGAATAAAGATCTGTAAGGAGGTGCCATTCAATGGCTGTACCATTTAGAAGAACTTCTAAAACTGCGAAACGTCAACGTCGCACACACATCAAACTTGCTGTACCGGGTATGGTAGCTTGCCCTGCTTGTGGCGAACTAAAACTAGCTCACCACGTATGTAAGGCTTGTGGATCATACAAAGGTAAAGAAGTAGTAAGCAAATAATTCTAGTATTTGCGCTTATAAAGACGGAAGTAGAGACCATGGCTCTATTTCCGTCTTTTTTATTATGAAGATTTTCTAAACGAGAAAGAATTGCAGAAAGTAGTGAAAACAGTTACGCTTAAATAAATTTATGGTAAATAATTCATTTTAAGGGGTGGCTTTATGACATATACAATTGACGAGACGGATGGTGTATTAGTATTTACATTGAACCGACCGGAGAGAAGAAATGCAATTAATACAGAGCTGATGGAAGGCTTTAAAGAAGTTATCGAATATGTACATAATAGTAATAGTGTAAGATTTTTAGTAATAACAGGCGCTGGCGAAAAGGCTTTTTGTTCTGGTGGAGATTTAGCAGAATTTCACTCATTGAAAACAGAACAACAAGCATTCGGCATGCTAAGTAAGATGGCTGAAATCTTATATGAGTGGGCGACTTTACCTGTGCCAACGATTGCGCTAATTAATGGAGCGGCTGTCGGTGGCGGTTGTGAAATAGCGACTGCTTGTGATTTCCGCGTTGTAGCAAGAGAAGCGAAGTGTGGCTTTATACAAGGTACTTTAGCCATTACATCGGGCTGGGGTGGAGCGACTTATCTGTTCGAAAGAGGGTTACGCCATGATCGAGCGTTAAAAATGCTAATCGACGCGCAAGTTTATGATAGTGGCCAACTAGAAGAAGTTGGTTGGGCAACGAAGGTATATGATGGCGACAGAGAAGTAGCGCTCGCTCAATTTATTGAATATATGCGTACTATTAATCCTGGTGTCCATAAAGCGTATAAAGAAATTGAAATTCGCAAATGGGCTGAAAAAGATTTGAAAAAACGAGTGATGGAAGAAGTTTCTCAATGCTCTAAACTATGGGAATTGGAAGCACACCATGAAGCAGTAAATCGTTTTTTGAAAAAGTGATTAGCTGACATTTGTAATCACAACTCAGAATTAATATACTAATGTAAGAAAAAAGAGAACGGATGTGTCATGAGTGAGTATAGTCATGTTGATTCTCAGTATATTGATTACTTGCCCGTTTATCATTTTCGGGCTTTTATTCTGGGGATTTAAAAAATTGAAAAAAGATAAAAATCGAGCTGTGCGTTTTGCTTCAGATGTTACGACTTTTTTTTTACTATTTTCGATTCAAAAAATTGTCTTTCTATTATTTGATTATGATGTAAGGGTGTTGCCACTTATAGGAGCGGTAGTTATAATAATTATTTTCCTAGTGATCGAAAGATTGAGTGGAGAACAATATGAAGTTTCGAAAGCGTTGAAAAAGTCTTGGCGATTGATTTTTATCTTATTGGCTTCAATTTATGTATTTGCGATTCTAGGTTTCGTTATAATGAAAATAATTGAATTAATTCAATAATCATGAGCAGTTTTTTTCGGATTATCGAACAAAAATGCTATACTTCATTTATCTATCGTTTTGAAGAGGAGAACGCAACATATGAAATTGGAACAACTCTATGTAAATAACTCAAATCAATTACTGCAGGACTATCGTGACCAAAAAGAATCTATTGGCTCTTTCTTTCATTTTAAAAATGAGCAATCTTCTTTTGAAGAACGATTAAGCGATTTAAAAAACCATCCTGTACGTAGATTAGAACTAACAAAAATTATTCGTAAATATATGAGTCAACTTGAATCAACGCCAAAAATCGAAAAGCATCTGGATGAATTAGAAAAAGATGCTGTACTCGTAATTGGTGGACAACAATCTGGATTATTAACTGGTCCAATGTATTCGATTAATAAAGCAATTTCTGTTTTACTATTGGCGAAGGAACAGCGAGAAAAATTAGGTGTTCCAGTTGTACCGTTATTTTGGGTAGCTGGTGAAGATCATGATTTAGATGAGATTAACCATACATTTTATCCGTTAAGTAATCGCTTAGTTAAACATACTTATACTGAAGATGGTATCGTGAAGAAGATGGCTTCAGCAGCTAATCTTAATTATGAAGCACTTCATGAATGGATCGAGCAATTATTCATTCAATTTGGCGAAACGGCATACACGAAAGAACTTTTAGCTAATGTTTTACATGTTGCTGAAAATAGTGATACGTACACGACATTCTTTGTGAAATTAATGAATGGCCTATTTAAAGAGCAGGGATTATTGTATATGGATGCGGCAGATGCTGATTTAAGAGCTTACGAAGCGCCATATTTTAAAACGTTAATCAATCATTCTGAAGAAATTGCAGCAGTTGTCACAGCGCGAGAAGCTTATTTGGAAGAACTAGGTTATGGTTCACCGATTGGTGCGACGAATAATGCAGCGAACTTATTCTATGTGAAAGATGGCGAGAGACATTTATTAACGAGAAAAGACGGCTACTTCATGAATTCTTCAATTGGTGTTAAGTTTACGCGTGAAGAAATGTTAGATTTAGCAGATGATGAAGCCTGTTTCAGTAATAATGTAGTGACGCGTCCGATGATGCAAGACCTGGTATTCCCGGTACTATCATTCGTTGGAGGTCCTGGTGAGCTAGCTTATTGGGCGACATTAAAAGATGGCTTTGAGCTTTTAGGAATGAAAGTGCCAATCTTTACTCCGAGAATGAATGTTACTTATGTGACGAGAGAAACAGTTGCGAATCTTCAAGAAATCGGAATTACGGCAGCGGATGCAATCAATGGTGCAGTCAACCAATTGAAAGCTAAGTATGATGAAGAAATTTATGATCAAGAAGCGAAAACTGCAATAGAAGAAGCGAAAAACTTACTATCAAAACAATACAAAGTTATTCAGCAACACTTAAAAGAACATGAAATTAAAATAGAACGAATTGTAGATAAGAATTTAGAATTCCATAAGCATCAATTTGATTTCTTAATGAAGCAAATTGAAAAAGATATTCGTTTGAAGCATTCAGTAGCATTTAAACGTTTTGAGCAAGTGGAGAATGAATTACTTCCTGCAGGTGGTTTCCAAGAAAGAGTATATACACCGTATCCGTATTTGAATCAATTTGGAGAAGGTTTTATTTCTGGCATTATGGCGCTACCTTTGCAAACAAGTTATAAACATCAAATCGTTTATTTATAATTGAATTTTAAAAGTCGGTGGATACGAGAGTATTCATCGGCTTTTTTCTATGGAAGAAATTATGATGAACTTCACCAACTTCAAATAGTGGGGAATCTATTTTAACATCTGTTCGGTAGAATTCCCCCATCTTCTATAAGTGGGGGATGAATACCGTTCAGTTTGAGGGTTACCGTTGGTAACTCGAAAACTGATATAAAGGTCTTATCGCCTTTTTCTTTTAGCT
>NZ_QFVS01000021.1 GCF_003143955.1 Kurthia zopfii | reverse complement strand
TAAATCAAAAATACGCGTTCATTCTATGATCATAATTTTAAATCAAAAATACGCGTTCATTCTATGATCATAATTTTAAATCAAAAATACGCGTTCATTCTATGATCATAATTTTAAATCAAAAATACGCGTTCATTCTATGATCGCGTATTTTTCAAATTCCTCTTCAATACGACTAAGTAAATCAATTGCACCATACGCTTGTAACACATGGCGTACACTCGCTTGATCCTCTTCATAATCACCTAAGTGTAATATATTTTTGCATAATGCTCGGCGTGATAAAAACAATGAAAGCATCGTGTAATTCATATGATGACGATCTGTTAATCGCTCTTCAACTAAATATAATGCATCCGCATAACGCTCAGAACGAATATACAATAAAGATAGATTGATACTATAAATATCCTTCATACTTTCTACTTTATCGTACTTTGAATAGTCGACTAATCTTTTCAAAACGCGCTCAGAAATCGCGATTGTTGTTTCGATAGGATACATAAATAAAATCATATTAATTAATCGAATATCGTATAAATACCACTGATCATAAGTGATTACTCGCTTCCAAATTGGTTCAATCAAATCGACTGCCTTTGTGTAATCTTCTGAATCAGATACGATTAAAAGCGCCTCACATAGCATATGAATTTCTCTCAATTCAAGATCATCTTCCACTTTTAAGTAGTCCATCGCACGATCTTTAATCGCCGTTAAAAGGTCTGGTTGATTATAGCTTAATTTGAAAAAATCATTCACGATTCTTTGCTTGTGATTGTAGTCATAATTATTACTAATAAATTCGATTTCATCCGGCGTGACGTTCATTCGATTCGCAATTTGTAAAAATGAAACGGCATCTAAATCACGCGTACCTGCTTCCACTTTAGAGTATACGCCTTGCGAAATGATTTTATGTGCTACACCTAATTGGCTATACCCTCTGTTAATACGAATTTCCTTTAATATACTCCCTAATTCCAAATGAATCACCCCAAATTAAAATTCAATGAATTTTGAAAATTCCATACATATTACTATTTTATAAAAAAACGTCCTAAAATGCGAATTCGCACTCTAGGACGATCTTCTTTATGATTAAGCATGTTTTTCAGATGTTGAAACTTTCTCTTCTTTTGATTCAACAATTGTTTCAGTAGCAACTACTGGCTCTTCCTTTTTCCAAGGAATCATGTTGAAAATAATATTTAATAAAATCGCTGTTAGTGATCCTGCTACGATACCATTGCTTGTAAGAATTTTTACTGCATTCGGTAAGAAAGAGAAGATTTCCGGCTGAACTGTTACGCCTAATCCCATACCTACTGAACACGCAATAATCATCGCATTCCCTTCAGATTCTACTACTGCGCGGCCTAACATTTTAATCCCTTGTGAGATGACCATACCGAACATGGCGATCATAGCTCCACCTAATACAGGTGTTGGAATTACAGTTGTTAAAGCGGCTACTTTTGGTAAGAATCCTAAAGCGATTAGCATGATGGCCATAATACCGATTACTGAACGATTTTTCACGCCAGTTAATTGCATTAAACCTACGTTTTGAGAAAATGCTGTATATGGGAAGGCATTGAAAATACCACCGATAATTGAAGCAAGTCCTTCTGAACGATAACCGCGAGCTAAATTTTTACTATTTACAGGTGTTTTTGTCATTTCACCAAGGGCAAAATAAGAACCTGTTGATTCAACTAAAGAAACGATTGCGACAATTGTCATTGTAATGATTGGTACTAAATGAAATTCAGGAGTAGCAAAGTAAAATGGTTTAACCATATGAACTAGTTCTGCATTTCGTACGTTATCAAAACTCACGAAGCCCATAAATCCTGCGATGACTGAACCGGCAACTAAACCGATTAGAATGGCGATTGAACGCATGAAACCAGTTGAGAATCGGTAGAATAGAATGATGATTGCTAATGTTAAAAAGGCTAACATGACATTTTCCATTGAACCGTAGTTTGCAGCAGTTGAATCTCCACCAGCAGCATTATTGAATGCTACAGGAATTAATGTGATACCGATAATTGTTACGACTGAACCCGTTACGATTGGTGGGAAAAATTTAACGAGTAAACCGAATGCTCCACCAATTAATACAACGATCGATCCTGATGCGATGACAGCACCATAAATTGAACCTAAACCATATTCCTTACCAATACTGATAATAGGTGTCACTGCTGTGAATGTACACCCTAGTACTAATGGTAAACCAATGCCAAATACTTTACCGCGCATTACTTGTAGTAAAGTAGCGACACCGCACATTAAAATGTCAATCGATACTAGATACGTTAATTCTGTTGGTGAAAGACCTAATGCACCTCCAATGATTAGCGGCACTAGAATCGCACCAGCATACATTGCTAATAAGTGTTGAATTGCAAGAGTCGATAGTTTAAGGTTGTTCATCTGAAAAGTTGCCTCCTAAGCAAACTGTACTATTCCGTTGTCTAATGAAGAAATAATTGCTAATGAATCAACGCGATGCCCTTGATCACGAAGTACTTTACCACCTGGTTGGAAACCTTTTTCGATTACGATACCGATACCACTTGTAGTTGCACCAGCTTGTTCTACGATACTAAGTAAACCTTTTGCAGCTTCTCCGTTTGCTAAGAAATCGTCGATGATTAGAACTACATCATCTTTATTTAAAAAGTCTTTAGAAACTGAAATGTCACTTGATACTTTCTTCGTGAATGAGTAAACTTCTGCAGAATAGAAATTATCTGTTAAAGTTACTGATTTGCGTTTACGAGCAAATACAACAGGGATTCCAAGAATAAGACCAGCCATTACCGCTGGAGCGATACCTGATGATTCGATTGTTACGATACGAGTTAAACCTGCGTCTTTATATAAATCTGCAAACTCTTGACCAATTTTTTGCATTAACTCTGGGTCAATTTGGTGATTTAAAAATGAATCTACTTTTAATACATCGCCTGATAATACCTTACCGTCTTTAATAATTTTGTCCTGTAATGCTTTCACAATAAGGAACTCCCTTCTTGACTTCACTGCATACTCTACTCAAAAAGAATATAAAAAACCTAAGTAATAATTACTTCCAGTTCGGCTACGAGTGGAGCAATTACCCTTAGGTTGATATGTCTAAATGAACTATTTTAAAAAATAGTATAGGTATGCTTCCCATAGTCAATTCGTTTACGGCAAATTGGTAGATACTTGTGGGCCTTATTCCCACTATTATATGAGTGAATGCTTATTTATTTTTTATAAAGAATGTACAAATTATATCACGGGAAATAATTAATACAACCACTATGCTTAAATTAAAAATATTCTGACATGAATTCAGCATATTTCAGTGCAAATGAGTTAAATATCCCCTTATCACTAACATTAATTAATTATATTCCATTTTCGTTCGTAATTCACTACTTTTTTGATAAAAAAAAACATTTTTCGACATCTTTCTTCCATTTATGTTTTTTCACAAGAAAACATTATAATTCTTAAAAATCATCTATTCTTGTATTCGGAAATAATTGAAAATGTCCCACTCTATTTCATGAAATTCTTTTTTGTTACTATTTATAATTCAATCAGTATTTCTCTTTACTCATAAGTGCTTTATCAAAGAAACAAATGAATAGGATCCTTATCTGAAAAGTTAATAAGGACTCCGAGCGGAAAGTATGGACTACTTCTAAAATTTTAAGACATAAATTGGGTAAAAAATTTCACATTTAATAAAACCAATAAAAAAAACCAATGATTTCTGAAAAAATCATTGGTTCATTCGATTAGTATTTAGTTGGTTCTACATCTGCTTCAGTTAATTTTACGACTTTTGTTTTATGTTTAATTTTATAGCCAAACCATAGCACGAAGAAAATTGGTAAACCGATATAAGAAATTGTCAGTTCATACCAGTCTATTTCCCCGCCTTGGAATGCAAAATAGCTTTGTCCAACGACAATGAAAGCACATAATAGAAAGGCGAAAATTGGACCGAATGGGAAGAATCTTGATTTATATGGTAGTACCTCATCTAAATTCTTACCTTGCGCTGCCATAGCTTTTCGGAATCGATAATGACTTGCTGCTATTCCGAGCCATGCGATGAAGCCGCACATACCAGACGCACTCAATAACCAGATATACACCTGTTCTCCGAATACAGAAGTTAGGAATGATAGACTCGCGACAATTACAGTAGTGATTAAAGCGACAAATGGAACACCTTGTTTGTTTAATTTTTTGAAGATTTTCGGTGCTTTTCCTTCCATTGCTAAATCCCAAAGCATACGAGATGAAGCGTATAGACCTGAGTTACCAGCTGAAAGAATGGCTGTTAATACAACGGCATTCATAATTGAAGCTGCGAATGCGATCCCAGCATTTTCAAAAACAAGTGTAAATGGACTAGTTGTGACTGTCTCACCATCATTGATCAGACGAGCATCCGTGTAAGGAATTAATAAACCAATTGCTAAAATAGCTAAAATATAAAATAAAAGAATTCTCCAGAAAACTTGTTTAATGGCTTTAGGAATCGATTTGCCTGGATCTTTTGTTTCACCAGCTGCAACACCTAATAGTTCCGTCCCTTGGAATGAGAATCCTGCTGCTAGGAAAATACCTAGCGTTGCGAAGAATCCACCATGGAATGGGCCATCTCCTACGAAGAAATTCGTGAATCCTACTGGTGCTTTGCCACCTAAAATCCCGAAAATCATAAGTACACTGACACCGAGGAAAATAATAATTGTAGCGACTTTAATGAAAGCAAACCAATATTCACTTTCACCGAAAGTTTTAACCGATACATAATTTAATAAGAAGATAATCGCTAAAAATGCGACACTCCAGATCCATGATGCTGTGTCTGGGAACCAGTATTTCATGACAATTGATACTGCTGCAATTTCAGCTGCAATCGTAATTGCCCAGTTGTACCAATAGTTCCACCCTAGTGCAAAACCTAATGCTGGATCGATAAATTTAGTAGCGTATGTACTAAAAGAACCGGCGACTGGCATATAAGCAGCCATTTCACCAAGACTTGTCATTAGGAAGAAAACCATAATCCCAATTAAGCCATATGCTAGTAGTGCGCCACCTGGTCCTGCTTCAGCAATGGAGTTACCACTTGCTAATAGTAGACCTGTACCGATTGTTCCGCCTAGGGAAATCATCGTTAAATGACGGCTTTTTAATCCTCTATTTAAGCCAAGTTCTGTATCTTGACCGACTTTCTCGCGACTCATTATTTCTCCTCTTTCCTTCTATTGCAGGGAATATGTTGGTTGAGGTGTTTAATTTCAAATTATTTCCGGGGAAATAAAAAAACACCATCGCAAGCAATCTTGGATGGTTGTTTGTTAAACAATTACTCATCAACCTTGAAAAAGATAGCTCAACACACCTTCTCAGATGTGACAGTTCTGCACTTATTAAGCGACAGCCCCAGCATAATCGGCTAAAAGACCGACCACACTTCGGCAAAAAATCCTTTCATATTTGATCATCGATGCTTTTACATCTCTCAAACACTACTATTATTTTTCGCGACCTCTACCTCATCGACTGGATGAGGCATTGCAATATTTATTTATTAGTATAGTACTCATTCTAATACAAGTCCGACCTTTTTTCAAGACGTAAATTGCGCTGATAATATTTCAATTTAATCACTTTATTACAATAGAAAATTTGAACGATTGCTTAGACAATGTTACGCTAAATAAATAATTTGTTATTAATAGGAGGAAACACATGAACGAAGCGTCCAATACAGTCGTCTCGAAGAAAGAGAAATGGACTGCCACATCTTGGTTACTTGCTATTGGGATCATATTTATCGCTTTAACATTGCGATCACCCCTTACAGCTGTAGGACCAGTCATTCAAGAAATTAAAGAAAGTTTACATATTTCAAATGTACTAGCAGGATTTATTACAACTATTCCCCTTTTAGCTTTCGCAGTCGTATCACCAATCGTTCCGAAAATATCACGTAAATACACCGTTGAGAAAGCATTAATGATGGCTACGATTATTTTAACAGTCGGGATTTTAATCCGCTCAACAGGTTCAGTTTCCATGCTATTCCTAGGTACTACTTTAATCGGGGTCGGAATCGCTTTTGGTAACGTACTACTACCAAGTTTAATCAAACTAAAATTCCCGCTTCAAGTGGGTTTAATCACAGCTTGCTACACAGTTGCTATGAACGCTTCTGCTAGTATTGCTGCGGGGATCAGTTACCCCGTTTCAACATTTGCAGGTTGGCAGGGATCATTAGGTCTTTGGATGATTCTAGCATTTATTGCTGTTCTTATTTGGATTCCTCAAACCAAACAACCCGCTCCAGAAAAAATAAAAACTTCCGTAAATATTCCGAAGAAAAAACCGATGTGGAAGTATCCACTTGCTTGGGCAGTAATGCTTGCAATGGGGCTTCAATCAATGTTGTTCTATACAACAGCGGCATGGGTTCCAGAGATGTTTAAAGCACAAGGTATGAGCGCAAGTGTTGCAGGGCTAATGTTCTCTACAATGCAATTAGCGCAATTACCAGCCACTTTCATTACACCGATTGTTGCAGGTAAGTTAAAAGATCAAAGACCGATTGTATTAATCTTCTCTGTCTTCTACTTACTTGGTTTCACTGGTCTAATCATGGGTTGGACTGACTTATCAATTTTATGGATGGTTCTATTAGGAATCGCTGGTGGTTCATCATTTAGTATGTGTATGATGTTCTTCTCACTTCGTTCTAGAGATGCTTTCGAAGCCGCTGATTTATCCGGTTTCGCACAGTCATTAGGCTATTTAATCGCTGCTATTGGACCTGTCTTGTACGGCTATATTTATGATAAATACAACAGTTTCGACGTAGCGAATATTATGTATCTATTCGTCACAGTCATCTGTATCGCAGCCAGTTTAATCGCTGCGCAAAACAAATTTGTAACAGGTAATGATCCTAAACTATAAATAAAAATGAGAGAACGCAAAATTTGCGCTCTCTCATTTTTTAATTTTTCTCGAATAAAATCTCGTCGATTGCTATGAAATATGGTTGCTCTTGTTTAAGCATATGCTCAAAATATTCTTGGAATGTAAATTCGAAAGACTCGAAGCTTAATTTCCTCGACCATTCAAATTCTGGAATATGCTGAATTTGGCGGATGAGCATTTTTCGAATCAAAATAAAATCTCTAAAGAGTTCTTCTATGAACTGATTTCCAAGCGCGTTCGACACGGACTGATGAAATCTTTCAAAATCGGAGCATTCTGGAAAACCCATTCCCTTCATCATATGCGGTATTCTTTTTTTCAGAACGAAACGATCCCTACTCGTCAGATAAACAAGTAGTTGTTTCGGAGACCAATTATTATGAAAAACTGGGTCAGCTAGCTGCACTGAAGTACAATTCAAATATTTACTCACCTTACAGATTAAATTGCAAAATTCTTGAACGATTTTATCTCTGTTTGAATTCATCATGTATCGCCCCTTATACATACTAAATTTGGTCAAAACGTGTAATTGAAATATTTTATTTATTTTCTATATTATACCAAAAACAGTATTCTATTATAAGAATTTGAAAGGGCATTTCTGATACACATAGTTTGGTGATTTCTTCGTATTATCGTATGGTTTGTGGAATATATGCGTCGTAGCTGGTGCCATCGGTGGGATTAGCCATGTCCAATTCCCTGTCACTTCACGATCCCTTTTGCATTCCTGTTCTTCAAATAATGCAAATTGTTGAGCTGCAGTATGATGGTCGACAATGCTAACTCCTTGTTTTTTAAATGATTCTAAAACAGCAATATTCAACTCTAGTAATGCGCGATCCTTCCATAAACTACTCGCTTTATTCGTAGATAATCCCATTTTTTCAGCGATTGTTGGAAGCATATTATAACGGTCTTCATCAGCTAAATTTCGCGCGCCAATTTCAGTTCCCATATACCAACCATTAAATGGTGAAGCTTCATACGTAATTCCCCCAACTTCATAGCCCATTCCTGAAATAATCGGAACCGCATACCAACGTAAATCTAATTCTTTAAACCAATCATATTCAGCATGCTTAATTGGTACTTCTACTATATACTCTCTTGGGATTTCAAACATGCGAGGTGGGCGTTCATCCACTTGAATAATTAATGGAAGAATGTTATATTTCCCCGGTTTTTGCGTATATCCAAGGTTCATGCACTGCTTCGTTATTTCAATTGAAAGTGAATCGCCAATAATCTCGCCGTCTACTTCATACCCTGCATAACGAATTAATTGGTCATTCCAAATTCGCACGCGTTTCGTTTCGAAAACAGAGATTGTTGGGCGAATCTTCCCATCATTTGTCGCAAACTTAATATGTTGGAGAAGCGCTTGGAATATTTCCTCTTCGTCAATCAATTCTCGACGATCAAAGACGGTAAGGCTATTCCAAAACAGTCTTCCAATACATTTATTACTATTGCGCCATGCTAGTTTTGCGCCATACGTTAATTCGTCTGTCGTTTGTGCATAAGTACCTGTACTTTTGATTTCAATTTCAATTTGTTGGATACGCTCATTCAATGCATTTTGCTCTAAATCGCACTCTTTATAATATTGTTCGATAAATTTCTTCGCTTCGTCTAACATACGTCCAACTCCTTCACTCTCTATCATAAATTAGATAAACGGAAGAAAAAAGAAAAGAATCCTAAGAAAAAAGATGTACTTTACATACTTGTAATCATTTGTTCATATTTTCAATTAGAATCTATTAATACATTAATTGAGAAAGCTTTTTCCATTCTTTTTCGATTAAAATATGGTATCTTTAACATAAGCATAAGTACATATCACTCTATGAATTTGACGTTTATTTTTCGAAGAATCGGGTACTATAATGTGTGGAATATTGTATGGATTGCTTATTGATACAAATTCCTTAAAAAGAATTATTATAAACTACTTCAATTTCTCATTTTTGTATGTTACAGTTAATTTAAGAAGTTCAGCTTTAACCCTGTCGTGCTTTCGCATTGGCAATTTAAAAATCCGGGAGGCAAAGAATCTTATGACAAACAATAACAATAATCAAAAATTAACGACTGCTGCTGGTGCTCCAGTTGTCAGCAACACAAACAGTATGACTGCTGGTAAACGCGGTCCTGTCCTTTTACAAGATGTATGGTTGATCGAAAAACTAGCAAACTTCAACCGTGAAGTTATTCCAGAGCGTCGTATGCATGCAAAAGGTTCTGGTGCTTTCGGTACTTTCACTGTTACACATGATATTTCAAAATATACAAAAGCAAAAATGTTCTCAGAGGTTGGCAAGCAGACAGAAATGTTCGCTCGATTCTCAACTGTAGCTGGTGAACGTGGTGCAGCTGATGCAGAACGCGATATTCGTGGTTTTGCATTAAAATTCTATACTGAAGAAGGTAACTGGGACATGGTTGGTAACAACACACCTGTATTCTTCTTCCGTGATGGTATGCACTTCCCTGACTTAAATCACGCTGTAAAACGTGATCCAAAAACAAATAAACGTTCTCCTAATAACAACTGGGATTTCTGGACAAGCTTACCGGAAGCACTTCACCAAGTTACGTACATTATGGGTGATCGTGGTATTCCTCGTGGCTACCAATATATGCATGGTTTCGGTTCTCACACATATTCAATGATTAATGAGAATAACGAACGTGTTTATGTGAAATTCCACTTCACTTCACAGCAAGGTATTGAAAACTTAACAGACCAAGAAGCAGAAATCGTAGTTGGTAAAGACCGCGAATCTTCTCAAACTGAATTATTCGGTGATATCGAAGCTGGTAAATTCCCTAAATGGACGATGTCAATCCAAGTGATGACAGATGAACAAGCGAAAAACCACCGCGATAATCCATTCGATTTAACAAAAGTTTGGTACAAAGGCGAATATCCACTAATTCCTGTTGGTGAATTCGAATTAAACCGTAACCCAGAAAACTACTTCGCTGATGTTGAGCAAGCTGCATTCGCTCCTTCTCACGTAGTACCTGGTATTAGCTGGTCTCCTGACCGTATGCTACAAGC
The DNA here is from genome assembly GCF_003143955.1 of Kurthia zopfii. Lineage (GTDB taxonomy): Bacteria > Bacillota > Bacilli > Bacillales_A > Planococcaceae > Kurthia > Kurthia zopfii. Next base: position 40,946 of record NZ_QFVS01000021.1, on the reverse strand, counting down.
TCGACTATTTGCTTATGCAGATGCAGAGCGTTACCGTTTAGGTGTTAACCACCACCAAATTCCAGTGAACGCTCCTAAATGCCCAGTTCATAACTTCCACCGCGATGGTATGATGCGTACGGACGGCAACTTAGGTGGCACATTACACTATGAACCAAACAGCTACGGCGAATGGCAAGAACAACCATCATTCAAAAACCCTGCGGAAGAAGCAGGCCCAGCGGATATTTATGATTTCCGTGAAGATGATGATAACTACTTCGAACAACCGGGGCGTCTATTCAATATTATGAGCGATGATGAAAAAGAACGCCTATTTGCAAACACTGGTCGTAATATGGAAGGTGTCGCTGACTTCATTAAAGAACGTCATGTAATCCACTGCTACAAAGCAGATCCAGCATACGGTGAAGGTGTTGCGAAAGCAGTTGGTCTAGACATTTCTAAAATCGACTTAAATAAAATAATTCAATATCGTTAATGATTAGTAAGAGGAGCTATGTAACTAAACTGCATAGCTTCTTTTTTTATTCTCTTACTTTAGAAATAACAAAAGGTGAATGAAATTGAATTCCAAATTTCACTCACCTTTTTTAAATCTTTATTTATTTTTCGCCGATTATTTTTTCGAAATCTGCCCAATGTTCTAATCGTAAAAAAGATTCTTTTTGATTATAGGATTGATCTCGAATAATCAATGTCGTTGATAATTCTTTTAAAGTATTTAATACTTTCGGTTTATCATCAATATAGAAATCCAATTGCAATTTCTCGATTGTCGCAATTTTCTCATGATCTTCCATACCGCAGAAAAATTGATCTCCCTTCACAGGAAACCCCTTCTCCCTCACCCATGCCTCTGATTCCTTACAAAAACCTTTTGGACGAGATGTAATATAAAAAATCTCATGCCCTTCATCATTTAAGCGATTTAACACTTCAACTGCATTTGGGAAAGCTGGACAATCCGTAAAGTAAATATCACGCATATTCGCTTTCCACATTTCATAACCTTCTTCATCCGTTAAGCCGAATGGTTTGTGAATCTCGACAGTTGGAATTTCTTCAAAAACAGATTCAGGAATATTTTGATCCAACTGCGCATTATATAAACGGAATGCGTGTCTGCGTAAATCAATTAATGTGTCATCTATATCAAAACCTAATCTCATCGTAACCTCCTACACTTGCAAAGCAAATTGCGATGCAAAACCTTGCTCTTTCTCGATTTGAATTGCTTGTAATTTTTCAACTTCTTCTCTTCTTTTCACTTCGCATTGTGTCGCTTGAATGCGGTCAATGCATTGTTGATCAATTAATTCTGCAAGAACATCCGCATCTTTCATCGCGCTATTCAATCCGAACGCCCCAGTTGGTGTCATCGCATGAACAGCATCTCCTATTAGAGCCAGTCCATCCTTCCCCCATGATTCTGTCTGGCTACTAAAGACATCAAGTAACACAAAATCCTTCCATGAATGAATGTTTTCACGCACTGAATCTGCCAACTGTGGATAAGCTTCAATTAATTTTTCTATGAAAGGTTCGAACGGTTGTTTACGCAATTGTGGATAACTTCCTTCTGCGATATTCCAGCCGATTTGAACAAAATCATAGGTTTGAGTGAATAATGAAATTTGCATCCCATCTACTAAAGCCATTTTAATTGAAGGTTGCCAGCCTTTTGGTGCTGGAATTCTCGCCCAAAGTAAATCAAAACCATGTTTTCGAATTTCTGTCGCAATATGCGCTTTTTTTCGAACTGTGGAATATCTCCCATCCGCTCCAACAATTAAATCACATGCGACTTCTATCTTTTCGTCGCCATGTTTCGCTTTCACACCGATAAATGTACCAGAGTCATCTTGAATTAATTCCGTAACACGCGCATTTAAAAAACATGTGAAATGAGGAAGCGATTGTGCTTTTTCTGAAATGGCTTCGAGTAAATTAACTTGTGGTACATGAATACCTAAATGGCCAATCTGTGGATCTGCTTCAATAGATTTTTGTAGCTCTCCATTTCGCCAATACTCAAGACGTTCCATTTTTAACATTCCTTTTTGTTCAATAGCTTCAAACAAATGATGTTTTTTTAAAATGGCTTCGCCTTCTTCATTAATATGCTCACCTCTAAATGTTTTCGCAATGTGAGAAGCACTTTCTAACAATAAAACATTCACTTCTTTTTGCGCTAATAAGTATGCTAACAGCAAGCCTCCTGGACCTCCACCAACAATACATACATCTACTTTTTCTCTCATTTCAATCAATCCTTCTTCGGATAGGCAAGTACACGTAAATCATGACCAAATTTTTCTACTTCACCGAAAGTTAGCTCGACCGCTTCATCAATCGTATCAACATTCTCACCTGTAAATGGTGCAATGGAATCTTTGCCGCCTAATACTTTCGGCGCGATATAGACGATGTACTCATCAATTAAATTCGCACGTAAAAATGAAGCATTGATCGTGCCTCCGCCTTCAACTAATAAATCTGTAATACCTTCTTTATAAAGCATTTCTAAAGTTTGTTGTAAGTCTAGTTGACCGTGTACAACATCTACAAATAAGAAATCTACGCCTTCGTATTTTGCAATCAGCTGCTCATTACCCTTTGCAGTTACAATGATTGTACGAGCGATTTCTCGGTTTGTAATTTGCGCATCTACGGGTGTTCTCAATTGGCGATCCATAATAATTCTTGTCGGATTTTTTCCTTTTTGACCATTTTGAAGTCTCGTCGTTAATGCAGGGTTGTCTTTGATGACAGTACCAACTCCGACTAAAATGCCATCTACTTCATTACGAAGTTCGTGTACATCCGCACGTGATTCTTCTCCACTAATCCATTGAGAGTGACCGCTGTATGTTGCGATTTTGCCATCCAATGTCATTGCGAATTTTGACCTTACGTAAGGTAAGCCCTTTATCATATTATGCATGAATCGCTTGTTTAAAAATTTTGCTTCATTTTCTTGCACGCCAACTTCTACTTCGATTCCAGCTTCTTGAATCATACGAATTCCTCTACCTGCTACCGACGGATTTGGATCCACTGTCGCAACAACCACTCTAGCTACACCTGATTCCACTACTTGTTTCGCACATGGCGGTGTTTTGCCGTAATGTGAACAAGGCTCCAAAGTGACATATAGTGTAGCTCCTTGTGCATGTTCACCTGCCATATTGAAGGCGTGAACTTCCGCATGAGGTTCTCCAGCTTTTCGATGTAAACCCGTTCCAACAATTACGCCACCTTTTACTAGTACCGCGCCAACTAATGGATTCGGATTCGTATGCCCTTTAGCACTCGCCGCTAACTCAAGCGCGAGGTTCATGTAATACTGATCGTTCTTCACTATCTACGCCACCTTTTTCCGTTAAAATATGTCCTGCTTTTTTTACTTTTGTTTCTAAATAAAATTGATTTGTTTCTGTAACACCGCCCCAAAGTGGAATATGTTTGTCCACAGATAAACCATGCGCTTCCATCGCTTTTAATTTATTCGGATTGTTCGTAATTAATGTAATTGGTTTTTTTCTTAAAACTTCTAACACTTTAATCGCATCTTCATATGATCGCGTATCATCTTCAAATCCTAATGCATGATTTGCTTCTACCGTATCCATGCCATCCTCTTGTAAAAGGTAGGCGATTGATTTAGAAAACAAACCGATTCCTCTACCTTCGTGATTCGCTAAATAGAAAATAGCGCCACAACCATGCTCGACAATCATCTTCATCGATTCATGCAGTTGATAGCCACAATCACATCTTTGGCTGCCAAAAATATCTCCTGTATGACAAATACTATGCATGCGCACAATCGCGTCATCCGCATTTTTAAAATCACCATATACTAATACCGATGATTGTTGACCGAAAGCTAAATTCATCTGTGGTAACTGCTCGATCATTTGCTCTTTCGATAAACCAGCGGCTACTTCTTGCCAAGAATACCATTGGAATGTCACTTCAAAGTCACCTTGCTTAATAGGTAAGCGCACTGGCCCAACTACACTAATATTTTCTTTTTCATTTCTTTTTGTGAATTGTATTTTATTTAAAACAGTATCATTTATTTTCATATTCATTCCCTCGTTGCATTTTATTTAGATTACTTTATGTAACCTAGTTTAATTTAGTAATCTATTTTTGTCTACTATTTAATTCTTACAACTTTACTAGGCGATTTCATTTTAACCTTTCTAAACGGAAAAAGCATACAATTGAGTCCTATCTTGAAAAAAGTTCTCCACAAAAAAAGCATCTTCTAAGAAATACTCGATTTCTTAAAAGATGCCTATTTTTTAGTCTTGTCTTAATGCTTGAATTACATCGATTTTCGTCGCTTTACGTGCTGGTCTCCATCCTGAAACTATTGCTACACCAATACTAATAACTGATGCGATTACGACAAGTTCCCAAGGGATTGCGGAGAATTTAATAGCGCTACTATTGAATGATTGCTCTTCCGTCGCCGCATAAAGGATTTTTGGAATAAGCCAGTTCGCTGTGAAACTAATAATATAGGATGCTACTACTGCGATTGCTGTACCGATAATACCGATATAGGCACTTTCCATAACGAATAATCGTTGAATTAGTTTTGGACTTGCCCCAATCGCTTTCATGACGCCGATTTCACGCGTTCTCTCTGTTACAGCCATCGTCATTGTATTAAATATACCAATAGATGCGATTAAGATGGCAATCGTTCCTACGAAGATTAGGCCGGCTTTTAACGCGATGAAGAACATATTCATTTCTTCTAATTGCTGTGATACTGTGTATGTTGAGTATTCCATCGCTTTTAATTCTTCATTCAATGCTGGTACTGCTTCTAAATCTGTCGCATATACTGCTGTAGATTTATAGATCATTTCTTTTTCATTAAATGCTTTTCCAAAATTTTTCTTCAAATCTGTCACGATCGATTGTTTCGCTTCATTACTCATTTGAAGATATGTGTTCATTTCCCATTCACGTTTCGGTTTTGGTCCAATTCCTTCAATCGTAAATTCACGAATAACAGGTTTCGTTCCTTTTTTACCCGTCCATTTTAATTGAACTTTCTTCCCTAAAACACTTTCTTGAATACCGACTTTAGGTTTTTCGCCTTCTTTAGCTTTTTCTAAAGTTTTCTCATCTTCTTTAGATAGAAGATTTTGTGCAAAATTATACCCAACGACAATTCCATCTTCTGTCGTAGGATAATGACCTTTCGATAAAGGTAGTTTGGCTTTTTTTAATGCATCAAAATTAACGAATGAGCTTTCTGCATAACCAGTATTTGCGCCAATCGTAGCTTTATTTTGAATATTATCTAATTGCATCGCATATGATTCAGAAATCGATGAAATATTATCTAATTTCGCGATTTTTTCAATATCTAATGGCTGATCTCCACCATCATATACTTCAATGCGAGTTAGTGAATCACTTGATAATACTTCATCCTTCAATGTTCCTTGTAATCCGAATGCAATCGAAGCAAGGACGATTAAAAATGCACAACCCATTGTTGTTGCTAAAATCGTTGTAAAAATTCGCATGCGGTTTTTCTTCACATGTTGTCTTACGAAATCAATCTGGTCTCTAAACTGCACTTGTCGTCGCCTCCTTCAATTCACCATCATGCATGCGGTATTTTTTATGCGCGCTATTTGCTACTTCTTCATCATGCGTAATAACAACAAATGTGATGTCCATCGATTCATTTAATGATTTGATTAAATCTAAAATTTCTAATTCTGTTTCTGAATCCAAACTCCCTGTTGGTTCATCCGCTAAAATAATCGAAGGCTTCGTCACTAATGCACGTGCGATACATACACGCTGCTGTTGCCCGCCAGATAATTCATTCGGATAATGGTCGATTACTTCATTTAATCCGACACGATCCATAATTTGACGTACAACTTGGAATCGAGCTGATTTACCCATTCCTTGAATTTTCAATGGTAACTCTACATTTTCAAACGCTGTTAAACCGGGCATCAATTGGAAGTTTTGAAAGATGAATCCGACATTTTTCAATCGGAATTTCGCATGTTCTGCCTCCGATAAATCGGTTGTATCGATTCCGTTCAATTTGATCGAACCCGAATCTGTTTTTAAGAAACCTGCAATTGCATTTAATAAAGTTGACTTACCAGAACCTGATTTCCCGACAATCGCCACAATATCCCCTGCATCAACTTGTAAATCTACATTTTTCAAAACTGGTACTTTTTTCTCCTGACCCTTTTTCCCGATCAAGAAAGTATGTTGTATATTCGTTAAAGTAATCATACGAACTCCTCTCCTCTTGCTTTGTAGCTTTAGTATATCTGCTAATTCTTAACAAAAAGCCATGACAAAAATGAAGAAATTCTTAAGAAAAAAAAGAAACCGCATTTCTGCGATTTCTCATTAGGAAAATTTAATTTTCTTTTTGATCGTAATTGGCTTTTTCTCATTTACTAATGTTATTTGAAAACTAAGTTCTAAATTCTTCGTCGTTTTTGCGATTCGATTGAAAGAAAGAACACCATGCGTCCCTTGATCACGTTCCAATGTATGAAGAAGTCGGTCTTTTTGATCAAGAATCTCAAACTTCGTCGGTACTACAACACCATCTGCTAATAATTTGATTGTCGCGTCATTTAAATAAATTCGTTTCTTGTTTTTATTGTATAAGAAAATAGAAATACGTGTACCCGATTGATATACTTTAATTTTTTCAACCTCTAACATCACTTTTTCAACTTCACTTTTCTCATTAACATCTAGATTGATTAGCACTTCATTTTCAAAAGTTTCTCCTTCTCCTACTTCTATTGATTGGATATCAACTTGTGCCAAGGACCCTTTCATTCCTAATTTATCCGTTCCTTTATATACTTTCGAAACTTTCCCGCTAAAATTAACAATGGATTGTTGCTTTAATGGCTTCTTCTCATCTTTTTGCAATATGATGATAGGTTCCTTATATTCCTTTGGTTCAAGTAATAACGCTGAATATACACCTTCACCTTTGACATAATTAGACCTGTCTACTACACCACTCGCTTCTACTTCATAACCAACATATATTTTAGGGTTCGCAATTAATTCAGGCACTTTTTCCTGTGTAATTAATTTTTCGGGAGCAGATTTTTGTTTTTCTTTATTTTGTAAAATTAAGTAAATGCTGCCGACACAAATAATTAATATAAAGAACAACATTGTTATTTTCTTCAAGTGGTTCTCCCCTTCCTCTACTCACCTTTACCCAAAAAGAATTAAACTTTCACATATTCGAGAATATTAATTTCATTAAATAAAAAAACCGCCATTGGAAGTTGCTCCAAGACGGTAATATTCATCTATATTGTTGTGAAGGAAGCTAAATGATCTTCAGCGTCTTCCTTAGATAATGTGTATAATTTAATTTCATTTGCTGGATTTAATAATCGAAAGCTCGTATGTACGAGATTTTGTTGGATTCGCCAATTTTGTTCACTTTCAATTGTACGCCACCAAAGTTTATCGTTCACTAAATGTTGTTCAGGCACTAAAACACCTTCGCCTGTTGATAGTCCAATAAAGATTAATGGATTCCCACCAAATGCTGCTTGTAAGATCGCGCTACTTTTAAATAATGTACACATTGCGACCGCTACAGTCCAACCACATTGTACTCGTTGTTTCTCTATTTGAACGAGTGTTTTTTTAGAGATTCCCACGACTTCAGACATTTGTTCTTGTGTTAAATTGTATTCGGTACGAATTAATTTTAATTTTTCCGAAACAATTCGAATAATTTCCTCTTGATTCATCCATTTCACCTTTTCTATTCTTGTGTAAGATTACACTAGAAATCAATCTTATCATTAGTGAAATTCAGATGTCCAACCTTTCGCGTATCGTTCATAAAAAGATCGAAAGTTACACTACATATTTCTTTATTAGTGAATTATTTCTATTTGAAATAATGAAAACTATTAATAACATCACACTTAATGCCAGAAATACGATAATGAATGGATTTCTAAAAAAAATATTCATCTCGATTTCGCCATCAAGATTGACCATTTGATAATAAAAGGCAATTCTCTCCATACCATATAAAATTCCTGAAGTTACTAAAAACGTCATACTCATAATGAATGAAGTTTTATTATTCATTTCTCCGCCCCCTCTCTATCTTACCATTATATTACATTTTAACAAAAAAACACCTATCAGTCATGTTTTTGATAGGTGTTTACTATTTTTATTCTGTTATTTTCACTTGATTACGTCCATTTTCTTTTGAATAGTAAAGTGATTGATCCGCTTTTTTTATTAATGTACCATAATCATTCGCATTTTTCGGACACTCGGCTATTCCGGCAGAAATCGTAATTGGTTTTCCTGTAGGGCTGTTATTTTCCTCAAAACTTTTTCTTAGTTTTTCAGCAAAATTAAATGCACCTTCTGCGTCTGTTTTTGGTAATAAAATGACAAATTCTTCGCCACCGAATCGGAAGCACAGATCCGAAACATCTGCGTGCTGCTCCATCGTAATCGCAATATATTTTAAAACTTCGTCCCCTACATCATGCCCGTAAGTGTCATTTACTTTTTTAAAATGATCAACATCGAATAAAATGAGTGAAAAATGTTTTTGTTCCTCTGTCCAACGATTCATCACTTCATCCAAAGTTCTTCGGTTAAATAAGCCTGTTAATGCATCTGTACGCGATTGATCCGTCAAATCATGTACACGATTATGCAACGCACCAAAGCTAATAATAAGTGATTCTTTCAACTGAATCGCTTCATAATACCATGCCGGGACTGTTCTGAAATTCTTTTCCTCATCCTTCGCCTTACTACTCTCCGTTAATTCAGCAAGTCTTTGCAAAGGTTTCGCAATTTTATATGCAGCAAAAATCACTATAATCAATGACACAAATAATAATGGAATTGCGATATTCAACATTTTTTGAACCATCTTACCAGCCGGCGCTTCTACTGCATCTGCCGGTCTTTGCGCAATTACTGTCCAATTAGACTCTTTAATGTATGAGTAGCCCGCAAATGATTGTTCACCAGCATTATTCACGCCTTTCATGACACCTGTTTTATGCGCTTCTAGTGCCTTCGCAATAATTTTATTTTTTGAAAAGTCCTCACCGATATTTTCTTTATTCTCATCATAGACAATTGTTCCATCCTTCGCTGCTACATATACCGTCGAATGATCACTATAAGGATGCACACCTAATAGTTCCGAAAGCACATTATCTTCCTTCAAATAAATTGTGCCGCCAATTAATCCTAAATAATCATTCGTTTTAGAGAAAAGCGGAACCGAAATGAAAATAATTAATCGTCCACTCACACTTTCATACGGTTGCGAAATCATTGGTTTTTTCTTTTTTATTGCTTCCTTCATAGCATTTGAAGTCAATTTAACACCGACTAAATCCAATGTCTGTGGCGAAGTTGCCTGCACCACTGCCTGATCATTTACGATTGCGATTGAATTGAATGCATCTGTTTGATTGCGAATTAAATCTGCTTTTTTCTTTAAAACTTCCTCATTACTCATTTGTTCAGCAATTTCTGGTACATTCGCTGAAAGCATCATGATTTGTTCTTGCAAATAATTATTCGCTGTATCTGCCAGTTTTTGAGCATACACTCTGTTCGTCTCCAGAGCGCTCTCTCCTAAATTATCTTTATTTAGTTTATAGCCACTCCATATAGACACTACACTAGTCAGCATAAAAGCTAATAAAGCAACGCCAATAATTAAATACTGTAATTTTATCCGATTAATTTTCATATGATCTACTCACTTTTTTCATTTTCTCTTTATTATAGATTATTCGCAATATTAAATGTAATTTTTTGTGGTATATCTTGTCATCGTTTTTGTAATTTAGACCTCATTTTACTATTTTTAGTAGAAATATATTGAATTTTTTGCAGATAGGTATATAATTCCATGTAGATTAGAATACTAGGATTTAGTCCCCCTATATTCTTTTCTTCTAACATTGCTCAATATGTTAGACAAGTGCATGTTCTACGTATTTAGGTCTTAGCTGATACCCCAAGTTAGCTTGTGACATTACTAAATATCGCACACCAATGTAGAACTCTCCTTAAAATATAAAAGCACCCTGTAATTCAGATTTTTTCTGTTTTGCAGGGTGTTTTATTTTGTGATAAAAGGTTATTTCCCCGCTTTAACAGGGTAACTATTTACTATTAAAACATTTTTTAGGAGGTTATTATGAAGAAAATATTATTTTCCACAATATTTGCGATTGGTTTCCTTTGCACACTCCTACTACATAATCCAAACATCGCAAAAGCAGAAGAACTTTATATTTTTTCTGGTGAGGATTTAAAAACCGCACCAAATATCAATTTGAAAAATAGAGAAACGATTCCAACCGGATTTAGAACACTTTTTGATAAGGAAAATTGGTACTATTTTTGCTTAGATCAATTAAAGACTTATCCAAATTCCACTACGCCACCTTATGTTCCTGCTCGAAATGCCGAGAATCAAGGTGTTAAATGGTTAATCAAAAATTTCCATGGCGACAAGGAACTTATTAGTAACGAAAACAACCTAACGCAGTATGCTCTTACACAACTTGCTATTTGGTGCTTAACCAATCCAGCCGTAACAAGTTATCGCGATCCTATTGTTTCAAATAACGGAAACTTAAAAGCCTTAATCGATGAAGCTAGAAAGCATCGTGAAGATGTTGATGTTGAAGCAGAACTTATGCAGACTACTTTAGAATTATCGAATACTAAATTTGTCCAATATCATGCAAATGAGTTATTTAAAAGTAAAATTTCAGCGACAATTACTCATACTAAAGCATTACCAACAAATAAAAAAATTGAAATGGAAGATATTAAAGTCTATTCAATTGAAAATGGTTCAAAAAAAGATATAACAAATAACGCTCATGTTCATTTAACAGAATCTGATTTTAATATTAATCTTGCAATTGATGAACTATTTTACTTGAACTTTGTACCCTCTTATTCAGTTGTTGTAGAATGGTTTGGAAATGTTTCTGCTACTGATAATTTTGTTCAAGGATATAAAACAGTAACCGAAAGAAAATTCCAACTGGTTGCTACAGCTCATATCATAACACTTTCTCATGCAATCAAAGATGATACCACTCTAAAAGTGGATAACTTCATAAATATTTCTGGTAAGAAAAATTGGGATGATGGTAATCGTCCGGATGACATTACTGTAAACTTATTTGCAAATGGTGTAAAAACGGATTAAAAGGTAGTTTCGGCAAAAACGGATTGGAAATATACTTTCGACCGCTTACACAAATATGATATTCACGGTGAACTTTTCACGTATACAGTTGAAGAAGAAAAAGTTCCAGGCTATACCATCACACAGAACGGATTCAACTTTACAAATAGTTATAAACCTAAAACAACTGAACGAACGGTAAGTAAAAAATGGAGCGATTTCAACAATAAGCATAAAGAGCGCCCAGAGGTCGTATTTGTTCAATTGTATGCTGATTCAAAAACTTACGGCACTAAAGTGAAAATAAATGACAAAAGTTCCACATTATAAGAACTCTGTCAAAGTGGAAGCAGATGAGGATTTCTTATTAACAAATACGTATGTACCACCCAAACCACCACCTGGCGAGGGCACTCCTCCTCCATTAGGGGAAGCTGGCGATGATGAGTTTGGTCCAGATTCAGAAAATCCACTAGCTGGAGGGAATGGGACGAATAAGCCTACCCATTCGAAACCTGACCAACAAGGAAAACCAGCTGTTGATGAAGATCAAGCACTGGGCGGAAAACTCCCTCAAACAAGTGAGGAATCCTATATCGCTTCTATCATCTTAGGAGCGGTATTTATTCTTGGCGCAGTACTTCTAATCAAGCGCCATCGAAAAATTATTAACTATATTGACGAAGATTAAATTAGAAAGAGTGGAATCGCCAAATGACGATTCCACTTTTTCTATGCTACGGTTTGCAATTCATAATTCAATTGGAGTAATCTTTAGGTGTAAATAATTCATTTAAAGGGAGCGAAAAAATTATGTTTATCGTATCAAACCGTATCCGTGTTAAAAAAGGTTTCGCAGAAAAAATGGCACCTAATTTTACAAAAGGTGGAGAAGCGCTTAAACAATTTAAAGGCTTCGTAAAAACGGAAGTAGCAATTTCTAAAGACTTCGAAAAATATGATGAAATGAGCGTAAACATGCACTGGGAAACACTTGATGGTTTCCATGAATGGAAAAATAGTGATGTTTTCAAAAATGCTCATAAGCGTCCTGAAGCAAAAGAAGGCGAAGCGCCAAAAGAATCACCAATGTTAGGTAGCACACTTGTAATCTCTGAAGTTGTCACTACAACGGAAGCATAAAAATAAACCCTGAAAATACTCGAAATAAGTATTTTCAGGGTTATTTTTTTTAGTGAATATCTTGTTTCTTGAAGTTACCGCCTTTTACTTCTGCTGCATCATATACAGTTACAAAAGCATGTGGATCAATTTCAAAAATGATTGATTTAATTTTCGTATCTTCTAATCTGTTGATTACACATGATACTTCTTTAAATTTCTCATTCGAATAACCACCATAAACTTCCGTCAATGTCGCGCTACGTCCAAGACGATCACGAATTGTTTCCACAAGTAAATCTGGATCCTTCGTAATAATTTTGAAAATTTTCGAACCGCTCAAACCTTCTTCCACAATGTGGATCACTTTCGAAGCGATGAAATAAGCTAATCCTGAAAGAATGGCTCCTGTTAATCCGAATACTGTAGAAACTAAAATAAAGACGAACATATTTAAAAATAAGATTAAATCACTTGTACCGAATGGTAGTTTACGTGCTAAAAGTACAGCAAGCATATCGATTCCATCCAATGCACCACCATTACGTAAGGCTAGACCCATACCGAAACCGATAATGATCCCTCCGACAACCGTAATTAATAATGTATCGCCCTCAATAATTGTCGGAACATCATGTAAAACAACCGTTCCAACTGCTAAAGTAGCAATACCTAATGTGGAATAAATCGCAAAACTTTTACCAATCTGCTTATAACCTAACCATATGAATGGAATATTTATAATGGCAATTAAAATACCTAATGGCAATCCAATTAATTGTGATAATACGATACTAATCCCTGTAACCCCACCATCAGATACTAAATTGGGAATTAAAATGGCTTCTAATCCATAAGCTGCAATTAATGCGCCCAGCATAACCATTACTCCGCGTCCGATTATTACCTGTATACTTTTCTTCTTCGCTTCTGTTCTCATCAAACTCTCCTCTAACATTCTTGATATCTCTATTTTAGAAAGAAATTCGTTATTTTCCTAATGATAAGATTCTATCTACTATAATTTTTTGAAAATGATGACGAAAACAACATCAAACCTTCACTACTTTACGCGATGTATTTCGCTTTTCTTTTCAAAAAATGCAATAATAGAAGAAACTACGAAAATAAAGGATGAAATTTTAATTATATGAAAACATTACGCGTAAAACCCGAGTTTATTGCTGATTTCAAACGTGGCTATTCATTAGTCCACCGCGACTCTGTATCAAACCAGGATCTACTTGAAGAAGAAGGCGAACTTTTTGAAATTGTGGATCAACACAATAAATTATTAGGTACTGCTTACTACGGTATCCAAAACAAAGGGATCGGCTGGATCTTATCAACTAAAGATGGTGAAGAAATCGATCAAGAATATTTCATCAACAAAATTAAAGCAGCTTTACGTCACCGCGAATCGTTCTTCAATGACTCAATGACAACTGCTTTCCGCGTATTTAATGGAGAGGGAGATGGCATCGGCGGTCTTGCAATCGATTATTTCGACGGATACTTCATGATTAGTTGGTATAGCGACGGCATCTATCAATACAAGGATTATGTGATCCACGCATTAGATACATTAACTTCTTACAGAGCGATTTATGAGAAAAAACGCTTTGATACGAAAGGGATGTATATCGACCAAGATGATTTCGTCAAAGGTACTGAAGGCGACTTCCCAATTATCATTAAAGAAAATGGCATGAACTTTGCGATTGATTTAAATGATGGTGCAATGACAGGGATTTTCTTAGACCAACGCGATGTTCGTCAAACAATTCGCGATCATTATTCAGAAGGTAAAAATGTTTTAAATACTTTCTCTTACACAGGTGCTTTCTCTGTGGCCGCTGCACTAGGTGGCGCTACTGAAACGACTTCTGTAGACTTAGCTAAACGCTCATTACCAAAAACAATCGAACAATTCAGCGTAAACTCAATTGACTTTGAAGCACAAGATATTAAAGTAATGGATGTATTCCAATACTTCAAATATGCACAACGTCATGCTTTAAAATTCGACTTAGTTGTTTTAGATCCGCCAAGTTTCGCTCGTTCTAAAAAAATGACTTTCTCAACTGCGAAAGATTATCCAAAACTTTTAGAAGATGCGATTGCGATTACTGCTAAAAAAGGGATTATTGTTGCTTCAACGAATAATGCGAGTTTCGGTATGAAGAAATTCAAAACATTCATCGACAAAGCATTCAAAGATACGAATACAAAATATAAAATTGTTGAAGATTTTGGTCTTCCAAAAGATTTCCGAGCAAACCGCGACTTCCCAGAATTCAACTATTTAAAAGTTTGCTTCATTCAAAAATTAAACTAATCAAAAGAAAAACCAACGCACGAACGATTTTACGTCGTTTCCGCGTTGGTTTTTTTATATCTTCGAATAGCAGCGATTATAGACACCACGCCTAGGATCCAAAGAATAATATTTGTCGGATTAATACCATGACTTGAACGTCCACCAATTAAATAAAAGACATTAATTAGTGCGAGAAGAATCATGGGCGTTGTAATACCTAACAAAAGTTTTGTGTTTTCATTGATCTTCCATGCGAAGCGATCCATCTTAGAAAAAATAGTACTAATAATGACGAATACTATTAGAACAACGAGAGGAATTCCTAAACTAATTTGATGTTGGAAAAAATCTAAATAAATAATACCGCAAAAAATAAAAAAGCTTAAAAAAGCGAATAATTTCTCCATCGTTACACCCCCACTATCCATTATAATACAATAAATGTAATAAAGCCTTCAAACAAGTGTTTGAAGGCTTTATTCTAATCATTTAATGATTGAATTGTTGGTTTTGTAAATTTTTTATTTCGTTTAATTGGGTCGATTTTCTTTTCAATCCAACTTAAAATTAAATCGGCTAAAACGGCCATTAACGCAGTTGGAATCGCTCCCGCTAAAATAATGGCTGTTCCGTCTGTCGCATTTGTACCACGGATAATTATATCTCCTAATCCACCTGCTCCGATGAACGCTCCAATCGCCGTAACACCAATTGCGACAACAAGCGCGATCCGAATACCTGCAATCATTACGGATAGTGACAGTGGCAACTCAATCATATATAATACCTGTGCCTTCGTCATACCCATACCTTTACCAGAATCGATTAAATCTTTATTAATATTATTAATTCCGGTATACGTATTTTTAATAATTGGCAGTAGCGAGTATAGGAATACTGCAATCACAACTGTCGATTGCCCTAATCCCATGCCAAGCATTAAGATTGCCAGCAATGCGAGCGCTGGAATCGTCTGAATGATATTGGCGATCGTAATAATAAATCCAGATAACTTCGCATACTTAGAAATTAAAATCCCAAGTGGAATGCCTACTAATGCTGCTAATAAAACCCCGTAAATGGAGATTAAAAAATGTTGTAGAAACTGCATGAACACATAACTACCATTTTCGGAAAAGTAGTAGAAGAACTGTTGAAATGTATTCAAATCACCCATAACTACTCGCCTCCCTTGTCTTCAAAGTAATTATGTTTTTCTAAAAATTTTTCTGCAACAATGGCTGGTTCAAGTAAATTATTATCCGATTCATAGTTTAATTTCTGCATTTCTTCCGTTGAAACGGTATCAATTAATTTTTCGAGAACCTTTTTCACTTCTGGTTTTGCCTTTAATAACTCATTCGTCGCGAGTGGACTACAGTCATACGGCGGGAAGAAATGAAGATCATCTTCTAATACGACTAAATCATAGCTCGCAATTCGTCCGTCCGTCGTATAGCCAAGTACGACATCCATTTTACCCGCTTCTACAGCGTCATAGACAAGTCCAATTTGCATTGGATACACTTTACCGAAATCAAAGCCATAGTCCTTCACGAATGCTTTGTAGCCGTCTCCGGGCCTATTCATCCATGATGTGTCGACACCTGCTTCCATTTTGTCGGCAACTTTCTTCAAATCACTTACTTTTTTCAAATTATATTTTTTGGCGGTTTCTTTATTCACCATAAATGCGTAAGTATTCGCAAAGCCATATGAATCGAAGAATGTTTGATTATAATCTTCGTCAAATAATTTTTGCACGGTTTTCATCGCTTTTTCAGGACTTTTAATCGGTTCTTCACCTAAAGCACCCGTTAAATCTGTTCCTGTATAGCGAGATGCTGAAATATTGGCATCGCCATTGACCATCGCTTGATGCACGACAACACTCGAACCTAAATTATTGATCATCTCAACACTTTCATCCGTATAATGCTCAATCATTAATTTAATCATATTGCCCATAATCGCACTTTCTGTCGTTGTGACAGTGGCGACTTTAATCGCTTCATTTCCGCTTCCCTTACCTGACGAACAGCCCGATAAGATTAGCGCCATACTGCAAATACCGATAAATAGTTTCACAATTGATCGCATTTGTCGCTCTCCTACCTTTCTATTCGTAATCCTTTTGGTGTCGCTATTTTTTCAACTTTTGACAATATAAAATCGACAAGCAATGCTAAAATCGTTACGAGTACCGCACCGCCGATAATAAATTCTGGTTGATACAAGTTTAATCCGTTAAAAATAAAGTCCCCAAGTCCACCTGCCCCTATGTAAGAAGCTAATGTCGCCCAAGAAATTGCATACACTGCGGATAATCGTATGCCAGCCATGATGACAGGTGTAGCTAACGGAAACTCCAATAAATAAATGCTTTGGAATTTTGTCATCCCCATACTCGTCCCTGCCGCTTTTAAGTCTTTATTCACCGACTCCATACCGATAAATGTATTATTCAAAATCGGTAATAATGTGTAAATGAAAAGCGCAATTATTGCGGGTACTTTTCCGACACCTAAAAATGGAATCATTAACGCTAAAATTGCCAGTGAAGGAAGTGTTTGAAGCACACTCGTAATTCCCATAACAATTTTTGCGATCTTTTTCGTTTTTGATAGTGCAATGCCAAGTGGTACTGCCACAATGACACCTAGCAATAACGCCAAAATTGAAATATATAAATGTTCCCACGTTTTAATGAGAATATCTTGCCGATTTGTTACGAAAAAATCTTTCGTCGCCTCCAAAAATGTATCCATACTGTTCACATCCTCTTTTTTTACAATCTAAATTTCTTCTGGAAGGTTTTCGATTTGTTCATCGCCCCAAATTGTGTCGTACACGATATCGACAATATGGGCGCGCGTAATTAAACCAACTAAACGATGATTTGCATCAACGACCGGAATGTTTTTTAGATTTCTGCGTAAAATTCTGCGTACAGAGTCTTGAAGTCTCGTGCCATTCATCACGTAAAAGACATCCTTTTCCATAGCGTCCGCTACACTCGAAGTGCGATGTCTTTCAGAAGTAATATTTTCGACGCTTAAAAAGCCTTTTAATTTATTTTGTCCATCCACGACAAATAGCGTATCTACACGCTTTTGCACCATTGTTCGAATGGCATCATCTAAACTTTTCTCTAATGAAATTGTAATAGGGGTAATCATTACGTCATCGACAATTTTTGCACTTGGTTTTTCTTGTACAAGTCGATGTGAACCAATAAATTCTTTGACGAATTGGTTTGCAGGGTTCGATAAAATATTATCAGGGGTGTCATATTGAACAACTTGTCCATCATGCATAATGCAAATTCGGTCAGCGAGTTTGATCGCCTCATCCATATCATGCGTAACGAAAACGACTGTTTTGCCAAGTCGCTGTTGCAAGTCTTTCATTAAGTCTTGTAGAGTATCTCGAGTAATTGGATCAAGCGCACCAAACGGCTCATCCATTAATATAAGGTCTTGATTGGCCGCAAGCGCGCGCAATACGCCAATTCGTTGTTGTTGCCCACCAGATAGTTGAGCAGGATACATATCTAAGTAACTTTCAGGCAGATTGACTAACTCAATTAATTCTTCTGCTGCCTTATTCTTTTTGTCCTTATCCCATTTTAAAAGCTTAGGGACTAGGGTTATGTTATCGCGGATCGTCATATGTGGCATTAAACCAATTTGTTGAATGACATATCCAATACTTCTTCTCAATGTAACGGGATTCTTATTCGTTACATCCTCTCCATTGATGGTGATTTTCCCCTTTGTCGGTTCAATCATCCGATTAATCATGCGAAGTGCTGTTGTTTTACCACTTCCCGAAGTACCGATAAAAGCAACGAATTCGCCCTTTTCTATCTCTATATTAAGGTCGTCTACTGCTTTTTTTCCTCCTCGGTACACTTTTGAAAGATGCTCTAGTTTAAGCATTTTCACTCACTCCTTCCTCATACCTTTTATATAAATACCCTATTTTGCACTAAAATATTCATTTTTTAGGTAAATAATTTGTAAGTAGTAGATTATTAACTTTTAATACCAAATTTATAAAACCTTCGATTAAAAAAAATAGAAAAACCACAAACTATTACTAAAATAGCTTGTGGTTTGTACTGTTTATTTTTTTCGCGTCGTATAAAGGTCTGCCGATTCATCAAAGAAGAATCTTCGTTTTCCTTTTCCAAATACGACAAGCATGATATGGATGAATAATACGATTGTTAAGACGAGCGCCACGATACTTGATGCAAGTGATAATAATACAGCTGCTTCGTAGTAAGGTGAATCCATCGTTACTTTAATATTATTCATTGTAGAAGCGATCACCGTTAAGAAATAGGCGACGTAAATTGCGACAAATCGTTTCGCCAACCTCGAAATCGTTACTTTCTTCGAGATTTTACTACTATATCTAAAG
Organism: Kurthia zopfii; assembly: GCF_003143955.1. Taxonomy (GTDB): domain Bacteria; phylum Bacillota; class Bacilli; order Bacillales_A; family Planococcaceae; genus Kurthia; species Kurthia zopfii. Next base: position 21,810 of record NZ_QFVS01000021.1, on the reverse strand, counting down.
CGTAAAATCGCCGAACCAATCGTGCGACCATTCCAAAGTGCTGGAATCATAAATAATCCAACAAATAATAAAATCGACATAACGATAAAGTTCGTTACTTCATTTTGATTTGTAAAGTTCATCACTAATTGGCGCACGACATCCATTAGGAAGAAGTCGATCGCGATTGCTAATAAGACAGCCATTGAACGTACTTCATCTTTTTGGACCAAATATTCTGCACGTTCTTCGATTTTTTTCTTCGAAGGGAATACCGCAAGTACAGCTGGCGCAATGAAATAACCGATAATTCCACCGAAAGTATTCGTCATTAAGTCATCAACGTCAAATAGGCGGTAAGCACAATTGTAGATGCCATAAATCCCTGTTACTTGTGTAATTTCAAAGAATAAAGTAACTAAGAAAACAATTAGACCAGCTTTCCACCATTTTTTCTTATCAACAAGGTAGTAACGTAAATAAACACCTAGTGGTAAGAGTAATAGGAAGTTGAAAAATACTTGATAAAACGCTGATTGTTTAAATAACAGGACATACGTAGCGGGATTACTAATTTGTAGCCAATTTCCTTTTAAAATATCAGAAATAAATTGGAATGGTACGAGTGAATAATGCACTGTATTCGGATTTTGCATCGCGCATGTATCACGTGTCGCTGGCAGTGGTAATAATACTAAAAATAATGCCGATAACATGTAAAAAATAAATGTAAATGAAATAATCGTCACTGATAATGGTAGAAATCCGTATTTACGATATGTATAGACCATCCACGGAATCCACACTAAAAATGCGATTATAATGAAAACAATCGCTGCTGTCAGTATCGGTGTCGCATACATAGACATCCCGATTCCTCCTTTTTAAGAAAATAAGAGCTACCTAGTATGACTAGATAGCTGTATAGTATTTATTCGACTTCAATTAAATGCGTTTTACAAAATTCAACGATTTCTGCTTCTTCATCTTCATCCAGTCCAAACTCCAAATAAGATTGATCAGATTTTGCGATTAGGAAGTAGTTTACCATTGAGATTTCGTTGTCTTTTTTAGCAATAATTGCTCTAAGGTCAACGCCACCTTCTTGATACAACTCATCATCTTCTTCAATATTTAATTCAAGGGTGAATTCATATCTTTCACCTTCAATAATATTTGTTGGGTCTAAAATTTCTTCCATCATATAGGATAAAATTTCCATTTATAGGTCGCTCCTTCAACTATTTATCTATATAATGATAACGTAATTTCTTAATTAGTAAAGTTTCAAGGGGTACGAAAATAAAAAAATGCCCAAGAATCTTGGACATCAAATAGTATAAATTCTTATTTTAGTATGTAAAGATATGAAAACCTCAAGCTAGTTGAACAGGACTAGCCTTATGGGAGGAGGTCTCCATATCTTTCACGCAACGTACTTCAAAGCATTGGGGTACTTGTGAAGTATCGATTTCCTTGTAGAAAAGCATTTTGATATTAGTGACATTCGCTTTAATAAATATGACGTCTCATATTTATTTTGAAGCCGAATGCGATGGCTTATTTTGCATTTTTCTAGCAAGGTATACTCTATATATACCCATAAATCATCTCATAAAACACAAATACAAAATATGGTATTTTAAAAAAATTTAATACTTTATGGAGCATAATATTGCCAGTCTAAATCTAAGTTCACTTTTTCAATAAAATCATTCCATTCATTTACGCGTAATTTATATGTAAATGCATTAGAATGCCTATGTGTCACTGTTTCTGACTCATTATAAAACTGGTACCATTCATTATTCAATTGGTAACGTTCCAATCTACTTCCAAACTCTACTTTTTGTTTAAAAGTCGCAAACGCTTTTGGAATTGCTTCTAAAAATACTCCTGCAATATCTTTTTCCAACACATAATTATGCAATTCACGCGTCCAAAACTCCACGACGATCTCATCTAACTCTCCATACAGATCATTTTCGCGATTATACACATTTTCCTGTGCTTCTTTATGACGCTGATTAAGGTCATCAATTTTATAATTGTAGAAAGACGTGAAAATCGGCATTAATTTTTTTCGGAATTGTGGTGACAGTTCATCTTGCTCGGCAATAACTTGGAATTTCATCGCCAGTAATCCTAAATCGACTCCCAATTGTTCTTCACTCACAGTAGTCGCCTTTTGTGTAATCAACCATGTATTCGCAGATTGAAAAATCGCCCCTGCTGCACATAAATCTGCTTCATTATATAGTTCAGCCGGCATCATAATGCATTGTTCAAATAATTTTGACACTATTAAGCGAAGGACATCCCCCATAAAATATGAATCGCGTAAAAGCCATTGATCTTCAGTACCTTCAATCATCGCATAGTCCGGCTCTAATCGTATGAATTCCGCATATTGATGGATTTTTCTCAAATATAATTCAGAAATGGACTGTTTAATTACTTCTGATTCATTTGGAAAATCATTTCTTTCAAGAAATTTTCCCACATACTGGGTATAAATATTCATCATGCGTTCAAAACTTCTTTTGAATACTTCATCTAAAATGCCAACCTGCTCTTTCAGCTCGTCACCTTCAAAATCGCGATGCACTCTTTCCGCATATACAACATATTCCGAAGCTAAAAAGTCGATATAAATCGCAATTTCACTAAGTCTATTCGCAGACATACCATCTTTCGCACTTAAATTATATTCAACCATTTTCCAAAAAATTTCTTTCGGAAGCCCTACCTTCTTCAATTCTTCCATGGATAAATTTTCTGTAAACATTCTTTTTTCAGGTGAAAAATATTTAGGTAAACGCTCTTTCGCGTCTTGGATGTATCTGGCTTTCATCTTTTGCACTTTTGGCGCATGCATAGTCCGGACTTCTATATGATTTGGCGTTTTTTTCTGTTTATGTTTTTCTTTCATCTCATCATCAGTCCTCCTCAACCACAATCGAACTTAAAAATATATTCGAATCATTTTTTATACCTATTTATTCAATAATACCCCCTTTTTCAAAAATCGGGAATTAAAAAGGGGGAAATGGTATTTTTGAATGAATGAATAACGGACAAATAAAGTAGAAAATTGATAATTCAACTCGGAATCCAACGTAAAATTATTAATTAATTTTGAGTAGGCTATTTTGCAATCGACTATGTTAGATTAGAAGGAGAATTATGATCGGAGGAGGAAGTAAAATGCGTATTGCAATTATCGGTGGTGGCATCGGCGGACTTTGTACAGCCTATGCACTGCTTCAAAAAGGGATCGACGTAGAAGTTTTCGAAGCAGCACATTCATTTAAGCCAATTGGCGCTGGGATCGGGATTGGTTCAAATGCGATGCAGGATTTAGTCGACTTAGGGATCGGTGAAGAAATTTATGCGGATGGTACTATTTTAAAAACACAGGAATTTTATGCTGGAAACGGAAAATTACTAAATACAATTGATTTTGGCGCACTTCAAAAGCTGTATAATCAATCGAATATTACGATTCAGCGAGCTGATCTCCATCGCTCACTTTTCCAAGCGATTCCTGCACACCTCCTACATCTAAATAAAAAATGTATAGCGGTAAATCAAGATGATTCAAATTGCCAAATCACCTTTTCAGATGGTAATATTGTGAACTTCGACTATGTCATTGCTGCGGACGGCATTCATTCGCCCATTCGCCAACAGCTCGTACCAACTAGTAAACCTCGTTTTGCCGGATATATGTGTTGGCGTGGTGTTGCTGAAATAACGGATCAAATCGAGCCAAATACTTCTGTTGAAATTTGGGATACAATCGGACGCTTTGGCTATGCGCCACTGAAAGATGGTAAGGTATATTGGTTTGCTTGCGTAAACGCTGCTGAAAAGGACATATTTTTACATGGACTTGAAAAAGAACAAATCGCTCATTTATTTAAAGATTTTCCGAAGCAAGTTGGTAAGATTATTCAAGCAACCGAACAAGCAACGATTCTTCACCATGATTTATATGACCTTGCACCGTTGAAACAATTCCATTTCAACCGCATTCTCCTACTTGGCGACGCTGCTCATGCTACGACACCGAATATGGGGCAAGGTGCTGGGCAAGCGATTGAAGATGCTTTAGCACTTTCTCAGATGTTCGATTTGCATGATTCTTTCGAAGATGCCGCTGCTGCCTATGAGCAAAAAAGAATGCCCAAAACGAAAAAAGTAACGACTTTATCACGCCAGATTGGATCGATCGCACAATGGAAAAATCCAGTTTTAGCGAAAGCGCGGGATGTAGCTTTTCCTTTTGTACCTTCATCACTTCTATTAAAAAGATTAAAGTTTTTATTTTCAAAATAACAAAAAGGTCAGCACATCATTTAAAATGTGCTGACCTTTTGCTTTATTATTCAATTTCTTTCACTTGCACAGTCGTCGTTTTTGGAACGGTAATTTCAATGATTTGTTTATTATTCCATTCATTTTCTTCCGTGTTTACTTCGTCGAATACGAATAATGTAGAACCGAGAATAAATAAACGATCCCAATCATCCGTATTATGCACTTTCAGTTTACCATCCGCATAACTTACTTTTTTGATCATCGAATTTTTTACTTTTTTGCTCGTAAAAACTTGATCCGTCGCAAATACGCGGACACGTGATTTTTCAATTTGTGCATCTTGATGAACAACTACTTGAATATACGAATCTTCTGGAATTTTCATCTTAATTTTTGAAGGCGCGTCAAATTCAAATTGTTGCACAAGATTTTTTTCATCTTCCTTAGTCGTTGAAGCAGTTTTAATGCGCTCAATGAGTTGCTTATTCAAAGCTGTCGCATCTTTTTCTTCTATCTTCTCTGTATCGCCAACAGGTTTTACAAATGCTTCAACATAGACAACGCAGCCGATTATTAATACAGCAACAGTAATCCATGACTTCAACAACACAAATTTCGTAAATTTACGCTGGAAAATAATCAAAGTAAAGAAAACTAGGAACACGATCATCGTTAAAATCGTAGTCATTGTTGGCCACCCCACTTTCTTTGAATGAAGTAACTAAGTGGAACTGTTACAATTAATAAAATTGTCGACCAAATTAATAACGTATTTTCAAAAGGCATTGAATCTACTTTACTCATTAAACTCGCATAGAAAATAAATAAGAGTAATCCAATGACCATTGCGAGTTGATTCGCACGATACATAATGCCCAATGTGTATGCCGCAAACATTAAGCTGATGATGATTAAAAAGATTTCCGCACTATTTTTCAAAGCGATTAATGGTGCGCTAAAAATTGTATCCACAAATACAACTGGCGAAGAATCAATGATTAATGCAATCGTCAATTGTACATATGGTAGAAATATCATCATTAATGTAAATAAGATGCCGTATGCCGAAATCATAATACAATCTAGTATGAAAATTCGTTTTCGAGAGATTAAAAAAGGTGCTAATTCATTTTGTGTTTTACTTTTCGAAAATTCAAATCCAATAAAAAGTAACGCTATACTAATCAGAATACCCGCTGATAAAGGACTAAAAAAATTAATCGTTTGATCACTTTGATACAATGAAACACCTGCACCACCAATAAAAGTGATTAGAACACTTAGTAATACAAAAATTGTTTTCATTTGTGGTGTGCTCATTTTCCACTTCCATTTTAAAAATCGGTTAAATTTTAATTCCTTACCATCTGCTAATTGCCTATTCATCTTCAAATACTCCTTTCAAAGACATGCTTTCATCATAAAACGCCTTTACGTCCTTCGGTAGATCAATCACGATTAAACGTGTATATGAAAGGTCTTTATCAAAATCAAAAAGTTCATTCCAACTTGATTCTTTCGTTGAGAAAAATGTCACTTCGTTACTTACTTCTTCTTCATCCAAAATGATTTCAATTTCTTCGTCTTTTTTCAATTTCACATTTGCGGGAAGTAAGTCATTTTTTAATTTTGCTTTATTATTTATTACTAGAGGGAAATTATATTGGCGAACTTCGACTGTGCTACCTGGTCGATTCGATTCAACGAAGTAAATTGACAGTGGATTGATTTGATCTAAATTGAATTTCACAAAACCAGTTTTCGCTTCAAATTGCTCTGTTTTCTTTAAATATTTTTGAAAATCGGACTCTTGATTGCTTTGAAGTGTTTGTAAGGCCTTCATTTCAGTCATTGCTTCGATCGGTTTAACTTTTGAATTCATGATTGTCCCAGCAACAATTGCCACGATCGCTAATAAAGTAATGCTTACTGTTAAACCGATATCAAATAAAACTGATTTTCTAAAATAAAATAAAATTGCAATAATTACCGCAATAACAATAATCCAAATCATCTAATCTACCTCGCCTTCAATCATTTTCCGAATGACTAACAACATAATAGCAATTAAGAAAATCGTTCCAATGATATAAACTACAGTCGGAATTACTATGCCTAAAAGACTTTTTATTACGAAAAAGCCAATGATTATTCCTGGTAGTATTAATCCGTAAGCAGTGCCTTTCTCGACTAATCGACATTGTAAATAACCACCGATCATCACTGAATACACGGCTAAAATAAAGTAACCTAGAAAAATAAATGTTCCTTTTAACTCAAGATCATTTACATTCGTTCGACCAATTATGTCGTAGACGAGTTGTTGCGCATATAAAATACCAAGCGCGATAATCGTTAAAATCACAGTCGTAATTAGCATAACAACAATTTGCACGAAGAAATTTAATACTTTCGATTGTATGAATGCATTCATAGAAATATCATTCGCTTTTTTTCCAAAATCATAGCCCATAATAAGAGCGGGGATTAGTAGAATAAAGCTAAAGCTATAAGGTGTTATTAAGTAGAAATCTAGTCCAAATCCGTCACTAGTTCCCATGCTTCCTGTCGCAAAATTATTATTAAAAATAAGTGTAACCGCTAATAAGACTAAAAATGTAATATTAATTAATCGTGTCGCTGATTTTAGTTGTACTTTCAATAATGGGCGGAATAACTGACGTTTACTTGGTCTTATTATAGATGCCATCGATTCCACCATCCTCATTACTCGTCACAGCTAAATATATTTCCTTCACTGTAGCCATTTGAGTATTATTTTGACCACTATATCCTACGATTCGTTTCGCACCTTCCAATGCATTTTGCTCGATTGGGCCAATGCCATCTACAAGTGTTTCCGCTGCGCCATGCTGCCACTTATATTTATTCGTTAATTCCTCAATTGTGCAATGTTCGACAATTTCTCCATCATTTAAAATCACAATTTCCTCTAACAAATGCTCCATCTCATCGACTAAATGACTCGATAAAATCATCGTTCTCGGTTCTGCCATATAATCTTTTAAAATGACACGGTAAATATCTTTACGTTTTGCATCATCTAAACCATTTACAGGTTCATCTAAAATAGTTAATGCACTGCGTGTCGCCAGACCAAAAATTGTGAAGAATGCTTGACGCTCACCAGTAGATAATTTAGATGGAATACTTTTCAAAGAGATGCCAAAGTATTTGATTAGTTCTGTCGCAATTATTTGATTCCAAAATGGATAAAATTCCTGTGCTGTTTTACAAATTTGTTCTACAGTAAATCCTGATGGAAATATTAATTCTGGATGAATGTAAATGGTATTTGCAGATACGAATAAATGATCAAACGGTTCTTCTCCGAATGTGAATAATTCGCCACTGTCTTTAGCAATTAAACCTGAAATTAATTTTAGTAATGTCGACTTACCTTCACCATTTCGACCGACTAATCCGATGATTTTTTCGCCTTCAATCGATAGAGAAACATTTGTTAAAACTTCTTTTTTACCGTAATTCTTTTTGAGTTCATTTGCTTCGACAACTTTCATTTTCATCCCTCCCCATATAATTTTTTCATCATATTGATTAATTGTTGTTCCGAAACATTAAGGCGTTTTGCTTCAACAACCAGTTTTTCGATTTTTTCATGTAAAAAGTAGGTTCTTCTTTTCTCAAGAATTTTCTCTTTCGCTGACGCTTCAACAAACATGCCTAATCCCCTTTTCTTATATAAAAGATTTTCCTCGAATAAAATTGTGATCCCTTTTCCTGCCGTTGCTGGATTCACATTAAATATTTCAGCTAATTGATACTGTGAATAAACCTTTTCATCTGCTTCAAGCTCACCATCGATAATTTGATTTTCCAACCATTCTCCTATTTGAATGTAAATAGGAGGTTTTTGTTCATCCATCGCACATCCTCCTCAGTGCATTACTGTTGTAATGTACTATACAGATTTTCTGTGATTTTGTAAAGCAACTTAAAAAAATCCTGTACAAAAGGTTCACAACTGTCCTTTTGTACAAGATTTTTATTTTTGTAAAACATCTAAAATTTTGTGATACCCTTGCTTCTCAGCATGTTCAATTGGTGTCACACCATCTCGATCAGCAATATCTATACTGGCTCCATTTGCGACTAAAAGCTCAATGATTTTTACATATTTTTCTGTTCCATCCCCAAGAATAATAGCTTCAAGTAATGCAGTCCACCCAAGATTATTTAAATGATTCACATCGCTATCCGTATGCAGGAGCAGCCATTCTAGTGTTTCAAAATGTGCCCTCTCACTCGCAGGAATTATGCCAATTCCACCGTAACGATTAACAATTTTTGTGTCTCCAGTATCCGTCATCAACTTTAATAATTCTACATATCCTTCCGCCGCTGCAAACAGAAATGGTGAGTTTAATCTTTGATCACGAAGATTAACATCTGCACCTTCACCAATTAAGTACGCGACTGTTTGTTCATCTCGATTATAGGTCGCTACCATAAGTGCCGTACGCCCTTGAGTAGATTGGCTATCGATTTGAATACCCGAACGAAGTAGTTTTCGAAGTAATGCTCGATCGCCTGTGTGAGCCGCTTTGAACCAATCCTCTAATTTCTCTGCTTTTACAGATTGATTTTCATTGCCGCCACCAAAAGCACCACCCAAAGATTGCTTCAGTATTGCCAAAAAACCTAATTTCTCCATTTACTCACACTCCCTATTTTAATAGGCGATTCCTACTCTTTTTTGATGAAATAAATTTTCAACTAAAGCTTTATAACTAAGTTCAGCGGTATGTGAAGTTGAAATTTTACGTCCATCTTTCGGTAAATAATCGATTTCATATCTGTATATACCCATATTTTCATCATCTATTAACGCAGTTGGACAAATGATCGTCCAATCCAGTGCTGTTTTTTGCAATGCACGATAAACGTACTCATGTTCAGACGCTGCAAACTTCACTTTCTGCCTCGACTCTGAAGACTGATAGCGTAACTTACCTGCCTCAACTCGACTTTCAACAATACCTGCTGTGCCAATAGTGACGATTCTTGAAATATTATGTTTCTCCATTGCTTGAATAATATACTTGATCGCAACTGACAAAGTATTCGTTTTATCCGTATTCAATGCGACGAAAACGACATCACAGCCTTCAACCGTTTGATCGACGTCTTTTTCATTTCTTGCATCACCTACATGAAAAGTAATTTCATCGGTTGAAAATTTCTCCTGCCGAACGAGTGCCACAATTTCATGACCACCTGCTATTGCTTTTTGAGTGAAAAAAGCTCCGACACGACCTGTGCTACCAAATACCGCGATTTTCATTTTTCTCCTCCAGTATTCTTCGGCGTAATGACATCTTTCAATGCATCTTCGCCCGATTGTTTTGATAGTGGGACTCCTGAGCGATATGCTGCTCGGCAGATTAAATGTCCTGCTACTGGTGCAGTCATAAAGACGAAGACGATGCCTAGAAGCAATCGAACACTAATGATACCTTCATGCGCCCAAAAGTATATAAATGCACCAAGTAAGGCAAGCATAACAGCTAGTGTTGAACTTTTCGTTGCTGAATGTGAGCGTGTATAAACATCAGGCATTCGAATTAATCCAAGTGCGCTAACTAGCCCCATAATGCTTGCCAGTAAAATAATAACCGCGCCCATCCATTCACTTATTTGACTTCCGCTCAATGAGGACACCCCTCTCTAAAAACTTACTGAATGCAATCGTGCCAATGAATGACAAAATCCCAATGATTAAAATCGCTTCTAAATAAGCAGTCGTTTCAAAAAGAATGGAGATGATGGCTACCATTGATAATAAATTAACCGAAATTGTATCCAATCCGACAATTCGATCCGGCATCGATGGTCCTCTCGCAACTCGATAAAATGAAATGGCGATTGTTAATGAGAAAAACACTAATGCAATTTTTAATACGAGCGAAATCATGTTCTTGTCACCTCCATAATGGCATTTTCAAATTGAGTCATCGACCGAATTACATCCGCTTTTGATTGTTCAATATCCATCGCATGAATATAAAAAACTTTGCCTGATTCATCAATTTCCATGACGACTGATCCTGGAGTTAATGTCAGTAACATCGCTAAAACCGTTACTTCAATATCTCCTTTCAAAGCCGTTTCATATGTGAAAATCCCAGGTTTAATCGCTAGCTTCGGACTACAAATTTGTTTGAGTACTACTGCACTCGATGTTACTAATTCTTTATTAAATAATAGGAATAATTTAAAAATCGCCCACATTTTTTTAATGTAAAATGGTTTTCCGAAAAAGCGGTGCATTAAGTACATAACGATAATGCCAATTAAATATCCTGTGAAAAAAGTTGAAACATTTACCGTATCTTCGTCTTTTAAAAGCATCCAGAGGACGGCAATTACGATATTCAACAATAATTGTAGTAGCATAATGCGCCCTCCTTATTTGTATAATACGGCATCAATATAAACCGTTGGATTGACTAAGACATTGACAGCGTCTTTCACATAAGGTGCTAAAAGTTCTGCGCCAAGCCCTAAACATATTGATAAAGCGCCTAATGCTGTCATCGCAAACATCATTTGTTTCGGAATTTTTTTCTTATAATTTTCATTAAGTGTCGCTTCTCCAAAAATGGACTTTAAAAATACGCGAATTAATGAATATAAAACGACGATACTTGATAACATCGCAATTACTGCGCCCACTAAATAACCACTTTCAATCAAACCTTGACCGATTAAAACCTTCCCTAAAAAGCCGCTGAATGGTGGAATCCCTGTCAATGCTAGAACCATCATGAAGAACAACCATCCGAATAACGGAAATTGGTGGATCAATCCTTTTATTTCATCGAAACTTGTACGACCTGTAATGTACATCATCGTACCAATCATTAGGAATAGTAATGCTTTAATAATCATGTCATGTATTAAGTAATAAATAGATCCTTCGAAAGCTGTGGCATTGTTCGCATACAGAGCCATCAGCACAAAACCAACGCCGATAATGACGTTATAGCCTACAATTTGGCGTAAATCTCGGTAGCCAATTGCACCAAACATCCCTAAAATAATTGTAGCTAAAGCTAAAAGGCCAATTAATGTATGTGTCACATCTTCTTGGATTGGGAAAATCAGTGTAAATGTTCTAAAAATCGCGTAAATACCTACTTTCGTAAGTAACGCACCAAACATTGCGGCAATCGGAACAGTTGGTACACGGTATGAACCCGGTAACCAATAAAATAAAAATAGTCCTGCCTTTAATGAGAAAACGACTAGAAGCATTAATGAAATGGTTGTTAATACGGGGCCTTGGTGTACTAAATCTACACGTTCCGCCATATGCGCAAAGTTTAAAGTACCAAGACTTCCATAAACCATCGCAAGTCCGACTAAAAACACCCATGAAGCTAACACATTTATTAGGACATACTTCAACGATTCTCTTAATCGCTCCTTACCGCCACCAATCGTGATTAACACATACGAAGCCAAAAGCATCACTTCAAAGCATACGAATAGATTAAAAATATCGCCGGTTAAAAATGAACCATTTACCCCAGCAATCATCAATAGAATTAACGGGTAAACAAACATTTTTTCAAAAGATTCTTCAAAAGATCGGAAGGCAAATAAAATACAGAGCAAGGACACAACACTTGCTGTCGTAACGAATAACATCGCAAATGAATCCGCTACGAACGATATTCCGAATGGCGCTTCCCAACCTCCAAAAGCCAATGTTTGAATTCCTTCTTTTTTTATTGTCACGAGTAGCACTATATTTACAACAATTAATGCACACATCGATAGAAATAAAATAATTTTTTGTAACCTTACTTTCGATCTTAAAAAGACGAGAATAACTGCTGCAAATAAAGGAATGAACATCGGCATGACTACTAGATTATTCAAGTTCATCGCCTCTCATTTCTTCAACATCATCTGTTCCATTTTTGGCATACGCTCGATACGCTAACACAAGCACAAAAGCTGTCACTGCAAAGCTAATTACGATTGCAGTTAGTATCAATGCTTGTGGTAAAGCATCCGTATAGGGGCCAGGCTTTTCTTTTAATAGTGGAACATCACCCTTTTTTACTTCACCAATTGTTAAAATCAATAAATGGACGGCATGGGAAAGTAATGCTGTGCCGATTATGATTCTAATAATATTTTTAGAGAGAAGGAGGTAGGTCGCAACTGATACGAAAATACCAATTAATAAAACCATCAATGTTTCCATTAGTCTTCTCCTCCTTCGCTAATACTCAAAATAATCGTCATAACAACTCCGACAACCGTTAATGCTACACCTAATTCAAAGATCATGACAGTAGCTAATTCTTTCTCCCCGATTAAAGGAAACGGCACTGAAATTGAACTCATATTAAGAAAAGGCTGCCCGAAAAATACAGGAGCGACGCCTGTTGTTAATGCTAGTGTAACACCTATTGCCGCAACAACTTTAAAGTCTAACGGAAGACCTTTTTTAATTTTTTCAGCATCATACGTTAAATAGAGAAGCACTGCTGCTGACGCTAATACTAGGCCCGCAACAAAACCTCCACCCGGTGTATAATGTCCTGCAAAAAATAAGTAAATGGCAATCGTCAAGATTATAAACACGACAACTTGTACGACTGTGCGTAATATTACATCATTTATTTTCATGATTATTACGCTCCTTTTTACTCTTAGATTTGATTAATATATAAACACCTAAACCAGCTGTTAATAAAACAACCACTTCTAACATTGTATCAAATGCGCGGAAGTCACCCAATATTGCATTGACGATATTGGCCCCTCCAACTAATTCATACGCATTTTCAAAAAATCCTGAAATCGTTTTGAATTCACTATATTCAAGAACTGTGAATGAAATAACTACGACTAACACGCCTGCTCCAATGGCAATTACAGCATTGATCAATTTCGTGATTTTCGCTGATTTCTCCACTTTCCACTCCGGTAAATACGAGAAACAAAGGAGGAAAAGAACCGTTGTTACAGATTCAACGACTAATTGCGTCAATGCTAAATCCGGCGCTCTAAATAACACGAAGAATATCGCTACACCAAGACCTATAACACCATTTAACACGACGGCCGTTAATCTCAACTTTGCAAAAATAATGAAAACCGCTGCCAAAGCCATCACAATCATTAAAATAATCTCATACCATTCAACGGGTGCATTTTGAGAGAAATCGATCGCGAAACTATTACTTTTCACGAAATACCCGCCTACTACTAGGAAAATAAATAAGTAAATATAGATTAAATAATGTCTTAAAGAACCCGTCATATATAAATCCGTCACAAATTTACCGACAATTTGAATTTCCTCTACTATTAGATCGTATAAATAATTGAATGTCATTTTTTCAGGTAGTACGCCGTAAATGCCCGACCATTTTTTGCGTGTCGCATACAGGATACTTCCGAGGATTATCACGCCAATTGTCATAATTAATGCAGTGTTAAAACCATGCCATGCTGAAATTGTTGGCGTCATTTCTTGGATTGAGCCCATATTAGGATAAATACTTAACATGGTGCTTCCTAAAATATATTTTCCGAAGAAATTCGGGAAAATGAAAATTAGCACAACTAAAATAGCTAAAATACTCGGTGCAATTAACATTCCTTTTGGCGCTTCATGGATGACACGATCCTTCGGCAATAAATCACGCGTGCCAAAGAAGGTTTGAGCAACGAAAATGGCACAATAGACAAAAGTTAGCACGCTAGCAACCCATGCAACGACAACGAATAGTGAAGCTGCATAATGAAGGTCTAAATGTCTAATTGCTAAAGTCGCTTCAAAAAACATTTCCTTACTCAAAAAACCATTGAAGAAAGGTAATCCGGCCATCGACATACTACCGATTGACGCGATTGTGAAGGTGATTGGCATGACGCGCATTAATCCACCTAGTCTTCGAATATCACGTGAACCAACTTCATGATCGATAATACCAACCGTCATAAATAGCGCACCTTTAAATGTCGCATGGTTCATTAAATGAAAGATTGCAGCAAAGCCGGCCTGTGTATAAATCGCCGTTTCCGCACTATAGCCCAAAACATATACGATTGAACCGATGCCGAGTAAGCTCATGATTAGACCGAGCTGACTGACCGTAGAAAATGCTAGTAAGGCTTTCAAGTCCTTTTGCTTTCCAGCATTAAATGAACCCCAGAAAAGCGTAATAAGCCCCACGATACTAACAATCCAAAACCAATTCATATTCATCGCGAAAATGGGTGTAAATCGCGCTACTAAGTAGATACCGGCTTTCACCATTGTTGCTGAATGCAAGTACGCACTGACTGGTGTTGGAGCTTCCATCGCATCTGGCAGCCAAATATGGAATGGAAATTGCGCTGATTTTGTAAAAGCGCCTAATAAAATAAAAATCATAGCGGGCATAAATAAACGGTGGTCTAATTCAGTGGGCATAATCGAAATGATTTCTCTTATGCTAAAACTATCCGTCATCTCGGCAACCATCAAGAAACCAATTAACATCGCTACTCCACCTGAAACAGTGATGAGCATTGATTTTTGTGCACCTCTTCTGGATGCTTTGCGGTGATGCCAAAATGCGATTAATAAAAAGGATGAAACACTGGTAAATTCCCAAAAGAAATAGAGAACGAGGAGATGATCTGAAAAAACTACACCTAACATTGCGGTCATGAACAATAGAAGGTAACAATAAAACTTGTGTAATGATTCTTTTTTTGAAAGGTAGAAAATGGAGTAAAGAACGACAAGTGAGCCAATACCTGTTATAAGCAGCGCAAACAGTAAACTCAACCCATCTAAATATGTTGTAAAGGAAATATTATAGGAAGGGATCCAATCCCACGTGTGTGTAAATGTCCTTCCAGATGAAATTAAAGGGATAAAACGTAGTAACATAACGAAAAGAATTGTAGGAATAATTAAAACAAACCAACCGATATGGATTGTTTTAAACCTTTTATGTAGCAAGGGAACAATTATTGCAGCAATCAAAGGAATGATGATCATCAATTTTGTAATCAAGCGATTAAATACCTCCAGAAAATAATCTATTTTAAGAAAAACTTCATTTCAAGGGTCGTATACTAATAATTCTATTTTAGTCATCTATATTTCTAAATTATACACGATACATCTCATTGTTTCATGCTCGTAAGCCTGCGATAGCAATGTTTTTTTATTTTTCCGATAAATTCTCCACAATATTAGAAATATTAACCAATTATTCAGTCTATATTCATTTTTTATACTCATTCACTACGAAAGAAATATACAATAAATTCCTATGTATGTTAAAATGTAATTTACCAAAGTAATCATCAACTTTTATACGATGAAACTATAATAATTTTTACTGAAAAAGGATGGGTGGTTTTATTGAAATCGCACGGGCGTATGGATGAAAGCATTCTAGTATGCGTATATTATGGTCCAAACAGTGAGCGTCTTATTCGACGAGGACATAAAATTGCCAATATGTTAGATTGTCCTCTCTATGTACTGAACATTAGCCGACAATCAGCTGACGAATTCGACTCTTCTCAACAAGCCGATTTACTACATTGGCAGTCATTAGTCGAAGAACTTGGTATAGATGAATTTATTTTAAAATCAAATGAAGATCGCCCTACTCAACAAGTAGTTGCTGAAGTGTGTAATGACTTAAATATTACACAAGTAGTGATTGGTCAAACTGCTCAAAATCGTTGGGAAGAAATCACAAAAGGTTCATTCATTAATCAACTTCTAAAGGCCATTCCTTACGTAGACATTCATGTTGTCTCTGTTGAACGACAAGTTATGGCGAAAGATGATATGTATGAAAAAGCGATTCGTGCATTTTTAGTGGATGACGCTGGCGTTTATCGCATCTACTTTGACCTACCAGAAAAATTCCTATATGAAGGACTATTCTTCAAAGAGTTAGGAACAGATTTCGATAATGGCCGCTTCAAATTTATGTACGAAGGTAAATCCTACGAAATTGAAGTGAATGACGGCTATATCCATGACGATGAAACTATACGACAATTAAATCTTTAACATACAAAAAACGTCTCTGCTCCATGCAAAGACGCTTTTTTTATGCGATTTTTCGATCTTTCGGCAATAAAAATCCGATGATTCCAAGGATCGGTAAGTACGAAATATACGTCATTGTCGTCATGACGCCCACTTGATCAAGGAAACTACCGATGACAACTGCTCCAACTGCCCCCATACCAAATGCGAAACCAACTGAAAATCCAGACATCGTCCCAATCTTATTCGGCACTAACTCTTGTGCATAAACGACAGTAACGGAGAAACTCAACATAATGAAAAAGCCTATAATTATGATGAAAATCGGTAGTAACGTTAATGAAGTATACGGTAAGTACAAAGCGAATGGTAACGGCACTAAAACTGATAATAAAATGACATTCTTCTTGCCAATTTTATCAGCAATCGGACCACCGAAGAACGTACCAACTGCCCCCACTGCTAAAAATAAGAAAATAAATAACTGTGCATTTTTAATTGTTAATCCATATTGATCTGTTAAATGGAAAACAAAGAAATTCGTAATACTCGTTACATAGAATGAACGCGCAAAGATGATTAACATCAAAATTACGAGTGCATAAGCAATTTTCTTCTTCGTCAATTTTGACAATGAAGATAAAATCGGGTTTTTTCGTCTCGCTTCTTTCTCAATTTCCAATTGTTTCTTATACCAAACCGAAATTTTAGAAAGTGTGAATATACCAACGGAAGCAACAATTAAAAACCAAGCTGCGCCAATTTGTCCGAAAGGCACTAAGACAAATGCACTTATTAATGGCGCTAATGCCTGTCCTGTATTCCCACCTACTTGATAAACAGACTGTGAAAGCCCTCTTTTCGAGCCAGCTGCCATGAATGATACTCTCGACCCTTCTGGATGAAAAATTGCTGAACCCATCCCTAAAAAGATGACCGACACTAGTAACATCCAATAATTATGCATGAACGCCAATCCTGCAATGCCGATTAACGATAGACACATACCAATCGGTAATGCATATGGTTTCGGCTTACGATCGCTTATCAAGCCAACAATCGGCTGGAATACAGAAGCGACCATATTCAATGCAAATGACAACCACCCTAGCTGCGTAAATGAAATGCCTGTTTCACTTTTTAACACCGGGAACATCGCCGGTACAACCGCTTGCAATGTATCATTTAATAAATGACTTACGCCAATCAATAACATAATTGGATACACCGGATTTCCTAGTACAGAAGACTTTACTGTAGCTGATGACATCTCTCCACTTCCTCATTAAAATATATGTATGAATCGTTTTATTATACCAATATTCAGATTTATTTGTATTAAAAAAATGCCTTTCTTTCAAAATAGAAAGATGGGCATTTTTTGAGCTTATTTTATAATCTATGTTTAATTAAACTTTCGATTTCATGAAGATGTGGCATAGCCGTAATTGCTCCAGCTTTCGTCGCCGCCATCGCACCTAATTGGTTTGAGAAGTAAATATAGTCATAGGCTTCATCCATTGATTTTGGTAGTCCATCTAAATGGATTGAGCGTAAAATACCTGACATGAATGCATCTCCTGCACCTGTAGTATCTACACAATCGATTTTAATTGATGGTACATGTTGCATCTCGCCATTGAATACTACATAAGTTCCTTCAGCACCAACAGTAATCATTAACAAAGTAATCTCATACTTCGCAAGTGCTGCGATTCCCTCTTCAATTGAATTAGACTCTGTAATGAAGAATAACTCTTCATCTGCTAATTTCATGACATTTACATACGGTAAGAATTCGCTAATTGTATCTAAACATTGCTGCGGGCTTTCCCAACGCAATGGACGAATATTCGCATCCATCGCAATTAAGCAATCCTTTTCAATCGCCTTTTTAACAGCTACTTTCGTCGTTTCTAAAGCCGTTTCTTGGAACATCGTATTCGAGCAAAAGCTGAATACTGACGCTTTTTCAAACGCTTCATCGACTAAATGACTCGATTCAACTTGAATATCTGGCTGCTCATCTTGATAATTTGTAAAGATTCGATCATGATTTTCTGTCAGATGTACTTCTACACTCGTTACACGTTTTTCAGGAATAATCTTCGCGTAATTTGTATTTACACCTTCGTTTTTCAATTCATTTCGGACGAATTCAGACGTCTCATCTTCACCTGTAACCGTAATAATCGCAGATGGCGCACCAATTCTACTAATGCCTGCAGCTACATTAATTGTTGTACCACCTAAAAACTTCGTGAATGATGTATTTGTCGTATCATTGGCAATATAATCTACGAATGCATCTCCATAAATCAAGATGAATTCTCTCGTTGGTTCTAACATATATAAGCTCCTCCATAAAATATCTTCCTTCTATCGTACCATGAAGTCTGACAACACAAAAGACTATTTCGGGAAATAATTTGAGAAATGACACTTAATTGTTTATTAAAATACCTTTATTAAACTAATAATTAAACACATTTGATATACTGTACAATAGAAATGGAGATTGATATAAATGGAAGTCCAACTTAGACAAGCTAAATTAGCAGACGGTCCTGCTGTCGCGCCATTAATTGTTGACGCGATTGGGGATATTGCAAACCGCATTACTGGAGAAGATTCACCTGACTTGATCATTCAAAAATTAATTGAATTATTTGAGCGTCAAGATAACCGGATCTCCTATCTAAAAACATTCATCGCCCAATGTAATGATGAAGTAGCAGGTATGATGATCGTATATGGTGGTGATGAAGCGATTCAGTTAGATGCGCAATTAGAGAGATGGCTTACCGCTAAAAATGCTCCAATTCAAACAATCGAACTTGAAGCTCGTCCTGATGAATATTATATTGATACAGTTTGTGTCGATGCTAATTTCAGAGGAAAAGGTATTGGTACATCATTATTAAAATATGCAGAGGTACTTTGCAAAGAAAAGGGCTATCACAAACTTTCACTGAGTGTTGAATTAGAGAAAGGCCGTGCGCGCCACCTTTATGAAAAAAGAGGCTTTGTTTATTCTGAACCGTGGATGATCATTGGCGAAGAATTCGACCATATGGTTAAACCCATTTAATTTCATATTATAGTTGAATAGCATCTATCGCTATTCAACTTTTTTTATTCAAATCGTATGCCTTGAGATACTTCTTCAAGTCGCACTTCATCTAATATGATTAAATGATTTTTCTCACGCGCGATTATTTCTTTTTCACTTAGCTTTTTAACAACCCGATTCAAATGTCGATGCGAAGTACCTAGTAAGTCTGCTATTTCAGCAATACGCATCGTTTGTAACTCTTGACCAAAATCATTGTCTGGTTCAGAACTCACTGTCGATAATAAGAAACTAGCAAAACGACTTTCTACAGACTCTAATAAATTCACACGGGAGGCAATCGTACTCGTTTGAAGTTTATAGCTGATATGCTTTAACATTTGCTTTAAAAATGCTGGATTGTCCATTTCATTTTTCCGAATATACTCGAATGGTAGAGTCATAATTATACTATCTATCACCGCTGTAACTTGGGATTGCACTGGAACATTTCTAATTAATTCTAAATCGCCAAGGATTGTTAATGGATGATTGAATCGAAGCAATAGAAATTTACCTGTATGCACACTGGAAGTTACTTTCACTCTACCCGCTACTAGGTAGTAGAGTTCATTTAATTCCTCTCCCTCATTCATTAATGTCTCACCTTCAGCGAGTTCCATAATTTTAAAAGGTGTTTCTTCTATATTAAATACTTCTTCAAATCGATGTAGTCGAATATATTGATTTAAAATAACTGGATCTTCAATTATTTTCATGAATTAACCCCAATCTGGACATATGTCCTATGTTATTATAACTCACCTTGTTACACTATAAAAAGAATTACTATAGGAGTTGGCTTTATGAACAAAAATTTAATATTTCCTCTTTTAATTGTGATTGCATCCAGTAGTTATGGGATACTTTCTACAATCGTTAAGGTAGCGATGGCACATGGCTTTACAACAGCTCAGGCTGTACAGAGTCAGTATGCGATCGGTTTTTTATTGGCGCTAATACTATTTGTATTTACCCAACGATCTCTACCTAAAATCACAATGAAGGGATTCTTCATCATAGTAGGCGCTGGTTTATTCACCGGTATTACAGGTATTGTTTACGGTAAATCTGTTCAGTATCTTCCTGCTTCATTAGCAGTCGTTATGCTTTTCCAATTCACTTGGATTGGATTATTCTTAGATTGCTTGTTACACAAACGTTTGCCAAAGCGTATCGAATTAATCAGCCTTGTATTCTTAGTAGGCGGTACTATATTAGCTGCAGGTGTATTAGACGTAGATTTATCAGGACTAAGCTGGAAAGGCTGGGCATTCGGTTTTGCTGCAGCATTTAGTTTCGCAGTCTTTATGCAATTCAACTCGAAACATGTTGAAGGAATTACAACTATTTCTCGTTTAACATTTATGGCTCTTGTCTCGTTAATCATCGTTTCGATTTTCCAAACTCCAGAGGTTATGTGGAACGGTGAATTATTCACAAGTGAACTACTTTACTTCGGTTTAGCTCTTGGATTCTTCGGGATTATCCTTCCCATATTATTATTCACCGTTGCCGTACCTAAAGTTGGTGGTGGTACAGCTTCAATCTTAAGTGCAACTGAATTACCGGTAGCTATTATGGCATCAGTAATTGTACTTAACGAATCTCTTTCTACACTTCAAATCGTTGGGATCCTTGTTGTGCTGGTTGGTATGACACTACCTACTGTTATTGAAATGAAAAAAGAGAAGCAAAGACTTAAAGTTTAATTGAATCTCAAAAATTATTAGTGGTAATATCTTAGCTAATAGTAAAAGGACTTCGGCATTTTCACATGCCAAAGTCCTTTTTTGTTTGGTTCTACAATAAATAATGTTCATGAAGTTTCCCTATAGAATAAAAGTCTCGAAACAATAAACTAAGGGGAAAATCACTTGTCTATTAACCATGATATTCGAAATTTACTAGAGATACAAGACTCAAATATCTACTTCGCTACGAATTGTGTCAATCAAAAGCTTTATAAAGGACGTATGTGTAAGTTTATTCTAACTAATTATAATTCAATTGAAAATACTCATTAATGATTCTCTGCAGAGATCATGTCGTTACTTTCCACTACGCTGAAGATTTGGCTATAGGATGATTACTATGTTCTAAATCACGAAAACCATAGAGTTTAAGGAGTTGTCCGCTTCCCACATAGCAATACTGCGGACATTCAATATTATTATCTTAAAAACATAAAAGCATATAAAAAAAGAACCACTCTACAAGTGGTTCTTCGTTTGCGTAGCAATGTCCTACTCTCACAGGAGGAAACCTCCAACTACCATCGGCGCTAAAGAGCTTAACTTCCGTGTTCGACATGGGAACGGGT
>NZ_QFVS01000020.1 GCF_003143955.1 Kurthia zopfii | reverse complement strand
ATTTTCTAAAGTCATTTTAATTTGGCGTGCTCCTTTTTTGCGTCCTCGGAAGTGATATGCCTTTAAAATGATCTCTTTTACTGCTTCATCGGATTCCTCTTTAGCTGTGCGCTTCTGTTCTGATTTTTCCGTGAAGTAGTTATAGTAACCTGAACGAGATACCTCCATTACGCTACATAAATAGCTCACCATACGCTTTAATTTGTATTTCTTTATCGTGCGCTGGATGAGTTCAAACTTTAATTCTGGGGCAATTTTTATTTCTTCTTCATCTGCCTTTCGAGTAGATCGAGCTTTTTTAGGAGTTCATTTTCTGCTTCAAGTAATCGAGTTTTTGCTTCTAATCGAGCAATCTTTTCTTCTAGACTTAATTCACGTTCAGACGAGCGACCTGAATTTATCTTTCGTGTATCTTGAAGACCTTCAACCCCCGATTTATGATAAGCTTTGCGCCAACGTTTTCCAGCAGATTTAACACGTTCAAGACCAATTAATTCAATGTCTAAACCTGCCTTTTCAAAGATTTCACGTGGTACTTTCCCTTTCTCATATTCTGCAATAAAGTGTCGTTTAAATGCATCCGTATATGTAATTGCTTTTTCACTTACAGCTTGTACATTGGGATTACATTTTAATTGTTCTTGTTGTTCTCTAGTAAAATATAATTTAGTCATTCTAATCCACTCCAACATCTTTTTTTTTTCATTATAAACAAAAGTACCCTATCAGAGGACTTTTTTCAAAGTGTCTATCTGATAGGGTACATTTTACGAAGTGAGAAAGGCTTTTTGAAAACTCGATAATCGAATGATTAACGTTTTGAGAACTGAGGTGCACGACGAGCGCCGCGTAGACCTGGTTTTTTACGTTCTTTCATACGAGGGTCACGAGTAAGTAATCCTGCTGATTTAAGAGCTGGACGGAAATCAGGGTCAACAGTTAGTAACGCACGAGCGATACCGTGGCGAATAGCGCCAGCTTGACCAGTGAATCCACCACCATTCACGTTTACGTGAATGTCATAGCTACCTAGTGTTTCTGTAGCTACTAATGGTTGTTTAATAATTTCGCGTAAAGATGCGAAAGGAACGTATGTTTCAACGTCGCGGTTGTTAATAACGATTTTGCCTTCGCCTGGTACTAAACGTACGCGGGCAGTTGAGCTTTTACGACGACCTGTGCCGATATATTGAACTTGTGCCAAGGGAATATCCTCCTCTAATAATTATCCGCGAAGCTCGTATGCTTCTGCTTGTTGTGCTGCGTGTGGGTGTTCTGCTCCAGTGTAAACGTGTAGTTTACGGAACATTTGACGGCCTAATGAGTTTTTAGGAAGCATGCCTTTAACAGCAAGTTCCAACATTTGTGTTGGGTACTTCTCTTTCATTTCGCCAGCTGTACGAGTTTTTAAACCACCTGAGTATTGAGTGTGGCGGTAATAAATTTTACCTTGTAATTTGTTACCTGTTAACTCGATTTTGTCTGCATTGATGATGATCACGTGATCACCTGTATCAACGTTTGGTGTGAAAATTGCTTTATGTTTACCACGTAAAATAGCAGCTACTTCTGAAGCTAAGCGACCAAGAGTTTGGCCTTCAGCGTCTACAACTAACCATTTACGTTCTACTTCGTGACCTTTAGCCATGAATGTTGTACGCATTTTAGTATCCTCCTACTAACTAATTGTTCTATAATTCTGTTCCAATTGTTTTCTTTATCCTCAAAAGTTAAGATTCGGGGCTTATCTTGTGGGGTAATGAAAATACCATATGTCATCTTATAATATATTTCAACAAAAGTCAAGCGCTTTGCGAAAAACACCAGGTGATGTTGCTTCACTCTGGATAATAGACTTTTTCAAGATATAAACCTTGTGCTGACGCGGTTTTTCCGGCCTTTGAACGATCCATAGATGCGACAATTCCTTCCAACTCGGTTGAAATTCTTTTGCCCGTCCCTACTTCCCATAAAGTACCTGCGATGATCCGCACCATATTGTATAAAAAGCCGTTTCCCTCAACTGTCATGTGCAATTCCTCGCCATGCCATTCGAACTCGATTGCCTCTACAGTACGAACTTTATCTTTCACTCCTGTGTTTGCGGCACAGAAAGCAGAAAAATCATGTGTTCCCAAAATATACTGAGCTGCTTCTTTCATTGCAGATACATCTGGCTTCACCCCATTGGTGGGTGTTGCATAAAAACGTCTAAAGGGGCTTTGCACTGACTCACACGACCAAATATAACGGTACCGCTTGCCATGAACGCTAAATCTGGCATGAAAATCAGGTGCAACTTCCTCTACATTTAAAACTCTTATATCTCTAGGGAGTTGAACGTTTAATGCGTGTGCATAACGATCAAGGGGAATGGACAGCGTCGTGTCAAAATGCAACACCTGACCGGTAGCATGTACGCGGGCATCTGTGCGACCACTTGCTGTCACATGGACAATCTCATCACTTTTGTGCATTACTGTCAGTACCTTTTCGATTTCTTCTTGTACAGTCCTTTGTTGCGGCTGTACTTGATATCCCGAAAAATTTGTACCGTCATATGCGATTGTAGCTTTCATTCTTCTTTTCATCGTTATGCAAGTCTCCTAAAAATTCATTCTTAAATAAACTAACGCTACTCCTAATAATACAAGAACTAGTAACGCTATTGTATCACGTATTCCCCATTTTAATTGACGATAACGTGTACGACCTTCTCCACCTCGGTAACCTCTTACTTCCATCGCTGTAGCAAGATCCTCAGCACGTTTGAATGCGCTGACGAATAAAGGAATCAGAAGTGGCACAACTGCTTTAATACGCTCTTTAATTGGCCCTGACGTTACATCCGAGCCTCGAGCCATTTGTGCCTTCATTATTTTATCCGTCTCATCCATTAACGTAGGGATGAATCTTAACGCAATTGACATCATTAATGCAAGTTCGTGAACCGGCACTTTAATTTTTTTCAACGGATTTAATAAAGTTTCTAAACCATCCGTAATTGAAATTGGCGATGTTGTCAGCGTTAAGATCGACGTCATAAATACTAACACTAAAAATCTTGTCGAAATGAAAATACCTTGCTTCAACCCTTCTTCATAAATCTTAATGAAGCCGAGATGTACAATCACATCTCCACCCTTCGTGAAGAAAATATGCAGTAAGAATGTGAAAATCATTAAGATCATCACAGGCTTTAATCCATTGATTAAAAAGTATAAGCGAATACGTGATACGAAAACTACCGCAACTGTAAAAACAATTAGTGCAACATATGTCGGTATATTATTCGCCACAAAAACTAATAAAATGAATGCGAAAACAAAAATCAGTTTAGCTCGTGGATCCATTTTATGAATGAATGAACTCCCGGGAATAAAACGACCAAATATCATTTTCTCCATCATGCTTGATCACGCTCCCGACGAACAACTTTGCCAACTTCTTCAGCTAGTTCTTCCTCAGTAAGGCATAATTTACCCAAATTATGGCCAATTTGCGCTTCAAGACTCTTTTGGAACTGAATAATGTGCGGTACTTCTAAACGGTACTCAGCGAGTTTTTGCGCATCGCTAAATAACTTTCTCGGTTCTCCTTGCATCACACTTCGGCCTTCATGCATAATCGTCATCTCATCTGCATATCTCGCAGCATCTTCCATACTATGCGTTACTAGAATCATTGTTAGATTTCGTTCTTTATGCAATGAATAGAATAACTCCATAATTTCTTGACGACCACGTGGATCTAACCCGGCTGTAGGCTCATCTAATACTACCACTTCTGGTTCCATAGCTAATACCCCAGCAATCGCGACACGACGCATTTGTCCCCCCGATAGATCAAACGGTGACTTCTCTAAAATAGCCTCATCTAATCCAACCATTTGAATAAAATGTTTCGCACGTTTTTGCGCATCTTCTTCAGAAACACCAAAATTCATAGGTCCGAAACATATATCTTTCAATACGGTTTCTTCAAATAGCTGATGTTCTGGAAATTGGAATACGATTCCTACTTTTTGGCGTACTTCTCTTAAATCCTTCTCTTTCTTCCCAGCAACAATCACCTTTTCACCAATTTGAATTTGTCCTTCTGTCGGCTTCAATAAGGCATTTAGGTGCTGTAACACAGTCGATTTACCCGAACCTGTATGCCCGATAATCGCGTGATACTTGCCATTCTCAATGTCTATATTCACCTCATATAGCGCTCTTTTTTCAAAAGGAGTGTCCTTTGCATATGAATAACCTATTTCTTGAAGTTTGATATCCATAGATCATTCACCAACTCTTCTTCTGACATATGAGCTCCTTGAAGATGAACTCCTTCTTTTTGCAATAATCGAGCCATTTTCATAGAGAAAGGTAAGTCTAACCCTAACTTAATTAATTGATCTCCTAGACCAAAAATCTCACTCGGGTTCCCCTCAGCAAATTTCTTACCATTATTCATAAACAGTAGTCGATCCGCCAAAATGGCTTCTTCCAAATCATGCGTTATTGATAAAACAGTCAATCCCGTTTCATCGCGTAACTGTTGTACTATTTCAATTACTTCTTTGCGCCCTTGAGGATCTAACATCGAAGTAGCTTCATCTAAAATTAATAAATTCGGGCGTAAAGCTAATGCACCTGCAATGGCTACACGTTGTTTCTGTCCACCCGAAAGATGCTGTGGCTCATGATCCATAAAAGCATCCATCTGTACTTGTTTTAATGCATTTTCAACTCTGATGACCATATCTTCATAAGGTACACCATTATTTTCTAAAGCAAATGCTACATCATCCTGCACTGTAGCACCGACAAATTGATTGTCTGGGTTTTGAAATACCATCCCTAATTGCGAACGGATATCCCAAATATTAGCCTCATTCATCATTTCTCCAAAAACTTTTACTTCACCCGACTGTGGAAAAAGTAAGCCGTTTATAATACGCGCCAAAGTCGATTTACCTGAGCCATTATGACCCACAATCGCAATCCACTCACCTTCATTAACTGAAAATGTGACATCTTCTACCGCATTTTTAATAATTGGCTGATCTGGATCATATGTGAATGTAATGTTTTGTAATGATAATATCTCTGTCATATGATCATCTCCCCTTGCTAAAAAAATATTCTAGGCTCTACTCATCTATTAAACTTACACTGTTTTATGTTTTTATGCTATAAAGAATTTTCTATGTATAAAAATAGAGCCAATCACTAAGATAGATCATCCCCAATATACAAAGAATCTCGCCTTAACAATTAACCCTAAATTTGTCGTAATGAAATAAAAAAGCGCGCACCCCATTCAAGAGAAATGCGCAAAATCGTATATTCTCACCATTCAAAGTTGCTCAGACCATGAAAGGAATGGGGTGCGTAGAGCTAAACGAGACAGCACTTATGTCCGCTCATCATAACGCTCGGCTTTTAAATTTGTCGTATAAATCTTATATGTTTTATAAAAAAGAGGGTGCAAAGTTCAATTTGCGTGAACAAGTACACCCTCTATCGCATTCGTTAATGATTAAACTAGTTCAATCACAACTACAGGCGCACCGTCACCACGGCGAGGTCCCATTTTCATAATGCGAGTATAACCGCCTTGACGGTCAGCGTAGCGTGGTGCTACATCATCAAACAATTTTTGTAGTGCAAAAACTGTTGATTCGTTACCTTCAGCGTCAGTAGTTGTAGCTACTTCGCGACGGATAAATGCTGCCGCTTGGCGACGTGCATGTAAATCACCGCGTTTACCTAAAGTAATCATTTTTTCCACAACTGAGCGTAGTTCTTTCGCACGCGTTTCAGTTGTTTCAATGCGTTCGTTAATGATTAAGTCAGTTGCTAAATCACGTAACATCGCTTTACGTTGAGAACTTGTACGTCCAAGTTTTCTGTAACCCATGGATGTTTCCCTCCTTCGTTCAAATACTGATCATACTTATTTTATAAAATCGCTTAGTCTTCTTCGCGTAATCCTAAACCAAGCTCTTCTAACTTAGCTTTTACTTCTTCTAATGATTTACGACCTAAGTTACGAACTTTCATCATATCGTCTTCAGACTTGTTAGCAAGCTCAAGAACGGTATTGATACCAGCGCGTTTTAGGCAGTTGTAAGAACGAACAGAAAGATCAAGCTCTTCGATAGTCATCTCTAATACTTTTTCTTTTTGATCCTCTTCTTTTTCAACCATGATTTCAGCTGTTTTAGCTTCATCAGTTAAACCAACGAAGATATTTAGATGCTCTGTTAAAATCTTAGCACCTAGTGAAATCGCCTCTTTTGGACCGATGCTGCCATCTGTCCACACATCTAGTGAAAGTTTATCGAAGTCAGACGATTGTCCAACACGAGTATTTTCCACAGTGAAGTTGACGCGTGAAACTGGAGTGTAAATAGAGTCGATCGGGATAACGCCGATAGGAAGATCCTCGCGTTTGTTTTGATCAGCTGGAGTATATCCACGCCCACGTTGTGCATGCATACGCATACGTAGGTGACCATTTTTAGCAACAGTAGCGATATATAAATCTGGGTTTAACACTTCCACATCACTGTCATGCATAATATCAGCAGC
Source organism: Kurthia zopfii (assembly GCF_003143955.1). Classification (GTDB taxonomy): domain Bacteria; phylum Bacillota; class Bacilli; order Bacillales_A; family Planococcaceae; genus Kurthia; species Kurthia zopfii. Next base: position 45,526 of record NZ_QFVS01000020.1, on the reverse strand, counting down.
TGTGATTACACCTTCACCAGAAAAATCAATCTCAATAACTTTCTCTTCATCAGAGTAAATTTTTAATGCTAATTTTTTCAGGTTTAAGATAATTGAAGCGACATCTTCTACAACACCCTCAATAGTTGAGAATTCGTGAAGAACGCCGTCAATTTGAATTGAAGTAATAGCAGCTCCTGGTAAAGAAGACAGAAGAATGCGACGTAGTGAATTACCCAAAGTAGTACCATAACCACGTTCAAGTGGTTCTACAACAAATTTGCCATATTTAAGGTCATTACTGATCTCAACGGTTTCAATCTTTGGTTTTTCAATTTCGATCATTCAATTTACCCTCCTTAAAAACATCGAATATATATCTATTTCAACATAAAATTAAATGTCATTCAATCTTAACGATATTAAATATATTTGTACATTAAATCCAGTCGACTATGCAACAGAGATAAAATTATACGCGACGACGTTTTGGTGGGCGGCAACCATTATGAGGAACTGGAGTTACATCTTTAATAGCTGTAACTTCTAAACCTGCAGCTTGAAGTGCACGAATTGCAGCTTCACGACCTGCACCAGGACCTTTAACAGTTACTTCTAACGTTTTTAAACCGTTTTCCATTGCAGTTTTAGCAGCTGTTTCAGCAGCCATTTGAGATGCGAATGGAGTAGATTTACGTGATCCACGGAAACCTAATGCACCAGCAGAAGACCAAGAAATTGCGTTACCTTGAACATCTGTGATGGTTACGATTGTATTGTTAAATGTAGAACGGATGTGAGCAATACCAGATTCGATATTCTTTTTCACACGACGTTTACGTGATTGTTGTTTACGTACCATGTTAAGAAGAAACCTCCTTTACTTATTAATTATTTTTTCTTGTTCGCAACAGTTTTACGAGGACCTTTACGCGTACGCGCATTGTTCTTCGTATTTTGTCCACGAACTGGTAAACCACGACGGTGACGGATACCTCGGAATGAACCGATTTCCATTAGACGTTTAATGTTAAGTGAGATTTCACGACGTAAGTCACCCTCAACTTTATGTTTATCTAATTGTTCACGGATTTGGTTTAATTGATCTTCAGTTAGATCTTTTACACGAGTATCTTCTGCAACACCAGCGTCTGCAAGAACTTGCTTAGCAGTTGTGTTACCGATACCGTAAATGTATGTTAATGAAATTACAACGCGTTTTTCGCGTGGAATGTCAACACCTGCAATACGTGCCATGTACGATGTGCACCTCCTTAGGAATTATCCTTGTTTTTGTTTGTGTTTAGGATTTTCACAGATTACCATTACTTTACCGCGTCGACGAATAACTTTACATTTTTCGCAGATCGGTTTTACTGATGGTCTTACTTTCATCTTAACCTAACCTCCTTAGTGGTCCGGAGTGCAAAAGATTATTTAAAACGGTATGTGATACGACCGCGTGTTAAGTCATAAGGAGATAATTCAATCGTAACTTTATCTCCTGGTAAAATACGAATAAAGTGCATACGAATTTTGCCAGATACATGCGCAAGTACTGTATGACCATTTTCTAATTCTACCTTAAACATCGCGTTTGGCAAAGTTTCAAGAACTGTGCCTTCGATTTCAATTACATCGTCTTTCGCCATCGAGCCTGTCTCCCTTCTATATGCAATTCAGGTTCTCATCGTCAAATTCAAACGGAATTTGCTGCAAGTTTCATCTTAAACAAGATAATCCGCATCAACATTGGGTTTGGTTTATGAGGATGTTCGAAAGACGTTCATCAGGTTTCGCATCTCATAATCCCAGGATATAATGTCCCCGGAGAACTTGTATCCCTTAATGTCAACACGATCACCCGGAATGTCCTAGATGAGATCCTGCATACCTGTTATAAACAGATATTTTCACGAAACCCATTATACCCTGTTCGAATACCGATTGCATCAAGGAAAAAGGGTATCCTTTAAACGAAACAATCCATTCTTCAGTGCATAGACCGGGCACAATATGCTTTTGCAGCTCTCGAAAATTAACTTTCCGTTGTGCCACCGCATACTACCTTGCCTCAGCAAAATTTCAATGCGCCCGAGACACGGGTTATTAGTTGCGGCTGCTCTTTAAAAGAGCGTCTACATCAGCAAACACTACATTAATATCTTTTTGGCCATCAATATCGGTTAGAACATTTTTGGCTTTATAGAAATCTAATAATGGTTGTGATTGCTTAATATTTACTTCCAGACGGTTATTAACTGTTTCTGGATTATCGTCTGCTCTTTGATAAAGTTCTCCTCCATCTTTGTCACATTTCCCTTCCTCTTTTGGAGGATTGAAAATTAAGTGATAAGATGAACCACATACTTTACAGATACGACGACCTGTTAGACGTTTAACCAATTCATCCTTCGCTACTTCAATGTTTATCACATGTTCAACTGACTTACCAAGAGCAGATAAAATATTATCTAATTCTTCAGCTTGTTCAATTGTACGCGGAAAACCATCTAGTAAGAATCCTTGATCACAATCAGGTTGGCTTAAGCGCTCGCGAACGATTCCAATCGTAACTTCATCTGGAACTAAAGCCCCTTTATCCATATACGATTTTGCTTCTAAGCCTAATTCCGTGCTGTTACTAATAGCAGCTCGGAACATATCGCCTGTAGAAATATGAGGGATATCGTACTTCTCAACAATTTTGTCTGCTTGAGTACCTTTACCAGCACCAGGCAAACCCATTAAAACGATATTCATACGGTGAGCCCCCTCTATTTTCTTAAATGAAGGCTTTAGGGAACAAAAGATGCTCCTTTTAAACCAACTTTTATTTCATAAAACCTTTATAGTGACGTTTTACCAATTGAGATTCAAGTTGTTTCATTGTTTCCAGTGCAACACCAACAACGATAATCAAACTTGTACCACCAATTTGTGCTGATTGTGGAAGATTTCCGATGTTTACGAATAAAATCGGTAAAATTGCCACGATCGACAAGTAAATTGCCCCAACAAAAGTTAAGCGATATAAGACACTTGTTAAATAACTTTCAGTACTTTTACCCGGTCGAATACCTGGAATATAAGCACCTTGTTTCTTCAAGTTGTCCGCTACTTTCTCCGGATTCACTTGTACGAATGCATAGAAATACGTAAACGCAATAATTAGTGCAACGTAGATTAACATACCTACTGGTTTTGAATAATCAAAAGTGTTCGCGATGATTGTAGCTGTTTTGCTATCACCAAAGAAAGAAGCAATGGTTCTTGGAGTTACGATAAACGCAACAGCGAAGATTACTGGAATTACACCAGCAGCATTGACTTTAAGTGGTAAATGCGATTGTTGTGCTCCTCTAGCAGCGCTTGTTCCTTTAGCGTATTGAATTGGAATCTTACGATCCGCTTGTTGGAAGTAAATTACCCCAACGACAATAATTAAAGCTGCAAGTGCAACTAAAGCAATTTTAACGATGTTGATGAACATTTGATCACCAGCATTTTCAAATTGTTGAGCGTAAATCTGATTTACTGTTGTCGGTAAAGCTGCAACAATCCCTGCAAAGATAATAATGGAAATACCATTACCAACACCTTTTTCAGTAATTTGTTCACCTAACCATAAAAGGAAAGCTGTACCAGCAGTTAATACGATGGCAATTGTAAAGTAAGTAAGGATTCCTTCGTCTTGAATCAAAGAACCACCATACATACGGTTGAAACCATAAGACATAGCGATTGATTGAATGAAAGCTAGGATGATTGCAAAATAACGTGTAAATTGCGCACTCTTTTTACGACCTGCTTCACCTTGTTTTGACCATTCGGTAAACTTCTTAACAACATCCATTTGCAACAGTTGAACAATAATTGAGGCTGTAATGTAAGGCATAATCCCCATTGCGAAAATAGAGAAGTTTTGTAATGCCCCACCACCAAATGTATTTAGGAAACCAACTAAACTATATTGATCAGTTTGTTTTAATACATCAGCGTCCACATTTGGCACTGGTACAAATGTTCCTATTCGGAACACAACCAGCATCAAAAGTGTAAAAATGATTTTATTTCGTATATCTCTCACACGTAAGAAGTTCGAGATTGTCTGAAACATTAAATCACCTCAGTATTGCCGCCCGCATTTTCGATAGCTTCTTTAGCAGAAGCAGAGAATTTGTGGGCCTTGATAGAAAGCTTTTTATCAAGTGTTCCATTACCTAGAATCTTGATACCAGATTTTTCATTGCCTACAACACCAGTTTCAACTAGTAAAGCTGGAGTAACTTCTGTGCCTTCTTCAAAACGATTTAAAGCGTCAAGGTTTACAATAGCAAACTCTTTACGGTTAATGTTTGTGAAGCCGCGTTTTGGTAAACGACGGAATAAAGGGTTTTGACCACCTTCAAAGCCGGGACGTACGCCGCCGCCTGAACGTGAGTTTTGACCTTTATGACCGCGACCAGATGTTTTACCGTTACCTGTCGCCATACCACGACCTACACGATTACGTTCTTTACGTGAACCAGCAGCTGGTTCTAACTCATGAAGTTTCATTATTAGATGGCACCTCCTTATGTTTTAAATTTTAATTATTTTTCAGTAACTGTTACTAAGTGAGCTACTTTAGCGATCGCACCGCGAACAGCAACGTTATCGTTGTGTTCAACAGTTTGATTCATTTTACGTAAACCTAATGCTTCAGCAGTAGCTTTTTGACCTGGTTTAATACCGATTAGGCTTCTAGTTAGGGTAACTTCTAATTTTGTTGTCATAGTAATTTCCCCCCCTTAACCTAAGATCTCTTCTACTGATTTACCGCGAAGTTTTGCAACTTCTTCAACATTTTTAAGTTCAGTTAAACCTTGGATAGTAGCGCGTACCATGTTAATAGGAGTGTTTGAACCTAAAGATTTTGAAAGGATATCAGTAATACCAGCAAGTTCTAATACAGCACGAACTGGTCCACCAGCGATTACTCCTGTACCAGGAGCAGCAGGTTTGATCATGATGTTACCTGCACCGAATTTACCCATGATTAAATGAGGTGTAGTACCACCAACACGTGGAACTTCCACTAGGTTTTTCTTCGCATCTTCTACAGCTTTACGAATAGCATCAGGTACTTCTTGAGCTTTACCTGTACCAAAACCTACATGGCCATTGCGGTCTCCGACTACTACTAATGCAGTAAAACGGAAACGACGTCCACCTTTTACAACTTTAGCTACGCGGTTGATTGTAACAACGCGCTCTTCAAGTTCTAGTTTGTTTGCGTCAATAATGTGACCCATGAAATGTGTACCTCCTTCTTATTAAAATTCTAAACCGTTTTCGCGAGCAGCTTCAGCTAAAGCTTTAACGCGTCCGTGGTATAAGTAACCGCCACGGTCGAAAACAACAGCTTTGATGTTTTTCTCAGCAGCTTTTTTAGCGATAGTTTCCCCAATTTTAGATGCAGCTTCTACGTTTCCAGCAGAACCGTCGAAACCTTTATCCATAGTTGAAGCAGAAACTAATGTTACGCCTTGAGCATCGTCAATGATTTGAGCGTAGATGTTTTTATTAGAACGGTACACATTTAAACGAGGACGTTGTGTAGTACCAGAAATTTTTGAACGTACGCGAGCATGACGTTTTTTACGAACTTGATTCTTATCTTGTTTCGTAATCACAAAAGGTCACTCCTTTCTAATGCTATGCAGCATTATTTACCTGTTTTACCTTCTTTGCGACGAACGTATTCGCCTTCGTAACGGATCCCTTTACCTTTATAAGGTTCTGGTGGACGAACGTCACGGATGTTAGATGCTAAAGCACCAACTTGTTCTTTAGAAATACCTTTAACAATAATTTTAGTGTTAGCAGGTACTTCAACTTCGACACCTTCTTCTGGTGTGAACTCTACTGGATGAGAGTAACCAACGTTAAGTACTAGTTTTTTGCCTTGTAATTGAGCACGGTAACCTACACCGATAAGTTCTAACGATTTAGAGAATCCTTCAGATACACCAGTTACCATGTTAGCAAGTAACGCACGTGTTGTACCGTGGTTAGTACGGTGCTCTTTAGATTCAGAAGGACGAGTGATTGTGATCACGTTACCTTCGATTTCAATTTTCATATCTTTGTGGAAAGAACGAACTAATTCGCCTTTTGGCCCTTTAACAGTTGCTACGTTATCAGCGTTTACTGTAACTGTAACACCTGCAGGTACCTCGATTGGTTTTTTACCTACGCGAGACATTTAATGTTGCACCTCCATTCATTTGTTGCTTATTACCAAACGTATGCTAAGATTTCGCCGCCAACTTTTTTAGCGCGAGCTTCTTTATCAGTTAATAGACCGTTTGAAGTAGAAACTAAAGCGATTCCTAGACCGTTAAGTACACGTGGTACTTCTTCAGTTTTAGCGTATACGCGTAAACCTGGTTTAGAAATACGTTTTAAACCTGTAATAACACGTTCGTTATTTTGACCGTATTTTAAGAAGATACGGATAATTCCTTGTTTGTCGTCTTCAACATACTCAACATCACGTACAAAACCTTCACGCTTTAAGATTTCAGCGATCTCTTTTTTGATATTAGAAGCAGGAAGCTCTAATTTTTCGTGACGTACCATGTTCGCGTTACGTACGCGAGTTAGCATGTCTGCAATTGGATCTGTCATTGTCATTACATTTACCTCCTTCCCAAATTAGGGGATTACCAGCTGGCTTTTTTCACGCCAGGAATTTGTCCCTTGTAAGCAAGTTCTCGGAAACAAATACGGCAAAGTTTGAATTTGCGGTATACAGAGTGTGGACGGCCACAGCGTTCACAGCGTGTGTATTCTTGAACTTTGAATTTCGAACCGCGTTGTTGCTTGATGATCATAGATTTTTTAGCCACGATCTCGCCTCCCTTTTTATTTTTGGAATGGCATACCGAATTGTGTTAACAACTCGCGAGCTTCTTCGTCAGAGTTCGCAGTAGTAACGATAACGATATCCATACCGCGTACTTTTGATACTTTATCATAGTCGATTTCCGGGAAAATTAATTGTTCCTTAACACCTAGAGTGTAGTTACCGCGACCATCGAATGCTTTTTTAGAAACACCACGGAAGTCACGTACACGTGGAAGAGAAACAGCGATTAATTTATCTAAGAAGTCATACATACGTTCTCCACGTAATGTAACTTTCGCACCGATTGGCATACCTTCACGTAGACGGAAGCCTGCGATAGATTTCTTCGCTTTTGTTACTACTGGTTTTTGACCAGTGATTAAAGCTAATTCTTCAACAGCAGTATCAAGAACTTTAGAGTTTTGAACAGCGTCACCAACACCCATGTTCACAACGATTTTCTCAACTTTTGGTACTTGCATTACTGATGTATATTCAAACTTGCTCATTAGAGCAGATGATACTTCGTTTACAAATTTGTCTTTTAGGCGGCTCATTTGTATACCTCCCTTCTATTACTTTTAGTCGATTACTTTACCTGATTTTTTTGCAATACGAACTTTATTGCCATCTTCCGTTTTATAACCTACGCGAGTCGGCTCGCCAGTTTTCGGATCGATTAACATTACGTTCGATACGTGGATTGCAGCCTCTTGGCTAACAATTCCGCCTTGTGGATTTAGTTGGTTAGGTTTAACGTGTTTTTTAACAATATTGATACCTTCAACTAAAACGCGATCTTTCTTCGGAATTGCAGATAAGATAACACCTTCTTTGCCTTTATCTTTACCTGAAATTACTTTTACTTTATCGCCTTTTTTAACGTGCATTTGTCGCACCTCCTTGATGGCTACTTTCATTTAATTAATTAAAGAACTTCCGGAGCTAATGAAACGATTTTCATGAAGCTACTATCGCGAAGTTCGCGAGCAACTGGTCCGAAAATACGAGTTCCACGTGGTGCTTTATCATCACGAATGATTACGCATGCGTTCTCATCGAATTTGATATAAGTACCATCTTTACGGCGAGCACCGCTCTTAGTACGAACGATTACAGCTTTAACTACTTCGCCCTTCTTGACAACGCCACCTGGTGTTGCTTTCTTAACTGTACAAACGATAACATCACCGATGTTAGCTGTTTTACGGCCAGAACCACCAAGGACTTTGATTGTTAGTACCTCTTTAGCGCCAGAGTTGTCGGCAACTTTCAAACGACTTTCTTGTTGAATCACTTAGGTTACCTCCCTTCGGATCTTGTGTTCCGAAATTATTTAGATAATAACCGCTTTTTCTACAACTTCAACTAAACGGAAACGTTTAGTAGCTGATAGCGGACGAGTTTCCATAATACGTACGATGTCTCCAACATTTGCTGTGTTGTTTTCATCATGCGCCTTGAACTTTTTAGAGTATTTTACACGTTTACCGTAAAGCGAATGTTTCTTATGAGTTTCAACCAATACTGTGATTGTTTTATCCATTTTGTCAGAAACAACACGGCCTGTGTAAACTTTGCGTTGATTACGCTCAGTCATGCTTGCAAACCTCCTTTATCAGTTAAATAGCACTGATTTCTCTTTGACGAATAACAGTCTTCATACGAGCGATAGTTTTACGTACCTCACGAATACGAGCTGTGTTTTCTAATTGACCAGTCGCTAATTGGAAGCGAAGGTTGAAAAGCTCTTCTTTCAGTGATTTTACTTTATCTTCAATTTCAATACTTGTAAGTTCACGGATATCATTAGCTTTCATTAGATTCACCACCAATTTCTTCACGTTTAACAATTTTACACTTAACAGGCAACTTGTGTGCAGCTAAGCGAAGTGCTTCACGAGCGATTTCTTCAGAAACCCCACCGATTTCAAACATAATACGACCTGGTTTTACAACTGCTACCCAACCTTCAGGAGCACCTTTACCAGAACCCATACGTACTTCTAGAGGCTTTTTAGTATATGGTTTGTGCGGGAAAATGTTAATCCATACTTTACCGCCACGTTTTGTATAACGTGTCATAGCGATACGTGCTGCTTCAATTTGACGGTTAGTGATCCAGCTTGCTGTTTGAGCTTGTAAGCCGTATTCACCAAAGCTAATTGTTGTGCCGCCTTTTGATTGGCCACGCATGTTACCACGGTGTACACGACGGTATTTAACGCGTTTTGGCAATAACATAATTATTTGCCTCCTTCCACAGACTTCTTAGTTGGAAGTACTTCTCCACGGTAGATCCATACTTTAACACCTAACTTACCATAAGTAGTGTCAGCTTCAGCGTGAGCATAATCAATGTCAGCGCGAAGTGTATGAAGTGGAACAGTTCCTTCACTATAATGCTCAGCACGAGCGATGTCAGCGCCACCTAAACGACCAGATACTTGAGTTTTGATACCTTTAGCACCTGCACGGATAGTGCGTTGAAGAGTTTGTTTTTGTGCACGACGGAATGATACACGATTTTCTAATTGACGAGCGATGTTCTCAGCAACTAGTTTTGCATCAAGATCAGCACGTTTGATTTCAACGATGTTGATGTGTACGCGTTTGCCAGTCATAGCATTAAGGTTTTTACGAAGTGATTCTACTTCAGTACCACCCTTACCAATAACCATACCTGGTTTAGCTGTACTAATTGTGATGTTTAGTTTATTAGCAGCACGTTCAATTTCAACTTTAGAAACTGATGCTTCTTTTAGAGCTTTTTCAATGTAGTTACGTACTTTGATATCTTCGTGAAGTAATGTCGCGTAGTCCTTCTCAGCGTACCAGCGAGATTCCCAATCACGGATGACACCAACACGTAAACCTATTGGATGTACTTTTTGACCCACGGATTATCCCTCCTTCTTCTCAGATACCACTAGAGTAATGTGGCTTGTACGTTTGTTGATCGCACTTGCACGACCTTGTGCGCGTGGACGGAAACGTTTTAATGTTGGACCTTCGTCTACGAATACTTCAGAAACGATTAGGCTGTTTACATCTAAATCATAATTGTGCTCTGCGTTTGCGATTGCTGAGTTTAAAACTTTTTCCACTACAGGCGATGCTGCTTTTGGAGTATGTTTTAAAATAGCGATTGCTTCGCCGATTTGCTTACCTCTAATTAAGTCTACTACTAGACGTACCTTACGAGGAGCAATGCGAACTGTGCGAGCGATAGCTTTAGCTTGTTGCATTAGGATTAACCTCCCCTCTTAATTAGCGTACTGATGTCTTCTTGTCATCTGCACCGTGACCTTTATAAGCACGTGTTGGTGCGAATTCGCCAAGTTTATGACCTACCATATCTTCAGTCACGTATACTGGAACATGCTTGCGTCCGTCGTATACAGCGATTGTTAAACCGATGAAGTTCGGGAAGATTGTAGAGCGGCGAGACCAAGTTTTGATAACTTGTTTTTTCTCAGAATCTTGTTGTGCTTCAACTTTAGTTAATAAGTGAGCGTCAACAAATGGTCCTTTTTTCAAACTACGACCCATTTTGGAGCCTCCCTCTGTGATTCCACCACGGTTCGTCCTGTGAACCGTAGTCTAATCACTTTATTTTTTGCGACGACGAATGATAAGTTTGTCGGATTTAGCGCGTTTGTTACGAGTTTTGTAACCAAGTGCTGGTTTACCCCATGGAGTCATTGGAGACTTACGTCCGATTGGAGCTTTACCTTCACCACCACCATGTGGGTGATCGTTAGGGTTCATTACAGAACCACGTACAGTTGGGCGTTTACCCATCCAACGTTTACGTCCTGCTTTACCAATGTGGATAAGTTCGTGTTGTTCGTTACCAACAGCGCCAATAGTAGCACGGCAAGTAGCAAGAATCATACGTACTTCACCAGATTGTAAGCGTACAATTACGTATTTTCCTTCTTTACCAAGTACTTGAGCTGAAGTACCTGCAGAACGTACTAATTGTCCACCTTTACCAGGTTTCATTTCGATGTTATGGATTGTAGTACCCATTGGGATATTAGATAGAGGTAAAGCGTTACCTACTTTAATATCAACTTCAGGTCCTGAAATAACTTCCATACCTACTTTAATGCCTTTTGGTGCAATGATATAACATTTTTCACCATCAGCGTAATGAATTAATGCAATGTTAGCAGATCGGTTTGGATCATACTCAACAGTAGCGACTTTACCCGGAATACCATCTTTGATACGTTTGAAATCAATGATACGGTATTGACGTTTATGTCCACCACCATTATGACGAACAGTGATTTTACCCTGGTTATTACGACCAGCTTTACGTTTTGTAGATTCTAATAAAGATTTCTCAGGTTTATTAGTAGTAATCTCCGCAAAGTCAGATGTAGTCATGTTACGACGTCCATTTGTGGTAGGTTTGTACTTTTTAATCGCCATGTGTTTTCCCTCCTTTAGAAATATATATTCGAATTACATTTCGAATAATTCGATTTCGCCTTCAGACAGTGTTACTACTGCTTTACGACGTTTGTTTGTTAAGCCAGTATGACGGCCAACGCGTTTCTTCTTACCTTTGTAGTTCATGATGTTTACTTTCGCAACTTTCACGCCAAAGATAGTTTCAACTGCGTCTTTAACTTCTGTTTTGTTGGCACGAGTGTCAACTTCAAAAGTGTACTTTTGTTCTGCCATTTGTTCTGAAGAAAGCTCAGTAATGACAGGACGTTTTAATACTTCACGTGCTTCCATTAACCAAGCACCTCCTCAATTTTTTCTACAGCTGATTTAGTCATTACAACTGTTCCGTGACCTACTAAGTCAAGAACGTTGATGCCTTCAGCCGTTAATACTGTTACACCAGGGATATTACGAGCAGCTAGTGCTACGTTTTCTTCTTGTGTTCCAGTAACAAATAACGCTTTTGTTTCAATTTTAAGATCTGTAATTACTTTTACAAAGTCTTTAGTTTTAGGCGCATCTAATGTAAGAGCATCTAATACTACTAGTTCAGTATCTACAACTTTAGCTGATAATACTGATTTAAGTGCTAAACGACGAACTTTTCTTGGAAGTTTGTATGCATAGCTACGTGGAGTTGGACCGAATACGATACCACCACCGCGCCATTGTGGAGAGCGGATTGAACCTTGACGAGCACGACCTGTACCCTTTTGACGCCATGGTTTACGACCACCACCTGCAACTTCAGAACGATTTTTAACTTTATGAGTACCTTGGCGTAGTGAAGCGCGTTGAGCGATTACTGCGTCAAATACAACATTTTCGTTTGGTTCGATTCCGAAGATTGCATCGTTTAATTCGATTTCGCCTACAGAAGAACCTGTTTGACTAAGTACGTTAACTTTTGTCATTCCTGTTTCCTCCTTTCTTCGGATAATTAGTTAGCTTTAATAGCAGTTTTAACTGTTACTAATGCTTTTTTAGAACCAGGAACATTACCTTTTACTAATAGTAGGTTACGTTCAACATCAACCTTAACGATTGCTAAGTTTTGAATTGTTACAACAGTACCACCCATTTGACCAGGTAATTTCTTTTGTTTGAACACGCGGTTCGGAGCAACTGGACCCATTGAACCAGGACGACGGTGGTAACGAGAACCATGTGACATAGGGCCGCGAGATTGTCCGTGACGTTTAATAACACCTTGGAAACCTTTACCTTTTGTTACACCTGTTACATCAACTACATCGCCTTCTGCGAAAATTTCAACTTTGACTTCTTGACCAACTTCATACTCGGCTAAGTCTGCATTGCGAATTTCGCGAATGAAGCGCTTAGGAGCAGTGTTAGCTTTTGAAACATGTCCTTTAGAAGGTTTGTTAGCAAGCTTTTCGCGCTTGTCTTCAAAACCTAATTGGATTGCCTCATAACCATCAGTTTCGACTGATTTCTTTTGTAGAACTACGTTTGGAGTAGCCTCGATAACAGTCACTGGGATAAGATCACCGTTCTCAGCAAATACTTGCGTCATACCGATTTTTCTTCCTAAGATTCCTTTGGTCATTTGGTCGCACCTCCTATAATTTTTAAAATAATTTTATTTTTTTACCATTAAAGTTTGATTTCAATATCAACGCCAGATGGTAAATCAAGTTTCATTAACGCATCAACAGTTTGTGGTGTTGGGTTAACGATATCGATTAGACGTTTATGAGTACGCATCTCGAATTGTTCACGAGAATCTTTATACTTATGAACCGCACGTAAGATTGTGTATACTGAGCGCTCAGTTGGTAGTGGAATTGGACCTGATACTCCAGCACCTGAACGTTTAGCAGTTTCTACAATTTTTTCAGCGGATTGATCAAGAATTCTGTGATCGTATGCTTTTAAACGGATTCGAATCTGTTGTTTTGCCATTATTTTCCCTCCCTTTTCGCCTATTTCCTAGACAATTCTCCACGAAAATTTTCCGTACACTCGCCATGGCAATGCGGCCGGGTGTGTCGGTAACCTCTCGTTTCATCGCAGTCAAAGACCAACATTCAATATTATACCTAATAACAAGTGAATGTGCAAGTCATTTCAAAAAATACTTTAACGTGTGTGTTTTTTTCTTTTTCATATATAACGACCGCTAATTACAACGCTACCTAGTATATAAAAAATTTAAACAAATTACAATCATAAACTATCTTAAATTATAAAAAGTTTTTTCTGATCCGAGTTTCTTCTATATATAGTAGATGTAATCAAAAAAAGAGATCTGCAAGGTGCGCACCCTACAGATCTCTTCTATAAGTTAATAACTACTTCTTATGAAAGAAGAATTATTTTACGATTGTTGCTACAACGCCAGCGCCTACAGTACGGCCACCTTCACGGATTGAGAACTTAGTACCTTCTTCGATAGCGATTGGGTGGATAAGTTCAACGTTCATTTCAACGTTGTCACCAGGCATTACCATTTCAACGCCTTCTGGAAGTGCAACTACACCAGTTACGTCAGTTGTACGGAAGTAGAACTGAGGACGGTAGTTAGTGAAGAATGGAGTGTGACGTCCACCTTCTTCTTTTGATAAAACATAAACTTCAGCTTTGAAGTTAGTGTGTGGAGTGATTGTACCTGGTTTAGCAAGTACTTGTCCACGTTGGATATCTTCACGTGAAACACCACGTAGAAGAGCACCAATGTTATCGCCAGCTTCAGCGTAATCTAATAATTTACGGAACATCTCAACACCTGTAACAGTTGTTTGAGGAGTTTCTTCAGCGATACCAACGATGTCGATAACGTCGCCGACTTTAACTTGTCCACGTTCAACACGGCCAGTTGCTACTGTACCACGACCAGTGATAGAGAATACATCCTCTACTGGCATCATGAATGGTTTGTCAGTTTGACGTTCTGGAGTTGGGATGTAAGAATCTACAGCAGCCATTAATTCAACGATTGCTTCTTCCCATTTTTCTTCGCCTTCAAGAGCTTTAAGAGCTGAACCTTTGATTACAGGAACATCGTCGCCTGGGAAATCGTATTCAGATAATAAGTCACGAACTTCCATTTCAACTAATTCAAGTAATTCTTCGTCATCAACCATGTCGCATTTGTTTAAGAATACTACTAGGTAAGGAACACCTACTTGACGAGATAAAAGGATGTGTTCACGAGTTTGTGGCATTGGGCCATCAGCAGCAGATACTACTAAGATACCGCCGTCCATTTGAGCAGCACCAGTGATCATGTTTTTAACGTAATCGGCGTGTCCTGGGCAATCTACGTGAGCGTAGTGACGAGATTCAGTTTCGTATTCGATGTGAGAAGTGTTGATTGTGATACCGCGTTCTTTTTCTTCTGGTGCGTTATCGATTTGAGCGTAAGATTTTGCTTCTCCGCCCATTTTTTTTGCAAGAACTGTAGCGATTGCAGCAGTTAATGTAGTTTTACCATGGTCAACGTGTCCGATTGTACCAATGTTAGCATGTGTTTTAGAACGGTCGAATTTTTCTTTAGCCATTTTAAATGTGCCTCCTAAGGGTTATAAGTTATTTTAGTTTTATAGTAATAACTTTCGATTGGATAGGGCCCTACCCAACCAAAAATCATCGCTTACAAGATAGTTATACTTTATTACAGTGGAAAATTCAATTAAAAATAATTAAATTATTCACCTTTATGTTTCTTGATGATTTCTTCAGAAACAGATTTTGGTACTTCTTCGTAATGATCGAATACCATTGAGAATGTACCACGGCCTTGCGTTGCTGAACGTAAAGTTGTTGCATAACCGAACATTTCAGCAAGTGGAACCATTGCACGAACTACTTGAGCGTTACCGCGAGCTTCCATACCCTCAACGCGTCCGCGACGAGCAGTAATGTTACCCATGATATCACCAAGGTATTCTTCTGGCATTACAACTTCAACTTTCATAACTGGTTCTAAAAGAACTGGGTTACAAGCAGTCGCAGCTTTCTTAACTGCTAGAGAAGCAGCTACTTTGAATGCCATTTCGTTTGAATCGACGTCATGGTATGAACCGTCGTATAAACGAGTTTTAACGTCGATTAGTGGGAATCCAGCTAATACACCGTTAGCTAAAGAGTCTCTTAATCCAGCTTCGATAGCAGGGATGTATTCACGAGGAACTACACCACCAACGATACCGTTTTCGAATTCAAAACCTTTACCTTCTTCGTTTGGAGAGAACTCAACCCATACGTCACCGTATTGACCGCGACCACCAGATTGACGAGTAAATTTACCTTGAACTTGAGCCGATTGACGGAAAGTTTCGCGGTAAGATACTTGTGGAGCACCTACGTTAGCTTCAACGCGGAATTCGCGTTTCATACGATCAACTAAGATATCTAAGTGAAGTTCACCCATACCTGAGATGATTGTTTGGCCAGTTTCAGTGTCTGTGTGTGCACGGAAAGTTGGATCTTCTTCTTGAAGTTTTTGTAAAGCTTGGCCCATTTTATCTTGGTCAGCTTTAGATTTTGGTTCTACAGAAAGTGAGATTACAGGCTCAGGGAATTCCATAGACTCAAGAATAACTAGAGATTTCTCATCACATAGAGTATCACCAGTAGTTGTAGCTTTTAGGCCTACAGCTGCTGCGATATCGCCTGCGTATACGCATTCGATTTCTTCACGAGAGTTAGCGTGCATTTGTAGGATACGACCTACGCGTTCACGTTTACCTTTAGTTGAGTTTTGTACGTATGAACCTGAGTTTAGAACACCAGAATAAACACGGAAGAAAGTTAATTTACCAACATAAGGGTCAGTCATAACTTTGAACGCTAGTGCTGAGAATGGCTCGTCATCAGATGAGTGACGTACGATATCTTCGTCTCCTTCGATAGATGTACCTGTAATAGATTCAACATCTGTTGGAGCTGGTAGGTAGTCAATTACTGCATCAAGCATTAATTGAACACCTTTGTTTTTGAATGCTGTACCACATACAACCGGATAGAACTCTACAGATAGAGTAGCTTTACGGATTGCAGCTTTTAACTCAGGGATTGAAATTTCTTCACCCGCAAAGTATTTTTCCATTAGATCTTCATCTAATTCAGCAACAGCTTCGATTAATTTTTCGCGATATTCTTGTGCTTGAGCTAAGTTTTCCTCAGGGATTTCTTTAATCTCAGCGTTAGAACCATCATCGCCCTCTTTGTAGAAGATAGCGTTCATTTCTACAAGGTCAATGATTGCGTGGAACTCATCTTCAGCACCGATAGGTAATTGAATAGGATGAGCGTTAGCTTCTAAACGTTCTTTTAAAGTACCTACTGAGTAAAGGAAGTTAGCACCGATTTTGTCCATTTTGTTAATGAAAACAAGACGTGGAACACCATATGTTGTAGCTTGACGCCATACAGTTTCAGTTTGTGGTTCTACACCAGATTGAGCATCTAGTACAGTTACCGCACCATCAAGTACACGAAGTGAACGTTCAACTTCAACAGTGAAGTCTACGTGTCCTGGAGTATCGATGATGTTTACACGGTGGCCTTTCCATTGAGCTGTTGTAGCAGCAGAAGTGATTGTAATACCACGTTCTTGTTCTTGCTCCATCCAGTCCATTTGAGAAGCGCCTTCGTGAGTTTCACCAATTTTGTGAATCTTACCTGTGTAATAAAGGATACGCTCAGTTGTTGTTGTTTTACCAGCATCAATGTGAGCCATGATTCCGATATTACGAGTGTTCTCTAATGAGAATTCTCTAGTCATGCGGTATTTCTCCCTTCATAATGGATTAAGATATTTTTAAGCTTACCAACGGTAGTGAGCGAATGCTTTGTTCGCTTCTGCCATTTTGTGCATATCTTCACGTTTTTTAACTGACGCACCAGTGTTGTTAGAAGCGTCAAGAATTTCATTAGCAAGACGTTCTTCCATTGTTTTTTCGCCACGAAGACGAGAGTAGTTTACTAAGTAACGAAGACCTAAAGTAGTACGACGTTCTGGACGTACTTCTACTGGTACTTGGTAGTTTGCACCACCGACACGACGAGCGCGTACTTCAAGTACAGGCATTACGTTGTTTAAAGCTGCATCAAATACTTCTAAAGCGTCTTGACCAGAGCGTTCTTTCACTAATTCGAAAGCTCCGTATAAGATTTTTTGAGAAGTACCTCTTTTACCATCGACCATCATTTTGTTGATTAAACGAGTTACTAGTTTCGAATTATAAATTGGATCTGGTAACACGTCACGTTTGGAAACAGGACCTTTACGAGGCATGTGTTTTCCTCCTTTCAAATCTAACTATATTATTATTTTTTTTCTTTTGGTTTTTTAGCACCGTATAATGAACGAGATTGCATACGACCTTGTACTGCTGCTGTATCAAGAGCACCACGTACAACATGGTAGCGAACCCCCGGTAAATCTTTTACGCGTCCGCCACGGATAAGAACAACACTGTGTTCTTGTAAGTTGTGACCTTCACCAGGGATATAAGCGTTAACTTCGATTTGGTTAGTTAAACGCACACGAGCGTACTTACGTAACGCTGAGTTTGGTTTTTTAGGTGTCATTGTACCAACACGTGTACAAACACCACGTTTTTGTGGTGAGTTAACATCTGTTAAAGCTTTTGCAAAGCTGTTATAACTTTTGTTAAGTGCTGGAGATTTTGATTTCTTACTTTTGGATTGACGAGGCTTACGTACTAATTGGTTAATTGTAGGCATCGATTCTTCCTCCTCTCATACTTGCATTTTAATACCACACATCCAGGTGGTTCATTTTTGGGTAAAAAACAAAGCCTTCGCATGATCAGTGCAAAAACTAATCTCAATACTAATATCGTTTATCATATGCTCTAATGATGAAATACTCCACCAGATAAGCGGCTGGACCTAATGCAACGGGAACACCAATTCTATGTGCTACTAGTCGCACCGCATGCGTGGTCATTCGATCGTGTGCATTTAGAGACTCAACATCTTCTCATATGACCAACAAATATCAATTACTGTTTGTAATAACCCTGTCTGTTGCTTTTTTCCGTAAGAAAATTTGCATATCCTTCGAAATGATAGACAGACAACTATCAACCTAAAATATATTATCATTCTATAGGCTGACTGTCAATACAAAACAATAAAAACCGAGGGAATTAATTCCCTCGGTTTTATAAAAGTTATTCAGCTGTAACTGTTTCTTCAACTTTTTGTTCATCGTCACCGGCAATTTTAATTTGACGGTAGCGTTGCATACCTGTACCAGCTGGAACAAGTTTACCAAGAATAACATTCTCTTTAAGACCAAGTAACTCATCACGTTTACCTTTAATTGCAGCGTCTGTAAGAACACGAGTTGTTTCTTGGAACGATGCAGCAGATAAGAATGATTCTGTTTCTAGAGATGCTTTTGTAATACCTAGGATTACTGGAGTACATGTAGCTGGGATCTTACCTTCGCTAATGACTGGTCCATTTGCAGCATAGAATTGGTGAATATCAAGAAGTGAACCTGGTAATAAATCAGTATCCCCAGCTTCGATTACACGTACTTTACGTAGCATTTGACGAACCATCACTTCGATGTGTTTATCGCCAATTTCTACACCTTGCATACGGTAAACTTTTTGTACTTCTTTTAATAGATATTCTTCAACAGTAGAAACATCTGTTACTTTAAGAAGTTGTTTCGGATCGATTGAACCTTCTGTAAGGATTTGGCCGTGACCAACTTCGTCATTAATTTGAACTTTAATACGAGCGTTGTATGGCGCTAAATATTTACGAGATTCAATTGAACTTGTAACGGTAATCTCTTTTTGACCTTCACGGATTTCCTCAATTTCAGTAACAATACCAGTGATTTCACTGATAACTGCTTGACCTTTAGGATTACGCGCTTCGAAGATCTCTTGGATACGAGGAAGACCTTGTGTGATATCGGCACCGGCAACCCCACCTGTATGGAAAGTACGCATCGTTAACTGTGTACCTGGCTCACCGATTGATTGAGCTGCGATGATACCTACAGCTTCACCAACTTCAACTTTGTCTCCTGTAGCTAAGTTCATACCGTAACATTTTTTACAAACACCGTGTTTAGTATTACAAGTGAATGCAGAGCGAATTGTAACTACTTCAATACCAGCTTCATCAATTTGACGACCTAGTTCTTGTGTAATTAATTCGTTACGAGCAACGATTACTTCATTAGTTTCAGGATGGCGAATTGTTTTCTTAGCGTAACGTCCTAATACACGTTCATCTAATGCTTCAATTACTTCCGTACCTTCTTTTAATGATGAAATCGTTAAGCCGCGGTCAGTACCACAATCATCTTCACGGACAATTACATCTTGTGCAACGTCAACTAGACGACGAGTAAGGTAACCTGAATCGGCTGTTTTAAGCGCTGTATCGGCAAGACCTTTACGAGCACCATGGGTAGAGATGAAGTATTCTAATACCGTTAAACCTTCACGGAATGAAGATTTGATTGGTAATTCGATAATACGACCAGCCGGGTTGGCCATTAGACCACGCATACCAGCTAGCTGAGTGAAGTTTGATGCGTTACCACGCGCTCCAGAGTCACTCATCATGAAGATTGGGTTTTCAGAAGGTAGTGAACGCATTAGACGAGCTTGAATCTCATCTTTCGCAGCACCCCAGAATGAAATAACACGATCATAACGTTCTTCATCTGTGATCAATCCACGACGGAATTGTTTTTGAACTTTATCTACTTGCTCTTGAGCTTCTCCAAGAATCTCTTGTTTGTCTGGAAGTACGATGATATCTGAGATACCAATTGAAATACCAGCTTTAGTAGAGTACTTGAATCCAAGATCTTTCATGCGGTCTAACATTACAGATGTTTCTGTGATGTGGTAGCGCGCGAATACTTCAGCGATTACATTACCTAAGAATTTCTTAGTGAATGGTTTAACAACATCTTGCTCTGCAAGATGTTCTTTAATATTCGTTGTAGTCGGCACGAAGAAGTGATCTGGAGTGCCTAATAAGTTTTCGTTAGAAGGTTCGTTGATGAATGGGAAGTTCTCATCAAGAATCTCATTAAAGATAATTTTACCAACCGAAGTTAATAATAATTTTTCGTTTTGCTCAGCAGTAAATGTATTGTTGTTTAATGATGAAGCTTTGATTGCAACACGAGTGTGTAAATGCACTTCGTTGTTTTGGTAAGCGATCATTAATTCTTCAGCATCAGTAAATACAGTACCTTCACCCGGTGCAGCTTTACGTTCTAAAGTTAGGTAGTAGTTACCTAGTACCATATCTTGAGAAGGAGTTACAACTGGTTTACCATCTTTAGGGTTCAAGATGTTTTGAGCAGCTAACATTAATAGACGTGCTTCAGCTTGTGCTTCAGCAGAAAGTGGAACATGGACCGCCATTTGGTCACCATCAAAGTCAGCGTTATAAGCTGTACATACTAGAGGGTGAAGACGGATTGCTTTACCTTCGATTAATGTTGGTTCGAAAGCTTGAATACCAAGTCTGTGTAGCGTCGGTGCACGGTTAAGTAGTACTGGGTGTTCGCGAATGATTTCTTCAAGTACATCCCATACATCTTCATGCATGCGTTCGATTTTACGTTTTGCAGATTTAATATTGTGAGCTAAACCGCGGCCAACTAATTCTTTCATTAGGAAAGGTTTGAATAGTTCGATTGCCATACCTTTTGGAAGACCACATTGGTACATTTTTAAAGATGGACCAACTACGATTACAGAACGACCAGAGTAATCGACACGTTTACCAAGTAAGTTTTGACGGAAACGACCTTGTTTACCTTTTAACATATGTGAAAGAGATTTAAGTGGACGGTTACCAGGACCAGTAACAGGACGGCCACGACGACCATTATCGATTAAAGCATCTACAGCTTCTTGAAGCATGCGTTTTTCGTTTTGAACGATAATGCCAGGAGCTCCAAGATCTAATAAACGTTTTAGACGGTTGTTACGGTTAATAACACGACGGTATAAATCATTTAAATCAGAAGTTGCGAAACGACCACCATCAAGTTGTACCATTGGACGTAATTCTGGTGGAATTACTGGTAGTACATCTAGGATCATCCATTCAGGACGGTTACCAGAGTGACGGAATGATTCTACTACTTCAAGACGTTTGATCGCACGAGTACGACGTTGACCTTGAGCAGTTTCTAATTCTGCTTTTAATGTTTCTGTTTCTTTATCAAGATCGATTTCACGTAATAAATCTTTAATAGCTTCTGCACCCATTGCTGCTTTGAATGTAGAGCCGAATTTTTCACGGTAAGCACGATATTCTTTTTCAGAAAGTAATTGTTTTTTCTCAAGTGGTGTATCAGCAGCCTCAATTACTACATAAGAAGCAAAGTAAATTACTTCTTCAAGTGAACGAGGTGACATATCAAGGATTAGACCCATACGAGATGGAATACCTTTGAAATACCAAATATGTGATACTGGTGCTGCTAATTCGATGTGACCCATACGTTCACGACGAACTTTCGCACGTGTTACTTCTACTCCACAACGGTCACAAACTACGCCTTTATAACGTACGCGTTTGTATTTACCACAGTGACATTCCCAGTCCTTAGTTGGTCCGAAAATACGTTCACAGAATAAACCATCTTTCTCTGGTTTAAGTGTACGGTAGTTGATTGTTTCTGGCTTTTTAACTTCCCCATAAGACCATGAGCGGATTTTATCTGGTGAAGCTAATCCGATTTTCATATACTCAAAATTATTAACGTCTATCAAGGAGCCTACCTCCCTTATTCTGAAGTCTATTTGACTTATAAATTAGCTCGACGATTGATTTTTATAGATAAAATTGGAATTAGGACAAGCCCGATTAACGGTCCTGTCCAATTTCCATCAAAAATCTTAATTAGTTTTCTTGTGATGTTGCAGACTTAGCATCTGATTCATCTTTCGGAAGAATATTAAGTGCTTCATTTTGAGAATTTTCTTCATCCTCATCTAAATCACGTAATTCTACTTCTTCGTCATTGATGTTCAACATTTTCACATCTAAACCTAAAGATTGTAATTCTTTAATTAATACTTTGAATGATTCTGGAACACCTGGTTCTGGAACGCTGTCGCCTTTTACGATTGCTTCGTAAGTTTTAACACGACCAACAACATCATCCGATTTAACTGTTAGGATTTCTTGAAGTGTGTGCGCTGCACCATATGCTTCAAGAGCCCAAACTTCCATCTCACCGAAACGTTGTCCACCGAATTGCGCTTTACCACCTAATGGTTGTTGCGTAACTAGTGAGTACGGTCCAGTAGAACGAGCGTGAAGTTTATCATCAACCATGTGGGCAAGTTTGATCATATACATAACCCCAACTGATACACGGTTGTCTAATGGTTCACCTGAGCGACCATCATAAAGAACTGATTTACCATCACGGTTCATACCAGCTTCTTCCATTGTTTTCCATACGTCGTCATCTGAAGCACCATCAAATACTGGACTAGCCATGTGAACGCCTAAGTAACGAGCAGCCATACCTAAATGAAGCTCTAATACTTGTCCGATGTTCATACGAGATGGTACACCTAGTGGGTTTAACATGATGTCGACTGGAGTTCCGTCTGGAAGATACGGCATATCTTCTTCTGGAAGGATACGAGAGATAACACCTTTGTTACCATGTCGTCCGGCCATTTTGTCACCAACGCGAATTTTACGTTTTTGAACAATATAAACACGAACTAATTGGTTAACGCCTGGAGATAACTCGTCGCCATCTTCACGGTTGAAGACTTTAACGTCAAGAACGATACCACCTGCACCATGAGGTACACGTAATGAAGTATCGCGAACTTCACGCGCTTTTTCACCGAAGATTGCATGTAATAGACGTTCTTCAGCAGTTAATTCTGTAACACCTTTAGGAGTTACTTTACCAACTAGAATATCGCCATCATTTACTTCAGCACCGATGCGGATGATTCCACGTTCGTCAAGGTTACGAAGAGCTTCTTCGCCGACATTTGGAATGTCACGAGTAATTTCTTCAGGCCCTAATTTAGTGTCACGCGCTTCTGATTCATATTCTTCAATATGAACTGAAGTGTAAACGTCGTCTTTTACAAGACGTTCGTTCATGATTACAGCATCCTCATAGTTATAACCATTCCAAGTCATGAACGCTACTACTACGTTACGACCTAATGCAAGCTCACCTTTTTCCATAGAAGGACCATCAGCTAAAATATCACGTGGGTTAACACGATCGCCGACGCTTACTAATGGACGTTGGTTGTAACTTGTACCTTGGTTAGAACGGATGAATTTTTGTAATTTATATTTCGTTAAGTCGCCTTGTACTTCTTTTCCATCTACTTCTTCAATACGACGGATATGAATTGAACGTGCTTCAACATGTTCAACGATACCAGTGTATTTAGCGATAACAGCCGCACCAGAGTCACGAGCGTCTACGTGTTCCATACCTGTACCTACGAAAGGAGCTTCAGGATTTAATAAAGGAACAGCTTGACGTTGCATGTTGGCACCCATAAGCGCACGGTTTGAGTCATCATTTTCTAAGAATGGAATACAAGCTGTGGCAGCAGAAACTACTTGTTTTGGAGATACGTCCATGTAGTCAATTGAGTTACGTTTGAATACTGAGTTATCGCCACGGAAACGGCCAACAACTTCGTCTTCTGTAAATGTGAAGTCTTCATTTAATAAAGAGTTCGCTTGAGCTACTACGTAATTATCTTCTTCATCAGCAGTTAAATAATCAATATGCTTCGTAATTTTTCCAGTTTCAGGGTCAACACGACGATATGGCGTTTCGATGAAACCGAATTTATTTACTTTTGCATATGAAGATAATGAGTTAATTAATCCAATGTTCGGACCCTCTGGTGTTTCGATTGGACACATACGGCCATAGTGAGAGTAGTGAACGTCACGTACTTCGAAACCAGCACGTTCACGTGTTAAACCACCAGGTCCTAATGCAGATAGACGACGTTTGTGCGTTAATTCTGCAAGTGGATTCGTTTGGTCCATGAATTGAGACAATTGAGAACTACCGAAGAATTCTTTAATTGAAGCAATTACCGGGCGAATATTGATTAATTGTTGTGGAACGATTGATTCAGTGTCATTGATCGACATACGTTCACGTACAACACGTTCCATACGAGATAGACCGATACGGAATTGGTTTTGCAGAAGCTCACCAACAGAACGTAAACGACGGTTACCTAGGTGGTCAATGTCATCTGTGTCGCCCACACCATATAATAAGTTAAAGAAATAAGAAACAGATGCTACAACGTCTGCTGGAGTGATATTTTTCACTTCATCATCGATGTATGCGTTACTGATTACTTTGATTTCTTTTTGTGATTCATCATTTGGAGCGTAGATTTTAATTTCTTGTACTAATACATCGCCTTCAATTACGCCACCAATTTTAGAAAGTGTTTTGAAACCTACTCCATTTTCTAAGTTAGGGATAATTTTGTCTAGGACACGACGGTCTATGACAGTACCTTTTTCCACTAAAATTTCGCCTGTTTCAGGATCAACCAATGTTTCAGCAATTGTTTGATTGAATAGACGGTTTTTAATGTGAAGTTTTTTGTTCATTTTGTAACGACCTACAGCTGCTAAATCGTAGCGTTTTGGGTCGAAGAAGCGAGAATATAATAAGTTTTTAGCACTTTCTACTGTTGGTGGTTCACCAGGACGTAGACGCTCATAGATTTCTAATAGCGCTTTTTCAGTGCTTTCTGTATTATCTTTCTCTAAAGTGTTACGTAAGTATTCATTATCACCGATTAAATCAATGATTTCTTGATCTGAAGCAAAACCTAAAGCACGTAAAAGTACTGTTACCGGTAATTTACGAGTACGGTCGATACGAACATGTACTACATCTTTCGCATCTGTTTCATATTCAAGCCATGCACCACGGTTAGGAATTACAGTTGCACCAAAACCTTTTTTACCGTTTTTGTCTGTTTTATCGTGATAATATACACTTGGTGATCTTACTAATTGGGAAACGATAACGCGCTCTGCGCCATTAATAATGAAAGTACCAGTTTCAGTCATCAATGGGAAATCACCCATGAATACTTCTTGTTCTTTCACGTCTCCTGTTTCTTTGTTATGCAAACGTACTTTTACACGCAATGGTGCGGCAAAAGTTGCGTCGCGTTGTTTACATTCATCGACATCATATTTCGGATCTCCAAGACCATAGTCGACGAATTCAAGTGATAAATTTCCAGTGAAGTCTTCGATTGGTGAGATGTCATGAAACATTTCACGTAATCCTTCTTCAAGGAACCACTCGTTTGAAGTGCTTTGAATCTCAATAAGATTCGGAAGTTCTAGCACCTCTTTAATACGCGCGAAGCTTCTACGCTGGCGGTGTTGTCCGTACTGAACTAGTTGACCTGTCAACTCATTCACCCCTCAATAAAGCGATAATAGGTCTTTCAAAAACCTTACATTTAATGTATGATTTGAAAGACAAAAAAGAAAACGAGTTCAAAAAAATCTTTTTGGAGCTCATTCTCGTTTAACCAAACTAAAAATTGCTTACCTTTTTGTCGTTAAACAACAAAAAGACATACCTATGCAATTTAATATTTTTGCATTTTCTTATAATATCATAGCCAATTTGTCAAGTCAATAATTAAATATTGACAAATTATTTAATAGCCTTGATAATCCAGTAGCCTCTAACCTTATCTACAACTTCCACTTTTTTAAACATTTTTGATAAATGATCGAAAGTTGATGGCGCACCTTGTTTTTTCTGGATGACAACCCAAAGTTCACCTTGTTCTATTAAAAGTTCGAATGCACGATCATAGAACTTGAAAATAGTTTCTTTACCTGCTCGAATAGGCGGGTTCGTCAAAACAGCAGCGATTTGATCAGTTTTCACCGTTGAAAGTGCGTCACTCTCATAAATCTGCACATTTTGAACTCCGTTATTCTCCGCGTTTTTCTTTGCCAATTCCATTGCGCGATCATTTACGTCCATCATATGAACTGTACGATCAGGAAATTCTTTCGCAATCGATAACCCAATTGGTCCATAGCCACAACCCACATCTAAAACATCACCCGCAACTTCAGGTAATTCAAAACAATCAATTAAAACACGGGATCCAAAATCTACTTCGCTTTTACTAAAAACCCCTGCATCTGTTTCAAATGTAAATAAATGTCCACGAAGCGTGAAGTTCCATTTACGTGGCTTGCTCTCAACATGAGGGTTTTTCGAATAATAATGTTCTGACATTCCTTCGCCCTCCTTCACATAAAATGAAGAAAAGCTCGTCAATATAAAATATTGACGAGCTTTCAATAATCAATAGAAATTATTTAACTTCTACAGATGCGCCAACTTCTTCAAGTTTAGCTTTGATTTCTTCAGCTTCAGCTGCAGATGCGCCTTCTTTGATTGCTTTAGGAGCGTTATCTACTACTTCTTTAGCTTCTTTAAGACCTAAACCAGTGATTTCGCGAACCACTTTGATTACTTTAATTTTAGAATCACCAGCAGATGTTAATACAACATCAAATTCTGTTTTTTCTTCAGCAGCAGCGCCAGCGCCACCAGCTGCAGCTACAGGAGCAGCTGCAGTTACACCGAATTCTTCTTCGATTGCTTTTACTAAGTCGTTTAATTCTAAAACTGTCATCTCTTTGATTGCAGCTAAGATTTGTTCTTGGTTCATTATGAGTTCCTCCTATTAGGACTAATTTTTTTGTTTTGCATATCTCTATGCGGTGAAGTCTAAGATGCTATTAAGCGCCTTGTTCTTCTTTTTGTTCTGCAACAGCTTTTGTTGCAAGTGCGAAGTTGCGCATTGGTGCTTGTAGAACAGATAAAAGCATAGATAGTAGACCTTCGCGTGATGGAAGTTCTGCAAGAGCTTTGATTTCTTCTACTGAAGCAAGCGTACCTTCGATTAAACCAGCTTTGATTTCTAGTTGTTCGTTTTCTTTCGCGAAGTTGTTGATAATACGGGCAGGAGCGATTACATCTTCAGATGAAAATGCGATTGCGTTCGGGCCTGTTAATGCATGATTAATATCAGCATGACCAACTTCTTCAGCAGCACGACGAACTAAAGTATTTTTGTATACTTTAAATTCAACACCAGCTTCACGTAATTGTTTACGTAGTTCAGTTACTTGTGCAACTGAAAGACCACGGTAGTCAACTACTACTACTGACGCTGCGCCTTTGAATTTCTCAGCGATTTCTTGAACAACAGTTTGTTTAGCTTCAACTGCTTTGCTCATGATTGGACACCTCCTATAAGAATGGGTCACTTATACCGACAAAAGAAAAGCCCCTCACAAAAAAGCGAGGGGCGGGAAATTCATCATCTTAAAAGAGTCTGAGTTCCTTTGCCCTCGGTAGGTTATTAAGTAGTCAATTAAGCTACCCCTACTGTCTATGGTACAAATGGATAATTCACAACGTTGTCTATTTTAGCAATAGATCAACAGCTTGTCAATTAGAAATTATTTAGCGAAAGAAAGAGTATCAAGTTTAATTGATGGACCCATTGTAGTAGTTACATGAACTGACTTCATGTAAACACCTTTCGCAGTTGCAGGTTTAGCTTTAACGATTACATCAACGATTGTTTGGATGTTTTCAGCTAATTTAGCAGCGTCAAATGAAACTTTACCAACTGGAGCGTGTACGATACCGGCTTTATCAGCGCGGTATTCTACTTTACCAGCTTTGATTTCATTGATTGCTTTAGTTACGTCAAAAGTAACTGTACCTGTTTTAGGGTTTGGCATTAAACCTTTAGGTCCTAATACGCGACCAAGTTTACCAACTTCACCCATCATGTCTGGAGTTGCAACGATTACGTCGAAGTCGAACCAGCCACCTTGGATTTTTTGGATAAACTCAGCATCGCCTACGTAATCAGCGCCAGCAGCTTGAGCTTCTTTTACTTTTTCACCTTTAGCGAATACTAGAACTTTTTGAGTTTTACCAGTACCGTTTGGAAGCACTACTGCTCCACGGATTTGTTGGTCGTTTTTACGAGTATCAATGTTTAAGTTGAAAGCAACTTCAACAGTTGCGTCAAAGTTCACTGAACTTGTAGATTTAGATAATTCTGCAGCTTCAGCTACAGAATATGCTGTATTTTTATCTACTAATTTAGCAGCATCTTGTAGTTTTTTACCTTTTTTAGCCATTATAATTTCCTCCTTGATTGTGGTTGTAGCGGAATAAACCTCCCACGAATAAAGGCTGCGAGTTTCAGATGTATGAAAACCTCGCAACCTTCCAAAAAACAATACTTCTCGATCAAGTAATGGGATTAGTCTTCGATAACAATACCCATGCTACGTGCAGTACCTTCTACCATTAGCATAGCAGTTTCAACTGACGATGCATTTAAGTCAGGCATTTTAGTTTCAGCGATTTCGCGAACTTTATCGCGTTTCACTGTAGCTACTTTAACTTTGTTTGGTTCACCAGAACCTGATTTAATACCAGCTGCTACTTTAAGTAACACTGCTGCCGGCGGAGTTTTTGTAATGAATGTGAATGAACGATCTTCAAATACAGAAATCTCTACTGGAATGATTAAACCTGCTTGGTCTTGTGTACGAGCATTGAATTCTTTACAGAATCCCATGATATTTACACCTGCTTGACCTAACGCAGGACCTACTGGTGGAGCCGGATTTGCTTTACCAGCTTCAATTTGAAGTTTTACAACTTTAACAACTTTTTTAGCCACGAGACACACCTCCTTAAGTCCGTGATGTGGTCAAAGGGTTTCCCCTCCCACTCAATATCTGTCTGTCGGCTTATTCCGATAACATTAAAAATTACGGTAGTCACACTCTACAGTCTGACCTTTGAAATGATAACACTTTTATGTTTTTGTGGCAAGTTCTATTTATTAATTAAACTTTTACAACTTGTACAAAATCTAATTCCATAACTGTTTCGCGACCAAACATATCAACGGTTACCTTGATTTTTTGATCATCTGCAATTATTTCTTCAACTACACCTTGGAAATGCGCGAAAGGTCCTTCTAATACCTCTACAAGATCTCCTACAGCGAAATCTAAATCTATTGTTGGGTTGTTTGCTTCCATTTGCTTTAAGATCGACTCTACTTCTTCAGGTAATAAAGGAGTTGGTTTTACCCCACCGCCTGATGAACCGATGAATCCAGTTACACCCGGTGTGTTACGTACTACATACCAAGCATCGTCAGTCATAATTAACTCAACTAACACATAACCTGGGAAAGTTTTACGCATATATACTTTTTTCTTACCATCTTTTACTTCTGTTTCTTGTTCTTCTGGGATAATGACGCGGAAAATTTTATCCGACATTCCCATTGTCTCGATACGTTTTTCAAGGTTTAACTTAACTTTGTTTTCATAACCAGAATACGTATGGACAACATACCAATTTTTCTCCATAGAATTGGACAATTAAGTCCTTTCCCTCCTTTTTTAAGGCAAATGAAAAAACCCGCACACATTACGGGTCCTTTCAAAAATAATAACACTTTTCGTCTATAAATCCAAATACATACGGAATAATTTCGAAATTCCTAAGTCAACTAGCACAAAGAATACAGCCATAAAGATTAACGTAGATACTACAACAAGTGTGTATTTACTTAATTCTTTACGTTTTGGCCAGCTTGTTTTTCGCATTTCAGATAGGACGTCTTTAAAAAACTGCTTTAATTTTGCCATCTAACTAACCTCCGAATAAATAAATCGATCAATCGAATATGTTAACGCGTTTGCTTGTGTAATACATGTTCATCACAATTAGAACAGTATTTTTTTAATTCCATGCGCTTTGAGCTATCTTTAGGTGCTGGTAGGTTATAATTACGCGCACCACATTTCTCGCAGCATAGTACGATTTTATTAGCCATTTTATCACCTTTTTCGGGCATAGTTCTGTTAAAAGACTACCATTTCCCTCTAGCGACTGTCAACTAAAGTCAAGTGCTTAAAATATGATTCTCAAGCTTCCGTTTGATGCGTTGCAGTGCATTATCAATGGATTTCATTTCTTTTTGTAGAGCTAGTGACATCTCTTGATAAGTACAATCATCTAGATACATCGCTAAAACCTGCTTTTCAAAAGGACTCAAAATATCATCGATTTGTGATTCGATAAAGATAACACTCTCTTTACTCACCATAACCTCTTGTGGGTCATCTAAATGACTCGCAGAAATCATATCTAATAAAGTACTAACCTGATCCTCATCTCCAATTGGCTTATCCAATGAAATGGATGAGTTGAGCGGGATATGCTTTTGTCTTGTGGCAGTTTTGATTGCCGTAATAATTTGACGCGTAATACATAGTTCGGCAAATGACTTAAACGTAACCTGCTTCTCCTCGTTGAAATCTCGAATACCTTTATACAAGCCGATTAGTCCCTCTTGTATAATGTCTTCTTTGTCTGCACCAATTAAGAAATAGGAATTTGCTTTATGCCGTACGATATTTTTATATTTTGTAATCAAAAAATCTAAAGCATCTCGATCCCCATCTCGTGAACGAAGAACTAATTCTTCATCACTAAGAGCTTTCAGTTGTTTATCTGTCTGTAAATGTTCTTGAGTTACCAAAAATATCACCCCAATTGCGACATTCGCTTAATTAGAAATAGTATAACTTAATTACAATTCTTTATCCATACTCCTAAAATTTACCTCTACGCATTTCTTCAAGCTTTATAGCTACTTCGTCCGAAATATTTATTTTTCTTACTGGAATTTTTTGAACCGATTCCTGTACTTTTTCAGAAATATTCTTTTGCGTAGTTAAGTAATCTATTTCAAACTCACGAGCAGATTTACGAAGTGCGCCGTTGCCAAAGATGACATTCTGTTCAGTCATGTCACTTGTAGCCACATACACTTTCGTTCGTCTGTTCATCAATTCATTCGTAAGTCTTTCTATTCTTGCATCTGCTGTTTCTTTGGATTTTGTAAAAATCACTTCTACATTATGTTGTTTTAACTTCGTCGCCCTGCCTGGTACAAGATAGGCATCGAAAACAACGATGACACGCATACCTGAGAAAGCTTGATAATCTGCCATCATTTCAATTAAACGATCACGTGAATCTACAAGACTTCTTTGCTTCAATTGTTGAAGTTCTTTCCAAGCACCAATGATGTTATAGCCATCTACGAGCAAGATCTCCATAGATTATTTTAAAGTTCGTTACGCTTACGATATACCTCGTACATAAGTAAAGAGGCCGCTACCGAAGCGTTTAATGAAGTGACATGTCCAACCATTGGTAAGTTGTATAAGAAGTCGCATTTTTCTTTTAGAATTCTGCTCATTCCTTTACCTTCGCTTCCGATAATTACAGCTAACGGTAAAGTTGCGTCCATTCTACGATAGTCTTGTGATCCTTGTGCATCCGTACCAGCAATCCATACGCCGCGTTCTTTCAACTCATCAATTGTTTGAGATAAGTTCACAACACGAACTGTCGGGATATATTCGATTGCGCCAGTTGAAGCTTTCGCTACTACTGCAGTTAAAGATACAGAGCGACGTTTTGGAATAATGATTCCGTGTGCGCCAACCGCATCTGCTGTACGCATGATTGAACCTAAGTTATGAGGATCTTCTAATTCATCTAATACCATGATGAATGGATCTTCTCCACGTTCTTCGGCAATTGCGAAAATATCATTTAATTCCGCGTAGTTATATGCCGCTACTGAAGCGACTACACCTTGGTGGTTTTCTGAAGTTAATCCGTCAACTTTTGCTTTTGGAACGAATTGGACAATGATTCCTAAATCTTTTGCTAATGCTAAAAGTTCAGCAATCCCAGCTTTTTTAACGCCTTCAGCAATCCAAATTTTATTAATATCACGTGTTGCACGTAATGCTTCTAAAACCGGATTTTTACCTGCAATGATCTCTTTATCTGGATCATTATGTGTTACTTTTTCAACAACTTCTTCTGGTTCAACGTACTCTCTACGTTTGTGTTGTTGCTTCTTCTTGCCATCTGATATTTTATTCCCTCTGCCATCACGAGCATCGCGGAAGTTTCTTCTTTTTTCCATTTATTTTGCCTCCTTTTTTTCAGCTTCAATCGTACGAATTGTGTAATCAATAATTCCGGCAACACGTTCCTCTTCACCAAGTAAATATAAATAACCTAATACCGCTTCATAAGCTGAGCTGTAATTATACGTTTGGACATCCGTGTTCTTAGGAATTGAACCAGATTTTGCGTTGCGTCCTCGTTTTAAAACAGCCATTTCCTGTTCTGTAAAATAGTCTTCATCAATCATTTTATGAACGACTTTTGCTTGTGCTTTTGCAGATACATAGTGTGTCGCTTCTCTATGCAATATTTGTGGTTTCACTTTACCGTTTCGAAGTAAATGTTCGCGAATTGCGATTTCTAAAACAGAGTCCCCCATATATGCCAACGCTAATGCGTTCAGTTGCTTAACATCAATATCTCTTAGCTCTCCCATTTTCCTTAGCCTCGTTTCCATCTTACGCCTTGACGTGTATCTTCCAAAATGATGTTTTGTTCTTTTAAAATATCGCGAATTTCATCTGATCTTGAGAAGTTACGGTCTTTACGAGCTTGTTGGCGTTCTTCAATTAAAGCGTCTACTTCTGCATCAAGTAATTCTTCTTTTTGAACAAGTTGGATTCCAAGAACTTCAGTCAGTTCTTCTAATGTTGATTTATATGCGTTCAATACTTCTTCATTTGTATTCGCTGCTGTTAAATATTTATTTGCTGCTGTTGAAAGGTTGAATAATGCTGCAATCGCATTTGCTGTATTGAAATCATCATCCATTGATTCGATGAAATAAGCTTTTGCATCTTCAATTGTTTTCATTTCAGCTGCATCTACTTCTACTAAGTTCGTAGTAGCAGTTAGTCGGTGATTCAAGTTTTGAACAGTCGTACGTAAACGATCTAAACTATTACCAGCTGCTTCAACTAAATCTTGCGAGAAGTTGATTGGATTGCGGTAATGTACAGATAGTATGAAGAAACGTAAAACTTGTGGATCAATTTGTTGAATAATGTCATGTACTAGAATGAAGTTTCCTAGTGATTTAGACATTTTTTCGTTGTCGATATTAATATAACCATTATGCATCCAATAGTTTGCGAATTTTTTATCCGAATAAGCTTCTGATTGGGCAATTTCATTTTCATGGTGAGGGAATTTTAAATCTTGTCCACCCGCATGAATGTCGATTGTGTCGCCGAAATGATTATGCACCATTACTGAACACTCGATATGCCAACCTGGACGTCCTTCTCCCCAAGAAGTTTCCCAAGAAATTTCGCCCGGTTTTGCTGCTTTCCATAATGCGAAATCAAGTGGATCTTCTTTTTTCGTACCCGCTTCAATACGTGCGCCTACTTTTAAATCATCAACTGATTGATGTGAAAGTTGACCGTAGTTTTTGAATTTACGTGTGCGGTAATAAACATCGCCTTCAGAAACGTATGCGTAGTCTTTCTCGATTAACACTTCAATGAACTCAATAATTTCATCCATATGTTCTGTAACTCGTGGATGTGCATCTGCTTTTTGAGCGCCAAGTGCCGTAATATCCTCGAAATATGCGTTAATGAAACGCTCCGTTAATTCCGAAACATCCTCACCTAGTTCATTTGCAGCTTTAATAATTTTGTCATCCACATCCGTGAAGTTTGAAACGTAGTCCACTTCATATCCACGGTAAGTTAAGTAGCGACGAACTGTATCATACACAACAACCGGACGAGAGTTACCGATGTGAATGTAGTTGTAAACTGTTGGGCCACATACATACATTCTTACTTTACCCTCTTCGATTGGTTTGAAATTTTCCTTTTCACGCGTTAATGAGTTGAAAATTTGAATAGCCATTTTAAGTCTCTCCTTCATTTTAAAGTAATCGCAAATAAAAAAACCTCCATCTATCAATAAAGATAGACAGAGGCGAGTCATACGCGGTTCCACTCTGATTGAAATGTCATAAAACATTCCCACTCAATGTCGATAACGGCGACTCCCGGTTAGACCTACTCAATGTTCAATCTAACTCTCAGAGGTGCATTTCGGTATTGTAGCGGCTCAGATCACTTTCAGACAATGGTGACCTTCTCTGTCAGAGCTTACTCAACGTACTTCTCCTCTTCAACAATTTACGATGCGATATTGGTACTCTTCATTTTACAGTGAAGCGTACAAATTGCAAATTTTTTATTTAATGAATTTTTCGATACGCGCGATTACTGTTTCTTTCCCTAGTAACTCAAGTGCGTCCGTTAATTCTGGACCATGCATTTCACCAGTAGTAGCTACACGGATTGGCATGAATAGGTTTTTACCTTTATGACCTGTTTCTTTTTGAACAGCTTTGATTGCTTTTTTGATTTCAGGAGCAACATACTCTTCAAGTGCTTCAAGTTGACCTTTGAATGAAGCCATTACTTCTGAAACTTGCTCTCCAGCTACAACTTCAGCTTCTTCTTCACT
Source organism: Kurthia zopfii (assembly GCF_003143955.1). GTDB lineage: Bacteria > Bacillota > Bacilli > Bacillales_A > Planococcaceae > Kurthia > Kurthia zopfii. The sequence goes on along the minus strand of NZ_QFVS01000020.1, from coordinate 10,610 downwards.
GTAAGTTAATTCGTTTGCGAAGAATTGAGATGATAGCTCAACGATTTCTGCACCGAAGCTCATTTGCTCGTGGTATAAACCGATTAATTGGCCAGCCCATGCTGCTTCTTCTTCAGTTGGATTTTCAGGAACTAATCCTTCTTTTTGTAAGAAAGGTAAGCAAAGTGCTACAACTTCTTCATGCGTTAATTTCTTCATGTATTGGTTGTTCATCCATTTTAATTTTTGCGTATCATACATAGATGGTGATTTCGTTAAACGTTTCTCAGTGAATTGCTCGATTAATTCGTCCATTGAGAAAATTTCTTCTTCACCTTCAGGAGACCAGCCTAATAAAGCTAAGAAGTTAACCATAGCTTCTGGTAAGTAACCTAACTCTTTGTATTGAGAGATGAATTGGATAATTGATTCATCACGTTTAGATAATTTCTTGTGGTTTTCATTAACGATTAATGTCATATGACCGAATAATGGAGCTTCCCAGCCAAATGCACGGTAAACCATCATTTGTTTTGGTGTGTTTGAAAGATGTTCTTCTCCACGGAATACGTGAGAAATTTTCATTAAGTAATCATCTAAAACAACAGCGTAGTTATAAGTTGGGATGCCATTTGCTTTAACGATTACCCAGTCACCAACGTCTTTTGATTCAAAAGTTACGTCGCCACGGATTAAATCTTCTACAACGTAAGTTTCATCAGCAGGTACTTTAAAACGAATTGTATGTGGTAAACCAGCTGCTTCTTTTTCTGCTACTTCTTCAGCAGATAAGTGACGGCAAGTACCTTTATACATTGGAGCTGCAACACCATTTGCGCGTTGTGCTTCACGTTCTTCTTCTAGTTCTTCTGCTGAACAGAAACATTTATATGCTAGACCTTCATCTAGTAATTTTTGTGCATGATCTGTATAAGTATCTAAACGCTCCATTTGACGGTAAGGTGCGTATTGTCCACCGATTACTGGTGATTCAACAGGTTCGATCCCCATCCAAGCAAGGTTTTCTAATTGAGAAGCTTCTCCACCCTCGATGTTACGAGCGATGTCAGTGTCTTCAATACGGAAAATGAATTCTCCGTCATAATGTTTTGCGTATAAATAATTAAATAATGCTGTGCGTGCGCCACCGATGTGTAGGTGTCCTGTTGGACTTGGTGCATAACGTACACGAACTTTGTTAGCCATAATAAAATCCTCCTATTTTGTCGAGAAAAAATTCAACTTTTCTCATTTTACCACTCGCGTTGGGAAATTTAAAGGAACTCAGCCCTTGATTAATAAAATTGTCGCCATCGCTGCGATTCCTTCTTCACGTCCAACGAAGCCTAATTTTTCAGTCGTTGTCGCTTTCACATTTACTTGATCTGGTTGTGCATTTAATAATTCTGCAATACGATTTCTCATTGGTTCAATATGAGGAGCCATTTTTGGACGTTGCGCCATAATTGTACAATCGACGTTTCCAAGTTTATACCCTTTATCTTCAACGATTTTCCAAATGTACTGCAATAATTTAGCTGAATCTGCATCTTTAAATTCTGGGTCTGTGTCTGGGAAGTGGCGACCGATGTCCCCTTCACCAATTGCGCCTAACGCAGCATCCGTTACAGTATGTAAAAGTACATCTGCATCAGAATGGCCGATTAATCCTTTTTCATGTGGAATTGTAATACCGCCAATAATTAATGGGCGACCTTCCGCAAACTCATGTACATCAAAACCTTGTCCTACTCGAAACATATTAATTTCCTCCTTGTCGACGATTTAAAATCGCTTCTCCAAAAACTAAATCTTCTTTAGTTGTAATTTTTATATTTTCGTAATTACTTTCTACGATTTGAATCTGTTGATCTAATCGCTCCACAAGCATACCTTCGTCTGTGCCTAAAAAGCCTTCTTGCTCCGCTTTTACTTGTGCTTGCATCAATAATTCAAAATCGAAAGCCTGTGGTGTTTGAATCATCCAAAGACTTGAACGATCAATCGTCTCTTGTATTATACCGTTTTCCACGCGTTTCATCGTGTCTTTTGCACGAACTCCCGCGATTGCTGCACCTTTTTCCGTTGCTGCTTCCACTAAGCGATGAATCGTTGCTTGTTCAATGAATGGTCTAGCTGCATCATGCACTAAAACAATCGCACCTGCTACAACTTCTTTCATACAAGCATAAACGCTATGTTGTCGCTCATCTCCGCCCGTCGGCATTGCTTTGACCTTGCTAATTTTATACTGTTGTAATTGTGATCGAATAAATGTTCTTTCTTCATCTTTGACCGCTAAGTAGATTGCTCGACACTGTGGATCTACTTCAAAAACTTCTAAAGTATGAATTAGAATCGGCTTGTTGTTCAATTCTAAAAACAACTTATTCTTTCCAGCGCCCATTCTTTTCCCACTACCAGCTGCTGGTAATATAACATCGTATGACACAATTTCCACTCCTTCAAAATAAAAGGGGCGTGTCCTTAATGCTCACCTGAAAACTTCCGGCTACAATTGGGGACAGCCCCTCTTAAACTATGCTTTTATACTACCATTATTTATGGTTTTTTGGCTTTGCAAAAATCATTCTTCCGGCAGAAGTTTGTAATACAGAAGTTACAACAACCGTAATCGCCTGACCAATATATGACTTACCTTCTTCAACGACAATCATCGTACCATCGTCTAAATAAGCGACACCTTGGTTATGCTCCTTACCATCTTTGATCACTACTACATTCATATCTTCACCAGGAATTACGACTGGCTTAACGGCATTTGCTAAATCATTAATATTTAACACATGCACTTTATGCAGATCACAAACTTTATTCAAGTTAAAGTCATTTGTTAAAATCTGACCGTTCATCTTTTTGGCTAATCGTACTAATTTCAAGTCCACTTCTGGAATATCCTCGAAATCCACTTCTGTAATTAATACATTGGATGTCGGTGCATCTTGTAGAACTTTTAAAATATCAAGTCCTCGACGACCTCTCGTACGCTTCAAAGTGTCTGATGAATCTGCAATATGCTGTAATTCCGTTAAAACGAATTGTGGCACAACTAGTGTCCCTTCAATAAAACCTGTTTTCGAAATATCAGCAATACGCCCATCGATGATGACACTCGTATCTAATAATTTATAGCCTGGATCCTGTGATTCTTGCGCAACATCTAAGCCATCCTTCTTCTTCGTAGACTTAGCAGTGAATACACTTAATAACTCATCGCGCTTTTTAAAACCAACTTGGAAACATACATAACCAAATAAAATCGATAATAATACTGGTGCAATATCTTTAATGAATGGAATATCACCTAAAGCAAAACTGATGAAGAATGCCAAGATTAATCCGACAATTAAACCAAGTGTCCCAAATAATAAATCTCCAACTGGTGCTTTTAATAAACTATCTTCTAACAATTTCATTAGACGTATAAATGGCTCTGCTAAAGCAAATGAAAGACCAAATAATAGTACTGCACCGATCGCAACCGATACATACGGATTGTTAACCCACGGGTTTGAACTTAAATGAATTAATTCGTATAATGGCGGTAAAAATAGTAAACCCAGTGTACCTCCAATGAGTAAAAATGCGATTTGAACTACTTTTTTCAACATCTTCTCACCCCCTCAATTTAATTATACATAGAAATGCCGGTAAACGCTCATACAAGCATGTCTATGTAGTGTTATTTATCGTTAAACTATAATTCTTTGAACGCTAATTTCAATGCTTGGTTGACCGTTTCTACACCGATTACTTGAATTCCTTCTGGGAAATCCCAGCCTGAAATATTCGACGCTGGAATAATTGCTCTTTGGAATCCTAACTTCGCAGCTTCTTGTACACGCTGTTCAATTCTAGATACCCTTCTAACCTCACCTGTTAATCCCACTTCACCAACAAAACAATCGGTCGCATTCGCTGCCACATCTTTAAAGCTCGACACGATGCAAACAAGAACCGCTAAATCGATTGCTGGTTCATCTAACTTTACGCCACCTGCGACTTTAATGTAAGCATCCTGCGCTTGTAATAATAGCCCCATTCGTTTTTCTAAAACCGCCATTAATAGCGATACTCGGTTTTGATCAAGCCCTGTCGCCATGCGCTTCGGATAGTTGAAACTTGATGGTGTAACAAGCGATTGGATTTCTACTAGAATCGGTCGTGTACCTTCCATTGAAGCAACTACTGTAGAACCCGGAGCCCCTTGTGACCGCTCTTGAAGGAAAAGTTCCGATGGATTCAAGACTTCTTGAAGGCCACCTTGTAACATTTCAAAAATCGCAATTTCATTCGTTGAGCCAAATCGGTTTTTCTGACTTCTTAAAATTCTGTACGTATGGTGTCGCTCGCCTTCAAAATAAAGAACGGTATCTACCATATGTTCTAATATACGTGGCCCTGCAATCTGACCTTCTTTTGTTACGTGACCGACTAAGAAAATCGCGATATTTTTCGTTTTGGCGATCCGCATTAATTCTGCTGTACATTCCCTAACTTGCGATACGCTACCAGGAGCGCTCGTCACTTCTGGATGGTGGACAGTTTGAATGGAATCGACAATGACAAATTTCGGCTGCACTTCTTCAATTGTGTCATGTAAAAATTCTAAATTCGTTTCTGAATAAATATAAAGCTCATTCGATTTAACACCTAGTCGTTCTGCGCGTAATTTTGTCTGACGAACAGACTCTTCTCCTGAAATATAGAGAACGCGGTGACCTTGGTTTGAGAGTAATGCAGATACTTGTAATAAAAGTGTAGACTTTCCTATACCCGGATCTCCACCAATTAATACCAACGATCCTGGAACTACTCCTCCTCCTAGGACGCGATTCAACTCATTTAGTTCCGTTTTTATGCGGGGTTCATCTTGCGTTTCAACAGAAATGATTGGTACTGCCTTCTGTTGAGATTTACTAACGGAATGTTGGAATGCGCCTCGAGGGCCTTTTTGGACGATTTCTACATCTTCAACCATCGTGTTCCACTCACCACATCCAGGACATCTCCCCATCCATTTCGGGGCTTCATATCCACATCCGTTACACATGAATTTTGTTTTCTTTTTTGCCATATCCGTACACCTCCACTATGTAACTATTATAAAGCAAAACACCTCAGACACGTATGTTTGAGGTGTTTTTTAATGAAAATGTTAGAATTTTAATTTTTCGCAGTTTCTTTTATTTCTTCTTCTGCTGGTTTTACATCAATCGTAAATTCATTGTCTTTCACATCGAACACTACGATTTGATCTGTTAATACAGTTCCTTTCAAAATTTCCTCTGAAAGTCTGTCTTCAACATTTTTTTGGATTGCTCTGCGTAACGGTCTTGCACCATACTCTGGGTCATAACCTTCATCCGCAATTTTTTCTAAAGCTGCGTCTGTCAGTTGAAGTTCGATTTTTTGTTCGTGTAGGCGTTTTGTTAATTGAACAGCCATTTTTTGAACGATTTCACGAAGTTCTTCTTTTTCAAGTGAATGGAAGACAATCATTTCATCCACACGGTTTAAGAATTCTGGACGGAACGCTTTTTTCAATTCTTCTAACATGACACTTTTCGCATTTTCTTGCGATTGTTTTTTCTCTTGTGCGCCAAATCCAAGTGATTTTTTGAATTTCAATGCTTCTGCACCGATGTTCGAAGTCATGATTACTACCGTATTACGGAAGTCTACAACGCGACCTTTAGAATCTGTTAATCGACCGTCATCTAGTACTTGCAGTAGGATATTGAATACATCTGGGTGTGCTTTTTCAATTTCATCTAGAAGGATGACTGAGTAAGGTTTACGGCGCACTTTCTCCGTTAATTGGCCACCTTCTTCAAAACCTACGTAACCTGGAGGTGAACCTACTAAACGAGATGTTGAGTGTTTTTCCATGTACTCTGACATATCGACACGAATCATTGAATCATCGTCACCGAACATTACTTCTGCAAGCGCACGAGCAAGTTCTGTTTTACCAACACCTGTTGGGCCTAGGAAAATGAATGAACCGATTGGACGTTTTGGATCTTTTAGTCCTGCTCTAGCACGACGAATCGCACGAGAGATTGCTTCTACTGCTTCATTTTGACCTACGACACGTTTGTGCAATTCAGATTCAAGATTTAATAATTTCGCGGATTCTTCTTCTGCTAATTTTGCAACCGGAATACCTGTCCACATCGAAACTACTTCAGCAATATCATTCACCGTCACTTCTGACTCTTGACGACCTTGAGATTCCTTCCATTGTTTCTTCGTTTCTTCTAATTCCGTTACTAATTTCTGTTCTGAATCTCGGAAACCAGCTGCCTTTTCAAACTCTTGGCTTTGAACAGCTGCATTTTTTTCTGAACGTAATGCTTCTAATTGATTTTCTAAGTCTTTCAGATTTGGCGGTGTTGTATATGAACGTAGGCGAACTTTCGAACCCGCCTCATCAATTAAATCAATCGCTTTATCCGGTAAGAATCTGTCTGAGATGTAGCGGTCACTCATTTTCACTGCCGCTTCTACAGCATCATCTGTAATTTTCACGCGGTGATGCGCTTCATAACGATCACGTAATCCATCAATAATTTGAATCGCTTCATCTACTGAAGGTTCATCTACTTGAATTGGTTGGAAACGACGCTCTAATGCTGCATCTTTTTCGATATATTTACGGTACTCATCTAATGTTGTCGCACCGATACATTGCAGTTCACCACGTGCTAGAGATGGTTTTAGAATATTTGATGCATCAATTGCACCTTCTGCTCCACCTGCTCCAATTAACGTGTGTAATTCATCGATAAATAGGATGACATTGCCTGCTTGGCGGATTTCGTCCATCACTTTTTTCAAGCGATCTTCGAATTCACCACGGTATTTCGTACCCGCTACAACAGTCCCCATATCAAGCGTCATAACACGTTTGTCACGTAGACTTTCAGGTACTTCATTATTGATTACTTGTTGCGCTAAACCTTCTGCAATCGCAGTTTTACCAACACCTGGTTCGCCGATTAACACGGGATTATTCTTCGTACGACGAGATAGCACTTCAATCACACGTGTAATTTCCTTGCTACGGCCGATTACAGGATCTAAACTACCTTCGCGAGCAATTTCAGTTAAATCGCGGGCTAAGCTGTCCAAAGTTGGTGTATTAGCTGTAGGTGCTGCTGCGCCGCCACTTTGAGCTGCATCTGTACTACCTAATAATTGAAGAACTTGTTGTCTTGCTTTATTTAAACTCACCCCAGCATTATTCAAGACGCGGGCTGCTACACCTTCACCTTCACGAATTAATGCTAATAAAATATGTTCTGTTCCAATATATGAATGGCCTAATTTACGTGATTCATCCACTGATAATTCAATGACTTTTTTAGCGCGAGGTGTGTAATGGACGATTGGCCCAACATTTTTAGCACCTACACCGACTAATTCTTCAATACCACTTTCGATCATTTCTGGACTCACTTCAATTGCTTCAAGCGCTTTCGCAGCGATTCCGCCACCTTCACGGATTAAACCTAATAAGATATGCTCCGTTCCGATTGCTTCATGCTTCATTCGAATTGCCTCTTCTTGCGCAAGTTGTAATACTTTTTGAGCTCTCTGTGTAAATCGATTAAACATCATATGAGTCCTCTCCTTTATCCCCGTTATTATTATTCAAGACTCCACATTGTTGGAAGATGTCTCTAATTAACTCTGCTCGAAATACATCTCTCTCATTTGCTTTCAAAGATGTACCAGCAATTTGCTGTAAAAAACCAGGTTGCATAATAAGCATGCATTTATTTAATAATTCATTTGGAATACTCTGGATGATACCTAAATCTATACCCAAACGGACGTTAGATAAACAACTTGCCGCCTCTTCACTTGTGAGAATTCGGGCATACTGTAATACACCTAGCGAACGATTTAGTCTGTCCGAAATCGCTATGGAAGCATATTCTAACATAGCTTCTCTTGCTTCAATTTCTTTATTGATAATTTGTAGCACAATTGATTCTAACTCTTGGACGATTTCTTCTTCTGATTTCCCCAATGTAATTTGGTTCGAAATCTGATAATAACTACCCGTAGCTTCCGTTCCCTCACCATACATCCCTCTTACAACGAGTCCTAACCTCGGCATCATCGTAATTAGCTGACGCATCTGCTTCGTCATCGTCAACGCTGGTAAATGGAGCATAGCAGAAGCTCTCAAGCCCGTCCCGACATTCGTAGGACAAGTTGTTTTGTAGCCAAATCGTTCATCAAATGCGTAGGACAAATTACGCTCTAAACAATCGTCAATTTCATTTGCTCGACGTAATGCTTCCTTAAAATCTAACCCTGGTTCGATGCACTGAATGCGAATATGGTCTTCTTCATTGATCATAATGCTAATAGATTCATCTTCTGAAATTAAGACTGAACCATGTTTATTTTGACCTGCTAATTGCGGGCTAATTAAATGTTTTTCAACGAGTACTTGTTTCTGCACAACCGTCTTGTCCGATAAGTCAAAATGTGAAAATTGATACGGTAGATTTTCATCATCCAAAATCGCACCACTTACATCTCGGTCGACGGATAAAATATCTTCTTCAGAAGCGGCTCTAGGAAAATGCATTTCTTCCATATTACGAGCAAGTCGAACCCGTGTACTCATAATAATATCGCCATGCTCCTTGTCGCCAACCATCCACTGTGCAGGATGTTCACTTAGAAAATCCTCAAACTTCTTCATTTGAACCACCACCTTCAAGAATTCTATTTTCTAACTCTCGAATTTCGTCACGGACAACAGCCGCTTCTTCAAATTGTTCATTTTGGACTAATGCCTTCATATCTTGACGAAGTGATTCTATTTGCTTTTTCAATTGATAAACTTGATTAATTCCACTCGGCACTTTTCCTGTATGCTCGGTTGCGCCATTATGAATTTTTTTGAAAATAGATGGCAACTCTTCATGAAAAGCGTCATAGCAACTTGGGCAATTGAACTTCCCATCACGTAAAAACTGATGATACGTCATGCCACATTGCTTACAACTTACTTGATTCATTTGCTGCTCGTTTTTCTTTGGTGCATCCGTTGACCACGCCGGCATACCGAACCAACTTGAAAATACTTGATCAAGTGAGGTTGGATTTGCTTCTTGATTTACAAAATCATTTTGCCCACTGCATACATCACAATAATGTTTAATAATCTGTTCTCCATCACGGTTAACAGTTACTGTAACTGTGGCAGGTCGTTGTTTACAATTCTCACAAATCATCCGAATACACCCTCTTTACTATTCTTTTTCGTATTTAATCGTCGTTAGCATCGATACTACAATGCGCGCACGTAATTGATCTCTATAAGGTAATTCAATCGCGATGACCTCTCGATTCACCGCTGCTAAAATCATTTTGGCTTCGCGTTTTGTCAGCACTTCCTCGTCTAATAGTCGATAGACGATATGCTCCGTCGCAGTTTGAGAAATTTGTCGTCCGATTTGATCTAATATATTGTCGATCAATTCCATTTGTGAGTTTGCTCGTACTCGGAGAATGCGAATATATCCGCCTCCACCACGCTTACTCTCAACGATATAACCTCTTTCAGCTGTAAATCGCGTGTTAATTACATAGTTAATTTGTGAAGGGACACATTGAAAACGATCTGCAATTTCGCTTCGTTTAATCTCAATATGGCTACTGTCGCCTGCTTCAATTATTTCTTTCAAATATTGTTCAATAATATTCGACATATTTTTCACTTTGTATTCTCACACCCTTCACTATACTGACTTTGACTATCTTTGACTTTATTATAATAAATCCAACTAATCGAATGCAACTCAAAGGATTTGAAGCAAAGAAAAAACCACACTTCTGTAATAAGTGTGGTTTTGAACAGATTATACCCAGCGACCAACGATTGGGTATTGCCAGTCTTTTTCCGAAATTGCATTCACGATTCCGATAATTGGTACAACAACTGTCATGATACCAAAAACGATTAAGAATGGTATTCCGATTAAGATGAACGAAAGGACACCTGAAATTGCCATTAGAACATACATCACCACTTGGAATAGTAGCGCTTGAATTGATAATGACTTCACTCGGTCATCTTGAATCAGTAACATGAATAAAATCGGCACTAAAAACGGTGCGAAAAAAGCACTTGCGTGTAAAATTACTTTGATCCATTTATTATCTTCCATAAATAACACTCCTTGTGAACTACTCGCCACTTAGCTAAACCTTGCGGTTCCTCACGCTTGAAGTGGGAGCTTCTTGGGAATAGAGCGTACTTGCAAGTGTATTTCTTTACTTGCAGCGGTTTCTCTTATTTGACCGAGCTAACCCCGTAGTTCCTACGGTTTATATAGGCTGTTAGCCCAACGTATGAAGTCGTAATCCTTCATTAAGAATATTGATACTCGCATTGATGTCACGGTCATGCTGTGTACCACAATGCGTACAAGACCATTGTCGAATCGAAAGACCTTTCTTTCCGTCATTCTGCCCACAATGCGAGCAGAGCTGACTAGAAGGAAACCATGTATCAATTTGTACAATCGTCTTGCCGTACCAATCGGCTTTGTATTGTAACTTTTGAACGAAGCTCGACC
>NZ_QFVS01000001.1 GCF_003143955.1 Kurthia zopfii | reverse complement strand
ATCGAATCTACTTACATTTCCATTTAAAAAGAGCGAGCCACGCTTCATAAATGAAACGTGATCTCGCTCAAACCAATCGATTTTTATTCAATTGAAAACTCTCACCAACGTTATTTGACAAAGAGCCACAAAAAAACCACTCAGAATAATGACAATTCTAAGTGGTTCTATTTACTGTTCTTTCATTTCAGCGATCGGTGATTCAGAGAATACACCATTTCGTAATTGCTCAATTTCGAACTTATATGGCGCTTTAGATTTTTTCTTATCTAAACCTACCCACGGTGTTTCTAAAATTTTCGGAACATTTACGAATGCTTCGTGATGAACAATTTCATTTAATGTTTTGAATCCGATATGACCAAAGCCGATATTTTCATGTCGGTCTTTGTGAGCGCCAATTGGATTTTTACTATCATTAATATGAAGGACCTTAATATTTTTCAACCCAACATAATGGTCAAATTGTGCTAGTACACCATCTAAATCATTGATTAGATCATAACCAGCATCATGTGTATGACAAGTATCGAAACATACCGATAGACGATCGTTATTTTTAACGCCATCAAAAATCATCGCTAATTCTTCAAATGTACGTCCACATTCAGAACCTTTGCCAGCCATTGTTTCTAAAGCAATTTGAACAGGCGCATCTACAGATAACACTTCATTCAAACCTTCAATAATTTTAGCAATACCAGCTTCTGGTCCAGCACCTACATGAGCGCCTGGGTGAAGAACGATTTGGTTAGCGCCTAAAGCGGCAGTTCGTTCAATTTCCTTTTGAAGAAATTCAACACCTAGACCAAATACTTCTGGTTTGATTGTATTCGCAATATTAATAATATACGGCGCATGAACGACTAAATTAGAGATGCCGTTTGCTTCCATATGAGCTTTACCCGCTTCAATATTTAACTCTTCAAGTGGCTTACGGCGCGTATTTTGAGGCGCACCAGTGTAAACCATCATTGTAGTTGCTCCATAAGAAGCAGCTTCTTCACTAGAGCCTAACAACATTTTTTTACCACTCATTGACACATGTGATCCTAATAACATCTTCAGACCTCCAGTAAAATATTAGTTTTTCGTTCTAGAACGAGCGCGTTTACGGCGTTCTTTCTTCTTGATTTTGTCCATTTCCCAACGCATATTACGTTTGTAACCTGGCTTAACTTTCTTCGGTTTACGGACTTTTGATTTAGCGATCCGATCGATGTCGTCTTCTTTTTTAGCTCCATCACGTTTTTGACGCGTGTGACGATCTTTCATATCTACTAATTCATTGTTTTTAATATCTTTCATGACAAAAGAAATATCCATTTTTTCAATTCGAGCGATTGCATCTTCTTCTGAAGGTTCGAAAATTGTAATGGCTTGACCTTTATTACCTGCACGCGCAGTACGACCTACACGGTGAATAAAGAATTCAAGATCTTGTGGTAATTCATAGTTAATGACATGTGAAATCCCTGGAATATCGATACCACGTGCTGCTAAATCAGTCGCTACGATATATTGGAATTCAAGTTCACGAATTTGTTTCATCATACGTTTACGGTCACGTGGTGTTAAATCACCATGAATACGACCCGCTTTAACGCCATTATTCGCTAAGAAGTTCGCTACATAATCCGCTTGTTTACGTGTGTTAACAAAGATAATTGATAAATACGGATTAATTGACTTGATTACTTCTAGTAATTTTTCATTTTTAGACTGACTTCTTGTTGGTACTAAGTAGAAATCTAAGTTTTCCGCAACTGGACGCTTATCATTCATTTGTACATGCACTGGAGAAGCCATGTACTTACGTAAAAATGGTTGTAAGCTTTCTGGTACAGTAGCTGAGAATACGTACATTTCTAGGTTGTCGCCCATTTGTGATGCGAATTGATCGATGTCTTCAATGAAGCCCATGTCGAATGCTAAATCCGCTTCATCCACTACAAGAACTTGTGCAGTATGAACTAATAAAGCTTGTTCATTTACTAAATCGCGCAGGCGACCCGGTGTACCTACAACAATTTGTGGTTGTGTTTTTAATTTATCAATTGAACGTTGTTTATCCGTACCACCGATAAATAATTTTGTTTGGATATTTGAACCTTCAATTAACTTAGCTAATTCACCGAAGATTTGTTGCGCTAATTCGCGAGTAGGTACAGCGATTACTGTTTGTACTTCCTCTTTATCTTGACGAATTCTTTCTACGATTGGAATAAGGAAACTATGTGTTTTCCCTGTACCCGTGTGTGATTGGCCAATGGCACTTTTCCCTTTTTGAATTAAAGGGATCATTTCTTTTTGAATTTGAGTTGGTTCTGTAAAACCTAATTTCTCAATCGCGTCTCTTAGAAACGGCTGAAAATTATAATCTGTATATTTTGACATTTCGTCACTCCTCACTTGCTTTCTACATTGTAACATGATTCCCGTTCAAGTAGCACATTTCGTTATCATACCGAAACAATTTAGTCCATGTCAAATGTTTTTAAAGAACTTTTTTGTTTCTGAGTCGTTCAATTGTATAAGTATGCTACCTCGTTTATAATGTAGATACTGTGTATTGAAAGGAGTTCGTTAGAATGAAAGTTGTAAAAATTACCCCTCGTGGATATTGTTACGGAGTTGTCGATGCAATGGTTATTGCTCGAAACGCTGCATTAGATAAAACATTACCTCGTCCTATCTTTATTTTAGGAATGATTGTTCATAATAAACATGTAACTGACGCCTTCGAAGCTGAAGGAATTATTACATTAGATGGATCGAACCGATTAGAAATTTTAGAACAAGTGGAATCGGGTACCGTTATTTTCACCGCTCATGGTGTTTCACCTGAAGTACGTGAGTTAGCGCGTCGCAAAGGTTTAGTATCAATCGATGCTACTTGCCCTGATGTGACAGTGACACATACTTTAATTGAAGAAAAAACTAAAGAAGGTTATGACATTATTTACATCGGTAAAAAAGGTCACCCTGAACCAGAAGGTGCTATTGGTGTAGCACCTGATCATGTTCATTTAGTTCAGCATATCCCAGACGTTGAAGCGTTGAATATCACGACTGAAAAATTACTCGTGACGAATCAAACAACGATGTCACAATGGGATGTTCACTCTTTAATGGAAGCATTAAAATTAAAATATCCACATATTGAAGTGCATGAAGAGATTTGTCTTGCGACTCAAGTTCGACAAGAGGCTGTTGCTAAACAAGCTGACCAAGCTGAACTATTAATTGTCGTTGGCGATCCAAAAAGTAATAACTCTAACCGCTTAACGCAAGTATCTGAAGAAATCGCAAATACGAAATCTTACCGTATCTCTGATTTATCTGAATTAAAACTTGAATGGTTGGAAGGCATCCAAACAGTCGGCGTTACTGCTGGTGCTTCTACGCCAACGCCAATTGTTAAAGAAGTCATTCGATTCCTTGATCAATATGATCCAAACGATGTTGAGACGCATCATTTAACTCGTTCTGTCACAATTGATAAAATCTTACCAAAGATCAAAGAACCAAAACCTGTTACACGTATCGAACCTTACTAAAAAAGATCAGTCCATTGCGGACTGATCTTTTTACTTATACAAATGTAAATGGTTCTGTTGAAAGTTCGCTTATGATGAACTCACAATTTACTTTCTGTTCTTCGCATAGCTGCGTCATTTTAACTGCTACACCTTTTTTCATAACGCTTTCGACATGATGCCCTGGATCTACAATTGATAATCCCATCGTTTCCGCATCTTGCGCAACATGGAAATATAGATCGCCCGTTACAAACACATCTGCCCCAGCATATTTCGCTGCACCGATATATTTATTCCCATCGCCACCAAGAACAGCCACTTTATGAATAGTAGAATTTAAAGCACCGACTACTCGAACTTGTGGAACTTGAAGCGTTTTTTTAACATGTTGAGCAAATTGTTCAAGTGTCATTTCTTCTTCAAGTTTGCCAATTCTACCTAGACCTAATGGTTTTGATTCATTATCAAGTGTTATTAAATCATATGCTACTTCTTCATAAGGGTGATTTTTAAGCATTGTACGAATTACTTTTTTCTTCTCCGACTCTGGTACGACTACTTCTAGTTTCACTTCTTCTTCACGATGAAGTTCATTTACATTACCTACGAATGGATTCGCACCTTCTAACGCTCTGTACATGCCTTCTCCGGTTGTTTGGAAGCTACAACTATCATATGTCCCTAATTTGCCCGCGCCTACTTGTGCAAACGCTGTGCGAAGTTTTTCAACATGCGAAGTTGGTACAAAAACAGCTAATTTATATAATTTTTCAGAATAAGTTGGTACAAGTACTTCACAATCATTTAATTGCAATGCTTCTGCAAGTAGATCATTGACGCCACCTGTCGCAACATCTAAATTCGTATGTGCCGCATAAACTGCAAGATCATTCTTAATGCATTTCTCAAATAATTGACCTTGAGGTGTATCCGTTCTTAAATTCGGTAGTTTACGGAAAATTGGTGGGTGATGCGCAATAATCAACTGACAACCTTTTTCGATTGCTTCATCCACAACTGCATCATTCACATCTAAAGTAACTAAAACTTTAGAAACATCTTTATTAAGTGTACCAATCGCAAGCCCTATTGGATCATTTTCCATTGCTACTAATTTCTTCGGTGACCAAGATTCGAAAATTTGAATAATCGTTTGACCATTCGAATGTTTCAACTATAAAACCTCCTCAACTAACTGGATTTTCGCGTTTGTTTCAATAATCTTCTCTTTAATTGGCTCTGTTTGCATGACAGCTTTCACCGATTCTAAAATGAATTGCCATTGCTTAATTTCTCCAAGCCACTTTTGAACGAACACTTCATTTTTTTCCTTCAATAAAAACGGCCCCATTAATAATTCCGCTTCTGAAAGTTGTTCTTCTCCACGTTCTAATACAATTATTTCATAGATTTTGTCATCTTCCATTAAGATGGCTTCATCGACAATTTTCCAGCCATTCACTTTAGCCCATTGGCGAATTGAAATCGCATGGATATTCGGTTGTAAAATCAATCGTTCGACCGTTTCTAATCTCGATAAATCTTTATTTAAAATACTTGCGATTAATGGTCCACCCATTCCTGCGATCGTTACTGCTGTTACACCATCTTCTGCAGAAATTGCTTCCATTCCATCCGCAAATCTTACTTCGATTTGATTTTGAAGTTTTTCTTTTTTCACTTCGTTACATGCTGATTCATATGGTCCTTTTACAACCTCACCTGCAATTGCTTTGTCTACAATCCCTTTATTCACCAAATAGCATGGCAAGTATGCATGATCTGAACCTATATCTGCTACAACTGCACCCTCTGGTACAAATGAAGCTACTTTTTCTAATCTTTTCGATAATCTTTGGGCATTCATTGATCTATGCCCTCCCTTCTACATATCATATTGTAGCGAATAATTTAATGAATGAAAAGAAAGAAAACGTAGTAACGCTAATGTTTATTAGCATTACTACGTTTCGAATTATTTCAAACCTTCAATATACTTGGCAACTGCCTTAATTTCTGCGTCTTCCGTTAAAAGTCCGCCCGGCATGCCACTACCTTTACCATCTTTAATAACTTTTTCAACGTCAGCTGCTTTTAAACCAGTGCCGTGAAGTGATGGTCCCATACTTCCTTTTAAATCATCACCGTGACAACTAATACATTTTGCAGATGTGATTGCTTTCGGATCTGCTTCTCCTGAACTTGCTGACTCTTTGTCGCCACCAGTTTGTTCAGTTTTTGCATCTTCCTTCTTAGCTGCTTCATTTTTCTTATCTGCACCGCTTAAAGACATAAAGAAAATAAGGCCTAAACCAAAAGCGATAATAAGTAGATAAGGTACAACAGGATTTTTCTTCATAAATAGCCCTCCCTAAAAATTGAATTTTTTTCTCATAATAGAATTACTCAACAATTTCATTGTACTTCATGTGAGCTAAAACGAAAAGTAATAATATCCAATTTCTACAATCTATTCATAAAAATTTCCAAATGCGACATAAATGGATAAGGATTTATGCGAAGATCCAATAAAAAACGATTACGAGTATGCCAAGTACGCCAGAAATCGTGAAATAAATTAGTTTTCGAGAAATCCCAACAATTAACCAGATTAAACAATTCATTATTAATACTGCCCAGATCGCAATTTGGTTTTCTGGGGCAAATAATCCAGCAAGTTTAACCGATATCGAAAATAATAGTAACGCCGCTGTCGCATAGGCAAATGTAGTTGTTAAAGTTGGATTATGAGCGGTTTTTAATATGTATGAAGCGACTCCAATTAGTAATACGGCACTAATAATCATCGGAACCCAGACAAAGTTCTGCGAGAAAATGAACATTAATGCTATAGAAGCGATTACGAGTAGAACAGAAAGAACTAGCACAAAGGTCTTACCTAATGATGCTTTTTCGGTTTGAAGAATTGACTGTTCAGCCAGATGCTTCTCTCCTTCTTCAGTTAAAGATTTCCCCTCTGTATATAATTGTGTTAAAAAATCACAATAATGTTCAGGCAAAAGACTATTCGTTTTCCAAAATGAAATTTCTTTTAAAATAACCGCTTTCTTCTGTTGATCCTTTTCCATAGTTGCCCTCCTTATTTAAGGCTATCTATGTATTTTATCGGTAGCATTCTTTTATATTTTAGAAAAACACATATCCCCTTTACTAATGAACTTTCATTAGTAAAGGGGATATGCACTAATATTCCAAGAATTTTCAGTTAATAACTATGCGAATGGTATTAAATACAATTGAAAACACACACTACTTACACTTTTTATATGCTTATGACAAGGTATGCCTATGAGAAATAATACTGCTAATCTACGATATTCAAAAATTATCCTTATAGAAGATAAACTATTGAAAAAACCTACATTGTTTAATTTCACATTGAAAACTGATACCCATATCCTCTTTTTGTGTGGATATATACCGGTTTCGATGGATTGTCCTCCAATTTCCTTCTTAGCGTACTAATGTTTACAGAAACAACTTTTGTGTCCTCAACCCCGTCAACTCCCCAAACACGATCAATTATTTGGTCAAGGCTCAATATTCGCCCTTTATTTTCAAGTAAATAAAACAATAAATTTTTCTCTTTAACAAATAAAGGTATTAACTCTCCTTTTTTATATACTTCTTTACTGTCATAATAAACCGAGAGTATAAAATATTTTGTGTAAATGAAAAATTTCAATAAAAAAGGAAGACCTTTTCTTGGTAGAATTAAGTCACCACAACTAATCCTAGAAAAGAGGTCTTCCCTATGAATCAGTTTACAACAGAAATTGTCGATGCACTAGTGAAAAAACAAGATATTACCGAGGTTTTTCGTTCGCACTTGGAAATGGCAATCAATTCGCTACTGGCGACAGAACTAACCGAATTTCTTGATTATGAAAAATATGATCGTATCGGCTTTAATTCAGGCAACTCACGCAATGGGTCTTATTCGCGTACACTTCACACGGAGTACGGTGATTTAGCGATTCAAATCCCTCGTGATCGTAATGGCGAGTTCAAACAACAGACAGTGGCTCCGTATAAGCGCTCAAACGATACGTTAGAAGATACCGTGATTCACCTATTTAAAAAAGGGATTACGATGTCTGAAATCGCGCAATTAATCGAGAAAATGTACGGGCATCATTATACGCTACAAACGATTTCAAACATGACAAAAGCTGTATCAGAAACGGTTGAAGCGTTTAATAAACGTTCGCTGCACAATCGCTATGTATGCGTGTATTTAGATGCAACGTATATTGCCGTGCGTCGTGATACGGTGTCAAAGGAAGCCGTCTATATCGCTGTTGGTATTCGCGAAGACGGCTCTAAAGAAGTGCTCGCTTACACGATTGCCCCAACGGAGTCTGCTTACAACTGGAAAGAGCTAGTAGAAGAGCTGAAAGACCGTGGTGTAGAAGACGTCTTATTATTCGTATCAGACGGCTTAAAAGGCATGGCTGACGCTGTTATTAGTGTCTTTCCAAAGGCCAAATATCAAGTATGTTTAGTTCATGTCGGTCGCAATATCATGCATAAAGTGCGCGTAGAGGATCGCAAGGAAGTCTGCGAAGATTTTAAAACGATTCACCAGGCCAAGGACGCCGAAGCAGCTGCGCTAGCACTTGGGCAATTCTGCGAGAAATGGAGCAAATCGTATAAAAAAGTTACACAGAGCTTACTTGATAATCCGTATTTACTCACGTTTTATCAGTTTCCAAAAGCAATTTGGCGAAGCATCTACTCGACAAATCTAATTGAATCTTTTAATAAACAAATCAAAAAATATACGAAGCGTAAGGAACAGTTTCCGAACGAAGAATCACTGGAACGCTTCTTAGTGGCACAGTTCGAAGACTACAATCAACGTTTCGCCACACGTTGTCACATCGGTTTTAATCAGGCCCGTGCCAAACTAGAAGAGATGTTTGAGCAACTGCACGAACCGACAAACTAACCGGGACGAGCCAGCGCGAAATTTGGATATCTAGGAAAGGGCTAGCCCTTTCCTAGATATCCAAATCAAAGCTTCGAACAAGTCTATTTGAATACAAAAGTGGTCATCTACCTTGAAAGGTTGAAAAGTCATTTACACAAAAATATTGACAGTCCCTGCATTTCTATTGAAAGAGAAAATTCAATTGAAACATTATTTATTAAAATTAATAGATTTTGAACAAAGCGTTTCTGTACTTCCTATTATGCCTCATACTATTTTTATCCAATCAATCGCTCTTTTTGATTTAGTTTACTTTGATGAAGTTGATCAAATGCAGGTATCAAAAACAAAAATGAGAAAATTCAAATCTAAACTGAAACGTAATATTAAGATTATTGAGAAATGGTCTAAACTTCAAATCAACAATTTTCAACATATGTATTTTTTACTCAAAGCTGAAGAAGCAAGAAGTAGTTGCAATACTTCATTAATTCTTTCTTGTTATGATCGTTCAATACAAACTAGCAAACAATATAAACACCTACATGATGAAGCAATATGTTGTGAAAGAGCCGCTTTATATTGCTTTTCCATTGATAATGTCATTGCTGGTAAAAGTTATTTAGAACAGGGGTTTCTTGCATTAGTGAAATGGGGAGCAAAAAATATTATTGCTGAATGGAAAAGAATAAACCCTCATTTTTCTAACACTATTTTTAATTCCAATTCGACAGTGCCGAGTAACTCAGATTTACCTTTAATTAGTGAATTCACACAACTTTATACGGAAGATTTTTCAATAGATCATTTATTAAACTCAGCTTGTTTATTACTTTTGAAAAATTCTGGTGCGACAAAATGTACTTGGTATAATTATTCAGTTCAAGAAATTGATTTTATTGTGACAACACAAAGTTTCTCAAAAGTAATTTGTAAAGATCTTTTGGCATTTCATCTTGTCGATCCAAACACAGAAAATATACTGAATTTAGTTTCAAATAGTCGTGAGTTAGTCCAAATTAATACTGACGACAATATTCTATCATTCAATCTAAATTCAAATAATTCGAAATCAGTATTTTATTTACCAATCATTCAAGATGAAGAAATTGCTGCTATCCTATCCTTTAAAAACAATCATATTTCAAGCGCATTCAAAAATACTGATATTCAACGAGTTACAATGATTGCTACACAAATAGTTCACTTTATTAGTCAAAATACTATAGTATCAAATTTAGAATCCATTATTCAAAACAGAACAGATTCACTCATACAATTAAATAATAAATTACTTGAGACTAATCAGAATATAGAATATTCAAAGAACAATCTACAAAATTCATTTAAATTAATTTCACATGATTTAAGAGCACCACTTACTTCAGTTATAGGGTTTATTGATTTACTCGTTGACGGAATTGTAACTGAACCCAAGGTAGTTGAAGATTATTTAGTACGAAGTAGAGAAAAATTATTTTCAATGAATCAAATGATACAAGATTTATTTGACTTATCTAAATTAGAAACTGGAACTTTCCAAATGAATTTTGAAACTTGGTCTGCACAAAGTCTTTTTTTCGACCTTAACTCCCAGCTTTTATTTGATGTAAATCAAACACATTTGAATTATTCAAGTGAGATGGAGCTCGAAGGTGAATTATTGCTTTCTATTGATTTACAAAGGATTGAACAAGTATTAATGAATTTAATTCAAAATGCGGTAAAGCATACAAAAGCAGGTTCAATTTCATTTTCCATGATCAAACGTGATGAATATGTCGATTTTATTATACGTGATACTGGCAGTGGCATCGATCCAAGACATCTCCCTTTTATTTTCGATGTTAACTATACAAAGTCAAAAGCACTTTCTACTGACTCTTCAGGAATTGGTTTAGCTGTATGTAAGCATATAATTGAGAATCATAATGGTCAACTGTATGTTGATTGTGTGCAAAATGTTGGCTCTGTCTTTACCTTTAGTATCCCTTATTTTACACCCTAGTAAGAGGAGTATTTTTGTGAAAATATGCAATTACATTTCTAACATTCTAATTTTAACAAAATTTATTTTTTTGGCTTTGCGTCAAATGTTGTTGTGAATATTTAGGTCTTGAATATCGAGTAAATTTCGAATATCATGATTAATAGACAAGTGATTCTCCCCCTTAGTTTATTGGTTCGAGACTTTTATTCTATAGGGAAACTCACTTGTTTTCTATTTTTTCGAATAAAAATAACGTTACTGAAGTTTCCGCACCGATCTGATGAGAGATCGGTGCTTTTTCTTCACCAACGTTATTTATTGTAGAACCAAATAAAGCACCTCTAAATGATAGTCTCTTCTATCATTTGAGGTGCTTTTCATTAAGTCATATTTTCCTAAAAATATAAACTGACTTTATTCTAAGAAATCTTTCAGACGTTTACTACGTGATGGGTGGCGTAATTTACGTAATGCTTTTGCTTCAATTTGACGGATACGTTCACGCGTTACACCGAATACTTTACCTACTTCTTCGAGTGTGCGAGTACGGCCATCATCTAAACCGAAACGAAGACGTAGTACATTTTCTTCACGGTCAGTTAATGTGTCTAAAACATCTTCTAGTTGTTCTTTTAATAACTCATATGCTGCGTGATCTGAAGGTGATTGCGCTTCAGAATCTTCAATGAAATCGCCTAAGTGAGAATCGTCTTCTTCACCAATTGGTGTTTCAAGAGATACTGGTTCTTGTGCAATTTTTAAGATTTCACGCACTTTTTCTGGCGTAAGATCCATTTCTTCACCGATTTCTTCAGGTGATGGTTCGCGTCCTAAATCTTGCAGTAATGAACGTTGTACACGGATTAATTTATTGATTGTTTCGACCATATGCACTGGAATACGAATTGTACGTGCTTGGTCAGCAATCGCACGGGTAATCGCTTGACGAATCCACCATGTTGCATAAGTTGAGAATTTGAAACCTTTGCGGTAATCGAATTTTTCAACGGCTTTAATTAGACCCATATTACCTTCTTGAATTAAATCAAGGAATAACATACCACGACCAACGTAGCGTTTCGCAATACTTACTACTAGACGTAAGTTGGCTTCAGCTAGACGTTTACGAGCAGCGTCATCTCCTTGCTCAATTCTTTCAGCAAGACTAATTTCTTGCTCAGCAGTTAATAAATCTACACGACCAATTTCTTTTAAATACATACGAACTGGATCGTTGATTTTAACGCCTGGAGGGACACTTAAATCGTTTAAATCAAAAGTTTCAGCAGAATTGTCGCCGGCTTTTAATAATCTTTCTAAGTTTTCTTCGTCGCCTTCTTTACCGCCTAATTCGATACCATTTGATTCTAACTTATCAATGAATTCCTCTACTTGATCGGCTTCCATTTCATAAGCACTTAATTTATCGGCTAGTTCTTTATAAGTTAATTCGCCCGCTTTTTTACCAGCTTCAAGAAGACTTTTTTTCATGTCCTCTAAAGAATGTTCATGTTCTACTTTCGTTGGTTTTGCGACTGCTTTCTTTGTACGTTTAGCTTTTTCTGCCATAGGTGTCTTCCTCCTCCTAGCACTCTTTTTTAAAGTAATGCTAGTGATTTTTTTAAATCAATAACTTCCTGAGAAAGTGCAATTGCACTTTGTAAATCACGCAGCTGTTCAGCTTGTTGGACTGCGTGTTTCTTGTCTGCTATTTGTTGTTGGATTTTATACTTTTTAACTTGTTTCAGACAATCGGCAATTTCCTCATCAGTATGATCCGGATCTCGATCAGCCATTGCAGCTTCCATGACAATCTTACGTAATTCACGATCTTCAACAACTTCAGCAAAGCGCTGATAGTCTGGTTTATCATGTGTTTCATAAAAGCCCATCAAATGGACAAAGATTGCTATATAGTCTTCTCGAACAAAAGGAGCTTCTAAATTCATTGACTCAACGACATCATAACTATGAAGCATATGAGACAATAACAGTCTTTCAGCACGATCAATCGCTGTATAAGACTTTTTCGGCGTCGCTTGTTGTAGTTGCTTTGGCTCATTAAAGTGTTTTTGTGGAGTCGCATTTGCGCGATCACTACTTTGAGTCTCTTTAAGACGTAACTGACCTTGTAAAGTTTCCAACGAAACTTGCGTATCTTCTGAAATTTGCTTTAAGTAAAGCTCTTTTTCAATTGGGGAAATGCCTGTTGTTAAATAAGATAAAGCTTCATCCGCATATTGCTGGACATCATTCGGATATTGAAAGTTTTTGTTACGCTTCGCATACATCATCATATAACTTACAAATGACATTGGCTCCGCTATAATTTTTTCGCGGAAATTCTCCGCTCCATTACTGCGTATATAATCATCCGGGTCTAACCCTGCCGGAAGTACAGCAACCTCAACGGTTAAATTTTCTGCAGTTAACATATCTGCAGCTCTTTTTGCTGCCTCCCAGCCGGCATTATCGCCATCGTAACAAACAATAATTTGATTCGTTATTCTTCGGATTTTTTGGATATGCTGTGGCGTTAATGAAGTTCCCATTGTTGCTACTCCATTATGAACACCCGCATTTTTAGCTGCTAAAACATCCATAAATCCTTCAAAAATAATGAGTTTTCGTTCTTTTCGAACAATTGGTCTGGCTTGGTCTAAATTGTAAAGGACTTGGCTCTTATGAAATATAGGTGATTCTGGGCTGTTCATATATTTTGCATTTTCGCCCTCTTGATTAATGACACGACCTGAAAATGCGATAATCTTCCCGACATCATCTCGAATGGGAAACATTACACGACTTCTAAATCGATCAAAATATCCAGAACCATCTTCTCGTTTAATGATGAGACCACATTGTTCCATTTCATCAAGGGTAAAACCTTTATGTTGTAACAAAGTAGTTAAAGCATCCCAATTTGGAAGACTCCAACCAATCCCATATGTCTCAATCATGTCACGCGTGAAACCACGGCCTTCAAGATAGTTAAGACCTTCTTCACCTTGCTCAGTATTTAATAGTAGATTTTGGAAATATTCAGCTGCTAAAATATGTGCTTCCTTCATTCGTTCCTCTTCAGGGGAAACCGGTGTAGTTTGACGCTCATGCTGACCTGTGTTTGACACTTCAACTTGAACTCCGACTTGATCTCCAAGCTTACTAACCGCTTCTTGGAATGAAAGATTTTCGATATCCATCATGAATGTAATGGCATTACCACCAGCACCACATCCGAAACAGTGGAAAATCTGTTTATCACTATTTACTGAAAATGAAGGTGTCTGCTCTCCATGAAATGGACATAAGCCGAAATAATTTCGACCTCTTTTAGTCAATTGCATATATCCACTAATGACATCTACAATATCTGATTGTGAGCGTACTTGTTCGATTAATTCTTCTGGTATTCTTTGAGCCATTTTATCACCATCTTTGCTTGGCTATATGTTCTATTCAATACAAGTTCGCAATATCCTTCTAATTTGAGAGATTTTCTTTTAAAATATCTCATTGGCTCTGAAAGATACTGTCTTTGTTTTTACCACGATTCTTCATTATAAAACATCTAAACTTTTTTATCTACTACTATTTACGTAAATAAGAGGACAAAGTTCCATTAAATTTTCAATCAAATAAACAATCGCGTATAAGCAATTAAAATAAGGAGCAGTCTTAGAAGACCACTCCTTACGTACCTTATTTTTGCAATCGATGCATAATATCGTTCGCTGTTTCTTCAACTGCCTTATTCGTTACATCTATAACAGGGCAGCCAATCCGATCAATCACTCGTTTGAAGTGAGCAATTTCTTCATCTATACGTTCGAATTTCGCATAACTCGCGCCGTCATTTAGGCCAAGTGCAATCAGTCTTTCCTTGCGAATACCGTTTAATTTCTCTGGTGAAATAACCAAGCCAAAACATTTCTCTGGAGGAACTAAAAATAATTCTTCTGGAGGTTCGACTTCGGGTACTAAAGGAACATTCGCCACTTTAAAGCGTTTATGCGCTAAAAATTGAGAAAGTGGTGTTTTCGACGTTCTTGATACACCTACTAAAACGATATCGGCTTTTAATAGCCCTCTCGGATCACGGCCATCATCATATTTTACTGCGAATTCAATCGCTTCAATCTTTTTAAAGTAATCATCATCTAATTTTCGAACTAAGCCAGGTTCTTCAATCGGTTCAATTTGTAATGAATCCGCTAAAATATCCATTAGTGGACCAATTAAATCAATATGAGCAACATTTGCTTTTACACATTGTTCCTTCATTGTGTTACGCATATTCTCTTGTACGAGCGTATACACGATTAATGCCTCTTGAGAAGCAGCTAATTGCACAATTTCAACAAGTTGTTCCGCACTTTCGACATGAGGAAAACGTTGGAATGCAACACTTTGAAGGCCTGGTCGGAATTGACTAACTGCGGCTTTCGCAACTAATTCGCCCGTTTCTCCAACTGAATCTGATACGACATATACTAAAATTTTTTCCATTGGTGCATCACCTCACAAATCGTGGTTTTCCGCTAACGATAAAAACGCGCGTGTAATGTTTGTTTTCGTCATTCTACCGACGACTTCATACCCATCTGGATGTTCTACAACAACGGGTAATGCATCGATTTGTCTCTCTATTAACTTATTCGCCGCTTGAATTAAACCATCTGATTTAAAACAAAAAGCAATATTCGGCATTCTTGTCATAATAATATGTACAGGAATGTGGTTTAAATCTTGACTACCTATGCTCGTTCTCAGTAAATCTTTTCTTGATAAGACCCCAGTTAAATAAGCATTTTTATCTACAACAAATAAAGTGCCAACATCCTCTAAAAACATCTGACAGATGGCATCATAAACTGACATATCTTCTGCTACAACAATAGGTATTGATTGGAAATCTTTGACCTTCATGTTCGTCATACTTTCAACAACTGCTTGCCCTGTTTTCTTACCAGAGTAAAAATATCCAACTCGTGGTCTCGCGTCTAAAAACCCTGCCATCGTTAAGATTGCTAGGTCGGGTCTAAGTGTGGCACGTGTTAAAAAAAGGCGTTCTGCAATTTGCTCGCCGGTAATCGGACCGTTATTTTTAACGATTTCCAATATTTCTTCCTGACGTTTGTTGAGTTCGATATCACTCACCGCCTCAAAAGTGTTATACTAAATCACTAATTATTATATACTATATTTCTAAAGATTGCTAAGAAAAGTGTTGCATGTTACAATATCTTCAAACAATATAGGCAATGAACGGATTATAAGTATGTTATCCTCAACAGCGAGTAGGAACTGGTGAAAGCCTACGCGATAACGGAAAAGGCATCCTGGAGCCATAGCATGTTAAAGAGGACTATGAAAATAGTCAATCGGGGTGGAACCGCGGGTATAATACACTCGTCCCCGGGCAGAAATTTTGCCCGGAGACGGGTGTTTTTTGCATTATATTATTAAATAGGAGGTCATTTATATGACAAAATCAATGGAAAGCATCGTAAGTTTAGCAAAACACAGAGGATTCGTATTCCCTGGTTCTGATATTTACGGCGGCTTAGCAAACACTTGGGATTATGGTCCACTAGGTGTAGAACTTAAAAACAACGTTAAAAAAGCATGGTGGGATAAATTCGTTCAAGAATCACAATATAATGTTGGTCTTGATGCAGCAATCCTTATGAACCCTAAAACTTGGATCGCTTCAGGTCACGTTGGTAACTTCAACGACCCAATGATCGACTGTAAATCATGTAAATCTCGCCACCGTGCAGATAAACTTATCGAAGATGCTTCATTAGCTAAAACAGGTAACGAAATTATCGTTGACGGTATGAGCTTTGACCAAATGAAAGAAAAAATGGCTGAATTCGAAGTAGCATGTCCAAACTGTGGTTCAACTGACTTCACTGACATCCGTCAATTCAACCTGATGTTCAAAACTTTCCAAGGTGTTACAGAAGATTCAACAAATGAAATCTTCCTACGCCCTGAAACAGCACAAGGTATTTTCGTAAACTTCAAAAACGTTCAACGTTCTATGCGTAAACGTACACCATTCGGTATTGCTCAAATCGGTAAATCATTCCGTAATGAGATCACACCAGGTAACTTCACTTTCCGTACTCGTGAATTCGAACAAATGGAACTTGAATTCTTCTGTAAGCCAGGTACTGAATTAGAATGGCATGCATATTGGAAAGAATTCTGTAAAAACTGGTTATTAAACCTATCAATGAAAGAAGGATCTATGCGTCTACGTGACCACGAAGATGACGAACTTTCTCACTACTCTAATGCAACAACTGATATCGAATTCCAATTCCCATTCGGCTGGGGCGAACTTTGGGGCGTAGCTTCTCGTACAGATTTCGACCTTAAAAAACATATGGAACATTCAAGCGAAGACTTCACTTACATCGATCCTGTAACGAACGAACGCTATGTGCCATACTGTATCGAACCATCACTAGGTGCTGACCGTGTGACATTAGCATTCTTATGTGACGCATACGAAGAAGAAGAATTAGAAGGCGGCGACACACGTACAGTATTACGCTTCCACCCTGCACTAGCACCATTTAAAGCAGCTGTATTACCACTTTCTAAAAAACTAGCTGAAGGCGCAAATGAAGTATGGGCTGACCTACGCAAAGCATTCCCAGTTGATTATGACGAATCACAATCAATCGGTAAACGCTACCGCCGACAAGACGAAATCGGAACACCATTCTGTATCACATACGACTTCGACTCAGCTGAAGACGGCATGGTAACAGTACGCCACCGCGACACAATGGAACAAGAACGTATGCCAATCGCAGACGTAAAAGCATACATTGAAAAATCAATGGAGTTCTAATTAAAAGGGAAAAACACCGTTCACCTCAGAAGTACTTGGAAGGTTTTCAATTGAAAGCACGCTCTTCGCTTTCAATTGAAAATCTGAAAGGACCTACTGAGGTGGTGTTTTGACCTGGATATCACTAAAAGGAAAAAAGGCCGCTCACGCTTAGAGTACCTGCAAGGCTTGAATTGAAAGTTGCTCTTTAACTTTCAACCGAAAGACTGAAGGGACCTCATAAGCGTAGCCTTTTGACCTGGATATAAAGAAAAGTTGAAAGCTCCGTTCACACTCAATGAACTTCCCATCAAACCACCCTCTTTCATTAAAAAGGGTGGTTTTTTGGTTCTATTATAAATGTTGGGGTCTTAAAACAATTCACATTATTACTTTCAATATCGATCTATGTGAAAAAAAGCACTGCTCGCTAATTCCTTTATAAATAATAAGCTAAAAAATGGTTAACTGTGCTACATCAATATTCTAGGATTAAGAGATATATTAACCACCAAAAATTGAAGAAATTGAAGGTAAGTATGCCCTTTATATTGAGATGCCTAAGGTTCCTCATACTTGTCCATCTTGCCCTTCCATTACTTCGGTGGTCGAATACAATAAATTAGCCTTTTGAAAGATGATTTTCGCTTATACCAAATCAATTCCCCATTCATTCCACATTAAATATCTTACTTTTTTTCGAATTATTTTACATACACTTCTCCCTATCGTTCCCCAGCAAACTAGACTATAATAGTTATATAAACATGTATAGTTAAAGGAAGTGAAATCTTGAAAGCAAAACTTCATAGAATCTTTTCATACGGTACACTTTCTATTAAATTTGATGCTGACCTTACAGATGGCCAAGCACTTGACGATTTATTCATCGTCAATAATGGTCAATTCGATATCCCATTAAAAGTAGTAAGTGCCAATGTCTCACCTATTCAACCTGATATTTTGAATATTGAATTCTCAAAAATGTTTTCTTATGTTGCCGAACATAAATTTACACCTAAGCAATTACACAATATGAATGAACAAATATTAAACTCGCAAAATATTACATTTGATTATGATCAATTACCATACGTTCAGAATCCATTAATGAATATTCTATTTTGGGAAACATCTATGTATCATGAAATGAATGATTTAGATGGCAAAGAATTTTTATATGAATAAAACAAGAGGAAGAATGCAGCGATTGGTTGCATTCTTCCTCTTCTAATTTATTTAACGGTTACATGAATTTTTTTCTTAATTTTATTTGCAGATTGAACCCAAATTATCGCTTTACCTTTTGAAATTCCTTTTATAGAACCTGCTTTAGAAACTGTCGCGATTTTCTTGTTGGCAGAGCTATATTTAAGTTTTTTATTTACCGCAGTAGTTGGTAATACTTTAGTTTTTAATTTAACAGTTTTCCCTTTTTTAATAGAAATCTTCTTAGGGGCAATAATTTCTCGAACTAATTTTGGATTATTAATTACTTTAACTACTGTTTTTATTGAAGGATAGTCAACCAACTCTACTTCATACAACCCCACTTTATTGATTTCATACAAATTCGAGTAAATTTTATTTACATTACTTTTATTTTTCCCTGTAAATACATAATCATTATAGCTCGGCTCCCAATAAAAAAATTCCATTGAATAATCATATTTCCTTTTGCTTTTAATTGAAAACTCCTGATTTTTATAAACAGTTAACCCCTTCTCAAGCTCTAATTCTGGCAACTTCGTTTGAAGATCAAATAGATTTACAACATATTCAACAAATGTATCTTGCCCATTTTTCTTCAAACCTTCCACTCTAATTTTCCATTGATCTCCACTATGATAATCAACTTTATCGGTGTTTGGTCTCCAAACTATAGCTTCCAAACTCCCCATTTCATCACCACTAACACTATAATGCTGACCTTTAGTTAATTTTTTAGAATCAATTACAATTTTCTGCCCTGTTGAAATGTTTGTCATATGAATGATCGGTTCATCGATTTCAAATGCTTCACCTAAAGATAATGAAAACGGTAATCTACTTTGTACAAATTGAATAGGGATTTGTTCCGGTGGCCAAGCAATTTTTATTTCCGGATCAATCTTCTTTTGCTTATTTTCATTTATTTGAGCTGCACTCCATTCAAATACATTCGGCAAATCCCTATTGATCCTTTTAATATTATCAAAGACATACGTTGCAGTGTAACCATTTACGATTCCTACACCTATATTTTTCAAAGAAGGATCGAGCAACCATTTTCTATGTCCTACTGCATCAATATTACTATCATCATCATCGAACATATATCCATAAATAAGCGATTCAGAAATATTCATATATCCACTACCAAGGTTACTACTTCTCGCTCCATGTTCCCCTTTTTGGAATCTCAAATCATCTTCTTTCATGCCAGCAGGTAATGATAAGTAATGTGAAAACTGCTTTCCTCGATTCATTATGTATGCTGCTGATTGTGCAAGTTCAGAATAGTTTTCGTCTTCATTTACAGAATTTATACCACTAAGAAGACGAATTAAATTCATCATGTTCATAGCATCTTTACTCGAAGATTTCCCTACGTTTTCGAAAGTTGGTTTCACATCATATGGTTGTTTTTTCGAAATCGCAAATGATTTATTTTGAACATAATCTATAATTTCTTCTTGAGTCGGCACTGGACGATCTAATCCTTCTGCACTTACTTTTTCAGGAACTGTAAATATAAATAAACAAAACGACATGAGTAAAGTAATAATTATTTTCATAATAAACCCTCTTTTATAGTATTTTATAACTATGATATCATTTTCAAGGCCAAAAAAATAGGCATTCACAAAATACATGAATACCTACTGATTACTTACTCTTCTTTTTCTTCCGCTTTGTCACCAAATAACAACGGTGTTCGCTCCAATTGTGTAATGAAATTTTTCGACTTAAAACGCATACCAGATTGCTCTTCATAAATCGTACTAACAATATTCTTAATAAAACGTTTCGTCTCTTTTTTCAATGTCAAATTCCCAATTTGATCAATTGGCGTTGTATAAAACATACGAATTAGTTTTAACTGGGTAGGTGTCAATCTAATTATGTATGGATCTTGATAAAAACATCTGTGGCATAAAAAACCACCTTGTGAAAATGAAAAAGCAAATTCACCTTCAACAGCACTACAACAAGCACAATGCGATAAAGTTGGCTGTACACCAGTGAACGGCAACATTTTCCACTCAACAAAAAGTGAAATGGCCTCTGGATCATAACCGTCCTCAATCGCTTGTAGTGCCTGTCTAAGCAAATGGAAAACACCTGGCTCTGGTTTGTCATTTTCAACTAATCGATCCACGATTTCAATAACATAACTTGCATAAGCAGTCGCAATGATATCTTGTTGAATATGTCTCATAGATGAAATGGCCTCACCTTGCTGTAAAGTCCCCATTCCCTTGCCTTTAGCAACTAGAAAGTTACCATGAGTAAATAGTTGCGTAACACCTGCAAGGCGACTAGAAGGCTTTTTAGCGCCTCTAGCCATCGTTGCAATCTTGCCCGCTTCCTCCGTCATGAGAATGACCACTTTATTCGTTTCGCCATACGCTCTATTTTTTAAGACAATGCCTTCTAATTTACTTAGCAATGCCTCTCACTTCCCTCTTAGTATTCGTCGTCACGGTAACCGTAATCTTTCAATTGTGAAGCACGGTCACGCCAATCTTTTTGAACTTTAACCCAAAGTTCTAAATATACTTTTGAACCTAAAAGATTTTCGATATCTTTACGCGCACGAATACCAATGTCTTTTAACATTGATCCACGTTTACCGATGATGATCCCTTTTTGTGAATCACGTTCAACGATAATACTCGCTGTTACACGAACTTTATCATTTTCATCGCGTGCAATTTTCTCAATTTCAACTGCGATTGAGTGAGGTACTTCATCACGAGTTAAGTGTAAAACTTTTTCACGGATCATTTCAGAAATAATGAATCGTTCTGGGTGATCAGTTACTTGGTCAGCAGGATAGTATTGAGGTCCTTCTGGTAAATATTTTTTGATTGTTGTTAATAGCGTATCGATATTATTTCCTTCTAAAGCTGAAATCGGAACAACTTCTGCGAAATCAAATTCGTTACGGTATTCTTCAATTTTCTTCATTAATTCATCTGGGTGAATCATGTCGATTTTATTGATTACTAAAAATACTGGTGTGTTCGTACCTTTTAGCATCTCCATCACGTACTCATCGCCAGGTCCTAGCTTTTGTTGCGCATTGATCATGAACATAATTACTTCTACTTCACGAAGTGCATTTTTCGATACTTTTAACATGAATTCGCCTAATTTATGCTTAGGTTTGTGAATTCCTGGTGTGTCGATGAAAATAATTTGTGATTGATCTTCCGTTAATACACCTTGTACTTTATTACGAGTTGTTTGTGGCTTATCACTCATAATTGCGATTTTCTGTCCAATTACATGGTTTAAGAAAGTTGATTTACCTACATTTGGTCGTCCTACAATAGAAACGAAACCTGATTTAAATTGATTATTTTGTTGCATTCAATACATCCTCCGGGGTAAAGGCTCCTGGTAACAATTCTGCTACCGTCGTTTTTTGAACATCGCCTTTTAAATTTGTTAAATAAACCGGCATATCCGGTGCGCAAAACTCTGAAATAACTTGTCGACAAGCTCCACATGGTGCTACAGGTCCTTCTGTATCTGCAACAACTGCTAAAGCTTCAAAACTACGAATACCTTTCGAAACTGCTTTGAAAATCGCTGTACGTTCAGCACAGTTTGTCAAGCTGTATCCTGAGTTTTCAATATTACAACCATGGAACACTTCTCCGTCCGTTGACAGTAAAGCTGCGCCAACTGGGAATTTTGAATAAGGAACGTATGCATTTTCGCGTCCTTTTTTAGATTCCTCTAATAATTGTTTATGATCCATGTTGATCTCTCCATTCCAATAAATTAAAACCATTTAGGCAAAAAGATAATACAGCCAATAATCACGCTTGCAATTGCAGCGATTAACACTGCGCCTGCTGCTAAATCCTTCGCTAACTTTGCTAATGGGTGAATTTCAGTCGTTACTAAATCTACTACTCTCTCGATTGCCGAATTCATCATTTCTAATGATAAAACAAGTGTCATGATCAAAATAACTACAAGCCATTCTACCATACTAATGCCCGTCCATACAGCTGCAATAATTACAATTACGACAGCTAGTAGGTGAAATTTGAAATTCTGCTCCTTCATAGCGGAAAGAATTCCTTCAAGTGCGTACTTGAAGGATCGAATAAATTTAGTGACGTTCATTCGAATCTCTTGATAAACCAAATGATTCTAAAATCTCATCTTGTTTACCAAACATTACTTTCTCATCTTCTTCATTCATATGGTCATAACCAAGAACATGAAGGAAGCCATGAATTGCTAGGAAGCCTAATTCACGTTCAAATGAATGGCCAAACTCCTCCGCTTGTTCTCTTGTACGGTCAATCGAAATGATGACATCGCCTAAAATTCTAGGCATACCTTCTGCTATGATTGCTGTTTCGCCTTCACCTAGCTCCTCTAATGCAAAAGAAATTACATCAGTTGGCGCATCTTTTTGACGGTATTCTTTATTAATTTCATGAATGGCTTCATTTGTCACAAAAGTAATTGATAGCTCTGTACCTTCTTCAATTTTTTCTACTTTTGCAGCATGTTGAAGTAATTTCTCCACTAATTCAATATCGCTGTCTTTTACTTTGTCTGTTTCGTCTAAAAAATCAATGTCTAAAATCATATGAAAGCCTCCTAAGCTTTTTCTTCCTTTGGATATTCAATTCTCGAGTGGAATGTGCCGTTCAATGTATCGCAGAAAATTTTCTCAATCGTCTTCAATTCTTTAATCGACAGGTCACATTCGTCAAATTGTCCATCCATTAATTTATCTTGTGCAATGGCATGAACGAGATTTCTAATCTTCTCGGCTGTTGGCTCTTTCATAGAACGAACTGCTGCCTCAACACTATCTGCTACACAAATTATAGCATTTTCCTTCGTTTGAGGTTTTGGTCCAGAATATCTAAAGTTCGCTTCATTGACATCTGGATCTAATTCCTTCGCTTTGAAATAGAAGAATTTCACTAAAGTAGTTCCATGATGCTGTGCAGCTACGTCAATAATTTCTCTCGGCATTTTATACTGTTCTAGAATCTTCACACCATCTTCCACATGGGCAATAATTATATCGCTAGAAGACGTCGGTGGCAACTGATCATGTGGATTAAAGCCGTTCATTTGGTTCTCAACAAAGAATCCAGGTCGCTTCGTCTTACCAACATCATGATAATAACAACCCACTCTCGCTAATAAACCATTCGCTCCAACTGCTTCACATGCTGCTTCTGCTAAATTCGCCACCATAATACTATGATGATAAGTACCAGGCGCTTCCATTAATATTTTTTTCAGTAATGGGTGATTCGGATTCGATAATTCGATTAATCGGAAGCTTGAAATAATGCCAAATGCCGATTCAATAAATGGTAATAAACCAATCGTCAATGCACCTGATACAACAGCTGAAACAATCGCTGCTATTAAATAGAATAATAATTCATTCCACGTATAATTCGATTGCGTTAATAATAAGTAGAAAGCGATGAATAAAATATTGATTCCTGCTACTTGGAAACTCGTTTGTAAAATTTTCGAGCGATTTTCAATTCTTCTCGTGAAAATTAAACAACTAACACCACTAATAATCATATATAGCGCTACTTCCATCTGCATGACAGTCGAATAACCTTCTTGGAATATAATTCCTGCTGATAGCCCCAGCATAACCGTCGCTAGAATCGCCAAACGCTCACTAACTAATATCCGTAGTAATAGAGGTACAATCGCTGCTGGGAATAAGAATCCTATGATGACATCAAATTCTCCATCAATTAAATTTAATAACTCCATTAATACGAGCGCAAGTATATAAACTAATACAGTAATAAAAAGATCTCTCGTTTTCGAGAAATTAGATTTTTCTTTATTTGATGTGAAAATCGCATAGAAAAAGATCATTTGTAATAAAATGAGAATCGCTAAACCGATCATTGGTTTATTCGATACTTTATCGCTTAATAAACCAGTCATTTCTAGCTGTCTATATATTTCACGATCAATTACTTGCCCTTCTTGGACGATTATTTGACCTTGTAAAATACGCGTAGGATCAATATTAGCACTCGCTAACTCCATTCTTTCCTTCGTTGCTTTAATATCTTTTGTCTCATTCACAACGAGGGCAGAACGTGCGATTCGAATACCAATACCCTTTACTGATTCTGGAAATACTGAACTATATCGAATCGATCTTTCGATACTTGCCTTCGCTTCAACTAAGCGATCATCGCGAATCGGTACTGACATTTGATCAGTAATCGCTTTCGTAATCTCATCCTGCATCATTTTTAATTCAGCTGTATCTTGATTTAATAGAATGCGCAGATCCGCTTTATTCACATCTATCCTTGGAACATCCACTGCTAAACTATCTAAATCTTTTACGATCGCATCAATTTCTTTATTCATTGCTTTATTCTTTTCTTTTTTCTTCACATCTGAAAGATTTTGCTTACTTTCAAATAGATCATCAAAGAATGTGTTAACAGTTGAAACCTGATTTTTCCCTTTCTCTTCAGAATAAGAATAGACTGGCTCCACTTCATTCGCGGCCGCTTCTCTTTCTTTCTTCGTTTTCTCAATATCTTCTATTGTTTTTACCGAACGAATTGTTTCTGGGGACACTTGGAATAATTTCAAGTCATAATGCTGTCCTTGAACATCTTTCGCCATTAACATATATTGCAAAACGCCAGTAATTAATAAAACAATTGTTAGAAGAAGGGGAAAGCGTAGGATCTTATTTAATTTTGTAATCAAGGTCGACACTTTACTCACCTCTCTTTATGTAATAATTGAACATAGTAAAAATTCGAGAACCTTTTTGAAAGTTCTCGAATTTAATTCACAAACCATTAATCTTGTTGTTCAGAGTCGTAGGCAGTAATTATTTTCGCAACTAACGGATGGCGTACAATGTCGCCCGCTTCGAGTATTTGAATGGATACGTCTTTCACACCTCTTAAAATATATTCTGCATGTGTGAGACCAGAGCCGACACCTTTCGGTAAATCGATTTGCGTCTTATCACCTGTAATGATCATTTTCGAGCCAAAACCTAAGCGCGTTAAGAACATTTTCATTTGCGCTTTCGTCGTATTTTGAGCTTCATCTAAAATCACGAATGCATCATCCAGTGTACGACCTCTCATATACGCTAGTGGAGCGATTTCAATCGTTCCTCGCTCAATCATACGCGTCGTCTGTTCAAGCCCTAATACATCATGCAGGGCGTCATACAGAGGTCTTAAGTAAGGATCTACCTTCTCTTTTAAATCACCCGGTAGGAATCCTAGACTCTCACCCGCTTCTACTGCTGGTCGAGTTAGGACAATACGCTTAACTGCATTATTTTTCAAAGCAGTAACAGCCATTACAACTGCTAGATATGTTTTACCCGTACCAGCTGGACCAATTCCGAAAACTAAGTCCTTATTTTTAATTGCTTTAATGTAATTACGCTGACCAATTGTTTTTGCTCGAATAATTTTGCCTTTTGTATTGCGCGCAATCACTTCATCATATAACTCTGAAAAATATTCAATCGTACCTGCTTTCGACATCTCGATTGCAGAAACTACATCTCTTTGATTAATATTAATATCTTTTCGGATTACTTTCAATAACTGTTCAATCAGCGCAGCCGCTTCAGCCTTTTGATCTTCACTACCGACAATGACGATAGCATCTCCTCTAGTAATGATTTGAATATCGAAAGTTTCTTCAATCAATTTCAAATTACTATCTGAAACTCCTAGAAGTAATACCGCTTCATTCGGATCTTTTAAAGTTAACTGAATAGGTTGTTGTTCTGTCATTTTTTATCTCCTTAGTAGTGCAAGTTTTTTCTCTCTCATTACTACTCACTAATCATAAAAGCAAGGGATATCCTTACCATTTCTAGCTTATCACTCCATACACAACATGAAAAGCTAAAACCTCCCTTTACACTCTATATACCCCTAATTAATGCCAATTAATACTCCCTAAATTGTTAAACTTTTATATTTCGACTCTACATCATTCAATTCGCTAATAGCCAAATTCATTTATGAATGCATTGTAAAAAGCAGATGAAAAGCGTGAAGCATTCGGTATTTCTGAAAGTCAAAAGTGGCCTATGTATTTTTCAAAAAAATAAAAAACTCGCAGGAGGAAAAATCCTCCTACGAGTGTTATTTACGCTTCGAAACAGGTGGAGAAAGGATTTCAGACATAATGATCGCTTGTGCAATTCCTTTTTGAGTGTTCGGAACAATGGCACTTCTCGCTGATTTCTGCGGATGAAGTTTTTGATCCCTCTTCTCTTGAAGTTGCTTAGATCTCTCTAAGATGGAACTGTTAGCACGCCCGGCACTTTGTCCTTGTGTCGATTCAGTACCTTGTTTATTTGCGTAATACTCTTGAATTTTCGTTTGAGATTTCATTTTCACTTCTTTAATCTTACGCTGATTCGTAGGTTCTTCGAATTTCTTCTCAATCTCACTCGTAATTTTTTTCGCAAAATCTTCTAGAGTACGCGGTTTACTTTGCTCTACTCTACGATTTTGAGGAGTATTATTGCTCATTGGTGGCATTTGTTTACGCTTTTGCTGCGTTTCCTCATCGCCACCTTTAGCTTTGTTCAACACAAAACTAATAACTGAGATGACAATAAAAATGATTAAGCCTTCCATTTGTCAATCTCCTCTCAATGATTATTCGTCACCTTTTGAATGCGAATCATCCATTTTACTAATTGAATTACGCATGCTAGTATCCGCTTGAACGTTTTGGTAGTTCATGTAATCCATAACACCAAGGTTACCTGATTTGAATGCTTCAGCAAGAGCTAGAGGAACTTCTGCCTCTGCTTCTACAACTTTCGCTTTCATCTCTTGTACACGGGCAACCATTTCTTGTTCGTTGGCAACAGCCATTGCACGACGTTCTTCGGCTTTTGCTTGAGCGATATTTTTATCTGCTTCAGCTTGTTCCATTTGTAATTCCGCACCAATGTTTTTGCCGACATCTACGTCCGCGATATCAATTGATAGAATTTCGAATGCTGTACCTGAATCAAGTCCTTTTGCAAGAACTGTTTGAGAAATCATATCTGGGTTTTCAAGAACTTCTGTATGTCCTTTAGCACTACCGATTGTAGATACAATACCTTCACCAACACGGGCGATGATTGTTTCTTCACCAGCACCACCTACTAGACGGTCGATGTTTGCACGAACTGTAATACGTGCTTTTGCTTTTACTTCAATCCCGTTCATTGCCACACCTGCGATAAATGGTGTTTCAATTACTTTAGGGTTTACTGACATTTGAACTGCTTCTAAAACGTCACGACCTGCTAAATCGATCGCTGCACAACGCTCAAAAGTTAATTCGATATTGGCACGGTGAGCTGCGATTAACGCGTTTACTACGCGGTCAACGTTACCCCCTGCTAAATAGTGACTCTCAAGTTGGTTAATTGTTACATCAATCCCCGCTTTATGCGCTTTAATTAATGGGTTTACGATACGAGATGGTGTAACACGTCTTAAACGCATACCTATCAACGTTAAAATACTTACTTTTACGCCAGCTGCTAACGCTGAAATCCATAGTGCTACTGGAACAAACGTGAATAAAATTGCTAATAAAATTATTGCAATTACGATCGCGATGATTGCTGAAATCATGCCACCAGTTAAAGCTACTGCTTCCATTATAAATGCCCCCTACTATTCTTTTTTCTCACGTACTACTACTCGTGAGCCTTCTACCTTGATGATGACTACTAGACAATCAACATCAATAAAGCTACCTTCTGAAACTACATCTAAACGCTCGCCATCTAACATGACTACACCAGATGGACGTAAAGGCGTGACGGTCTTCGCTTCTCTCTGTAATAATTCGGTGCGATTAACGTTAGACACATAGCCTTTTTCTGTATCTGTAGAATCCGTTAGGACCATTCGATTGAACACAGACATTTTCTTTCCAAAAAGCTTCATCAAAATCACCATCCCTAAAATCGCTACAACTAATGCAATTGCCAACGCATAAGCTGTAAGCATAAAATCAGCTCCTGTATAAAGGATACTTGCCGAAATGGACGCAAATCCAATCGTGCCAATAATCAATCCAGGTATGATTAATTCTAAAAAGATAAATAGAACGCCAATCAAAAATAAAAAAATTAAACCTGGTGAAGAGTATCCTTCAATTGAATGAGCCGCAAAAAATAAAACTAATAGTATAGAACCTAGTATACCACCAATTCCAAGGCCTTTTGTAAAAAGGGAAGTAATAAATAATAAACTAATAATTGGAAGTAACACTAATACTACAATAGGATTTGTGACAAAATCAACTACGTTGTCTAACATTAAAATCACCACCCAGATTTCTACTCAGTCACTATGATAACGCTTAATTTACGTACGACATTGAAAATGGTTTCATTATTTCGCAATTTTTTTATATTCTCTGATTACTTGAATCGAAAGTCGCACTAAAATAATCAAACTTAGGAATAAACCAATATAGGCCGCTGTGTTTAAATAGGCAATATAACTGCTGCGAATATATTGAGCAGTAGCCAATATACCGATCGACAAACCGCCAAATGTAATCGCCACTAGTAACAACATAAACTGCGATAACCATTTTGTAAGGAAAGCCTTATTCGTATCATTAGAAGTGAAATCCATCTTAATTTTCATTTCGCCTTTTTCAAAGTTTCGTGTAATTTGATCCAATCTTTGAGGTAAAGCTCGAATTACTGGTAATGCTAGTAGAATTTCTTCTTCAGCTATTTTCTTCAGCGATTTTGCTTGTTCAATTGGATTTGTAATTACTTTCTTACTCGCCGTAAACTCACTCGCTTGTTTAAATGCATCAAAATCTCTTGAAACACTTTGAATTGTACCTTCAAGTGTGATGAGCGCTCTAAGTGCCACACCAACCATCGGGAATAAACGCATATGATGTTTTTGAATTAAATCAAACAGCGATTGTACGACCTCACTTGTCGAAATATGTTCTAAATACGAGATTTGAGCGAGTAATTGACTCACTGATTGTTCAAAGGATAATTCTAATAAATGCGAATCATCTTCTATTAAATAGCGTAATGATTCGACAACTATTTTCGCATCATTTCGGTGATAACCTAGGAAAAGTAATGTTAATCCTTGTTGCTCGGATTTGCCGATTCGCCCAACAGAACCAAAATCCAGCATAGCAACTTGTCCAGTTTCTTTTAAAATATGAATATTCCCCGGATGCGGATCTCCATGGAAAATCCCGGTCGTCATGACTTGAATTAAGAAACTACTAAATAATTCCGCCAAAGCATCTTCTTTTGACTTATTAAATCGCTCTAACACTTCTTCGGCTTCTGTAATTTTCACACCATCGAAATATTCCATAACGATAATTGTTTCGTCACTAACATTTGAAAAAACCTTTGGAATTTGAATATCACTTTTTTCTTTTTTGAGCAAATTACTAATTTGTTCCATATTGCGCATTTCTAGTTCGAAATTAATTTCTTCTAACATATTATTCGCAAAGTTTTGAGCAAGTTCTAAAAAGCCTAAATTCTCTGCCCAAACTGATTCTTCCGTTAACCATGCAGCAAAATTGATGAGTAAATCTAAATCTTTGTTTAATAATTCGCCAATCTCAGGACGTAAAATTTTCACCACAACTTTTTGATGTGGTTCAAAAAGCGTTGCGCGATGGACTTGTCCAATTGAACCAGAAGCAATCGGTGTTAAATCAAATTCCGAAAACTTACTACGCCAATTTTCACCGTACGATTTAATCAATTTTTCTTCGATTATTTCTTTCGGGATTGGTTTAATATTTTCTTGTAAAACAGATAGCTCATTCGTGAATGACTCTGGTAAAATATCTGTTCGAGTCGATAGCATTTGTCCAAATTTAATAAAAATACCATCACATTCTTCAAGCATTAATCGAAATGACCGCGCATTGCTTCGATCGTTTTCAGCTGAACGCCAAAATCCAAATGCCCGTCCAACACCATGTTTAAAAGCAATTCTAAATACGGATGCTAATCGTCTTTGTAATTTCCAACGAATCAATAATCGCATAAAGAAATTCTGTTTCGATGCATTTCTCTGATTTGAAATACTAATCGGTTCAAATAACTCTAAAACTAAATGGAAAAACATCGTGATTAGTAATATACTTGCTGCCCAAATAAAGATACTGACAAAAATCGATTCATTTTCCACTGGTGTGTAAAATGTCTTATTA
This sequence comes from Kurthia zopfii, assembly GCF_003143955.1. Classification (GTDB taxonomy): domain Bacteria; phylum Bacillota; class Bacilli; order Bacillales_A; family Planococcaceae; genus Kurthia; species Kurthia zopfii. Next base: position 173,488 of record NZ_QFVS01000001.1, on the reverse strand, counting down.
TGCTGAATATAAGTGAACCAATAAACGACGGACGTAGTGATGACACTCAATCCTACAGCGATTAGCCTTTTAAAAATACTCAGCCTTGTACCAATCAATCTTCCAGTTACAAAAAACATAATAATTCCTACTAAACTAAATTGAATAAACCATAATAATAATTGCATGACTTTCACCTCAATCTAAAGCGTATATTTAGCATATTGTAACCACCTAAAATATACAAATATTTAGGGAGTATAATTATTTCAAATATTACATTTTTAAATTTCAATGAAGTTTGTTTGGCAAATGAGATTCAAAAGAGGTAAAATAACTTTATTAATTATTAAAGTAAAAAGGTGGCGTTATTCTTGAAATTTAATTGGATTTTTGTCATCGGTGTCGGTATTTGGATTACCACGATCGCGGCAATTTTCGAAGTTACACGTTTGCCTGCTTTTAGAAGTTTCATCAACAAGACATTCACACAGCCTAATCCGATCACATCTTCCGTTGCAGTTATTGTAATGGGCATTATCATTTGGTACATTTTAAAAGGTATCGAGCTAGGTAAAAAACAAACGATGGATTAGTTTTATTTCTCCCTTTTGAGGGAGATTTTTTTTTGCGAGAGTATTAAGATTTTAACTTTTAGAAAAAACAAATGCCCACACTAGTGCTTCGGCTGAAGTCCTCCTTATTTCTTTCGATGAGTATGTATGTGAATCAGAGTTTCAAAAAAACCTATTGTCAGCGGTTTGTTTGGGCCTGATGATCGTAATAGAAATACTAAATAGTTTTGATTTTGGAAAAGCATCAATCGATTTAGGATATATATTTTCTGAAAAACCTAAAAAAGCCTGAAAATCAAGTGATTTTCAGGCTTCCGTTCATTTGCAATTTAAATAAATCATGATAGTGCGTGTTTAGAACGTAGGGAATGTCTAGGAACTAGAACTTACGTTTTCTTGCAGCTTCTGATTTCTTTTTGCGTTTTACGCTAGGTTTTTCATAGAATTCGCGTTTTCTTACCTCTTGAATTGTACCGCTTTTAGATACAGTACGTTTGAAGCGGCGAAGAGCATCTTCAAGCGATTCGTTTTTTCTCACGACAGTTTTTGACATCTCTTTTTCCCTCCCTCCGACACACGTCCAAGCACAACAAATATGACTAACATATCGTTGTCTACTTTGAAATTATACCCTATAAACGTATTGCGGTCAAGGGTTCTAATACATTAATATTCTGAATCTGAAGTTAATCCATTCATGATCTTAACACCTGAGCTTGCGCCGATGCGATTTGCTCCTGCTGCAACCATTGCTTCAAGATCTTCAAGACTACGTACGCCACCTGATGCTTTCACGCCTAAGCCTGCTCCAACAACGCGTCTCATAAGGGCTACGTCCGCTACAGTTGCGCCACCAGTTGAGAAACCAGTAGATGTTTTTACGAAATCTAATTTCGCTTCAACTGCTAATTCACATGCTTTTTCTTTTTCTGAATCTGTTAATAAACATGTTTCTAAAATAACTTTTACAAGTGTTTGACCTGCTGCTTCACGTACAGCTTTCATATCATTTAACACAACATCGAATTGGCCAGCTTTCATTGCTCCGATATTCATAACCATATCGATTTCTGTTGCGCCTTTTTCGATTGCGTCTTTTGTTTCGAAAGCTTTTGTAGCACTTGTTGATGCGCCAAGCGGGAAACCAATTACTGTACAAACTTTTGATTCAGCACCTTGTAATTCTTTTGCTGCAAGTTCTACGAATGCAGGATTTACACATACTGAAGCAAAATTATATTTCTTTGCTTCCGCGCAGATTTGCTCAACTTGGTCTGCTGTAGCCTCTGGTTTTAATAAAGTGTGATCGATTAATGATGCAATATTTGTAGTCATAGTTTATCTCCTTTTTTAGTTGTACGTACCTCTCTATTAGAATAGCATGTCTGACAGGAAATTCATAGTTATTCCCTATGAAAAAAGTTCCTACAACGACTGTAGGAACTAAAAATTATTTTTTAATATAATTTTCTATACCAGATGAGATATTTTCAACTAATTTATTTTGATATTTAGAGGTAGCTAATCTGCGATCGTCTTTTGGATTATTCAAATAGCCCAGTTCAATTAAAACTGTTGGCATCTTACTCCAATTAAGCGCTGGTAAATTGGCACTTGTCACAATACCTTTTTTATATACATCCTGTTTGGAATCTTTCGCAGTGTTGATGACGGTATTAGCAAGTTCCCGACTCTCTTTATGAATCTTCTTCGTGTATTTATTATCCTCGCTTGGTACGACGATATACATGCCATTAGCTTGTGCGTTCGAACGGCCATCTGCATGGAGTTGGATATAGAGATCTGCTTTATTTTTATGAGCAAAATCTGCTCGTTGTTTCGTAGACATCGCTATGACATTTTCTGTGCGTGTCAATTTAACTTTGTATCCTTTTTGAATAAGTTGTTTTTTCAACTTATTCGCAACATCTAAAGTAAGTTGATGCTCTGCTTGACCTGTTACAATGCCATATGTACTGCCTTGCATCATAGGTTTCCATTCATCTGAACCTTTCCCTACTTTTTCTAAGCGGAAATCAGCGTATCGTTGGTGACCAGGGTCAATGACGATTACTTTAGGTTTTGAAACTTCTGGTTTAGAAGGCTTCTCCACTTTTTCTGGTTTAGGCTCTTTTTTAACGGGTTCTTCCTGCTTTGGCTTTTCAACTGGAGTGGTCGGTCGGTCTTCTTGTTGCTGTGCTTGATTGCTAGTAGTTGTCAATCGGTCTAGTGAACCTGATATTTCTTGACCATGCATTACTACAATCACAATCGGAATAATCAAAGCAATAATAATGATCGATCTAATCAATTTTCTCAATCAATCACATCCTCTATGAAGTTTGTATTCTCTCTAGTATAAGCCTTTTCAACAAATTTTGCACCTACACAAAAACACCCCTTGTAATGAAACAAGGAGTGTCGATCGTTCTTAGAAATTATTTACCTGCTAATGCATTTAAGTCAGCAATCGTTGGGTTAGCCATATAATGACCGCCTTCAATTTGTAATGTTTGACCCGTCATGAATTTAGATTCATCTGATGCAAGGTAAACTACTGCGTAACCGATATCTTCTGCTTCACCATTGTATGGTAGTGCATTGTATTTTGTGAAGATATCAAGCATTGCTTGAGGTAAGTTGTTTTTAGCTGCAGGAGTCATGATTAATCCTGGAGCGATTGCGTTACAACGGATATGATCTTTACCATATTGAGTTGCGATGTATTTAGTTAAATGAGCAACGCCTGCTTTAGAAGCACCGTATGCTGAACGGATTGAATCCGATGCAAATGCTGCCATTGAAGCAGTGTTAATGATTGAACCGCCACCAACTTTTTGCATGTGCGGAATAGCGAAACGAGCGCCTAAAAGAACTGATTTTAAGTTTACGTCCATTACTTTATCCCATTCGTCTAAATCGATGTTAACGACATCTAAATCTTTACGTACGTTTGTGATTCCTACGTTATTATATAGAACGTTGATTTGGCCATAAGTTGCAACTGTGAATTCAACAGCCTCTTTAATTGATTCTTCTTCACCAGCATTTAAGAATACTGCAGTAGCTTCAAAACCTTGTGCTTTGATATCTGCTGCAACTTTCTCAGCACCTTCAAGATTGAAATCTGCTACTACTACTTTTGCACCCTCTTGTGCTAATAATTGTGCTGAAGCTAAACCAATACCTGATGCTCCACCTGTTACTAATGCTACTTTATTTTCTACGCGACCCATATAAAAAACCTCCTAAGAATTATGATTCAAACGTATTTTAACACTAAATGTTTTAGTGGTAAAGTAATATCGATTTATTTGTCATCTTCCCAACATTCAATATTTTTCAAATCAGGCATATCTTTTGATTTGAAGACTGGATCTTTTCCTTTTTTACGTTGATCTGTATAGTTTTTGAGTAATCTAAAGGCGATTTTATATAGCATGAGTATTGCGATTAAGTTGATAAACGCCATAATTGCCATAAATAAATCTGCTAAGTTCCATACAAGTGCAACTTTCGCAACTGCACCGAATACTAAGAATAGAACTACTGCAATACGATACACAAAAATCATTGTTTTAGATTCTTTAATGAATTCTAAGTTCGTCTCACCATAATAGTAATTTCCGATAACAGAACTAAATGCGAACATGAAGATCGCAATCGTTAAGAAAATACCTACCCAATCACCTAGTTGATTCACTAAAGATTGTTGCGTAATATCGATACGCGAATCTTCACCAGCACCAGGTAGTTTGTACACATCGCTCATTAGAACAATAACTGCTGTTGCTGTACATACTAAAATCGTATCTACATAAACACCTAAAGTTTGAATTAAACCTTGTTTTACTGGATGCGTAACGTTTGCTGTTGCTGCTGCGTTTGGTGCTGAACCAAGACCTGCTTCGTTTGAGAAAAGTCCTCGCTTAAATCCTTGCATAATTGCTACACCAATTACACCACCAGCTCCAGATTTCCATGAGAAAGCGTCAGTTACAATCAGTTTCAACATAGCTGGAACTTCAGAAATATTCAAAATGATGACGATTAACGCGACCACCATATAAGCTACTGCCATAATTGGTACTACAAATTGAGTGACACTTACAATACGTTGTACGCCACCAAAAATAATGCATGCCGTTAAAATTGCTACAAAAATACCAACCCAAAATTTGTCGAAGCCAAAGCTAGACTGCATAGATGCTGCGATTGTATTTGTTTGTACTGCATTGAAAACAAATCCGTAACAAAACGTAATGGCGATGGCGAAAATAACACCCATCCAACGTTTATTTAACCCTTTTTCCATATAGTAAGCTGGGCCACCACGGAAGTTATTTCCGTCTTTTATTTTGTAAAGTTGTGCTAAAGTACTCTCTACAAATGAAGATGCTGCAACGATAAATGCCATTACCCACATCCAAAATACTGCACCAGGACCACCTAATGCGATCGCTGTTGCCACCCCTGCAATATTCCCTGTACCGATACGAGATGCTGCAGAAATCGTAAATGCTTGGAAAGAAGAAACCCCTTTTTTCCCACCTTTGATTGTTGCTTTATCTGTTAATACGCGGAACATTTCAGGAAATAGTCTGAATTGAACACCCTTTGATTTAAAGGTAAAGAACAACCCAGTAAATAATAGTAAGACGATTAATACATATGAATATAAATAGTCGTTCATAGTATTAACTAAATTACTTAAAGTTTCCATCAATCTAATCTCCTCCTAACTGTTCTCCATACTCTTTTACCCTCATTATACCAACTTATGTAATTTTCACAAAAAATTGAATATGCATTGTTGCGTATGGATATTGCAGCCCTCATTATACCACTAAAATAAAAATGGAAAAAGTTCGCAATGACATAAATTTCTCTCATTTAATGTTATTTAAAGTTATAAAAATGCAGAATAGCCAATTTGACTACTCTGCAAACAGTTATACATATTCAATTTCTTCTAATACACGTACAAACTCCGCCTCTGTTTGAGGATAAACCGCTTGAGATATTTTCACGCGAACTAATTTCCCAATTAATTCAGGTGAACCATCAAAAGTTACTTTCAAATAGTTAGCAGTATGCCCTACTAAAAGCCCATCTGGAGTCACATGCTCAGGAATTACTTCAAGCAGTTGATCTTCAAATCGAGCAGCATATTCTTTTGCCAATTGATCGTTTAAAGTTAGAAGTCTATGTACTCGCTCGTTTTTCACATCTTCATCCACTTGATCTTCCATTCGTGCAGCGGGTGTTCCAGTGCGTTTGGAGAATGGGAATACATGAAGTTCAGCAAACTTATACTTCGCAATAAAATCATATGTCTCCATAAATTCTTCTTCAGTCTCACCTGGGAATCCAACGATTACATCTGAAGTAATCGCTAAATCTGGTAATACTTCTGTCAATTTGTCTAATCTCTCTCCGAAAAAGTCCATCGTATACTTTCTTCTCATACGCTTCAATACTGTATCTGAACCAGCTTGTATCGGGATATGCAAATGATTCACAATGACATTTGAGTTTTTTAATACATCTAAAACTTCATCCGTAAGTTGCGACGCTTCAATTGAAGAAATTCGAAGTCTTCGTAATCCTTTTACTTGGCTTTCTAAATCTCGTAATAATTGTGCTAAATTATAATCTTTTAAATCCTGACCGTATCCACCTGTATGAATGCCCGTCAATACAATTTCTAAATATCCCGCATCTACCAATTGCTGTGCTTGACGAATAACTTCTTGCGGATCACGTGATCTTAGTAACCCTCTTGCCCACGGGATTATGCAAAAAGTACAGAAATTATTGCAGCCTTCTTGAATTTTCAATGAAGCACGTGTGCGGTCTGTAAAATATGGCACATCTAATTCTTCATACACTCTTTTTTTCATAATATTGCGAACAGCATTGATTGGCTGACGCTTTTCATGAAACTGTTCTATATATTCAAGCATTTTTGAGCGGTCTTGTGTACCTACTACTATATCAACACCTGGAATTCCCATAATTTCTGCAGGAGATGTTTGCGCATAACATCCCGTAACACAAATGACTGCATCTGGATTATGCCGAATAGCACGACGTATAATTTGTCTTGATTTTTTATCGCCTGTATTCGTTACTGTACAAGTATTAATGACATAGACATCTGCTTGATGATCAAAATCTTTTCGTTCATAACCTTCATCTTTAAAAAGTTGCCAAATTGCCTCAGTTTCGTAATGATTAACTTTACACCCTAAAGTGTGAAAAGCCACTGATTTCGTAAGAATATTACTCATATCATTTCATCCCTTCGATACGTACAATAAAATATCAATTGAATTCATCATAGCATTTAGTGCGAACGTTATTTTATTGTTATGTATAATTTAATTTGATTGTTCTATTTAAAAAAACATATAAATAAATGCGAACAATTTGCTGTTACAAAGTGTCCGCATATACTATTTATTCAAATTCATATGAAATCGCCGCTAAAAAATAAAGTGGCGCTGTTTCAGTTCTTAAAATTCTAGGCCCAAGTGATATTGTTTTAGCACCTACTTCTAATAGTGCGCTTGATTCTTTACGATCAATACCACCCTCTGGTCCGAATACAACTAAGACGTTACTCAAACCCGTTAAACCTTTTATCTTCTCTTTTAAAGTTGTACGTTCTTCCAATTTAGCATCTTCTTCATCTGCAATAAAAATCGCATCATAAGATTTAGCGCTAGCAAGGAGTTGTTTAAACGTGATTGGTGATTCTACAGTCGGAATGACCGTACGATGTGATTGCTCAGCTGCTTCTTTTGCAATTTTTTGCAATCGTTGCTGCTTCTTCTCACCTTTTTTATGATCCCATTTCACGATTGAACGAGCTGCTTCAAAAGGTGTGATTTGGAATACACCTAATTCGGTCGACTTTTGAACAATTAAATCAAGTTTATCACCCTTTGGTAATCCACAAGCAATCGTAACGTGAATCGGTAGCTCTGGTGATGGAATTTGCTCACCCGTCTTTTCAACGATTACATCCAATTCATCAAATAATGTTATTTTACAAATATCAGCGACATTAGAATGGACGACGATTAACTCGTCGCCCACTTGCATACGCATAACCTTTGTAATATGTTTCGCATCCTCACCAGAAATTCTGATTGGAGCCGAATCATCGACTTGATCTACAAAGTATCTTTGCATATTGTACACCTCTTATAATGGTTTTCTAGAAACGATGGTAACCCAATCTTCCATCATCATAACTTCATCAATTTCAAAGCCAGCGTCGATTAAAGCGTTTTTAACATCTTCCTTACGTCCTTCGATAATACCTGAAGTGATATAAATACCACCTGGTTTGACGATTGTGAAAGCATCATCTACGAAAGTTAAGATAATTTCCGCTAAAATATTGGCTACAACAACTTCTGCAGGCTCTTTCACCGTATCTAAAAGATCACCTTGTACGACTTCGATTTTATCCGAAACTTTGTTTAATTCTACGTTTTCAATCGCAGATCTAACCGCCACTTCATCTAAATCTAACGCATGTACTGTTTTAGCTCCTAATAATGCTGCACCAATCGCTAGTACACCCGAACCTGTCCCTACATCAATAACATCTACTTCGTTATTCACATGTTTTTCAAGAGCTTGTAAACTCATAACAGTCGTCGGATGTGTACCAGTTCCAAATGCCATACCTGGATCAAGTTCGATAATTAATTCATCAGACTCTACTGGTTGGTAATCTTCCCATGTTGGAACGATTGTAAAACGATTCGAGATTTTAACTGGGTGATAGTATTTTTTCCAAGAAGTTGACCAGTCTTCATCATCGACTTCACAAGTAGTAACCTTATTAGAACCTAAATCCAGATTGAAGTTAGCTAGATTATTGATTGATTGCTTAATCTCTTCAACTGTCTCACCTAAAAAACTATTAAGTGGTAAATATGCTTTTACGATTACTCCATTGACAGGAAAATCGACTGGATCTAACGCATAGATTTCTCCAAATACTTGCTCTCTAGGTTTTTCTAAATCAAATGAATCTTCAATTACGACACCGCTTGCGCCTGCCTCGTGTAAAATATTTGAAATTGCATCTACTGCCTCATTTGATGTGTGGATCGAGAATTCAGACCATTTCACTTACAATCAACTCCAATTAATCTCTAAATTTTTTCTTAATTTTATCAAAAAGTGAACTACTTTGTTCTTCAGGAATATCACCTGAAATATTTGCGAATTCACGTAATAATTCTTTTTGTTTCTCCGTTAATTTCTTAGGAGTTACGACTTTAATAATAACATGTTGATCCCCTACGCCATAACCTTGAACGTTTTTAATACCTTTTCCTTTTAAGCGGAAACGTTCATTTGATTGTGTGCCTGCTGGAATTTTCATTTTCACTTTGCCATTTACAGTAGGAACTTCAATTTCATCACCAAGTGCTGCTTGAGCAAATGTGATATTCAATTGATAGTAAATATCGTCGCCATCACGTTCGAATTTATCTGATGCACGAACTTGGAATACGATATATAAATCGCCTGCTGGTCCACCGTTAATACCGGCTTCACCTTGACCACTTACGCGCAGTTGTTGGCCATCATCAATACCAGCTGGAATCGTTACTTTAATTCGTTTATTACGACGAATTGTTCCTTTACCGTGACAATCTTTACATTTCTCTTGAATGATTGAACCAGAACCACTACAATGGCGACAAGTTGTACGGTTACGCATTTGACCGAATGGTGTATTCACTGTTTCTTCTACAGAACCAGATCCTTTACAGTGCGTACAAGTTGTTTTCGAAGTACCTGGTTTTGCACCAGTACCTGTACATGTATCGCATGTTTCATCGCGAGGAATTTCGATTTCTTTTTCAGCACCGAATACAGCTTCATCGAATTTAATCGACATTCTGTACTGAAGGTCATCACCTTTACGAGGAGCATTCGGGTCTTGACGACGACCGCCTCCACCACCAAAGAATGAACTGAAGATGTCATCGAAACCACCAAATCCGCCACCGCCGCCGAAGCCGCCGCCACCAAATCCTTGGTTTGGATCTTGATGTCCGTATTGATCATAACGGGCTTTTGCTTGAGGATCACTTAAAATTTCATAAGCTTCCGCAATCTCTTTAAATTTATCATCTGCTCCGGCTTCTTTATTAATGTCCGGATGATATTTTTTTGATAGTTTACGGTATGCTTTTTTAATTTCATCTGCAGAAGCAGATTTCTCAATACCTAATACTTCATAATAGTCTCTTTTTTCCACTATTTTCAACTCCGCTCTTTTCACATAAATATTATTGTATCATTTTAATGTGTATTTTGATAGTTAGGTCTTGCTTAATAAACAGAAAAGCCAAAGCCCGAAAACGGTCTTTGGCTACCATAGGTGAACGGGCAATTTGCTATGTCCACAGCGCGTGGAATCGTATGGTCTTTAGCTTTTCTGTGTTAATTTATTACTTATTTTTATCGTCTTCAACTTCAGTGAAGTCAGCGTCAACTACGCCGTCATCTTTAGGTTGTTCGCCAGCTTCGCCTTGAGCGCCTTGTTGAGCTGCTGCAGCTTGTTCGTAAACTTTCATAACTAGTGGTTGTAATAAGCCTTCTAATTTTTCTTTAGCAGCTTTAATACCTTCTAGTTCGCCAGCTTCGATTGCTTTCGCTAACTCTTCTTTTGCTTCAAGTACAGGAGCTTTTTCGTCTTCTGTCACTTGTTCGCCAAGATCAGCTAAAGTTTTGTCAGTTTGGAATACTAATTGATCTGCTTCGTTACGAAGATCAGCTTCTTCTTTACGTACTTTATCCGCTTCCGCATTTGCTTCGGCTTCTTGAACCATACGTTCGATATCTGCTTCAGAAAGACCTGATTCAGATTGGATAACGATATTTTGTTCTTTGTTTGTTCCAAGATCTTTCGCTTTAACTGTTACGATACCGTTTTTATCGATATCGAAAGTTACTTCGATTTGTGGAATTCCGCGTGGTGCTGCAGGAATATCAGATAATTGGAAACGACCTAAAGTTTTATTATCAGCAGCCATTGAACGTTCACCTTGTAATACGTGAATGTCTACAGCAGGTTGGTTATCTGCAGCTGTTGAGAATGTTTGTGATTTAGATGTTGGGATTGTTGTATTACGATCGATTAATTTAGTGAATACGCCACCCATTGTTTCGATCCCTAATGATAATGGAGTTACGTCAAGTAATACTACGTCTTTCACATCACCAGTTAATACGCCACCTTGTACAGCAGCACCCATTGCTACTACTTCATCAGGGTTTACACCTTTATGAGGTTCTTTACCAGTTGTTTTTTGAACTGCTTCTTGAACTGCAGGAATACGAGTTGAACCACCAACTAAGATTACTTGGTCAATGTCAGATGCAGAAAGACCAGCGTCTGATAAAGCTTGGCGTGTCGGAACCATTGTACGTTCTACTAATTCAGCAGTGATTTCGTTGAATTTAGCACGAGATAATGAAATTTCTAAGTGTAATGGACCAGCTTCACCAGCAGTAATGAATGGTAATGAAACTTGTGCAGAAGTTACGCCTGAAAGTTCTTTTTTCGCTTTTTCAGCAGCATCTTTAAGACGTTGCATAGCCATTTTATCTTTAGCTAAGTCAATACCGTTTTCTTTTTTGAATTCAGCTACTAGGTAGTCCATGATTGCATCATCGAAATCATCTCCGCCTAATTTGTTGTCACCAGCAGTTGCTAGTACTTCAAATACGCCGTCTCCTAATTCAAGTACTGAAACGTCAAATGTACCACCACCAAGGTCAAATACTAGAACCTTTTGATCTACATCCATTTTTTCTAAACCATATGCTAATGCTGCAGCTGTTGGTTCGTTAATAATACGTTCTACTTCTAAACCAGCGATTTTACCAGCGTCTTTAGTAGCTTGACGTTGTGCATCGTTGAAGTAAGCAGGTACTGTAATTACAGCTTTCGTAACTTTTTCACCTAAATAGTCTTCAGCGTACTCTTTTAAGTGAGTTAAGATCATTGCTGATACTTCTTGTGGTGTATATTCTTTATCTTCAACTTGTACTTTATAGTCAGTACCCATATGACGTTTAACTGACATAATTGTGTTAGGGTTTGTAATTGATTGACGTTTAGCAACTTCTCCTACTTGGCGTTCGCCATTTTTGAATGCTACTACTGAAGGTGTTGTACGTGCGCCTTCTTTGTTTGCTACTACGATTGGTTCTCCACCTTCAAGAACTGATACGCAAGAGTTTGTTGTACCTAAGTCAATACCGATAATTTTACTCATAATAAATTCCTCCTATTAATAGATAATTATATATAAACGCAATTTGCGTTTTAAGTGTATTTAGTGAATGTTATTCGTTTACTTTAACCATTGCTGGGCGTAATACACGATCTTTCAGTTTATAACCGCGCTGCAATTCTTGAAGAACAGTTCCCGCTTCTTTTGAATCGTCTTGTTCTTGCAAAACCGCTTGGTGGAAATTCGGATCAAATGGTTGATCTACAGTCTCAATTACTTCAAGGCCTTCTTTATTAGTAGCTTCTACTAAAGAACGGTAAACCATTTCGATACCTTTTTTGATTGATTCGCCATCTTCAGTCGTTGCTTCAACTTGTAAAGCTCTTTCGAAGTTATCAAGCACTGGTAGTAGGTCCGTTAAAAGATTTTGCGAGCGATATTTTGCTGCCGCTTCACGATCAGTTTGAGTACGTCGTTTTAAGTTATCAAAATCAGCACGTAATCTTAAGAATCGCTCCTCTTCAGCTTGCAATTTCTGCTCAAGCTCCTCAACTTCATTTACTTCTACCACTTCTTCCGTTGTTTCTTCAACTGTTTCTTCTGTAGCTTCAACAGTTTCATCTACAACTTCAGTCACTTTTTCTTCATTTGCATTTTGTTGTGACACGGTATATCCTCCTTTAGCATTGCATATTGCAATTATATTCCTCGACGTAAGAGTTTAGTTAAATCTCCACTCATATGGTCTAATAATGTAATAACACGTTGATAATCCATTCTTTTTGGGCCAATAATTGCGATTGATCCCACTTGATCATCTGTTGAAAGATACGAAGCCGTAATAATACTGCAATCTTCTACAGCAAGCAGATTATTTTCTGAACCAATTCGGATTGAAATGCCTGGTGTATCGCGATGTAATAAACTCTGTAATTGACTTTGAGTTTCGAGCATCTCCATTAACATTTTAATTTTATCCAAATCATGGAATTCGGGTTGGTTCAACATATTTGTTTTACCACCATAGTAAATCCTGTGTTCACTTGAATGTTCCGCCCCTCCAAAGATTGATTGGAGAAGACCGTCATAAGCACCTACATGTTGTTCAATTATTTTCGCTGCTTCTTTTTCCAAATAATATGGAATTTGTACAAGTGGTACACCAACTAGACGTTCATTCAAAATATTGACGATTTTTTCAAAATCACTTGAATTCATGCCAGCCGGAAGATCAATGACCCGATTTTCTACATGACCATTATCTGTTACGATAATTGCCACGGCGTTCGTAGCATTTAAGGGAACGATAGAAAACTTCTTCACCTTATGCATCTGTACATCTGGTCCTAATATAATCGAAGTATAATTCGTCAGGTCAGATAAAATAGTAGCAGATTTACGAATCACTTGCTCTGTTTCAAAGAATTGATCAGTAAAAGCAGAACTTATAGTTTTTATTTCTTGATTCGTAAGTCCTTGAGGCGTTACTAAATGATCCACATAGAACCTATAGCCTTTTTCCGAGGGTACACGTCCCGCAGAAGTATGCGGTTTTTCAAGGAAGCCCATTTCTTCTAAATCAGCCATCTCATTTCTAATGGTAGCTGGACTAAAAGTAATCTCATCCTTTTTCGAAATTTGTCGTGAACCAATCGGCTGACCAGACGCAATAAAATCATCAACGATTACTTTCAAAACTTGCAATTGTCGATTAGTAAGCATGATCATCACCTCATTTTTTAGCACTCATCATTAGTGAGTGCTAACACTATAATTAATTTATCAAAAGACCATTTTTATGTCAACGGAAAAGTAGTTAATCGAGTAAAAATTCTTGGAATACTTCATTCCCTACAAATTTACCTTGTTGTGTAAGCTTTAAAGTATCTTTTGTTTCTACTATTAAACCTTCATTTAAAAGTTTGTTGATCTGACCTTCGAAAATATCGCGCATCGACTTTTTAAATTTATCTTCAAAGTGTTTTATATTCACTCCATTTGTTTTTCTTAAACCTAAAAACATTTCCTCTTCCACTCGTTCTTTTAGGCTGACTTTAGATTGGTGATTAATAGGAAGTTCTCCTTGATCAATTGCGTCCATATATTTTTTTAGTGGGCCGTGGTTCGTATAACGTACACCATCTAAATAACCGCTTGCTCCAGCACCAAAGCCTGCGTATTCTTCGTTATCCCAATAAATTAAATTATGTGCAGATTCATGCTCTGGTTTCGCGAAGTTACTAATTTCATACTGATGAAGTCCATGAGCTTCCATCTGAGCCATTAGCATCTCATACATCGTAGCTTCCAAATCTTCGCCTGGTAGTGGTAATTTCCCTTTATTCATTAGATTGTAGAAAATCGTTTTAGGTTCTACGATTAATGAATACGCAGAGAAATGTGGTAGATCTAAAGAAAAAGCTTGATCCAATGTATTTTGCCATTGCTCGATTGTTTGACCTGGTAAGCCATACATAAGGTCAATACTAATATTAGTAAAGCCAATCTCTTTAGCTTTTTCGATTGTTTGGAATACATGTTCATTTTCATGTGTTCGGCCTAATTTTTTCAAAAGCTCTTGATCAAATGATTGCACACCTAGGCTCAATCGATTGATACCATGTCTTTTCAATACGACTAATTTATCTTCTGTAAGCTCATCCGGATTCGCTTCTGTACAATACTCTTCAATATCATCTAATGAGATATATGAAACAATTAATGTAAGTAAACGATCTAATTGTTCAGCTGAAAGTGCTGTCGGTGTTCCTCCACCTAAAAAAACCGTTTTTATATTTGAATATGCAGTTGGGTTTGATTCAACCGCCATTTTAATTTCTCTTCCTAAACTTTCAATATACTCGTCTACAGGTTGGTTTTTAAAAAAGACTTTATTAAAGTCACAATAATTACAAATCTGATGACAGAATGGTATGTGGATATATACTCCTCTAGCCATTAATACAACTTCCTCCCTTCACTTAACACATCTATTGTGTATTTTAACATATGCATCGTTCAATCGTTTAAAGATACGATGTATTTGGACATATAAAAAGAGTTTGCAAAATAAATTCTGCAAACTCCTACTCAATCTATTATATTAGCTAAATAGCTTTAGCATACTTTTCATATTCCGAATCCGTTCCATCTTCTTGAGACTCTTGCAGCTCGGCAAGTCTACTATGCATATATGAGACATTGTTCTCTAATGAAGATAATCTTTTTTCGATCATAGCCATTAGTGTATCTAACTGATCTTCATATGTTTTCATTGTAAACCACCTCTCTAACTACTCTATTCACTATCTCTATAGTGCTAATCAATTTTAACAAATTATTTGTCGAATGTATAGCTTTTTTCGACAAATATTGTCGAAAAAATAATTCGCATTGCGATCGGATCTTTTTATTAAAGGACTATTGTCATTTTATTTTAAGTTCCTTAATTAGATTATAATGCCTACTGTATTATTTTGTAAACAGAAAAGTTTTATTTTTCAATATACTGTATATAAAATGCCCCTAAATTTTGAGAATAAACCTTTTTTTACTAATTTGTTCAAAAAAACGTCTTACTGTTAGTTCACCTAACAGTAAGACGTTTCAGGAAGTGATTTAGTCTTCTTCAATTTTCAGTACAGCCATGAATGCTTCTTGCGGCACTTCTACAGAACCAACTTGCTTCATGCGTTTCTTACCTTCTTTTTGCTTATCAAGAAGTTTACGTTTACGTGAGATATCCCCACCGTAACATTTCGCTAAAACGTTTTTACGCATTGCTTTAATTGTAGAACGCGCAACAATTTTTTGACCAACTGCTGCTTGAACTGGCACTTCGAATTGTTGACGAGGGATTAAAGTTTTTAATTTCTCAACAATTACTTTACCACGATCATACGCAAAATCCTTATGAACGATGAAACTTAATGCATCGACTTGCTCTGCGTTAAGTAAAATATCCATTTTCACAAGTTTAGAAGGTCTATAACCGATTAACTCGTAATCAAATGACGCATAACCTTTTGTAGATGATTTCAATTGATCGAAGAAATCATAAACAATTTCAGATAATGGTAGTTCATATAAAATATTAACACGCGTTGTATCAATATAATCCATTGTTAGGAAGTTACCACGTTTACGCTGACAAATCTCCATAACTGCTCCAACATAATCATTCGGTACCATAATACTCGCTTTTACATATGGTTCTTCAATAATGTCGATTTTTTGAGGATCAGGCATTTCAGATGGGTTGGCAACTTGAAGCTCTTCGCCGTCCGTCATGTTGACATGATAAATTACTGATGGTGCAGTCGTAATTAAATCAATTTTGAATTCACGCTCAATACGTTCTTGGATAATCTCCATATGAAGAAGTCCTAAGAATCCACAACGGAAACCAAAACCAAGTGCTTGAGAAGTCTCTGGCTCATATTGTAAAGATGAGTCATTTAACTCAAGTTTTTCTAATGCTTCACGTAAATCAACATATTTTGCTGTGTCGATTGGGTATAAACCACAGTAAACCATCGGATTTAGTTTACGGTAACCTTCTAGTGGTGCTTCAGCAGGTCGAGTAGCAGAAGTAACTGTATCACCTACACGAGTATCTCCAACGTTTTTAATAGATGCCGTTAAATAACCAACATCACCAACTGTAAGAATATCTGTAGGCGTCATTACAGGCGTATGAACACCCACTTCTAACACTTCAAACTCTGCTCCTGTAGCCATCATTCGAATTTTATCACCTGGTTTAACAGTACCTTGTGAAATACGAATTGAGATGATTACACCACGATATGAATCGTAAACAGAGTCAAAGATCAAAGCTTGTAAAGGCGCTTCATGATCGCCTTGAGGTGCAGGAACTTTCTCTACGATTTGTTCAAGAATATCTTCGATCCCAATACCAGCTTTCGCAGAAGCAAGTACCGCTTCAGAAGCATCAAGTCCGATAACATCTTCAACTTCTTGGCGTACACGCTCAGGATCTGCTGATGGTAAATCGATTTTATTAATAACCGGTAAGATTTCCAAGTCATTATCTAATGCTAAGTAAACGTTCGCAAGTGTTTGTGCTTCAATACCTTGTGCAGCATCTACTACTAGAATAGCACCTTCACAAGCAGCTAAACTACGAGACACTTCATAAGTGAAATCGACGTGTCCTGGTGTATCAATTAGATGGAAAGTATATTCTTCGCCATCTTTTGCAGTATAACTAAGTTGCACTGCATTTAATTTAATTGTAATTCCACGTTCACGCTCTAAATCCATTGAATCTAAAAGCTGATGTTTCATTTCACGAGCAGAAAGAGCTTGTGTTTTTTCTAAAATACGGTCAGCTAATGTAGATTTACCATGGTCAATATGCGCGATGATAGAGAAATTTCGGATGTTTTGTTGTCTTTTTAATAATTCTTCTCGATTCATGCATTCCACTCCTATTTAAACTATTTGAATTATATCAGTCAAACGGCTATATTGGCAATGAAAGATGTAAATAACGTGCTAAATTAGCAAATCAACTCTCTTAATTATATTAAAATACTATAATTTAAGCGATTTCATAAAAAAAAATTAAAAAAATGCGTGTCAAGTATATATTCTTTCCATTTCTCTCTTGATTTCCTTACTATTTGTTTGCTATAATGATGCTTGTTGTATTAGATACAGACACAGTTGAGAATCTACTCATCTCGATCCTTTATAGGAGGTGAATTTCATGCCAAATATTAAATCTGCAATCAAACGTGTAAAAACTGCTGAAAAAGCTAACCTAGCTAACGCTCAAGTTAAATCAACTATGCGTACTGCTATTAAAAAAGCAGAGGCTGCTCTAACATCTAAAGAGGAAAACGCATCAGTATTACTTTCTGCTGCTGTTAAATCTGTAGATAAAGCTGCTTCTAAAGGCTTAATCCACAAAAACGCTGCTGCTCGTACTAAAGCTCGTTTAATGAAAAAAGCTTAATTCTACTTTTAGTAGAATCCAAAAAGACTGATGCCATGGCATCAGTCTTTTTTTAGTTTCCTCATTTCTTCAACTGATCTTCAATCACTTCATATTGATGGCCATTCTGAATTGCCATCTCTGCTACTTGTTCTTCTCTATTTTTATTCACGATTGTAAAAGTGTAGGATTCATTTTTTCGTTTGAAATCACCAGCAGTCACTCGGAATGAACTTTCAGGATATTGTTCATTTAAATAAGTTTCTAACTTTACCTTCGCTCGATACTTTTCATATGGATTACTCGTAAATTCGTTCACAATTAATAGAAGTATAAGTACGACGCCAATCATCATCCATGCTTTTCTCCATTGCCTTGACATTGAATCCCTCCTATCACTCTTACTAATTACATACCCCATTTAGACTTAAATTATTTATTATTTTATACGAATTAGTTTTAAATGCACAAAAAAACATAAACCACGGAATTCGTGATTTATGCTAATGGTTTCATTAAAAATAACTCTAAAAATCTTTCTCGCTTGCCACTTAAGGATTTAAGCTGTAAATCTACTTCACTTAGACCATATAAAGCTTTCAGCAGATGCTGATCCTTTACTTGATGACGATCTTCCACAATCCTCTTCACTCTATAAGGGTTTACTTTAAGTGTCTTAGCGATTTGTTGACCATGATAGCCTTTTGACTGCAAGTAGTAAACATTCGACATTAGACGCACTTGTGAAGCCAATAACGCTACTAAAGCGATTGGTTCCTGCTTTTGGCGAATCAAATCATGATAAATCGAAATAGCGGTAGATTTATCACCTGCAATATACGCATTTAATAATTTGAATGCATCTTGCTCAAGCGTTTTAGGTACAAGTTCTTCAATAATTGAAAAAGGAATTCGGTCATCCTCTCCAATGTAGAAGCAAAGTTTTTCTATTTCTGACTGTAAATGAAGCATATCTGAGCCAACTAACTCAATTAATTTGTCGATGGCATCGTCGTCTATAGACTTTCTTCTTAAAGATACTTCATTTCGCACCCATACGGCTAAATCCCGTTCTTTTGGTGCTTCTGCGTGAATGATTGTCGCAAATTCCTTCATTTGTTTCGTTACTTTTTTACGCTCATCTAATTTTTCATACGGTGCAACGAAAATGGTTACTGAAAAAGTCGATGGATTTTGCAACCAAACTTCTAAAGCTTTAAAGTCATGCTGGATTTTCTCTTTTGACTTGTCAGTCGCCTTTAAAAAAGATGCATTTTTTGCGATGATTAGCTTCCGTTCAGAAAAGAATGGAATCGTATCTGCTTCTTCAATTACATGACTAACCGGAACCTCGTCCAAATCATAAGTTGAAGTTTCTAAATCCCCACTTTTCTCTAACGCTGCCTTAATTCGTTGTATAGTCTCATCCACAAAGTACGATTCAACACCTGAAAGCACATAGACAGGATCTATATTACCTCGCTCAATTTCTTTCCAAATTTTTTGAAACATTATCCCGCCTCACTTTCTCTATAGTTAAATTATACAATAACCATACAATTAGACAACCGCATTCTGTTAGATCAAGGAATCTTCACCCGACATAATATGGCTTTTTTTCTAATTATGCTATATAATGGTAATAAATTAGGAGGGGTAATTATGAATCCATTTGAAAAAGATGTTCAATGTAAGCGAAATGACGCTATTGACTCCGGTGTAGGTTTCTTAGTTTCTTTTTTATTCTTCGCTTTCATGTACGTCATCGCAGTGGTGATTGAATTTGTAGCTCGTTAATCTTGCTACATGACGGAGATCGTCACTCTTTCTTAAAAAAGTAGCTGTCGTTTTTACGATTGCTACTTTTTTTATTCCATTTCCCTCAAAATATGATCGTCAATTCGCAAAATAATGGTCTGCTCTTCCGCTGTATTTAAACTTGGGATTTTTGCCGCATCAACGCGATCCGTTACTTCTTTTGCAGGATGGTTGTAACGATTTTTAAGGCCCGTCGAATAAATGACGAGTTTCGGATTCGTCACTTCCAAAAAGGATTCAGTAGTCGATGTTTTAGAACCGTGATGCCCAGCTTTCAAAATGCTTACATCCGTAATTTTCTCTGCTCCCTTTTGCAAGAGTTCAGCCTCACCTTCTTTTTCTAAATCACCCGGCAATAAAATACTATGCTGTTTATAGCGTACCATTAGTACAAGTGAGTCGTTATTGCCTTCATATTCTGTATCCCTTGGCATTAAATACTCGAAATCAACCTCGCCAAAACGCCAACTCATACCAGCCATACGCTCGATTATTGGCGTTTTTTTCTTTTGCGCTTCATTGATCACATCTGCCATCACGGATTTTTCGAGTGAATTTGGTGTGATATGAATTTCTCTCACACTCACTTCCTCTAAAATTTCTTCAGCACCTTCCACATGATCTGCGTCTGCGTGAGAAAGAATCAATTGGTCAATTTTCGAAATCCCTCTTCCCTTTAAGTATGGAACAATCACTTGCCTTCCCACTTCATATTGTTTCTTCGGCTGCTTCCAATCTTCCCCACCAAATCTAAGAATCCCTCCAGCATCAACTAAAATAACACCTTTTTTATTCGGAAGTTCAATTAATGTTGAATCCCCCTGCCCTACGCTTATAAAAGACATTCGCAGCGATTGACTTCTATTAACGCTAATGTCTAAAAGGACACAGAAAATAACGACAGCTATGAAGGCGAATAGGCGTTTTTTCTGCTTTTCCATTGCGAGAAAGAATAATATGATGACGGCGTACAAAATGGCGAGTGCAATTAACGGTGGTTTGCCTGGATTCCACATTTGATAAGGGATTGATTGTATTTTCAATATTACGAGTTGGATCAACAGCCTAAACGGTTCATATAGTTGGAAAACAAACTGTAATTCATTGATTGGGACGTAACTAATACATAGAAGAATTAAATTGGCAGGTAAGATAATAATCGAAAAAAGAGGGACAAAAATAAGATTCATCAAAAAACTTGAAATAGAAATCTCATAAAAGTTAAAGAGAAGGATCGGTGCTACGAGTAATTGGCAAACAATCGTAATTATAAGTGATACAACAATTGTATTTTTCGCATTTTTAATAATTTTTGTTGAGAGAATAATAGCGAGTGCCGCTAGAAATGAGAGCTGGAAACCTATTTGAAAAATACTATTCGGTTCGACGCTTACGAAAATAATGAAGCAAAGGGAGAGTGAAGTTAGTAAGGATGGCTTTCGTGTGAAAGAAGATATGATTAGCAATACTAGAACTGTAAGGACTGCTCGCCAAACTGAAGGCGCGCCACCTACTAAAAGCGCATAGACTGGCAAGGAGATGCATAGTAGAATTTTCGCATGTTCTTTTCTTATATGCGCTCTTTTTAAAAGTTGTTGAAAAATGATTGTCATAAGGCCGACATGCAAACCTGAAATAGCAAAGAGATGCGTAATTCCTAACACTTGATATGCCCGTTGATCCTCTTGCTGCACATCTTCTTGATTTCCTAGAATAAGCGCCTTTGCCTCTGCTGCAATTGATTTCGGAAAGGTATTGTCGATATGATTCCCCATCTTGAACCTTTGTTCATAAATAAGCGATAGAATTGCTCGCTTATTTGGTACAAACTGCCATTTTTCAATTTCAAAAACCCCAATTGCTCGATGACTTTTAAAATATTGATGCATATCAAAACTATATGGATGCTGTTTTTTAGACGGTTCAACTAATTGTCCTGTGACGACAAAAGTTTTGCCCGCTAAAGCGTGTTTCAAAAGTTGAACTTTCTCATTTTCATCTTGGATTTTATATGTGACATAGACTTTCTGATGCTGCTCATTTTTCATAAATCCACGGACTGTGCCGCCATTAATTTTCACTTGAGAAGTCCATGTCAAAATAGCTTCTTTCGGAAGTTCTTTTGGCATCTGGATTCTGACAGAAGTCGAAACAAAGAACAAAATTGCGAAACTAGCTACCATGATCATCGCAAAAATAGAAGTATGTCGGAACCATAACCATAATAAAAACGGGATATATAAAAATAAAAGCTCTGTTAATCCATTTGCTGCAATAATAGCAATTAAGACTGACAGAGCGATGTATATTACTTCATTGTTGAGATATTTAGCCCAAATAATTGTTCCACCCTTTTTTCAAATGATGCCAACTCTTCAGGTGTCGCACCTTTTGCGCGCAACTCAGTCAGCATTTCTAAATTAAGAGATAATTTCTCATCACTTAAAAAATCGATTTTATACTCTTCAAACGGCACATGAATGATGTTGACATTTGCCTGTTCTAATAATTCGATTGCATACTGATTATTCTTATAATCTGTTGCGTAGTAAAGGTTTTTAATGCCGGACTGTATGATTGATTTCGTACAAGGTAAACACGGGAAATGCGTGACATATAAATCCGCATCCTTCGTAGGTGTACCATATTTTGCACATTGTAGAAGTGCATTCGTTTCGGCGTGAACCGTTCGCACACAATGATTATCAACGACGTAACAACCTTTGTCGATACAATGATCATCACCTGAAATTGAACCGTTATAGCCCCCGGCAATGATTCGTTTATCTCTGACAATAGTTGAACCTACCGCAAGTCTTGTACAAGTACTTCTCAATGCTAGTAAATGGCATTGCGCCATGAAAAATTGATGCCATGTTATTCGCTCCATATGAACGCCCCCGATTTTTTAATATCTCTAGTGTAATTATAAAGTGTGCTGAAGGTCAATAGGTTTACTGAACTGTTATAGAACTTTGTAATCTTTCGAAAGTTTTTTCTCCGAATCCTGTCACTTTTTTGAGATCTTCAATCGTCTGAAATAACCCCGTATCGGTGCGATAGGAGATAATCGCTTGTGCTTTAGCAGGTCCTATTCCACTAAGCGTCTGCAATTGAGTCTCATCTGCCGTATTAATATTCACTACAGACTGCGCTTCACTTCCAGAAGAATTTTGTTGTCCTGTAGGCGAAGACGCTGGACTTTGAATAATAGGATTGTCTTTATTCTCACCCTTTTTAGGGACATAAATGACCATCTCATCTTGTAGTTTTGCAGCCAAATTAATACCATTACGATCAGCCGTCGAAATATAACCACCAGCTAATGAGATGGCATCCATTACTCTCGCGTTTGGATCCAGTTCGTAAATACCGGGTTTTTTAACAGCACCTTTAACATCCACGATTACCGCGGTTGATACAAGTTGCTGTGGTTCTATTTTAGGTTTTTCCTTTTCTAAGGGGGGTTGAGTTTCTTGAATTTTTTGGATGGGTTGGACATTAGCCTCTTGGGGTTGGCTCGTTCCAAAAATAAAGTAGAGTATAATACCGAAGATTACGATGAGGGATGAAATAATAGGTGTTTTATATTGAATAAAAAAAGATGGCATTGCTCGAACTCCCTTTCATCGGGGGTTCATAGGAGCTAATACCATCTTACAACAATTCCAATTAAATGGAAACGATTATTTTACTGCATGAAAGAAGATTCTTTGTGAATCAAGTTCTGGAGCATCCTCCGAGAAATCTGCTGTTACATTTACCTCTTCAAATCCAGCTGCAGCTAACATCGTTAAATACTGTTGGATTGGAAAAGTTCTTTGGAAATGATATTCCTCAAATCGTTCGAAGTGTGTACCTTCTTCTTGAACGAAAAACGTCATATCATGATGAACCGAATGTTGGTGTTCGCCCGCTTCAGTATCCCAAATATACGTGATTTCGCCATCGTCATATGTGAATGGACTATCCATAAATATTTCATCCATTTTAAATAATGAATGTACATCAAAGAATAAATGTCCACCTGGTTTTAGCGCCTCAAAGATTCCTTTGAAAGTAGCTTCTACTTGTGATTGCTCTGGTAAATAATTTAATGAATCGATTGGAATCGTGATGACATCTAAATCCTCAAAACCCTCTAATTCATCCATTGATTGGCAAACGAGTAATACTTGCTTACCTGAATTCGCTAATCTTTCATTTGCCATCATTAACATTTCCTCTGACAAATCCAGCCCAGCTACTTCATAACCTTGAGCAATAAATTTTCCAAGCATAACACCTGTTCCACAGCCAATATCTAATAAACGTAGATTTTGAGCTGATGGGGCATTTTTGATAACCCAGTTCACATATTCATCATATGGAATATCTTGCATTAGTTGATCGTAAACTTCAGCAAATCTGCCGTAACTAGCCATTTATTTCATCTTCCATGTACTGTTCTGGAGCGTCTCCCCAAAGTTTTTCAAGATTGTAGTAACCACGCTCATCACGGTGGAATACATGCGCTACAACATCTCCAAGGTCAACTAGTACCCAACGTCCAGTATCAAAGCCTTCCATACGTTTTAACGTATAGCCTTCTTTACCAGCACTTTCTTGAATTTCCTTCGCGATTGCTTGAACTTGACGTTCTGAATTCGCTTGGCAAATTACAAAATAATCTGCTAGTAATGAAATTCCTTGCATATTAAGAACGACAGTATCCTCTGCTCTTTTGTCGTCCGCTGCTTTAAATACGATGTTTAATAATGTTTCATTTCCCATGAATTAGCCTCTTTTCTGTATCAATAAATCATTGTAAAAATTGAACGAATCAGGGAAAACAGCTTGGTTTTGATGCATTAAAAACTGGATAGAGTGTTTTACACAAACAATTGATAATGAGTGAAGATCAAGTTCCACTGCTGCTTTTCGTAATTCTTCAATACCTGGAAATTTACGATTCGGTTCAATCAAATCAGCAATATAGATGATTTTTTCTAAATCCGAAGCATCTTTTCTTCCAGTAGTATGATAGTGAATCGCATTTAAAATATCTTCATCTTCTATAGCAAATTCAGTTTTAGCAACGTATGCGCCAACTGGACCATGCCATAATTCATGGTGAAAATCCAATAAATTCGAGTCCATCTTTTCTTGTAAAATAATTTCTTTCATCCACTCGCGATCAACGTATTTACAAGAATCATGAAGAATGCCTGCAATTTCTGCGCTCTTCACATTTTCTCCAAATCGTTCCGCAAGTTTCATTGCTGTATCTGCTACGCCAATCGTATGAATATAACGTCTCTCAGGCATACGGTCCTTAATTGCAGCTAATAGCTCACTTCGTTCCATATAAACCTTCCTTTCGTATATAGGTTTCCACTGATTCAGGCAATAAATAAGTGACCGTTTGCCCATTTGACAAACGGTTTCTTAAAAAGGTGGAAGATAAATCGATTAATGGAGCATCCACATACATCATTGGCAATGTCGTTTTGCCCAATGTACCAGGGCGGCCGACACCAACAAATTGAACGATTTTCACCAGTTCTTCAATGCGGTACCAAGTATGCAGCGAATCAATCATGTCACCACCGATAATAAAGTAAAACTGCACATCAGGCTCACTTTCAACTAATTTGGAAATCGTGTCAAAACTATATGACACGCCTCCTTCATTAATTTCGATCGGCTCAATTTTAAAATGTTCATTTTGCTTGATCGCAAATTCAGTCATTTTTAATCTTTGAGTAGAAGTTGCCGTGATTGAATGCTCTTTATGAGGTGGGATGGCATTCGGCATAAACCTTATTTCATCTAATTCTAACGTATGAAAAACTTCATTTGCCATTATGAGATGGCCAATATGAGGTGGATTGAATGTTCCACCCATTATTCCGATTTTCTTCATAAAATCACCTTACTTTATTTTGCTCTTGGTAATTCAATTTTACGGTATTCGCGTTTAGTTGCTTCTTTGTAAAGAACGACAGTTAAACCGATTAACTGTACTAATTCTGCTGAAGAACCTTCCGCTAAATCTGCCGCTACTTCTTTTTTGTCAAATTCACAGTTATCTAAAATACGTACTTTAATTAATTCACGTACATTAAGTGCTTGTTTGATTTGTACTAGCATCGCTTCACTAATTCCGCCTTTACCAACTTGGAAAATTGGATCTAAATGGTGTGCTTCTGCACGTAAAAATCTTTTTTGTTTACCTGTTAACATAAAATTAATTTCCTCCTAAATTTTCGATTAGCTGTTTTTTTACAGCTAATAGATCAGGTGATTGCCCCGTCCAATAATTGAACGCAAGAGCCCCCTGATGAACAAACATTCCTAAACCTGAAACGGTCGTGGCACCTTTTTGAGATGCCGCCTCTAAAAATGGCGTCATTAATGGATTATACACAATATCCGCAACAATAGCAGTTGAATTTAACTTTTCTATTGAAAAAGGAAGTGAGAAATCACCATTCTTTAAGCCAGCTGGTGTAGTTTGAATGATTATTTTAAATTGATTTAATTGTTCACTCGCTTGTTGTAATGAAATAGCTGCAGCTTTTTGCTCAAGTTCAGAGCAAATCGCCCCCGCCTTCTCAACTGTGCGATTACAAATCGTTAGATGGCTATAGCCAAGAGTTTCTAATGCAAATGCAATACCTCTCGCCGCACCACCAGCTCCAATTATTAGCACTTCTTCGGATTTCAGTTGATCTCCCACGACTTCTTCTAAAGAGCGTACGAAACCGAGTCCATCCGTATTGAAGCCTTTCAATCGACCGTCCTCTAAACGAACGACTGTATTCACCGCGCCCATTTTTTCAGCCATCGGATCCAGAATATCTAATAATGGAATGATTTTTTCTTTATGAGGGATTGTGACGTTGAAACCACTAATCCCTAATAAATTCATACTGCTAACTGCACGATCCAAATCTTCTTCAATCACTTGAATTGGAATATAAGTCGCATCGATTTCCATTTGAGAAAACCAACTATTATGCATAAATGGTGACATCGAATGGCCGATAGGGTTACCGATGACAGCGTACCATTTTTTCATATAACTTCCCCCTAAATTAATGACGGGCGAACGGTTACTTCTACACCTTCTGGAGCGTAAGCAGCGATAACAACATTAGCATCTTGCACTGTAATCCAACCAAGTCCAGAAAATACGATATCTGTTTTTCCTTCTTTAATTGAAAACTCATGACGCACTAATCTTGGTAACTGATCAATGAATTCTGCTGAAGGCGGAGCTAATAATTCGCCACGATGATTTGCATAAAGTTCATCCGCATTTTCGAGTTTTGTGCGATGAATTTTCAATTCGTTTGAAATATGCAATGTGAATGCAGAGCGTTTACCTTTGATGAAATCAAAACGAGCTAAAGCACCTACGAATAATGTTTGAGCCTCATTCAATTGGAATGTAGCAGGTTTGATTTCTTTTTTAGGCATAATGTATTTGAATTCTGATGAATCAATATAATGTGCCATTTGGTGATGATTGATGATCCCAGGTGTGTCATAGATTCCTTTTTCGTCATCTAATGGAATTTCAATCATATCAAGCGTAGTACCTGGGAAGTGAGATGTCGTAATGATATCCCCTTGTCCAGTTGCTGTTTTAATAATGCGGTTAATAAATGTTGATTTACCTACATTTGTACAACCAACAACATAGACATCTTCTCCACGACGGTAATGCTCAATAGCTTCCATCGCTTCAGCCATACCAGCACCTTTATGCGCACTTACAAGTAACACATCGATTGGTTTTAAGCCTAATTTCTTCGCTTCTTGCTTCATCCAGTTGATTACTTTTTTCTTGTTTACTGATTTAGGTAATAAATCTACTTTGTTTGCGATTAATAATACTGGATTTGAACCGACAAAACGGTGTAATCCTGGTAACCAGCTACCGTTAAAGTCAAAAATATCTACGATTTTAACAATCAGACCTTTTTGAGTTCCTAAACCATTTAAGATGCGTAGGAAATCATCATCAGTTAAAGATACTGGTTGAATTTCATTATAATTTTTTAAACGGAAGCAACGTTTACAAATTACATCCTCTTTCTCAAGCGAAGATGCTGGAGCATAGCCGGGTTCTTTCGGGTCTTCTGTTTGGATTACTGTACCACAGCCGATGCAGTGTAACTTTTCATTCATAATTATTGTTCCTCCCAAGTTGGTATTCCTTTTTTCGCTAAGTATTTATATACTCTGCGTTCGATTGCACGGTTGAATTTCGTCACCATGCCATCTGAGTTTGCGACAGGCTTCACTAAAATCGTGTGCATCTTCATACGATTTGCACCCATCATATCCGTAAGCATTTGATCACCAAGCATCATAACTTCTTGTGGTTTCAAGTCTAATTGCTGTAAAGCACTTTTGAATGCACCAAGCAATGGTTTTTTCGCTCTAAATAAGTACGGTAGATTAATTGGTTCTGCAAATTTCTTTACACGCTCTTCATTGTTGTTCGAAGCGATTATGACATTAATCCCTGCAGCTTTCATCGAAGCTAACCATTGCTCAAGCTCTGCTGTGGCATTCGCTCGATCCCACTCTACTAAAGTATTGTCTAAGTCTGTAATGATTCCTTTGATTCCTAAATCATGTAACTTTTCAGGAGTTAAATCGAGTACAGATCGGACGAATTCCTTTGGCATAATTAATTTATACAAATGATATTCTCTCCATTTACGATTGATTTCACTTTTACCTCAGACAATTATAACATATTGCAGAACGCTTCTCCCACCTGTATATGGTATCCTTGTTGAACATTTTGTAAAAATTCGATTGAATGTTCTTCAAAAAGCATGACAACCGTCGAACCGAAAGAAAAATGACCGATATCTTCGCCTTTTGACCATTCATTCGAAGTATTTGTTAATTGAATTGTATTAACGAACATAGCACCCACTTTAATAAATGCCGCTTGATCGCCATTAGAAAGCTGTAATTCAGAAATCATACGATAATTTCCTGAAATCGGCTTTTTCCCGTATTTTAACCCCATTTGGTTTACCGGATAACTATTATTTCCTAGAATATATTGTCGTCCAATTTGCGCGTCTACAGGGCTATGTACACGATGGTAATCAGCTGGACTCAAATAAAATACAATGTATTTGCCGTTCTGATATTTCTTCGCATGATCATCTTTCCCTAATAAATCTTGAAGTTTATACTCTTGCCCTTTTACTGAAATTACTGTATCCTGTGAAATTGCACCGAATGATTCGATTTTAGAATCTGCTGGACTAGTCATTACATCTAGTCTTCCATCAATCGGTCTTGCGTCATTTTTAAGTTCGCGCGTAAAAAATTGCTCTAAACTTGGAAATGAAGTAATATTTTTTGAAACTTCTTTTGTGTCTATTTCGTATATATTTATATAAGAACTAATAAATTGTTTACTAATTTTGGAATGCACAACTGATTTTAACAATTGCGAAGACCACTTTTTATTTGTCAGCTCAATTGCAGTCTGGTAAAGCTTTTTTTTGAACATTGTCGTTCCTCCGTTTTTTTAATGATTTACAGTTTCTATCCTAAAGACTTATAATAGTCTAATAATGAATAAAATAAAAGGAGTGTTGTCCATTGAATATGGTGGATGTCACAGTAAAAAAGATGAAAGCAAATTTAGCGAATCTCATCACACTAGGGAACATTTCCTTTGGTGGTGCGGCGGTAATGGCTACAATCAATGAATCCTATAGCAACGCGGTACTATTTATTTTAATCGCTGCTCTACTCGATCGTTATGATGGTAAAGTAGCTCGAAAATATAACCTTGAATCTGAACTAGGAAAACAATTAGATTCTATGAGTGATATTATATCATTTGGTGTCGCACCAGCAATATTAATGTATGAAGTTACATTAACTGACTTTGGTAGCTTAGGTATGATTGTCGCAGTATTTTATATCGCATGTGGTGCGTTTAGACTTGCTCGATTCAATGTTACTGAATCAGATGGCTATTTCACAGGATTACCGATCACAGCTGCGGGTGCAATTTTAACTGTATCCTATTTCTTCAGCGGTTGGTTATCACCAACATTTTTCTTAATATTGTTCCCAGTTCTAGCAATATTAATGGTTAGTAATTTCACACTTAAAAAAGTATAAATGAATTTTTCAATAACACTTCGATTTTTGGAGTGTTATTTTTTATATAAAAAATGGACTGCATCTAACTCTTGCAGTCCATTTTCCATTGAATTCATCTACTTATTTGACGATTGAAAGCGCAATTCAGTTTCATTATTTGAGAAAAACTTTATGATTCTGATGTTTCAGCGCTAATAATTAATGCGATTACTGCTGTAATTACAACAGATGTGGCCATAAGAAAAAGCATGTAAATCCCTCCATTGATCGTCATTGTTTCTTGTATTCTATTCATACCCTAACATACAGAACCAAGACCAACTGTGAGAAAATTAACAGTTTTTATTTGAATTCGTGAACAACTATTGAACTAAAGTGACTTAACTGTTTCTAAAACAATTTGTGTAGAGTGTTTAGCTGCAACTGGTAAGAATTCCTCAAAACTAACATCTGATTGTTTACCTGCAATATCAGATAATGCACGAATAACTACAAATGGTGTTTTGAATTGGTGACATACTTGTGCAACTGCTGCCGCTTCCATCTCAACTGCTTTCATTGTCGGGAATTGTTGACGTACTTTCTCAACCCTTACTGGATCATTCATGAAAGAATCACCCGTAGTAATTAATCCTGTAGCTGCTTGATGTTCGCCAATTTTATTAACGGCAGCTTCTGCAGCAGCCATTAATTTTACGTCTGATTTAAACGCAGCTGGCATTTGTGGTACTTGACCAATTTCATAACCGAAAATTGTCGCATCTACATCATGGTGACGTACTTCCTCAGAGATGACGATTGCTCCTACTTCAAGATTTTCATCATAGCCGCCTGCTGAACCCGTATTGATGACTACATCTGGTTTAAACTCGTGTAAAAGGATTGTAGTAGACATACCGGCGTTTACTTTACCGATTCCACTTTTCAGAAGGACAACTTCTTTTCCTTCATATGTACCTTCTGTATATTCTGAGTTTGCAATGACTGTTGTTTTTGGGTTTGAGATTGCTGCTCTTAGAAGTTCTACTTCCTCTTCCATTGCACCGATTACTGCGATTTTCATTCATTATTCCGCCTTCCATTTTAAATGTACTATATTACAGTATACATTTATTGCGCCTTCGTCAATACTGACTAATACGCGCCGTTAATTTGATTTAATACTTCTACTTTTACTGGCTTCCAACCTTTTTTATTTTCCCATTTTAAAGAAACGCGATATTTCTTCGTTTTATCTTTCGATGAGATCGTTCCAATCGCTGTATCCGGACCACCATTGTTTTTAATGAACCAAATAATCAGATCATTGTCATCTAATGCAGTTATTTGTGCCATAGCTGACAATTTCTCTTTCCAATCTGCTGATTTCTCATCATAACTTGAAGTATGTCCTGTGCCATCGTCTTGTTGTTTCGTAGGGAAAGCTTGCCAATTCGGATCCGTAAGAACTTCATCCACTATTTGTTCCGTACCTTTTGTGATTTCTACAGTCTTACTTTCTTTTAAAGAATCAATTGAAGTAATTTCTAATGGTTTTTCTAGATCCACTTTATCTTCTTTCGCATCTTCTGTTTTCTTTTCTTCATCTTTCGTTTTTGAATCATTCACTTGCTCTTTTACGGTCTCTTTCGGCGCTTCATTCGCAACCTTTTTTGGATTTGAACTACCTGTAAAAATGAAAGCTGCGACTACAACGATTAAAACGACAACAATGCCGATTAAATAATTTAAAATTCGGTCACTCTTCGCCTTATTTGATGGCTTTTTATCCGAGCGATATCTTCTATTTTCTTCTGTCATAGTTATTCCACCTCTTGTCGTCATAATAGCATATTTCTTCATATTCTTTCGACCTTAAACAAAGCTGTAAGGAAAATGTCATAATGATCATAAAAAAACTGCACTAACCTTACTCATTTAAAGAGTAAAATTAGTACAGATTTTCATCAAATATTATTATTTGATTGAGATGATTTTAACATCCATATCTCCACCAGGAGTCATGATTTTAACGATATCATCCACTTTGCGACCAAGTAATGCTTTCGCAATTGGAGAATCATTCGAAATACGGCCTTCTAATGGGTCTGCTTCCGCTGAACCAACGATTGTGTATTCTTCCTCATCTTCGTCCGGTAACTCTTTAAACGCTACTGTACAACCGATTCCGACTGTATCACGAGCATCAGCACCTTCTTCGATGATCATAGCGTTACGAATCATATTTTGTAATAAAGAAATACGACCTTCAACGAATCCTTGTTCATCTTTAGCTGCATCGTACTCAGAGTTCTCAGAAAGATCTCCAAAGCCACGTGCGATTTTAATACGTTCAACTACTTCTTTACGTTTTGTTGTGATTAGGTATTCTAATTCTTCTTCCAATTTTAGCTTACCTGCAGCTGTCATTGGGTATTGTTTTTCTGTTGACAATTCAATTCACTCCTTAAGTGAGATATAAAAATACTATGTCACGATCCATGTTAGGATGCGACATAGCTGATTCATTAATTAATGTTAATCATTACCATGATATTACACAATGTTGTCAGATTCAACAATTGTTTTAATTTTTGTTACCATAAGGTCGATTGCTACCTCATTTTGACCACCTTCAGGGATGATAATATCGGCGTATCTCTTCGTTGGCTCAATGAATTGATTATGCATCGGACGTACTACTGATAAATACTGTTCTACCACCGAATCAATCGAACGACCTCTCTCATTTATATCACGTAAAATACGGCGAATAATACGTAAATCTGAATCCGTATCAACGAATAATTTAATATCCATTAAATCACGTAATTTTTCATCTGCTAATACTAAAATCCCTTCAAGAATAATAACATCTTGCGGTTCAATATGCTCAGACTCTTTCGAACGCGTATGCAATGCATAATCATAAATCGGCTTTTCAATTGGTTGACGATTTAATAATTTTTCGATATCTTCGATTAATAAATCTGTATCGAATGCATCAGGATGGTCATAGTTCGTTTCTAAACGTTGTTCGAACTCTAAATGACTTTGATCTTTGTAATAGTAATCTTGTTCGATTACTACTAAATTGTGATCTTTAAATACGTCGTGGATGGCATGAGTTACACTCGTCTTACCTGAACCTGATCCACCTGCAATACCGATTACTACTGGTCTATTATTCCCCATAATTAACGCATCTCCTTACGCATCATATCATGCGGATTTACTTTTTGCTCACATTTGAAGCGAACGATTTGAAGTGGATGTCTAGCAGCATCCAATGATTCACCTTTTTCATCTAAAATTTCTTCGATTACTGTTGTGAAATTCTCTATATTCGGACCAAAGAATTCTAGTTCGTCCCCTGGTTTAAAATAGTTACGTTGTTGTAATGTAACCATTTTTGATTCTTCATTATAATCAAGAACCATACCACAGAAATCAAATTTTGTCTGTTTTCCGTGTTCTCCAAACATTTGCTGTTCGTAGTTCGGCTCTCCTTCAAAGAATGATGAAGCCGTTTCACGATTTGCACATTTATCTAATTCTTCCAGCCATTCTTGTTGAATGACGAAATTGTCAGGATCTGCACAATAAGCATCAATCACTTTTCGATAAACAGTCACTACTGTCGCGATATAGTGAATCGATTTCATACGACCTTCTACTTTTAATGAATCGATGCCTAGTTCGATAATTTTCGGAATAGATTCAATCAACTTCAAGTCTTTTGGACTCATCGCAAACGCTTCTTTTCCTTCTTCAAATAATGGTTTCTCTTCTCCATCTTCCACCGCATAAAGGTCATAATCCCAACGGCAAGATTGACAACAGCCACCACGGTTTGAATCACGTGCCGTCATATGATTCGACAGCACACAGCGACCAGAATAAGCGATACACATCGCTCCATGAACAAATGATTCGATTTCGATATCAACTTTTTCTTTCATCAATTGAATCTCTTCTGCACCTGTTTCACGAGCTAATACAACACGCTCTAAACCTTGTTCTTTCCAATATTGAACTGCTTTCCAGTTTGCTAAAGATTGCTGCGTACTTAAATGAATTTCAAGTTTTGGCGCAACTTCTTTACATGTTTCGATAATTAATGGATCCGCTACAATAATTCCTGTAATACCAACGCGCTCAAGCCCTTGAAGATATTCTTCTAAGCCATGCATATTATCATTATGAGCAAAAATATTCGTCGTTACATAAATTTTCGAGCCGTATTTATTAGCGAACTCAACACCTTCTTGCATTTCTTCTAGTGAAAAGTTACCCGCATTCGAACGAAGGCCGAACTCTTGACCACCGATGAAAACAGCATCTGCACCATAGTGTACTGCAATTTTTAATTTTTCTAAATTACCAGCAGGCGCAAGTAACTCAGGTTTTCTCGTGATGACACGTTTGCCATCAATTATTTCTGATATACGATCATTTTTGATCATCGTCATTTGCTCTCCCCCTAGTAAACTGTTTCTTTGAAGTAAAAACCTGTATCAAGAGGACGGATTTCAGGTTGAATTTCTTCAATTGCCTCTAATAAATCTTGTTTTACATCATCATAATCATCTTCTGACTCCATATAGGCATCGATTGCCTTACGGTAGCAAGAAGTGACAGTGATCGCATATTCATCCGAGCAAAGAACTGAATCAAATTTGAAAGAATCTACTTCTGCTTCAAATAATTCATTCAATTCATCAATGATACAAATGTCGTTCGGAGTATAAATATGCGTACCATTTAAATCTTCATAAATCGGGTATTTATTTTCACGTTCTTTATCATGTAAGAACATGTTCTTCGCTTCCTTACGATTTTCAACTTCCATCGTTTTCTCTTGGAAAAGGAAGTAGTTACCTAAAAGCGAGCGTTTTGATTGGAACATACAAGTCATACCATGGACTAACACTTCCACTTCAACTTCTGCATTCTCTTTAATCTCAACGACTTCTTCCATACTTAACTCACGCGCTAGATATGTACGAGTCGCGCCTCGTTTGCCCCAATAATTCGCTTGGAACCAGTTCGTCGAAGTTGTTTCGGCATCCCAATGTAATGGAATATTACTTTCAGCTTCGCGTCGAGCAATAATAATAGACGGATCTCCAAAGATAATCGCGTCTACTCCGATTCGATCAAGTTGTTGAATATATGGTGTAAGTGCGTCAACACGATCATTATGAAAAATAGCATTCATCGCTACATAGGCTTTTTTGCCAGCCGTATGAATCATCTTAACTGCCTCTTCAATTTGAGCAATAGTAAATTCACCTGCTAATCGTAAGCCGAATTTTTGTTCACCAAGTACAAATGCGTCTGCTCCTGCTTCAAGTAGCTCTTGTACATGTGACACCGAGTGCGGGGTTACAAGTAATTCTGGTTTTTTCATCCTATTCACCTCTTAATACAAATTAATAAACCATCTCCTACTGGGAAGAAAGTTGATTGGTACTGTTCGTTTTGAATGACCCATTCTGCAAATTTATGCAAGTTTCGGATCATCGTTCTTTTACGTCTAGGTACATCCTTCATATCTAAATCTGAAAGTCCATGCATATACATATTATCAATATATAAAATGCCTCCAGATTTCACAAGTGGGCTATATTTATCAAAGAATTTTTGGTATTGTCCTTTTGCCGCATCAATAAAAACAGCATCAAAAGATGGATATTTGCTCTCAACATCCACTTCTAACGCATCGCCTTCAATCAATACGATATTCTCTTTTACATTTGAGCGTTCGATGAATCCCTTCGCTTGTTCAATACGAGGTTGATCACGTTCAATTGTAACAATCTGAACATTCTCAATCGCTTGTGCCATACGAATAGCTGAATAGCCAATCGCACTCCCTACTTCTAAAATTGAGGCAGGTTTTTGAATTCTAAGCATTTGAAGTAAGTTTTCAATGGCTGACAACTGCATAATCGGCACATGATTGTCCGTAGCATATTGTTCCATCTCCATTAAAAGTTCATCTCTTGTAGGTATGAAAGGTTGGATATACGCATCTGAAATTTCCATCTGCTAATCGACTCCTTATTTATATACAAAATACACTTTATCCTACCATAAAATCATTAGAAAAGCTATATGTCAACCTATGTCAATACTGTGCCAAATAAAAAAGCTGAACCCTTCTACTAACGAAAGGTTCAGCTGCATAATTATTCTTTTGAGTCATTTGAACGAACATATTTCGCAACATTTTGCTGATGTTCTTCATATGATTCCGCGAAATGGTTTTGGCCTTTTTTATCTGCTACAAAGTATAGATAATCCGTTTTAGCCGGATCAATTGTTGCATCCATTGAAGCTCTTCCCGCATTCGCAATTGGACCTGGTGGTAGGCCTTTATTTTTATACGTATTGTACGCATTTTTCACTTCTAAATCTTTGTATAGTACACGATCTTTATGTTTGCCTAACGCATATAATACTGTAGGATCCGTTTGTAGCGGCATACCTTGTTCCATACGGTTATTAAATACGCTTGCGATTGTTTCACGATCTGATTGAGCAGTTGCTTCTCTTTCTAATAGAGATGAGAATGTTAAGAATTCATGTGGAGACATTTTCATTTCTTTTAGTTTCGGCTCATATGAACGAATCATCGAATCAGTTTGTGCAACGAATTTTTCAACAATTTCTTCAAGCGTTGGAGATTTTGTAAAGAAATCATACGTAGATGGGTATAAGTAACCTTCTAGTTTATAACGGATTTCCTTCCCATCAACTGCTTTCGTAACTGTATCAGGATATTTCGCTTTCATTTCTTTAATGAATTTCTCACTCGTAACTAGTTTCATAAACTCTTTCGAAGTAAAATCAGTGCGTTTTTCAATAGCTGCACCAATTTGTTCAAGCGTTAAACCTTCAGGAATCGTAATTTGGAATTCTGGCTTACGATAAACTTTTCCTGTTTTTAAAGATTTAATAATATCATCCACTGACATTGATGGCGGAATTTTATAAGTACCGGCTTGGAATCCAGCATTATTTTTGAACTTAGTATAGTATTTGAAAATTTTCGCGTTTCGAATTACACCTTTATCTTCTAATGTTTGAGAAATAGAATCTAAATTAGAACCGATTGGAAGTTCAATTTTAACCGCTACTTTATTATTTTCATCAACTGGTTTTAATGCATTTGTTACGTAGAAATAAGCGCTAATTCCTATAATTAGAGCTAGAGCGATTAGTGCTGCCCCAACATATAATACGATTTTTCGAACAATTTTCTTTTCTTTTTGACGACCTTTTAATCTTTCAAATTCGTCTTGTGGTATTTTCGGATCCACATTGTATCCCCCTTCATATTACATATACATAATTACGAACTATTCCATTGTAGTTGAAATTAGCCTACTAATCTATTATTAATTCATAGAGTTAATAATTCCCTTGTTTTTTAATCATAACCTTATTTTTGCCCAATTATAAAAAAAGTCGCGAAAGCCTCAAATGAGTTTTTTCGCGACTAGCTTTGGTCTATACAAGATCAGCTAAAGCTTCTTTTATAGACTCATAATTGTATTAACAACTTCTTCGATTAATGCCCACTCTTCTTCAGTCTCGATTTCATAAAGTTGCTCTCCATTACCGTCTTCATTGGCGATTACTTCTGCAGCTTCAATTTGAATATCTTCTTCAACCTCACCGTTCTCTTCATAGAAAACCAAGTATGTTGAATCTGAATCATCTGGCTCGATTCGCGTCAATATTGTATAAATCACTTCATTACCGTCTTCATCTAACTCAGTGAAAAAATTACCATTAAAATCTTGTGTCATGCTTATTCACCTCACCCAAATAAAGATTACGAAGATTATTAAGCTTCTTCTTCTTCGTCAGCTAATTCAGCAAGTACACTCTCGATGAATTCCCATTCTTTATCTGATTCAGGGTCGATGCCTACTAGCTCATCGTCACCATCTTCATGTTCGATTACTTCAGCAGCTTGTACTTCTACAGCTTCATCAGAATCTGCATGCTCTGCAAATAAAACATAGTTTTTATCTAATTCTTCTGAGTACACGCGTGAAATTACTGCAAAAACAATTTCATTACCGTTCTCATCGATTGCTACGATATGTTCATGGTTATGTTCTTCTGTCATAATAAATACCTCCTAAAGTGATGTATTAAGCTTCTTCGTTTTCATCGTCTAATTGCTCGATTACTTCTTCTAAATAAGCCCATTCTTCTTCAGTTTCGATTGGTTGTAATTCGCCATCTTCACCATTTTCAGCTGGTGTGAATGAAGAAGCCATGATTTGTACGAAACCATCTTCGTCTTCTGAACCGATTTCGCTATATAGTACGAAGTTTTTACCGAATTCTTCTGATTCTACGATCGTTAGAATTTCACAAAGAATTTCATTTCCCTCTTCATCTACTACTGTGATTGTGTTTTGTTGTTCGTTTGTCATTTTGTTTTGCTCCTTTAATTTGAATTGCGGTCTAAGAATCCTTGTAGGATCATAACAGCCGCCATTTTATCAATTACTTTTTTACGGTCTTTTCTGCGTACATCTGCTTCAATTAAAAGACGCTCTGCAGCCATTGTAGTTAGTCTTTCATCCCATAATGTTACTGGGAATCCAAACTCATCCTCAAGCATTTTAGCATATTTTTGTGAAGCTTCGCCACGCGGACCTACCGTATTGTTCATATTTTTTGGAAAACCGACTACGAATTGATTCACTTCGTATTGCTTTACTAGTTCACGAATTCGCTCGATTCCAAATACTTCATTCTCTTCGTCGATTTTAATTGTCTCAATTCCTTGAGCCGTCCAGCCTAAAGCGTCACTTACCGCAACTCCGACTGTTTTTGAACCGACATCTAAACCCATTGATCTCATTATTTAGCCTCGTTATTCTTTTTAATATAAAACTTCACAAGCTCTTCAAGAATTTCATCACGTTCAAGTTTGCGAATTTTTGTACGAGCATCTTGGTGACGCGGGATATATGCAGGATCACCTGAAAGTAAATAACCCACCATTTGATTAATTGGATTGTACCCTTTTTCTTCTAGTGCTGCATGAACATGAAGCATCGTTTCGCGAACTTCTTGTTCCATCGGTTCTTCAGGGAAATTAAATTTCATCGTTTGATCAAACTTACTCATGCTAACACCTCACAATAAAGTTAAAGTAGTCATTCTACTCATTAGATTTAGTATAACTTAATATGAGTTTCTTTTAAACCGAAATCGTATAGTTCGTCATTAATTTAGTAACCGAACATAATTATTAGACTTAAAAGAGATTGAAAAGTTTCAATTACTTATATTTTTACACTGTATATTACTGTTTTACCTATTTATTTGATTTTTGACAATTCCATGACGTTTACACGTAAAATTCGTCCAATTGAATAGGTTGGTTCTTAAATCAATTCAAATTCTCAATTCTCCTGGAAAGCATCTTTGTTCCTAAATCAATAAAGAGGGAATCGAAAATCCGATCCCCTCTCCACTCATTCCATTATTTTAATGAATCTATTACTGAAGCTAATGCTGCTTCTAGTTTGTCTGCGTCTTTCGCACCAGCCATTGCCATGTCTGGACGACCTCCGCCTTTACCGCCACATTGTTCAGCAACTGCTTTCACAATTTGACCCGCGTGATACTCTTTACCTGCGATTTCTTTCGAAACACCTGCACATAGCATAACTTTATCGTCAGCTACAGCACCTAGAACGATCACTGCTTTGTCTAACTTCGCTTTTAGATCATCCATTAATTGACGTAATTGATTATTATCTTTTGCTTCAACTTTAGTAGCTAAAACAGTTACGCCATTAATTTCTTGTGCTGCACTTAGTAAGTCTGCAGATTGTGCGCCAGCTAATTTCGCTGAAAGTGATTCATTCTCACGTTGTGCATCTTTTAAATCATGTTGTAAAGATTCGATACGAGCTGGTACATCTTTTACATTCGATTTTAAAGTGTGTGCTGCTGCTTCAAGCGTCTGTTGCTCTTCTTTCGCCGCAAGGAATGCTGCTTTACCTGTTACTGCTTCGATACGACGCGTTCCGGCACCGATTCCGCCTTCAGAAAGGATTTTGAAGAAACCGATTTCTGATGAACGTTTTACATGAATACCACCACATAATTCGATTGAGTAGTCTGAAACTTGTACGACACGTACTACATCGCCGTATTTTTCACCGAATAGAGCCATTGCACCCATTTCTTTTGCTGCTGCGATTGGCATTTCTTCAATAATTACTTCGATATCATCCCAAATGCGTTCGTTTACAGCTAATTCAATTGCTTCAAGCTCTTCTTTTGTTGTTGCACCGAAGTGAGAGAAGTCAAAACGAAGACGGTCTGGACCGACATAAGAGCCAGCTTGGTTAACATGATCGCCAAGGATGTCTTTAAGCGCGCGTTGTAATAAATGTGTAGCTGTATGGTTTTTCACGATTAGATTACGTTCTTCGCGATTAACAACTGCTGCAACTTCATCATTTAAGTTCATTTCACCTGATTGAACGATTACAGTGTGTAATGGTTGACCGTTTGGCGCTTTTTTAACGTCTTTTACATAAGCAGAGAATGAATCATTTGAAATCGTACCGTGATCGGCTACTTGTCCACCCATTTCTGCGTAGAAAGGTGTTTCAGTTAATACGATTACTGCTTCTTCACCCTCTGAAACTGTTTTCACTTCTTCACCATTTGCGATGATTGCTGTAATTTGAGTTTCAGTTTGTAAAGTATCGCCACCTACAAATGTAGATTTTTGCGTTAAGTTTGCTAATACTTCTGATTGTACTGACATTGAATCAACATCTTGACGAGCTGCACGAGCGCGGTTACGTTGTTGTTCCATTTCCGCTTCAAAACCTGCTTCATCAACAGTCATACCAACTTCTACTGCATACTCTTCTGTTAATTCAACTGGGAAACCATATGTGTCATATAGGCGGAATGCATCTGCACCCGGAATCGTCGTTTCACCTTTTGCTTTTTGCGCTGCTACTACATCATTAAAGATTGATAAACCATCATTTAATGTTTCGTGGAAACGTTGTTCTTCATTTTTAATTACACGTTGAATGAAAGCTTCTTTCGCTTTTACTTCAGGGTAGAAGTCTTCCATAATTGCGCCAACAGTTGGTACTAATTCAAACATGAATGGTTTTTCGATCCCGATTTGTTTTGCGTAACGAACCGCACGACGTAGTAAACGACGTAATACATAGCCACGGCCTTCGTTTGAAGGTAATGCGCCATCTCCAATAGCAAATGCAACCGTACGAATATGGTCAGCTACTACTTTGAATGGTGTGTTAATATCTTCTTCACTACCGAAGATTTCGCTTAATTCCATTTCATCTGGGCGTTTGTAACGACGATCAGCGAATTTCTCAATTGTTTCGATAATCGGCATGAATAAATCAGTATCATAGTTTGTAGGTACATCTTGCATTACTGATGCAACACGTTCTAATCCCATACCTGTATCAATATTTTGTTTTGGTAGCGGTGTGTAAGTGTGATCTGGATTATGGTTGAATTGAGAGAATACTAAGTTCCAAATTTCTAAGTAACGTTCATTTTCTCCACCTGGATATAGTTCAGGATCCGTTAAATCACTACCGTATTTCTCACCACGGTCATAGAAGATTTCAGAGTTTGGACCTGATGGACCTTCGCCGATATCCCAGAAGTTACCTTCAAGACGGATTAGACGATCTTCAGGAATACCTACTTCATTTTTCCAAATATCATAAGCTTCTTGATCTTCAGGGTGAATTGTAATTGATAATTTTTCAGCTTCAAAGCCAAGCCATTTTTCTGAAGTTAAAAATTCCCATGCAAAGTGGATTGCTTCTTTTTTGAAGTAATCGCCGATTGAGAAGTTACCTAGCATTTCAAAGAAAGTATGGTGACGAGCTGTCTTACCAACGTTTTCGATATCATTTGTACGAATTGCTTTTTGAGCATTTACAATACGTGGATTATCAGGAACTACTGAACCATCGAAGTATTTTTTCAAAGTCGCTACCCCAGAGTTGATCCAAAGTAGTGATGCATCATTAATTGGTACTAGAGGCATACTTGGTTCTTGCTTATGTTGCTTTTCAACGAAGAATTCGATAAATTTACGGCGAATATCTGATGTTTTCATATTTGTTCCTCCTATTTTTAAATACGTACGATGATGTGCTTTAGACAAAATAAAAAGTCCCCATCCCTATGGAAAGGGACGAGAACTGTATAATCGTTGTCGTGGTACCACCCTAATTTATAGAAGATTTTTAAAAAAGTCCTCTAACTCTTAGCACTATAACGTAGTGACCGGCAGTAATTAACTGCACTCAGGAATAGCTTTCCGAAATTGAATGAGGAGATTTTTTCAGCCAAGAAATCTCTTTCTGCTCACATTGCAAAAACATACTTTTTCCTTCATCGTGTTCATTTATTATATTCTTGATTATAAGAAAATGAATGCGTGATGTCAATGGTTGCTGCTTCATTACACTTTTAAATCTATTTGAACTATTTTCCATAATTATGTAACTTATCAAATTCTCATCCGTATGTATACTAATAAGGAGTTGATTTGATGAAACGAAAAATAATATACATCATTACATTACTTGTTCAAGCAATCGTAACTTTTGGCGTTAGCATTTATTTTGATGTTCGTTTTATAGAAGTCATGTTTTTCGTCGGCTTATTTTTCATTGTAATTGGCCTATTTTTCTTAAGCGGTGACAATACGCTTACCAATTTTAACAATGCTCAATTACAGGCACGAACAGGAATTTCCCTAGCTTATGAGAAAACAGTTTATACAGTTGGCCCGTTTCTTATTAGTTCAATCGTTTATTCTGTTGTCGGACTTGGTTGTTTTTTATTAATCGTTTACGGTTGGTTATAAAGGTAATTCCAAATGAATTGTATCTTCATAAAGTTGTTCTAAATAAGCATCCGTTCTTGAAGGATCTCGAAAACCAAGTTCTTTATAAAAATTCAAGAGTGTAGAGTCTGCTGTACAAACGTACAAGGCTTCTGCACTTTTTTCTATTGCGTACGTTTTTAATCTTTCGAATAAGTCACGATCTCCGACTAATTCAACAATTCGTAAGCGAAAACCTGAAATGTATTGGCAGTCTAGCGCAGCAAAACTTGTCACTTCCCCATCTTCAACTGTGCCGATGATCAAAGCTTCATGCATAAATAAATCTTCTAAAAGCAACATTCTATGCTCACTTAAATTTCGGATCGACTGGATTTCACTCAATGATAATTCCTTCATATCAACTCTCCTAAAAAAATAGGAAACTACGCTTTCGCGTAATCCCCTAAGTATCTAATAATTCCTGTTGCTCATCTACTAAAAAAT
Organism: Kurthia zopfii; assembly: GCF_003143955.1. Lineage (GTDB taxonomy): Bacteria > Bacillota > Bacilli > Bacillales_A > Planococcaceae > Kurthia > Kurthia zopfii. Next base: position 130,363 of record NZ_QFVS01000001.1, on the reverse strand, counting down.
CTGTAGGCTTAATGCGATCCATACCAATCATCGGTGGAATTTGCATGAAATTATCCATCGTTAAAGCAAATGTGGCTGGCTTCTCCGGAATTTCCTGATCGGCTGGTTGTTCCTTTTCGGCAATTTCATCGGAAGATTCAAGTAATCGACTCGATAAGCTCGTTTGTCTTAGAATATCTGAATCATTTTGAATACCTCTTAAAAATGTTTCAGGCTCCCCACATAGAATCAGGAAGTTTTTAGCTCTCGTTAAACCCGTATATAAAAGATTTTTCCGAAGCATTTTTGAATAGCCACTTACAACCGGCATAATGACCATTGGAAATTCACTACCTTGTGATTTATGAATCGAACAGCAATAAGCCAGTGTAATCTGATTCAAGTCTGAACGCTCATATGTCACTTCAATTCCATCAAATGAAATGACCATAACATCTTGCTTCTCCGTTGTTTCCTTTGCTTTCAAAATTGAGATGATTTCACCCATATCACCATTGAAGACATTACTATTTGGTTGATTGACAAGTTGAAGTACTTTATCCCCAATTCGGTAAGTTGTTTCGCCAAATTGAATTTCCTTCGTTTTCGCATTTTTCTTCGGATTGACGAATTCTTGAATCAATTTATTCAAGGCATCAATCCCTGCATCACCACGGTACATCGGCGCTAATACTTGGACATCATGAATAGAGAATCCTTTATTCAATGCCGATCCAATAACTTGTTGGACAACGCTTGGCACTTGATTCGCATAGGCCGGTATAAATGAACGATCGCTCGTTTTCTCCGTTAAATTCGTTGGTGTTTGCCCCATTTTCATCTGATGCGCTAATTCGATGATTGATGAACCATCTGCTTGGCGATAAACATCGCTTAATTCGACAGTAGGAATCGCTTTTGAAGCGAGTAAATCCTTCAATACTTGGCCAGGGCCTACAGGTGGTAATTGATCCTGATCCCCGACAAATACAATTTGACATTTATCGTTAAGCGCTCTTAATAGTTGATGTGCTAACCACGTATCAACCATCGACATTTCATCAACAATTAATAATTTCCCTTCAATTTCACGTTCTGATTCTTCTTCCTTATCTTGTCCATTAAATCCAAGTAGTCGATGAATCGTCTGTGCAGGTAATCCTGTAGACTCACTTAAACGCTTCGCTGCACGACCAGTTGGCGCAACTAGAATGATTGGGAATTCTTCGTCTTTTTTACTATATTCTTTCGGATCGAGCGATAAGCCATGTAACTCCGCAAATACATCTACAATACCTCGAACAACGGTTGTTTTCCCCGTACCTGGACCACCCGTTAAAATCATAACCGCACTATTAATAGCTGTCTCAATCGCTTTAATTTGCGTCTTGGCATACGTCACTTCGAATCGTTCTTCCGCATCACCAATCCATTTGCGAATTTCTGATACTGGGAATGCCGATTGTTCTTCATTTTTTTCTTTCAGTTGCAATATTTTTGAAGCGATTCCGACTTCCGAATAGTAAAGAGATGGAATGTATAAACGAGTTTCCTCACCACATAGTAATCCTTCTTCTCCTAAACGAATAATCGCTTCTGAAATTTCTTCAAAGGAAATGACGACATTTTGACTTTGCTCCAAAATCGCTTTCGCCTGCGGAATCACTTGCTGCGCTTCAATAAATGTATGCCCATCTGATAATGAAGCTTGATTGACGATATGAATAACAGCCGCTTCGATTCGACTCGGATGCGAACCGCCAATCCCTAATATCTCGCCTAAGTCATCTGCACGTTGGAATCCAACACCATCTACATCTGCAATTAATCTATAGGGATTTTCTTGTAATAATTGAATCGTATCCTCTAAATAAAGCTGATAGATTTTGATCGCCAGTTGCGCACCAAAACCCCATTCCCCTAATTTGATCATTATACGGTCCATACCTAAGTTTTGTTGTAAAACAAGGCGTAATGTTTCTTTTTTCTCTTCGTTTAATCGAGGAATATCATCCAAAGATGAAGGATTATTAATGATGATTTTAATGGCATCTGCCCCTAGTTTTTTGACGATAATCTCAGCCGTTCTACGTCCAATACCAGGGAATAAATCACTACTTAAATAAGAGATTACGCCCGTTTCAGTAGCTGGAATCTCTTTTTCAAATGTCTCCGCCTTAAATTGCGCGCCGTATTTAGGATGTTTCGTCATTCTGCCAGTAAATCGATAAATCGAATCCTCTACTACCTTTGGAAAATATCCTGCAACTATCACTTCTTTTTCTTTATAATCCGTATTCGTCTCTTGAATTTTCAGCTTTATAATGGAAAATAAATTCTCAGCATTATGAAAAATAGAGACGACAGGTCGACCCACTATGAATAATTTTTCATCTGCAAATAGTGAAAGATTTTCAGTCAACTCTGTCCCCTCCTTTTTAGTTACCTTTTTTCTGTTCAAGCATATCGTAAATATAACGAGCTTGATCGAATTCAGGTTGTAATGTATAAGCTTGTTGTAAATGGTATTGCGCATCTTTAATATTTTCTGTTGAAACTGCAAATAATACACCTAAATTATAATGTGCATCTGCATTATTCCAATCAACATCAATAATATGACGTAATTCTTTTTCCGCCTGTTCAAACATTTCTAATGAACACATTAAAATGGCGAAAGAAAGTCGGATTTGAATATCGTCTGGAGCTAACTCGGCAGCGCGTTGTAAATAAGGTAACGCTAATTTCGTATCTCCAGCTGCTTCAAATGATTTACCTAGCATGAAGTAAGCATCTGCCCCTTCAATGCCTGCACGAATTGAACGTTCATATAGTTTAGCCGCTTCTTCAAAACGCTCGCTATTGTAGTAAAGATTCGCCAAACCATAGTAAGCAGTTGCCGCTTCTTCATCAATTGTTAATGCTTTTTGGAAAAATCTTTCCGCACGTTCATTATCATCCATTGAAGCTAGAAGGTTACCAAAATTAATGTAACCAATCGCTTCCTCTGGATTTACTTCGATCGCTTCTGTAAATGCTTTTGCTGCATCTTCAAAGCGCTTTTCTTGCATTGCTTTAATACCAATTTCATTGTGATTCACAAAATCCAACTCCTATTACCCTACGTATGTTAATTTTTCGCCGTTTTTAAATACTTCATCAATTGTTGCGCCACCTAGACACTCATCACCATCGTATAATACGACAGATTGACCTGGTGTAATGGCACGAGTAGCTTCAGAGAAAGTCACATTCCAACGACCATCTTCTAAAATTTCCACTTCTACAGGTACGTCTGTTTGACGGTAGCGGAATTTAGCTGTGCAATTGAATTTGGTTGGCATTTCACGATTTGTTGTGAAACTTGTTTTCACTGCTGTTAGGCTAGTTGAATACAATTTATCGTGATGGAAACCTTGTCCTACATATAGAACATTACGTTTTAAATCTTTACCGATTGCAAACCAAGGCTCACCATCGCCACCGATTCCAAGACCATGACGTTGACCTAATGTGTAATACATTAAGCCATCATGTTTACCCATGACACGACCATCAAATGTTTCCATATTACCTGGTTGTGCCGGTAAGTATTGGCTTAAAAATTCTTTGAAATTTCTTTCGCCAATGAAGCAAATACCCGTTGAATCTTTTTTCTTAGCTGTTGCAAGACCTGCTTCTTCCGCAATTTCACGAACGCGCGGCTTTTCAATGTCTCCGATTGGGAACATGACATGCGACAGTTGTTCTTGTGATAATTGGTTTAAGAAGTAAGTTTGGTCTTTGTTATGATCAACACCGCGAAGCATTTTAACGCCTTCGTCAGTTTCTTCAATACGAGCATAATGCCCAGTTGCAACATAATCTGCACCTAGACGTAATGCGTGTTCAAGAAATGCTTTGAACTTAATTTCTTTATTACACATAACATCAGGGTTTGGAGTACGTCCTGCTTTATATTCTTCAAGGAAATAAGAGAAAACCTTATCCCAATATTGTTTTTCAAAGTTTACTGCATAGTATGGAATTCCAATTTGATTACAAACTTTAATAACATCTTCATAATCTTCGGTCGCTGTACAAAAACCGTTCTCATCTGTATCATCCCAGTTTTTCATGAAAATCCCGATGACTTCATAGCCTTGTTCTTTAAGAACATGTGCCGTTACAGAAGAATCGACGCCTCCTGACATACCTACTACTACGCGTGTTTTCGATGGATCTTTAATTTCTCTAGTCATTGTTTTACTTCACCTTTTCTCATTATTTCGTAAAACGCTCTACAACGGTCACAATCGACTGTGTAGCTCGTTCAATTTGCACATCGTCAAGTCCATAGCCAAAACTGATGCGGATTGAGTTACGTAGTTCTTCAGCGCCTTTGCCATACATCGCGACAAGTACGTGTGAAGGATCAAGTGAACCCGCTGTACAAGCAGAACCACTCGACACGGCAACTCCAGCCATATCAAGGTTCACTAAAAATGACTCAACATCCATACCTTTAAAACTAATGTTTAACAAGTGAGGTAATGCGTGAAGGGCATCCCCATTTGTATGGTATGAAATTTGTGCCTCATCCAATTTTTGTAGGATGAAATTACGATATTGCTCAAATTGTTGTTGTTTTACTTGCATGGACTGTTGAGCAAGTTCGACAGCTTTTGCAAAACCTATAATTGCAGGTACATTTTCAGTACTTGCGCGGCGTTTTCTCTCTTGATCGCCACCAACTAATAGTGGATCAATCTTCGTAGAAGCACGCTCATATAGGAAACCGATTCCTTTTGGACCATTTAATTTATGTGCTGAAGTTGATAGTAAATCCACACCTAATTCATCCACATTCAATTGTTCAATGCCATATGCTTGAACGGCATCCGTATGAAATGTAGCTGGGTGATTTTTTAATAATTGGCCGATTTCAGCAATTGGTTGAACCGTTCCAACCTCATTATTACCGTACATAATCGTTACAAGAATCGTATCATTTCTCAGTGCATTTTTTAAGTCATCGATAGCTATCATACCACGACTGTCAACAGGTAAATACGTCACTTCAAAGCCATCATTTTCAAGTCGTTCACATGCTCTTAACACCGCATGATGTTCGATTTGAGTCGTAATAATATGTCGTCCTTCTTGTTGACGTGCGTGTGCTGTCCCAAAAATCGCTAAATTATCTGCCTCAGAACCACCACTCGTGAAGACAATCTCACTCGCTTTTGCTCCAATTGATTTTGAAATTACTGCTCTCGCATCATCTAAATATTTTCTCGATTCACGACCGATTCCGTAAATTGATGATGGGTTGCCATATACTTGCGACATTGTATCCGTCATTACTTGAATTACTTCAGGATGCATTGGCGATGTTGCTGCGTGGTCTAAATAGATGTCGTTCATTAAAAAAATCTCCTTTTAAATGTAGAACATAAAATTATCTTCTGTGTTTTCTTCTGTATATTTCGCTAAATCTTCTAGGCTCGTCGTATCCAGCACATTTTTCACTGCATCACGAATACGCATCCACAATTCTCTTTGTGGAGGTGCTTCATTTTCGATTCCTTCAACTGGTTGAATTGGGCCTTCAAGTACTTTTACAACATCTGCTGCAGAAATAAGATGCGGTGGTTTCGCTAACATATAGCCACCATATGCACCACGAACACTCTTCACTAATCCAGAGTTACGTAGCGGAGAAACTAATTGTTCTAAGTACGCCTCAGATAAATGATTATCCGTCGCAATTTGTCTTAAAGGGATTGGCCCTTGACCATACTGTTTTGCTAATTCGATCATAATCGTTAGACCATAGCGGCCTTTAGTTGAGATTTTCAATTGGATCCACCTCGTATATTTAAATTCTTTATCGCTAAATTATAACATAAGACCACCCTTTGTACTTGGTTTTGCTACATGAAAATTTGTTTCCGCTGATCATTCAATTTTCAGCCTTTCAATTGATGCAATTTTAACCGCGTCTGTTAAACTAATAACAGACAGTAAACTTAAATGTAGGAGTGATTGAATGTCGAATGAACCGTTAGCGTACCGAATGCGCCCTCGAAATATCGATGAAATAATCGGCCATGAAGACATCGTCGGACCGACTACCAACTTATATAAAATGATCAAAAAAGGTCATGTTCCGTCCATGCTTCTATATGGCCCACCCGGCATCGGCAAAACGTCACTTGCATTTGCAATAGCAGGTAGTGTCGACACGCCCTTCTTTGCACTCAACGCCACTCGTGCAGGCAAAAAAGACGTAGAAGGTATCGTTGGTGAAGCGCATTTTTCAGGACAGGTCATCCTCTTCCTAGATGAGATCCACCGCTTCAATAAGTTGCAACAAGATACACTTTTACCCCATGTTGAAAATGGCTCGATCATCTTAATCGGCGCGACAACAGAAAATCCATTCCATGACGTAAATCCAGCGATTCGTTCAAGATGTGGCGAGATTAAACAACTTTCACGCTTAACATCTGACAATCTCGAGCAACTTGTTCACCAAGCACTGAAGGATGATGAAAGAGGACTTGGTAAAATCGGCATTAACATCACGGAAGAACAAATACAAAAAATTGCGTCAGCAGGTAATGGCGATGCACGGAAAGCGTTGAATTTACTTGAATCTGTTTACTATTCTTCAGATGAAGAAGATGATGTCGCCATCGTGAAAGATTCAGTCGTTGATAGTTTAGCGAAGCAAATTGGTGTGTTCGGTGATAAAAAAGGAGATCAATTTTACAATTTGATTTCCGCTTTACAAAAATCAATTCGAGGTAGCGATGTAAACGCTGCGTTATATTACTTAGCAAACTGCTTGGAGAATGGCGATTTAGTTGCAGTAAATCGACGCTTACTTGTCATTAGCTATGAAGATATTGGTTTAGCGGACCCTGCAGTTGGTCCACATGTGCTAGCTGCTGTTCAATCTGCTGAAAGACTCGGTATGCCTGAAGCGAGAATTCCTTTAGCACAAGCGGTAATTGAAATGTGTCTTGCTGAAAAATCAAATTCTGGCATTTCAGCAATTGATGCGGCAATTCATGATGTTCATAAAGGCAATGCGGGTGAGATTCCACCACATTTACGCGATGCTCATTATGGCGGCGCAGCAGAATTAGGTGTCGTCGGTTACAAATACCCTCACAATACACCTGTAGGAACTTTCGGTGGCTGGGTTGATCAACAATACTTACCCGACAAATTAGCAAAACGAGAGTATTACAAGCCTGTCCATGCCGGTAAAGAACAACGAATGGCAAGTATTTATGACAAGCTTAAATCTTTTAAAAAATAGCAAAAAGCAGCAATCACTGTGACATGTGACTGCTGCTTTTTATTATGTTGTAACTTTTAATACGGTTTTGATTTTTTGAATAATCCCGCCAGTACTGTAAGTTAATACACTACGCTTGTAGAATGTTAAGCTGATTGCGAATAGTGCCATTACAGTTACTGCTAACGTAATTAATGAAACTAAAATATAGAAGTTCGATACGTCTGTCGCGCCCATTCGTAAAGTCATGACCATTCCTGATGTAAATGGAATGAATGAGAATACTTTAATGAGCATAGAATCTGGATTACCCATACCTGAAATCATGACATAGAAACCAATCAATGTGATGAAAATACCAGGCATCATTACTTGAGAAGCTTCATCTACTTTCGATACTAACGAACCTGCTAAAGCACCGATAATTAGGAACAGTATAATTGAAAGTACGAAGAATAAGCTTACATAAATGAAATAGCTTGGTGACAATTGTTTCATCATGGAAGATGCACCATTTACTAACTCAGATTTCGATGAAAATTTAGCGATTGTAAACGCACCCGCAAATAATAGTATGATTTGCGTCATGCCTGTTAAAAATACGCCGATTAATTTCGAGAATAGATGTGTCGATGGTTTTACTGAAGCCATTAACACTTCTAATACACGCGATCCTTTTTCAGATGCAATATCCGTCGTGATCATTGACATATAACTTGTCACGAAAATATAGATTAAGAAACCGATAATATATGCGACAAGAATTCCTGCACTTTTCTCATCTGAGGTTTTTGAAGCGACTGTTTCTGATAAATCTACTTGTTTAACAAGTGTTTGTGTTTCTAATATTTGCTTCGCCTGTTCTGGCGTTAAATTCATTTTTTGAACGCTGTAAATCTTCCCAGCATTCTCCGCTAGCTGATTAATCGTAGACTGGATTTCCAAATCTAAAGAGTCTGCAGTAGCTAATTTCACCACTAACTTCCCTTTTTCATCTTTCAAGTAAAGCGCAGCATCTACTTCGCCCTTTTTCACTCGCTTATTCACTACTTCTTCAGAGTCTTTCATTCGCATGAACATTAAATCGTCTGAAGAAGGGAATTGGTCGTACAGATTCGCTTTCGTTTCATCGACGAATGCAATTTTGACATTCGAATCATCGCTTTTAAAAACATCCTTAATCGATGACCAGTTAAATACAACAGCAATAATGGCTAAATAGAGAATAGTTAATCCGATAAATGATTTCGATGTTACTTTTTGTTTATAAAGTTGTTTGACTAAAAGCATTAATTTACTCAACTGGCTCACCTACTTTTAACTTGAAGATTTCGTCTAAAGATAAATAATCTAAACTGAATTTCTCCATATATTTACCACCATTTAAGTAATGGAAGATTTCTTCACTATATGATTCATCCTCTAAAAATAATGTGAAACCGTCTTTCGTTTTTTGAACGCGATTCACACCAGTTAAATTCGCAAGCTCATCGAAAGTTTTATCTGTTCGAATCGATAATTTAATTTTGCCATATACTTCTTTTAATTGTTGAAGGCCACCTGCGTAAAGCGATACACCTCTTTTTAAAATACATAGATGATCACAAAGTTCTTCTACATTATCCATTTGATGACTTGAGAACAATATCGTCGTCCCTTGTTTTTTCAAATAAATAATTGAATCCATTAAATGCTGTCTATTGACTGGATCAAGACCACTAAACGGTTCATCCAAAATTAAAAACTCTGGTTTATGAATGAAACTCGCGATCAGTTGAACCTTTTGCTGATTCCCTTTTGACAATGTTTCAGCTTTATCATTTCGTTTTTCGACTAGTTCAAATCTTTCTAACCAATAATCTATGTCCGGCTTCAACTCTTTTTTAGACTTCCCACGTAAAGTACCGAAGAAATATAGCTGTTCTTCTACTTTCATTTGAGGGAAAATGCCACGTTCTTCTGGTAAATAGCCTAAGAAATCACGATCTAACTTATGTACGGATTTCCCCTTCCAAAGAATTTCGCCTTCTGTCGTTTCTTGCAAATTTAAAATCATACGGAAAGTAGTTGTTTTTCCGGCTCCATTTTGTCCGATTAAACCAAAGATTTCACCTTGTTCAATCGTAAAATCAAGTGCGTTGACTGCGACAAAATCTTTGTATTTCTTCGTCACTTGTTTTATTGCTAAAGTCATGAAACTCCTCCTTGTGATGTTTTACGTATAATATACTACTTGAATTGGCAAAAAGTTTCAAAAATTAGTAAAACCGCCCGAAATTCAGCGAGCGGCTTACTTAATTATTTATCTCTCATTGTTGAAATATGAATATCTTCAAGGATTTTACGAATCACCCAACTCGCTGCAATCAGTCCCACAGATGACGGTACGAATGCATTAGATGATGGTGGCATTTTCGCTTTACGAATCGCCGCATCTGGGTTCCCGACTTCTTCCACTACATCTGGACGAATCACAATTGGACTTTCATCAGAGAAAATTACCGGAATCCCTTTTTTAATTCCTTCTTTTCTTAATTTCGTACGAATAACTTTTGCAAGTGGATCTGTATTCGTTTTTGAAATATCAGCGATTTTAAAACGTGTTGGATCCATTTTATTTGCTGCACCCATACTTGAAATGATCGGAATATCGCGTTTTAAACATTCCTTCATAATATGAATTTTATAAATAACAGTATCCGAAGCATCGATGACATAATCCGGTTTGTAGCTGAAAAATTCTTCATACGTTTCTTCCGTATAGAACATATGCAAGTCATGTACTTCACAATCCGGGTTAATATCGGCAATTCTTTCTTTCATTACTGCTGATTTAGAGCGTCCAATTGTCGACATATATGCGACTAATTGACGGTTAATATTCGTAATATCGACATCATCTTTATCGACAAGGATAATGCGGCCTACTCCAGTTCTCGCAACTGCTTCCGCTGCAAATGAACCGACTCCGCCAATGCCTAGAATAGCGACTGTTGTATTTTTTAATTTCTCGATGCCAGCTGCGCCGACTGCTAATTCATTTCTTGAAAATTGATGTAACAAATGACTCACTCCGATGTTTTGAAATGTTTTTATAAGTATTCCTACAAAATTACTATGAAAAAAATATACAATTTCCTGCGATAAATTGCAAGCTTCCTTCAAAATAAAAAAGCTTCGGAAAGATGACTTTCCAAAGCTAATAATTATTATAAGTCTAAATCTGTTAAAACGATGAAATCTTGATGATCTTTCAATGCTGTTACAGGAACTTCAACAGTTGCCTCACCATTGATTAATGCATGAAGAGCGTCACGTTTTTTCTCGCCAACAGCGATTAATAAGACTGTTTTTGCACGAGCAATTGAAGAAATCCCCATTGTAATTGCTTTCGTAGGTACTTCATCAATCGAGTTGAAGAAACGAGCATTCGCTTCACGAGTCGATTGTGTCAGTTCAACTACATGAGTTGGTGCATCAAACGGTGTGCCAGGCTCATTGAAGCCGATATGACCGTTTTCACCAATTCCTAGTAATTGAAAGTCTAATTGAGCATTTCTAAGTTTTTCTTCATATTGTGCAGCTTCTGCGACTGGATCAGCTGCTTCACCATTCGGTAATTCTGAATGTGCGAAAGGCTTTTTGCTGAATAAGTTCGTCTTCATGAAAGATACATAGCTTTCGGGATGCGATGCTGGTAGACCGACATACTCATCTAAGTTAAAGCTATTACATTTTGAAAAATCAATGTCGCTAGCTGCCATTTTTTCATATAATGGCACCATCGTTCCACCTGTAGCTAATCCGAATGTATTTGATCCTTTAGCTAATTCATTTTGGAAAATTTCAAGAGCGCGAGTATATAACTCGTCTTCATTTTTTATAATTTCTAATTTAATTGACATAGCAATCTCCTTTAATACTTCATTTTCATTTGTTCTGCGAAGTTTTGTATAAATTCAGTTGTCACTTCTTCGTTTAACTGCTTTAATCCACCGATGATTGCTCCACCTACAGGTATCAATTTGGGTTGTAAAAATTGTAATTGAAAATTCATTGGTTGCTTCATTAAGACGTCATAGAACAGATTAAAGTTCGTAAAAACGCCACCAGCTAAAACAGTTGGCAGTTCTTTCCGGACATCCCATCTCGCTTGGGATGCACACGCTTCAATTGCTAGAATATACTGCTGCGCTGCTCGTGACAAAATAACTTGCGCTACATAGTCGCCTTCTTCAGCGGCTTCAATCACATAACGACTTAACGGCGCGATGATTGCTCTCGGATGCTCATCATTATAAATGCAATCGACAATTTTTGTAACACTGTCAATTTGAAAATGGTTCAATACTTTTTCAGTAAGCACTGTTTCTGTCCCACGATGGTCGTAGGATTTTACAACAGCTTTTAATGCTTCTCTACCTAAATCGTAGCCACTGCCCTCATCATCAAATAGATAACCCCAACCACCTGCTCTGTAAGAGTTATTATGAGAGTCTAAACAATAAGTGATTGCTCCAGTGCCTGCGATTTGAACAATGCCCGGCATTCCTAATGTACCCGAAAAAAGAGCGATACAAGCGTCATTTTCAATTATAATCGAAACAGTGTCATCATAGAACTGTTGAATGACTGATTTTGCAATTTTTTCAAAAGACAGTTCTTTTACCCCAGAAAGTCCAGCAAAGCAACATTCTACCTTTTCAAAGGCATTTTCATTCTGTTCTTTTAATTTGCTTATTATTTTGGCAAGTTCCGATTCGAATTGCAGTCTTGAAATTGCTGTAGGATTACTTGATCCTCCAACAACTTTCGCGAGTACTTGACCAGTTTCATCTGAGAGAACAGCAACTGTCGAAGTACCACCGCCGTCGATTCCTAAAATAATTGGCATATGAATACCTCCATACATAGTGAGGAGGTTGCTCTAGTGAACAACCTCCCGAAAATTTACTTCATTGTGAATGAAAAAGTTTCCCAAGGCCGAATTTGATGAATTAGAAATCGTTCGGATTCAACTACTTTTCCAACGACATTCGTCTTTCCTTCATTCGGCATTTCTTTTAAGACGATATTCAGCTCGCCTTTATAACGAATATCTAAATCATTATCAATTGTCAGATCACCAGGCATTAATGTTTGCGGCGCAAGTGGTGGAACGGATTCATCTTTATACTTAACGCGTGGTTGTGTACTGCGAATGACATATGCAGAAACATCGCCTCGATTAAAATGCTTTTCTTCCAAAATAATTTTCTGTTCTAACTGACTAATTCCATCACTTAACTCGACTTTTAAGGATAGAGTCGAGCGATTTAGTCGTCCGAGTGCTTCAAGTTCTTCTTCTGAAGCATACATATTCCCGATGATTAAGTCATCTATAAGCTGTGAATGCCATAAATCCTTCGCCTGTACAGTAATTGGTAAATGACGATGTTCTTCTAACTTAAACACTAAATTGCCAATTGTATAACGAATATAGCCAATGATTTCCCCGTTTTCATAAAATGCCGCAAAATGACTATTCGGTCGTCACTCTTCAATCCGATACCATCATGCATCACTACGTTGCATCATGCTATCTCTACTGTTCGCAAGTGGATTATGAAACTGTTTAATGTCATGCCATACAGCCGCATTGACACGATCAAAAGATGTCCTTTTCACTTCATTCATTAATTTCGGATCTGCGCCAATAGTTGATAGTTCACAACTAAATTGCAGTTGTTCCTGAAATAATTCCCAACCAAAATGTCTGTAAAAACTCGTCGAATACGGTGCTAAAACGGGTATAGTTTGTCCATGATGCCGCATACGTTCAAGTGCATCAATCATAATTGCTTTCATGACACCTTTATTACGATATTCGAGATAGGTCGCAACAAATCCAATCCCTCCCATCGCTAGATTCTGTCCTCTTAGCGTAATGTTTAATGGCAAAACTAGTTATTGTCCAATCAATTCACCTTCCTCAAAACATCCGATTGCATGCCCTGCATTTAACCAATGAAGAAAGTCATCTAATTTTGCTTCGTTATACACACTTTGAAAGCTATAGGATCTTAAATCTAACACTTGCGAGTATTCTTCAGGCTCAATTTTTCGAATGTCCATCCTATTCCTCCGTTCAAAAAAAACTGCCAATGGCAGTTTTTTCTTCTCCTATTATTGTGTAATTTGCTTCACAAACGCTTCAACTTCTTGAGCTGTTGAAAGTGTTAAAATATGATCAATATGGCTACTTAATTGTGCTTTTGATAGCGTAGAAATTTGTTTTCTGGCATGGAGAATAGATGATGCACTCATTGAGAATTCATCTAATCCCAGTGCAAGCAATAGTGGAATCGCTATTGGATCGCCCGCCATCTCGCCACACATACCTACCCATTTGCCATTCGCGTGACCTGCATCGATGACATTTTTCACAAGTCTTAAAATCGCAGGATGGTATGGTTGATACAAGTAGGATACTTTTTCATTCATTCGATCTGCTGCAAATGTATATTGAATTAAGTCATTCGTGCCAATCGACATGAAATCTGCTTCTTTAGCGAATAAATCAGCAATCACCGCAGCTGATGGAATCTCAACCATCATGCCGATTTCGATAGAGTTGGATACATCTACGCCTTCAGAAATTAACTGCTCCTTCACTTCTAAAAGGAAGTTCTTTGCTTCTCTAAATTCATCTAAAGTCGCAATCATCGGGAACATAATTTTCAAATTACCAAATACACTCGCTCTTAAAAGTGCGCGTAATTGGACACGGAATAAATCTCGATCATCTAAGCAAAGTCGAATTGCTCGATACCCTAAAAACGGATTCATTTCATGTGGTAATTTCAAATAAGGAAGTTCTTTATCGCCACCAATATCGAGAGTACGTACAACTGTTGGTTTATCCCCCATTTTTTCTAAAACGGTTTTATAGGATTGGAATTGTTCTTCTTCCGTTGGGAAATCTGAGCGATCCATGTAAAGAAATTCAGTTCTAAATAGCCCTACACCGTCGCCACCGTTCGCTAATACGATTTCTAGATCATCAGGTCGGCCGATATTCCCAGCGAGTTCTACATGATGACCATCAGCATCTTGGCTTACTTCATCGACGTATGCTTTTAGCGCTTGCTGTTCTGCTTCAAATTCCTTCTTCTCACGCTCATACTGCTCGATTTCTGTAGTAGAAGGGGAGAAAATCACGATGCCTTTTGAGCCATCAAGAATAATCATTTCATTTGTAGTGCCGCTTTCTGTCGCATTTTTCGTTCCTACGACCGCAGGAATTTCTAAAGTTCTAGCTAAAATCGCAGAGTGGGATGTACGTCCACCGATATTCGTCACAAAACCTTTGACGAATTCCTTATTTAATTGTGCTGTCATCGAAGGGGTTAAATCTTCCGCAATAATAATGACATCTTCGTTGATCGTCGTTAAATCCGGTAAATCTCGGTTAAGTAGTTTTGATAATAATCTATGGGAAACGTCGCGAATATCAGCTGCTCGCTCACGCATATATTCATTTTCCATCGATTCGAACATCGTCACGAACATTGTTGATACTTCTTCAAGCGCTGCTTCCGCATTAATACCTTCATCAATTTTGGCTTCGATTGCCGTTTTTAATTCAGGATCTTGTAATACGAGCAAATGGGCCGAGAAAATAGCGGCTTTATCCTCGCCGAATTTCTCAATCGCTCTTTCACGAATTAACTCTAATTCACCTTTTGCTAGTAAAATTGCTTCATTAAATCGATTTTTCTCAGCTACATGGTCTGCTACTTCAACTTTTTCAAATGATAAATCCGGTTCTACTAGGCGGTAAGCAGATGCGATAGCGATACCATTTGAAACCCCGATCCCTTTGATTTGTGTCATATTAGGCTTCTATGCCAATACCTTCACTTGTAATCACTGTAGCCGCCTTTTCTAATGCTGCTTCTGCATCTGCACCTTCTGCAGAAATGGTAATTGTCGCGCCTGATGGAATACCTAATGCCATGACACCCATAATTGATTTCAAGTTCACTGAACGCTCGTTGTAGCTAATTTGAACATCCGATGCGAATGGTGTAACCGCTGAAACTAGTAATGTGCAAGGTCTTGCGTGTAATCCTTCTGCGCTTGTAATTTTATATTGTTTTTCCATGATAAAACCTCCGATTAGTTAAAGTTAATTCGATTTTGATATTTTTGTAGCCAAACGTCATTATTGTTTTCAGCTTCAATATTATTACTACTGAAAACAGGTGGTTCAATGTTTTTTGATTGAAGAATTTGGATCACTTGCACAATCACTTCATTTATTATTGTTGCACCTGCAATCGTCGACACCGGCCCATATTGTAGTTTGTCATCGGTTACAATGCCGTCACCTATTGGCACATGTGTATTTAGAACGATTGTCGCCACATCTTCCAATCGCTTTCCAGATGGATGCCTTGAAGGCTGTTGGCTATAAAAAAGTGATTGTAGCGTTATTACTGGTATACCCAATTTCTTCGCTCGTAAAGCCATTTCAACAGGGATTGGATTTCTCCCACTTGTAGAAATTACGACAAGTACGTCATTTGGTTTGAGTGAAATTTCCTGCCAGAATTCCTCGCTTTTTGAAAGGTTTTTCTCATTTTCAGATGATGTAATCGCACCTGAATGTAACATTAATCCCTCTATTTGTATGGGCTTTGCCGGAACAAGCCCACCAGCACGGTAATAGGTTTCCTGTGCTAATAAATGGGAATGTCCACTGCCAAATAATTGCATGATTCCACCATTTTCGATTGATTTTGCAATCACTTCAGCTGCTTTCTCCATTGCAAGGGATTCTTGTTTTTCTATTTCATCAATTAAATGACGAATATTTTCAAAAAAAGCACTCATCTGAACACCTCTATCTTTGAATTTCGCTAATAAATTTGTAGCGATCCGCTCGATAAGCAGACCTTACAAGTTCAAAAGGCTGGCCGTCCGATAAAAAACTAATTCGCTTAATGATTAAGACAACCGCACTCACATCCATCTGCAAATACTTACTATCTTCTTTGGCAACTAGTGATGCTTCCATCTGTTGTATTGCATTGCCAATCTTTTGTTGATATTCTTCTTCCACAATTTTATAGAGTGATCCATTCAATTTCTTCACATCTAGCCCTGGTAGTGTCTTCACTGGTATGTATGTTCGCTCAATTGCCATCGGTTGATCGTCGGCATTTCTAATTCGCACCATGAAATAAACTTCTTCTCCATCTTCAAGTAGTAAATCTTTCGCCACATCAAATGGTGGGAGAATTTGTTCGAACTTTATTATTTTGCTGCTCGGTGTTAATCCTCTAGCGCGCATATCTTCTGTGAAACTCGTCAAACCATTTAAAGGCTGTTCTAATTTTGGCGTCGACACATATGTTCCTCGCCCTTTTTCGCGGTAGAGCATACCACTCGACACAAGGTTCGTGATTGCTTGCCTAACAGTCATGCGACTTACTTCAAAACTGTTAGACAAATCACGTTCTGAGGGAATTGGCGAGCCAACTTCATATTCACCTAAATAAATTCTTTGTTTTAATTCTTCTTCGATTTGAATATAAATTGGTACATGGGAATTTTTATTGACCAATTATTCTCACCTTCCTCATCACTTATTCATACACTACTTTACCTGCTTTTATTGTCTTTTGTACAACTAAATCCTTAGATAAAAGGACGAAATCTGCATCCGCATTTACGCTGATTACCCCTTTATTCGAAAGATTCATTTGTTGTGCTGCATTGTAAGATGACATCGCAACCAAATCTTCTAATGAGCAGTTTGTCGCTTGTTTCATATTTCGAATCGCTCGGTCCATCGTCAAAATACTTCCTGCTAATGCACCGTTTGGTAGATGCGCCCCTGTTTCCGTTACATGAACCATTTGGCCGCCTAAATCATAATCGCCATAAGGTACGCCTTTTGCTCGCATCGCATCCGTTATGAGAATAATATGACTTGCGCCTTTTAAACGATAAGCAAATTCAACTGATTTCGGATGGCTATGAATGAAATCGACAATGATTTCTGTTTTCACTTGATTGTTTAATAATGTGCCACCCACTACACCTGGATCACGATGATGGAATGGACGCATTTGATTATAGAGATGTGTTCCTTGTTTTGCGCCTAGCGATACGGCTCGTTCAACTTCTTCCAAAGTAGCATCTGAATGCCCAATGGATACAACTATGCCTTGTTTCGACAGTTCTTTTACAAAGTCAAAGCCACCTTCAACTTCAGGTGCGACTGTTATTTCTTTGATCATGCCACCAGATAGCTTTTGCCAATGATTAAAGGTTTCAATATTTGGTGGGATAATATATTCTTCCGGTTGCGCGCCGACTCTCTTAATTGAGATGAATGGCCCTTCGATGTGAACGCCTAAAATTTCTGCTTCATTCGCATCATTTTCAAATTGTCCAATCGCTTCCAATGCATGTTCAATTTCTTCTAACTTCTGTGTCATCGTCGTTGCTAAAAAACCTGTAACCCCTTCTTTTACTAAGGATTTCGCCATCTTATGAAGACTTTCCTGCTTGCCATCCATCGTATCTACACCTGCAGAACCGTGGATATGCATGTCAATAAATCCAGGGAATAAAATTTGATTCGAGCCATCTATAATTTGAAGATCAGTTAGATCAATATTTTGTTCGATTGATTGTATTTTACCGTTTACAACATAGACATCTGTTTTTTCAATCGAGTAATTAGCATTTACGACTTGAACATTTTTAATGAGTATGGAATTCGTCATAATTAAACATCCTCCATTTCAAAATAAGAAGCCTCTAGCCAAGAGACTAGAGGCTCATCTTACATTACCTTAAATCAATAATGCCTTCTGTACCTGCTTCTTGACGTCCTGATTTTAGAATTTCAACATTTTTACCATGTGCATTCGTTAGAACAACCGGTGTAATTGTTGAAGGAACTTTACCTGCGACATAATTCAAATCAACTTTGATTAGCGGATCTCCTCGTTGAATTAATTGAGAAGTTTCAACAAGTGTTTCGAATCCTTCGCCGTTCAGCTTAACTGTATCAAGTCCGATATGAATTAAAATTTCCAATCCTGTATCTGAAACGATGCCAATTGCATGTTTCGTAGGGAAAATCATCATAACTTTCCCATCCACAGGTGATTTAATTTCACCGTTTTCAATATTAATACCGAATCCTGGCCCCATCGCACCTGATGCAAATGCTTGGTCCGGGATTTCATTCAATGGAATGAGGTCACCTGTTACTGGCATGACGAAATCATTCGGAATGAATTCAGTACCATCACTCGTCATTTCCTCTTGCACAGCTTCTGCGTTCACTTCAGAAGTTAATGGCGGATTCCCTGCTTTCAATCTTGATTTCATTGCTTCTGCTAAGAACTCTACAGAAGTTCCGATAATGACTTGTGCATTTGTTTTACTAATTTTCATGACACCACGAGCGCCGTATTTCTTCAATTTCTTCTCATCTACTACAGATGAATCGTTTAAAGTTAAACGAAGTCGCGTTGTACAATAATCAACATGTTTAATATTTTCTTTGCCGCCTAATCCTTCGATTGTATGATAGGCTTTAGCATCTAAAACTTCATCTGTCGAACCAACAAGTGGTGCGCCATCTTCATCTTCCTCGTCATCATCTTCACGACCTGGCGTTTTCAAATCTAATTTGATAATTAAGAAGTAGAAGATTACAAAGTAGATTGCCCCGACTACTAATCCGAGTGGAATCAGTAGCAATGGTTTTTGAGCGATCCCGAAGTTTAAAATATAATCAATTAAACCTGCGGAGAATCCGAAACCATCATGAATTCCGAGCCAATTTGCTGCCATTAAGGATAGTCCTGTTAATACCGCGTGAACGACATATAGTACTGGTGATAAGAACATGAATGAGAATTCAATTGGTTCAGTAACACCTGTAATAAATGCTGTTAAAGCGATGGAAACGAACATACCACCAACGATTGCTTTTTTCTCTTTTTTCGCAGCCATATACATTGCTAAACATGCTGCTGGAAGACCGAACATCATAATTGGGAAGAAACCAGATAAGAATGGTCCAGCTGTCGGATCACCTTTTAAGAATCGGTTAATCTCACCTTTTACGACTGTGCCGTCTGCAGTTGTGAATGATCCGAAATCAAACCATACAACTGTATTGATTACGTGATGCAGTCCTACAGGAATAAGTAGACGGTTTAAGAAACCATACACCCCAACCCCGATTGAACCATTATCAATTGCCCAGTTACCCGCTGAATCAATCCAACCTTGAACTGGCGGCCATACATATCCAAATACCCAACCAATTAACATCATGACGACGGCGGTTATAATCGGGACAAACCGTCGACCTCCGAAGAACGATAACCACTCTGGGAATTTAACATTATAGAATTTGTTATAAAGTAGTCCGGCAATTACCCCGGCAATTACGCCTCCGAAAACGTTCATATTAATGTCCTCATTAACTGACTTTAATACACCCGTTAATACAATGTGTGCCACTGCCCCGGCAAGTGCTGCTCCCCCTGCTCCATCAAATGCGAAGCCCATCGCGATCCCAATCGCAAAGATTAGTGGAAGATTGCCAAGAATCGAATCCCCTGCTGATGCCATTACTTTCCAACCAAGCATATCATCTGCACCGAGTCGTACTAATAGTGCAGCGGCTGGAAGTGTAGCAATCGGAAACATTAATGATTTCCCGATTTTTTGCAAAAATGCTAACATCTGATTCACTCCCTTATTGTATTGTCTTGCTAATTGGTATAGTTGTCTATACCAATTATAAAGGGTTCACAATTATTTGAAAACCCTTTATTTTGAAATTTTATTCCCTTAATAGATTGGAATAAAACAAAAAAACAAGTTATTGTTGCTGTGAAAGCATTTTACAATAACTTGTCTAGTCGAATGTTTTTTTAAAATAAAGGAGAAATAAGGAAGTAAATGATTTTTGCTTCATTCAAATCGCCATTTTCAAAGTAACTATTTGTCGGAAAACCAAATGGCGCTTTTCCCATTTTTAAATAGAATGGAACAAATCGATTCAATGATTTTGCTTCAGCTTCAAAATGATCCTCACTTTTCCATTTCAAATAGTGAGCAATTGAATAACATAACCACGCTTCCATCGGATTCAACTTATTCGGCAGATTGCTATGAATAACTTGTTCCGTTGAGATCTTTTTAAATAATACATACAATACTGTTTTAAAATAATGCAGAATTTTTATTTTTTGCAGCAAGGTTTCCGGAATTGATTCAATCGTTTTTAGTGCTTCCTCATACGCTCCGATTTGAAAATACAATGTAATTTTGAGCAAGACTGTACGTTCCGAATAATCGCTGCATTCGAGATTACTTAGCAATTGAATTCTTTTAGGGATTTCTTGATTTTCAGATAAAATAATTTGCGCATCAATATTTTTCGGATCTTTTGATAAAGCTAACGCAGCCAAATCCCACCGTCTTTTTTGATTTCTCGCGCAGTATGCTTCATAGGCATACTTCTGCGCCTTAAGTTGTTTCTTTTGCGGATTGTACGGTATTTCCTGCAGAGCCTTTTCCATTCTCTTGCGATCTAATTCATTTGTAAAAACAAGTTTCTCCATTTGCTTCTTCACTTGCCACTTCGTAAATTCTTCTTGTGTCGCATCCGTTCCAATCCTTTCTTTCGATTGGCGCATTTGCTCAATTAAAGAAAAATCAAATACTTCTTCAAAATAAAGTGAGATTTTCTGACTTTTCCTTGTGATTGTACTTGTTGAAATTTCATAGAACTCGCCTAATTTTTTCTTAGTCATCATTTTAGGAATGAAATCATATTTAATCGCAAAGTCAATAATACCAGCTATTAACGCCTGTTTTTTGCGTGTTCGAACTCTTTGGACATTTTCAACTTCAATCAAATATTTTTCAAAAACAATGATCAAATCTTCGTTGTTTACACCCATTCGATTCAATTCATACTCAAGCTGAATAATTGATTCCGTATGTTCAATTTGGTTACATGCTTCACTTTCAACAATGGATTCGCCATTCGGCAAAATAATATCTAAGCAACCTAAAATATGCTGCTCATAAAAATCTTGCAAAGTCGTTTGATTCGATTGATCAATTAATTGTTTAATCGCTTCTAAAAAATCCAAATCCTTTGCATCTATAAATAACGCGGTATTTAATTTTGTATAAAAGTTTGGGTTTGCGCCAGATAATAATTGGCATACAATGATTGAATGTAATTTCGATTCATCGACTTCCAAATTTTGAATATAGACGATTTCATCATTCATAACATCTTTGACAATGACAAAATCATGGATAAAATCAATGATTTGACCGATGAAAAACACCGGTTCCTTCCATTTCGAAAGCATGATATGCGATTTAGGTTGGACGATTTCTTTCATTTTCTTCATCAAAAAGAAGCCCCACTCACGTTTATTCGCTGTAAAATAGTACGCATCTGTCACCATTTCAAATAGTGGCAAATCGGACTTACTTTTCGATAGTGCTGCCATTCGACTTTCTCCAAGCCACGGCACAATCAATTTTTCAAATTCACCTTTTGTTTGGTGGGTGAAAATAAACTCATATGTAATTCGAGATTTAATCGCACACCAGTGTCTTTCAATCGTTATATTATTTTTTGAGAAACAACATTCACTTAATTTTTTGCCACTATTACAAAAACACAATTGACCTACACTGTTCACGACTGATTCTCTCCTTTCGATAAAAAAATAACAAAACCCCTGATTTAGTCATCAGAGGTGGGAATAGTCATAATAAGAACAAATCCCAATTGTGCCGTCATTTATAAATCATCGTTTAAACCCGCTCTCAGCAGGTGGGTGTCCTCAATTTAGTCGATCAATGTCCCCGGAGGGCATATTCTCTACTAAAAGATGTTGGACTCCCTTATAAATGGTGTTCGGTCAAAACTGATGTTTAGCAACGAACACATCAGGATTTGTTATTACAAACACAATAACATAAGATTTCTGTTTATTTCAAATAATATGATATAAAAAAGTAAATTTTTTTTATTTATGAGCATTCCCAAAATATGTACATTATTTTTCTTTAGTTTTATTATACCATTTGACCTATAAGATACAATACCAGATTTTTGAAATAATTGTGTCACACATTCATATTTCAAGCGATTTATAGATGAAAACAATTGACTTCTCACTTGCGCAACAAAACGACATTGCATTTCAACCATTTCTTAAGCACTAGTTTTTCTAAGAGGAATTACATTTTTCGCCTCTAAAAATGATCTATCATTACTACAGATCAATAACAGTGAAATGATCCCCGCTTGAAGAAAACCCCACACGAACAAACAAGTACCGCGTTATTTGTGAATCTATTTAACCTGAATTGTTCCAACACAAAAAAAGCTCTACAGCGACACTTATGTTCAAGTGCAACTGTAGAGCAATTATTATTTAATTAATCTTCGTCAGCCATTGTTTTTACACGAATGTGTAAGTCATCTAATTGAGCTGTTGCTACTTCAGAAGGAGCATCAGTTAATAGACAGCTTGCAGAAGCAGTTTTAGGGAATGCGATTGTGTCACGTAAGTTGTCGCGACCAGCTAATAGCATGATAAAACGGTCAAGACCGAATGCTACACCACCGTGTGGAGGAACGCCGAATTCAAATGCATCCATTAAGAAACCAAATTGTTCTTGCGCTTGCTCTTTAGAGAAACCAAGTACTTCGAACATTTTTTCTTGTAAATCTTTTTCGTAAATACGTAATGATCCGCCACCAAGCTCGTAGCCGTTAAGAACGATATCGTATGCTTGCGCGCGTACTTTACCAGGATCAGTATCCATTAATTCCATATCTTCTTCGAAAGGACGAGTGAATGGGTGGTGAGCTGCTGTGTAGCGACCCGCTTCTTCATCATACTCAAGTAATGGCCAGTCAGTAATCCATAGGAATGCAAATTTAGAGTTATCAATTAAACCTAAATCTTTCCCTAGTTTTTTACGTAAAGCGCCTAATGCGTCAGCTACTACTGAAGGTTTGTCTGCTACGAATACTAATGTATCGCCAGGTTCTGCACCCATACGTTCCATTAATTTCACGCCGAAATCATCTTGGAAGAACTTACCGATTGGTCCAGTTAATCCTTCTACGCCTGTTTCAGTAACTTTGATCCATGCAAGACCTTTCGCACCGTAACGACCAACGAATTTCGTTAATTCATCTAAATCTTTACGAGAGTATTGATCGCTAGCGCCTTTGATGTTTAAACCTTTCACTTGTTTACCATCAGCTACAGTTTGAGCGAATACTTTGAATCCACAACCTTCAACTACATCTGAAAGGTCGATTAATTCTAAGTCAAAACGAACGTCTGGCTTATCTGAACCGTAACGAGACATCGCTTCATCGTATTTCATGCGTTGGAATGGACGAGGAATGTCTATACCTTTTACTTCTTTCATTACTTTTTGGATTAAGCGTTCGTTAATATCAAGAATTTGTTCTTGATTTAAGAAGCTCATTTCCATATCGATTTGAGTGAATTCTGGTTGACGATCTGCACGTAAATCTTCATCACGGAAACAACGAGCGATTTGGAAGTAACGTTCGAAACCAGAAACCATTAATAATTGTTTAAATAATTGTGGAGATTGTGGTAATGCATAGAATTCACCATCATGTACACGAGAAGGTACTAAGTAGTCACGTGCGCCTTCAGGAGTTGATTTCGTTAAGATTGGTGTTTCTACTTCTAAGAAACCTTCGTCTTGTAAGAAGTTACGTACTACTTTCGTTACGTCAGAACGTAATTTGAAAGTGTTGTACATTACTGGACGACGTAAATCTAAGTAACGGTATTTCAGACGTAAATCTTCATTTACTTGAATACGGTCTTCGATTTGGAATGGAGGTGTTTTCGCTTTGTTAATTAGTTCAACACGGTCAACATAAACTTCGATCATACCTGTATCTAAGTTAGGGTTTACCATATCTGTTGTACGAGCGCGAACTTCACCTTCAACTTCGATAACATATTCACTACGGAATGAATCTGCTAAATCTAAAGCTGCTTGAGAGTTTGTTGGAGTGAATACCACTTGAGTTAATCCAGTACGGTCACGTAAATCGATGAAAATTAAACCACCGAAGTCACGACGGTATTGTACCCAACCTTTTAATACAACGCGTTCACCTACGTTTTCAGCACGTAGTACGCCACAATCATGTGTTCTTAAAGCCATTTGTAATTCCTCCAGTATTATTTATGTGCAAGCAAGTAATTTACTAAATCGTGGAATGGCACTTTTTCTTGATCGCCTGTTTCCATGTTTTTCACGTTAGCTGCTTGTTCTTCTAATTCAGATCCACCTAAAACGATGACATATTTAGCATTTAAACGGTCTGCTGCTTTCATTTGCGCTTTCATCTTACGACCAGCGTAATCGATCTCAGTAGCAATCCCCTTCACTCTAAATGAGCTTGTTAATTCTACCGCTTTCAATTTCGCATCCTCATCCATCGCAACGATGAATAAATCTAAGTCGTTTTCAATATTAAGTGCAACTTCTTCAGCTTCTAAAGCTAAAAGTAGACGTTCGATACTCATACCGAATCCGATACCAGGTGATTCCGGACCACCGATTTCTTCAACAAGACCGTTGTAACGACCACCACCACAAAGAGTTGTGATTGCGCCAAAGCCTTCTGCAGTACTCATAATTTCGAATGCAGTGTGGTTATAGTAATCTAAACCACGTACTAAATTAGGATCCACTACATAGTCGATGCCTAAAGCGTCTAAATATTTCTTCACTTGATCAAAATATGCTGCTGATTCTTCATTTAAATAGTTTGTAAGCTGAGGTGCTTGTTCAATCAGTGGATTGGCCGCATCAACTTTACAATCTAAAATACGCAGTGGATTTTGTTGCAAACGTTTTTGACAATCTGCACAGAATTCGCCGATATGTGGTTCAAAGTGTGCGATTAATGCATCTCTATGTGCATCACGTACTTCCTTATCCCCTAATGAATTAATCACAAGTTTTAAATGCTTCAAACCTGCTTCTTGATAGACGCGCATCGCTAATTCAATAACTTCTGCATCAACAGCAGGATCTTTTGAACCAATCGCCTCTACACCAAATTGTACGAATTGACGGTAACGACCTTTTTGAGAGCGCTCATATCTGAACATTGGCCCTAAATATGAAACTTTCACAGGTTGATCTGCGTAACCATACATTTTATGTTCTACATAAGAACGTGAGATTGAAGCAGTTCCTTCAGGACGAAGTGTTAATGAACGGCCACCACGGTCTTCGAATGTATACATTTCTTTTTGAACGATATCTGTTGAATCACCTACACCGCGTTGGAAAAGTTCAGTTGATTCAAACATTGGCGTACGAAGCTCTGGGTAACGATAGACATGACAAAGATGTCGCATAATCCCCTCGATTTTCTGCCATTTTTCTGATTCGCCAGGTAAAATATCTTGTGTTCCTCTAGGTACTTTAAAGCTCATATGATTAACTCCTTTCATCAAAGTTTACTGAATTTACATTTTTCGGAATTAAAAAAAGCCCTCGCCACTTGCATCGTATGCAAGGGACGAGAGCTGTATAGTCTTCCGCGGTTCCACCCTAGTTGATTTACAAAATCGTAAATCCTCTTAAAATCGGATAACGGCCGATTCCGTCTTCGCCTACTATGAAAAATCATTTCGACGAAAAACCTCTCAAGTGTTATTCACATTCTCGTCCTACTAGAAAAGATTTCAGCCACGTCTTTTCCTCTCTTGAATAGGCAGTAGAGTTCGCTACTTGCTTGGTCATTGGTGTTTTTTGTTTATTTCAGATTAACTAATATGATAGAGTTTTCAGCCTAATATGTCAACCTTTTATAATAATTGTAGCTTTTTAGACCTAATTAATTATACAATATAGTAAAGGAGGAGAATCATGGCTAAAAAATACACTATTTTCACTAAATTGCTAGTCGTGACTTTATTACTACTTTCTGCTGTTTTCACACTTTCTCCAGATCGTGCTGAAGCCGCAACTAAAAGTTATAAGGTGACATCGACGACGCTAAATGTTCGTACTGGCCCGTCAGTTAATTACAAAGTTTTATTCGCATTAAAGAAAAACAACACGGTTACTTACCAATCTAAAAAAGGTACTTGGTTCAAAATCAAGTCAGGCTCAAAAACAGGTTATGTTTCTTCAAAATATTTAACACCTGTTAAAAAGCCGTCAGTTTCAACAAACTCTACACCAGCGGTAACGACATACTACTACATTACAGAACCTACAGGACTTTCTATGCGTTCTGGTGCAGGTGTGTCTTACAAAGCATTAGGAAAAACAATTCCTTTTGAAAAACGCGTACAAATTTTAAAACAAAACAGTAACGGTTGGATCCAAGTAAAATACGGTACAAAAACTGGTTGGATCAACGGTAGTAACGCTTATGGATTTAAATCAACGAAGAAATTCTCATTCACTTCTGAAAAAGAAGATGTGAAAAGCTACTTAGTAATGGATGGTAATTCATTAAACGTTCGTAAAATGCCAAACGTAGCTGCACCATCAATTGGTAAAGTTGGCGTTGGTTTCACAGCTGAAATCTTACGTATGTCTAGCAACGGCTGGGCTGAAGTACAATTCTCAAATAAAGAAAAAGGTTGGGTTTCTACAAATACTGACCTAACAATTATTACTGAATCAATCGACCAAGTTGGTGATGAAGTTACTGATTCATTAAAAGGTCTTACATTCGTAGTTGACGCAGGTCATGGTAATCATGATGGCGGTTCTTACGGTGTTGATTTAAACGGTAATAAAGTAAACGAAAAAACTTTAAACCTTAAAGCTGCACAAGCGATTCAAGTGGCGATCCAAAACGCTGGTGGCCGCGTCTTAATGACACGTAACGGCGATACTTTCTTAACACTTGATCAACGTGCGAAATACGCTTCTAAAAATGGTGGTAACGCATTTATTAGTGTTCACCACAACTCAGCTTCATCATCGGCTACTGGATTCGAATCTTTCTACTCGAACAAAACGAATAGTAAAGAATTCGCAAAAGCAGTTCACGAAGGCGTTGTTGACTCAATTAAAGAAGAATACCCAGGTTATAAAGACCGTACGCTTAAAGCTTATGATTTCTATGTAGTTCGTTACAACTCAGTATTCGCTACTTTATTAGAATTAGGATTCATGTCTAACAAAGCAGAATTAACTCGTTTAAATACTGATAAATTCCGTACAACTGTTGCTGATGGCGTAGTTGCAGGATTAAAAACATACTACGGAAGAGATTAATGCAATCATAAGATTCATTTAAAATCTTCAATTACAAAGCCCGAATCGCATTTGCGACTCGGGCTTTTGTTTTGCTATGCTTCTAAAATAATTGTCGTTGGTCCAATATTCGTCAACGACACATCCATCATCGCCCCGAATACCCCAGTTTCTACTGTCATTCCTAAAGAAGTAAGCTTGTTATTGAAATAATGCCATAGAGGTTCTGCTACATCAGGTCTAGCAGCGTCAGTGAAGCTTGGACGATTCCCTTTTTTCGCATTGGCATAAAGCGTAAATTGCGAAATCGATAAAATATCGCCACCATGATCGATAATCGAGTGGTTCATCTTCTCATCCTCATCTTCCCAAATACGCAGCTTTACTAATTTATTTGCTAATTGATCCGCCTGTTCTTCTGTATCTTCATGTGTAATTCCAACTAACAGAACATACCCTTCAGCAATCTTCCCTACAACTGAACCATCTACTGCTACAGAAGCATTTTTAGCCTTTTGTAAAACAATTTTCACAACTTACATCCCCTATTAATTATTGACACGTTGTACTGAATATATATCTTGAATCGATTTGATCTTATCGACAACTTTCATCATATGTGGAATATTTTTTATTTGTAATGTTAAATGAATGGTCGCCACTTTATCACGATTTGCTTTCGCATTGACTGCACTAATCGATGTTTTTGTTTCAGCAACAACTGCCATGACTTCCGCGATAAATCCTGGACGATCATACCCCGTCACTTCAATATCAACTGCATAAAGCTTCGTATCTTGCTCGCCACCAGTTCCCCACTGCACATCAATCAGTCGCTCTTTCTCTTCAGATGTCGCGACATTTGGACAATCTGCACGGTGAACAGAAACGCCTCTACCTTTCGTAATAAACCCTACGATTTCATCTCCCGGAACAGGTCGACAACATCGCGATAAACGAATTAATAGATTTTCAAGACCAGGAACTACGACGCCCGTTTCAGTTGGTTTCGTATTTTTAGGTGTACTCATCTCTTTTGAGATTTTCTCCATTTGTTCTTCGTGATCACGTTGTTTACGCATTTTTTCAGCGAGTCGATTGACAACTTGTTGTGCCGTCATACCATTAAAGCCAACTGCGGCTACTAAATCTTCTTCGCTATTATAGTTCAATTTTTCACAAACACGCTTGAAGTTTTCTTGCGTAAGCACTTCCTTAATATCGAAGCCTTGCGCTTTAATTTCTTCTTCAATTAAGCGACGTCCTTTATCCGCATTATCTTCACGCGATTGCTTTTTGAAAAACTGCTTAATTTTATGTTTTGCTTGAGAAGATTGAGCGATTTTCAACCAATCATGCGAAGGGCCGAATGATTGTTTAGACGTCATGATTTCGACGATGTCACCCGTGAATAATTCTGTATCAAGCGGAACCATTTTGCCGTTAACTTTCGCACCAATTGTCTTATTCCCAATTTCTGAATGGACGCGGTATGCGAAGTCGATTGGCACAGATCCAGCTGGTAGTTCCAGCACATCGCCTTTTGGTGAGAATACATAAACCATATCTGAGAAAAGGTCGAATTTTAATGATTCCATAAATTCTTCCGCATCAGATGATTCATTTTGATATTCTAAAATTTCTCGGAACCACGTTAAATTACTATTAATATCTTGTTTTTCAGAAACGACATTTTTTCCTTCTTTATAAGCCCAGTGAGCTGCAACCCCATACTCTGCAATATTATGCATTTCAACTGTACGAATTTGAATTTCAAGTGGATCTCCATAAGGTCCGATGACAGTCGTATGTAGGGATTGGTATAAATTTTGTTTTGGCATTGCGATATAATCTTTGAAACGTCCTGGCATCGGCTTCCATAATGTATGAACGATGCCAAGTGCCGCATAGCAATCTTTAATACTACTAACGATCAAACGAATCGCTAATAAGTCATAAATTTCATTAAACTGCTTGTTTTGCATCTCCATTTTGCGATAGATGCTGTAAATATGTTTCGGACGACCCGATAACTCTGCATCGATATTAATATCATCTAATTGATCGCCGATTTCTTCCATGACAGAATTCAAATACTGCTCGCGCTCGACACGTTTGCGCTTCATTAAATTAACGATGCGATAATATTGTTGCGGGTTCAGATAGCGTAAAGCAGTATCCTCAAGCTCCCACTTGATTGTAGAAATACCAAGTCTATGAGCAAGTGGTGCAAATATTTCAAGTGTTTCCTTTGAAATACGGCGCTGCTTCTCGATTGGTAAATGCTTTAAAGTACGCATATTGTGCAGACGATCCGCTAATTTAATTAAAATAACACGGATATCCTGTGCCATCGCTACGAACATTTTACGATGATTTTCTGCTTGTTGTTCTTTTTTAGATTTGAATTTTATTTTTCCGAGCTTGGTTACGCCGTCGACAAGCATGGCTACTTCTTCGCCAAAGTGTTCTACTAGGTCTTCACGCGTAAAATCTGTATCTTCTACTACATCATGTAGAAAACCTGCAGAAACAGTTTCAGGATCCATTTGAAGCTCGGCTAATATACCCGCTACTTGGATTGGATGAAGTATATAAGGCTCGCCCGAACTACGGAATTGTTCTTTATGTGCGTCCTCTGCCAAATCATATGCTTTTTTTACAAATTCCACATGTTCTTTGTTCATGTATGAAGCAAGCATTTCAAAAACTTCTTCTACTGTCATCACTCGATCTTTCGCCATGTTAGCTCACCCTATTTCATAAATTTACCGATTAGATATAACTTTTATTGTATAAAACTAATGCATGGTTTGTAAAGGTTTTGGGCTAAAATTCAACCGAAATTGTCAGAAAAGTAAAAGTCCGTTCAAAAAGTTTTAACTTTTCAAACGGACTCCTTATTTAATCTTAATATTCCATAACCGTGAAGATATCATATTTCGCAATTTTATCGCGACCTTTTAAGTCTTCTAATTCGATTAAGAATGCACAACCTACAACTTCGCCACCCATTTGCTCGATTAGCTTAATTGAAGCTTCAACCGTACCGCCAGTTGCAAGTAAATCATCGACGATTAATACTTTTTGACCTGGTTTTACAGCATCACTATGCATTGTTAATGTATTCGTACCGTACTCAAGTGCATACTCTTGTGAAATCACTTCACGAGGTAATTTACCTGGTTTACGAACAGGAGCGAAACCAATTTCTAATGCATAAGCAACCGGGCATCCTGTAATGAAACCGCGAGCTTCAGGGCCTACGATTAGTTCAGCACCAACTTTTTTAGCGTACTCAACAATTTGATCCGTCGCATATTTGTATGCAGGACCGTTATCCATGATTGTTGTAATATCTTTGAAAGAAATGCCTTCTTTTGGCCAACCTTCAACAACTGTTACGTATTTTTTTAAATCCATCTTAATTTTCCTCCTCAGAAAGTGGTTGTTTCGTAAAGCATTGTTCAAACCAATTTCTTAAATCCTTATATTGCGCATAAAGAAGTTTCTCTTCAAGCGCCACTTGTTCCGTGCGTTCTTTGTAAATAAGCGCAGACTCGATCGCACGCTTATCCGGATTATCTACAATTTTTGCAAGACCATCGTCTATTGTAACAAATTTCAGTTCAAAAAACACCTGTGTCATGAAAATCAACATAGCACGGCTCCAACCTTTATGTTTCGCTAAATCATTTAGGTTTTGACGAACATTAAACTGTTTTCTTTGTTTTAAAAATGAATAATACCAAATGAATTGTTCGCGTGTCGGCATACCTTCAAAAAGATGAGGATTCGCGACATAGAAATGCGCATAAATTCGCACTGGTTCAACTGTTCTCAATAAATTCGCAAGTTGTTCTTGATGCGTAGGTAAGTCGAGCAGCACTAAGAATTTCGAGTAAGTTTGTTCCGTTTCTTCATTATATAAAGTAATTTCTTTCGGAATTAATGTTTTGAAGTATTCAACCGTATCTTTTTTGAAAGCAATAAAAGTTGTTTCTTCAATAGGAATCGTTTGCAACCACTTAGAAACTTTATTGCTTCCGCCACGTAAATCGAATAATTGCCATTCATCCGTATGCACATCTGAAATCATCAATTGCGGAAGTTTTTTGCCATTCCATTCATTGATTTGTAAATCACCGGCAAATGATACTTTCACACCCGTCGTCAATTCATCTTTTAAATAGCCTTTGTGGAAGCCAACTGCTGCAAGCGATTGCCCATTCTCACCTAAGTCCATTTTTATATGATCTTCATTGGCGCCGATTTTGCGCATCGACTTAATTTCAGTTTCTTGAATGCCGTATAAAGGCTTCGCAAATGAAGTTCCATATGGCGCAAGGTTTCGCGTTGCTTGAATCGCATCAACATCAATTTCGTCGATTGACACTGGCACATCAATTTTTAAAATGGGAATCAAATCTTCCGGTGACAGACTTACTAATGATTGCGCGTGTAGTCTTTCGCGTAATTCATCGACATCTTCCATCGCAAGTGTCATACCTGCAGCCATCGGGTGACCGCCAAATGCGATTAATACATCACGATTTTGGTCCAATTCACCATACATATTAAACCCTTCAATACTACGTGCCGAACCTTTTGCAATCCCTTTTTCCACGTCGATCCCTAAGACGATTGTTGGTTTATAATATTTCTCAACAAGACGTGATGCGACGATTCCGACAACCCCTGGATTCCAACCTTCTTCTGCAACGACAAGAACTTGAGCTTGGCTAATCTCCTCCATATTTTCAACGAGTTCGATTGCTTCCTTCGTCATTGTCGATACGATATCTTTTCGCTCTTTATTTTTATCATCTAATTGTTGCGCCATATGAGCTGCTTCTGCTTGATCCTGTGACAGCATGAAATCAACCGCTGGTGCAGCTTCACCAAGACGACCAATGGCATTTAATCGAGGGCCGAATGAGAAACC
This sequence comes from Kurthia zopfii, assembly GCF_003143955.1. Taxonomy (GTDB): domain Bacteria; phylum Bacillota; class Bacilli; order Bacillales_A; family Planococcaceae; genus Kurthia; species Kurthia zopfii. The sequence continues at coordinate 97,793 of NZ_QFVS01000001.1, read as the reverse complement.
AATTGTTTCCTCTGTAATTTCGTTCAATGGTACATTTGATACTTTTGCTAAAGCATTCAAAGAAACATGTTGCGTAGTTTGAAGTTTCTCTAGACCTAGCTTCACTAAATAACGATTTTCATCTAAAAGCGGCACTAAATCGGCAATCGTTCCAATCGCAACGAATTCTACTAAATGCTCTGGGAAACGACCTAAAAGTGCATGTGCTAATTTGAATGCAACACCTACCCCAGCAAGTTCACCGAATGGGTATTGACCTTCAGGAATTCTTGGGTGAATGATGACATCTGCATTCGGCAATTCTTTCGCAGGTTCGTGGTGATCTGTCACGATGACATCGACACCTAACTCTTTCGCAATAGCGATCGGTTCATTCCCTGCAATACCATTATCCACTGTAATAATTAATTTCACACCATCTTCTGCAGCCTTACGGAAAAGGCGTTCAGAAGGGCCGTAACCATCAATAAAACGGTTCGGTATACAGTGATCCACATTAGCTCCTAACTCAAGTAGAGCGTGCTTTAAAACACTTGTACTTGTGATCCCATCCGCGTCATAATCACCATAGATCAGAATTTGCTCATTTTGTTCAATGGCATTGTTAATTCGCTCAACAGCTTCGCTCATTCCATTTAATAAAAATGGATCATGGACAGAAGTTTCATCTACTTGTAGAAAGGCTCTTGCTTCTTCCACTTCACTAAATCCTCTCGCCACAAGGATTTTCGCTGATATCGTATTTATGTTTAATTCGTCCATTAATTGATTCACTTTTGACTCATCTGGATTTTCAATGATCCATCTTTTCTCTGTCATTTTCCTCATCACATCCTTCCTTCTATTATAACGAAACAAAGTTGTAAAACATATGTATAACATGAAAAAACCGCTCAAATGCACTGGGCATTCAAACGGTTAATTTTAATGTAAATCATCTTCCCTTACATTAATCCGCCCTGAATCTTTCGGCGTAGCTGTAGTTGAATTTAATTTCAGTTGTTCTAAGTCACGTGCAGTTGAATCTAATGAAGTTTGCAACACTTGATTGCGCGCATTCGCTTCATCGAGTTCCTTCTGTAAACTCTTACGTTGACGTGATTTCCCAAAAATCTTATATGAAGCAAATGAAATACTTAATAAAGATCCGAGTAAAGCAGCTCCTAAAATAACGAGTACGAGTGGCCATTGCGCTTCCCCGAACACATAATTCACTGGAACTTTGTCGACATTGAATACAGCAAAAACTGCTACGATAATGGCAAATAATAGTCCAAATAAAATACCCCATTGTGATTTCATCAAATTCCTCCTTCGGTCAAACTTTGTAGTCTTTACCCGACTTCCAAAGTTTTCTAACCGCTAGAAGAATAATGATGTATACCAATCAAATAATTCACTGCCGTAGAAATAAGCGATTAATGAGCCGACAGCAATGGATGGTCCAAATGGAATCGTCTTACCGAAGCCTCTTTTAAGAAAGACCGCAACGATTAATCCTATGACAGATGAAAGGAAAATGGAGATAAACGTCAATTTCACACCAAGTACTAAACCGATGACGAAATAAAGTTTAATATCGCCTCCACCCATGCCATTTTTTGAGAACATCGATACGAGTAGTAGAAGTCCAAAACCAAAAACAGCTCCAGCAACCGTGTCCCACCAAGGTGTGAGTGGTGAAATAATTCTACCGATGACAATTAGGCTACCGAAGATTAACAGTACCTTGTCTTGAATGATCATATAGCAAATATCGGATACCGTAATAATAGCAAATAATGAAATGAATAATAATGCGACTATTAACTCAGCGGTAAAGCCGAAATGTACATAAGCTAAAATGAATAATAACCCCGTGAATAATTCAATCAATGCATGAAAAGCACCGAACTTCTCGCCACATTGACGGCATTTTCCACGTAGAAGGACATAGCTTAATACGGGTATTAAATCAAGCGCCATCAATGGTTTTTGACAAGCATCGCAATGCGAACCTGGTTGAACGATCGACTTCCCAGCCGGCCAACGCATTCCGACAACATTGTAAAATGAGCCGAATGCTGCACCGAATAGAAAGAAGAAAATACTATAATAAATTTCCAAAAAATCACCTACTGAATATCTTTCGAATAGAATGTTGTTAATTGAACGGTTGCTGAAACAGGATATTTCTTCTCGGTAGTAATTTCCTCCGATTCACTTGAAGTGACATCTTCTGGATTTTCGATTGTATAAACTACAGAATCAATACGGATTAGACGAGGGTTCTTCTCCGCTTCCTTTAAAAACTCAACGATGTTTTGTTCTTCATCTGCCGATACCGTTAATGCTACAGTAACTAATTTCACATCCGCTGGCAATGACTTTTCTGAAATAGGCGAAGAAGGCTCCGTATTCGTAATTTCGTCCTTTTTTTCAGCGTCATTTTCTTCTAATGGATTTTGCACATCCCCTTCAGAAATTGATTGATCATCTTTTTGTAACGCATCTTTTGCCGATTCATCATAATTATTAAAGCTGACATTTGAAATATGTGTTTCACTTAACGACTCAAATTGTTCAATCAATTTTATAATTTGGCTGATTTCTCGTGTTTTTGGCACTTTCAAACGCAAGGCTGATTCATTCATTTTCAAACTTTCTTGATTTTCTTTTAAGACATCCATTTGATTTTTCACATCTTCAACATCCGAAATAAGTTGGATATTGGATTGTTGTAGCGATGCTTTCTCATCGAATTTTGGCCCGATGATATAGGTATACACTGCATAGGCAAGAGCGCCAACTAAGCAGAATAGTAGTAGTCCAAGTAAGATTGGTTTATTCTTCATTAATCATTACGCTCCTCTTGTAGTGCTGTTAGATTTAAATCAAGTTCAATTTCAGCAATATGACGATCAATCGTTTCGTCGATTTGGACTTCATCATTTTCATTGCCCGGTTTCTTCGTATTGATCGTATTTACTTTTACATCTTTAAAAATAGGATTCATCTGTATTTTTTCGATGTAATTCGCTAATTCAGAATATGTTTCATATTGAATAACTGCTTTTGCCGAAGTTTCAGCAAATTCATAATTCGTTTTATAATTATAGTCCGCTAAATTTTTGTTCACAGCCGCAATGATCGGCGTTACAGGATAGGATAATTGTTCAATCGTTTTCACCGCATCCTCTAATGAATCACCATCTGAACTTTGAAGTTGCTCTAATTGACTGTTCGCTTCATCAAGAGCGGCAACTTTCGCCTCATTTTCCTTCTGTAAATCGGCAACATCTGTTGATAATGAGTAATTCCAAACTGCGACACCCGCAATGAAAAGAACACCTAAAATCGCAGCAGCCCAAATCCCAATTTTATTTGAACTTCGCGCACTTCTTAAAGGTGGCATCAAATTAATGAGTGGTACTTGCGTAAATGGATCTGCACGTAACGCTAAGCCTAGTAATTCCGCATGACCGGCATTATAGTTCGGATAATATTGTTTCAATTTTAAATCATCTAATTTAAATACTGGCAACTCAAATTGGCTCGACAACATATCATAAATATATTGATTTTCTGGACAATCACCCATCAAAATGATCTGTTCGATTTGACGTTGATCCTTACTTACTGAAAAACGGTAGAAATTCATGATTCGCCCGATTTCCGCTAATGCTTCCATCAAATTCATTTTATAATCTGCTAAATTGCCGTTATACGTATATGTAAAGCCATTTTCCGTCTCATTCAACTGCCATTGCGTTAATTCCGTTTCAATCGATTGAAATCTTAAAAACTCTAAATGTCCTTTCGAAAAAATTGATAATGACATTTCATTAATCAATGTTGAAACGACCATCGTTGTTTGATCTTCTAATGAAGGGAAGATTTGCTCAGCAAGACGTAAATTCGCTAATGACTTAATGTCCGCGCCAATCGGTTTTAAACCAGCATCATTTAAAAGTTGCTGCATTTTTATTACTTCAATCCCATTTGAAGCAAATAAAATCGCATGCTGATCTTCTGGATCCGGGTCATAAACATCAATTACCGGTTCGTCAAAAGGTAGATGTATAGTTTCACCAATTTCTAACTCAAAATATTCCTTCAAAGATTGATTATGTAAATCTTCTGGATGCTCGACATTTCGCATCGTCACAGCATGATCCGGCACTGTATAAATCACTGAATGGCCTTTTATATGATTGATTTTCACCATTTCTTTTAATGTATCAAAAAATACGATTTCATCGACAATCAGCCCTTCACGAACTGTCCCCCCTACTAACGGCGCTTCGATAACTTCTCCCTTTGCAACGTCTTTATCTACGAAGCGGAAAAATTGTATTTTATAATCTGTATATGTGAACGCTACTTTCTTTTTTGATGAAAAAAACATACTAATTCCCTCACTTCTTTTAAATCCACTCTTTTGGCACGAGGCCATCATAGGATAGCCTCTAAACGAAAGAGTGGAGATTATGGTTTGTTTGGATCAACTTTTTTCCCTTGCATCGCAGTTGCTATTTCTTCTTCTGTTGCTTCGTCTATATCATCTCCACCTGAAACTGAAGCATCTTTTAGCAGGTCTGAATACTTATCATTTAAATTGTCAAATTCAGAGAAATTAATAGAATAAATATCTTTATTTTCTTCTGGGACATAATCTCGACGAACCAGATCTTTCTCACCTAACTTATGATTTGTTTGTTCCACATATTGTTCTAAATCTTCTTTAAAACATTTTAAGTTATTCTTGTTCTGAATTGTACAATGTCCATCTGCAACTGCTATTTTCGCGGCTTTAATAATAATGGCTGCATCCGATAAAATAGCTTTTGATTTTGAATTTGAAATAATATTGCTAATAGCTGGAATGGCGATCAGGGCGATGATTGCTAAAATTACGATTACTGCTAATAACTCAATCAATGTCATACCTTTTTCATTTCTTACTTTTTGACGAATAATTGTTTTCATAGGAAAACCTCCTCATTAATGGTAATAGATTTCTCCATTTCTCCCATCCATTGTAGTAGTCTGTTTTCCCCTAACTTCCTTCAACTACTTCGGCACGAGGCTGTCATCTGACAGCCTCTAAACGAATGAGTTGAAATTACTTACCGCCCATTGCTGTTGCGATTTCTTTTTGCGTAGCTTTGTTTTCTGAATTATCCGGTAATTTTGCTTTATATTTTTCATTTAGGTCTTTTAATCCTGTGTACACAATAGTATAACCACCATCAGCATTTTTAGTAACTGTGTCAGTTGCCACTAATGCAGTTCCTGAAATCTCAACGAAATCTTTTAATTCTGTACCTGTACATTTAGTTGAAGTAGAACAAGCACCATCAGCAATTGCTGTTTTTGCGCCTGAAATAATTGTTGTTGCGTCTGCTAAAATTGCTTTTGATTTTGAGTTCGAGATGATGTTACCGATTGCTGGAATAGCGATTAAGGCGATGATTGCTAAAATTACGATTACTGCTAGTAATTCGATTAACGTCATACCTTTTTCGTTTTTTAATTTCTTATTTAATAGATTTCTCATTGGAAACCCTCCGTTTTCTATTTAGAATTATTTATTACCCATTACTGTGGAAATTTGCTTTTGTGTAGCTGCTGTAATACCGCCTTTTTTCTTACCCGTTTCAACTAAGTTTGAGTACTTATCATTTAGTTCTTTTAAAGCACTATACGTGATTTTATAAGATACAGTGCCATCATCAGCTTTTGTTTTTACAACAGTATCTTTTGTATCATCTAATGGAGTACCTGAAATCTCTACGAAATCTTTTAAGTTTTCACCAGTACATGTTGTTGTTTTACCACTTTCTGTACATGATCCGTCAGCAATTGCTGTTTTTGCACCTGAAATAATTGTTGTTGCGTCTGCTAAAATTGCTTTTGATTTCGAGTTCGAAATGATGTTACCGATTGCTGGAATAGCGATTAATGCAATGATTGCTAAAATTACGATTACTGCTAGTAACTCGATTAGCGTCATACCTTTTTCATTGTTTAATTTCTTGTTTAATAGATTTCTCAATGGAAACCCTCCTATAGTTTTTTTACCCTTGATGAAAGTACGTCCGATCTGCTTGCGCAACGTCCGTTCACCTCCCTTCAAGGCGCGCATGAACTGGACTGACTTACATCTTAGATTTGGTCGTATAAACTGAACATTGGCATCATAATAGCTGCCACGATAAAGCCGACAATACCGGCTAATAATAAAATCATTAATGGTTCAATAAGTGATTTCAATGAATCGACCGTTCGATCCACATCATCCTCATAAAATTCCGCGATTTTTTCTAACATATAATCAAGTGAACCAGTCGTTTCACCAATCGATACCATCTGCGTTACAAGTGGTGGGAATACCCAACTTTTCTCTAATGGGTCAGCTAAAGAGCTACCTGCTTCAAGTGATTTTTTTGAATCGCGAATTACTTCTTCGATAATTGGATTACCTGAGATTTTTTCAACAATCGTCAATGCATTTAAAATTGGAACCGAACTGCTGAATAAAGAAGATAATGTTCTCGTCATTCTCGCAATTGCTGACTTTTGTAAAACCGCTCCGAATACCGGTAATTTCAATAGGACATAATAAACGCTGTAATGAAATTGTTTATTATTTTTAAATAGGAAAATAAAGATTCCGACTACTGCGATTATGACCGATAAGAAAATCCACCAATAATCTTTTAATGCATCACTAAATTTCAGAACAATTACAGTAATCGTTGGTAATTCTGCTCCAAAACTTTCGAAGTTCTGCGTAAATTGCGGTACTAACCATAGAAGCATAAATGCGCCGACAAATAAGATTAAAATGATCAGTACAATCGGGTACATCATCGCTGATTGAATTTTCTTTTTTAATTTAAATGTTTTTTCATAACTTGAAGCCAATCGTTCAAGTGTTTCATCCATATTTCCGGTAACTTCCCCAGCTTTCATCATATTAATGAAAAGCGTTGGAAATACTTTCGGAAATTTACTTGCCGCAGTTGAAAATGAAATCCCTGCGCGTAAATCTTCTTCAATGGCAAATAAAGATTTTTTCAACATTTTACTTTCTGTTTGTTTTGCCAAAATATGAACAGATTCAACAATCGAAACACCTGCACGAATTAAAGTGGCAAATTGACGACAGAAAATAACGAAATGCTCCATCTTAACAGCAGCTCCGAAATTTAAATCCATATGAAGAATACTATTTGACTCAGTGATTTCTCGCGGGCTAATGCCCATCTCTTTAATTTTCTTAATTGCTGCTGATTTAGAATCTGCCTCAACTGTACCTTTCGCTTGTTCACCTTTTTTTGAGCGACCAATATATTTGAAAGTTGTCATTAATATTCACCTGTATTCAAATGAATTTGCGCTGTTTCAAAATCGATTTTCCGCTCTGATAACAGCTTTTGAATAGAAGCTTCTAAAGTATGCATTCCTAAAGCTCTTGAAGTTTGTAATATATTTGCGATTTGATGAACTTTATCATTTCGAATCAAGTTGGCAATGGAAGGTGTATGCGTTAGCACTTCTGTAGCTGCAATTCGCCCTTTTTGATCAACTCGTTTGAATAATCTTTGTGAAATAATTCCTTGTAATACATTCGCCAATTGGATGCGAATTTGTCCTTGTTGATGAGGTGGAAATACATCAATGATACGGTCAATCGTTGTTGGCGCACTACTCGTATGAAGAGTTGCCATGACTAAGTGACCTGTTTCAGCAGCTGTGATTGCTGTAGAAATCGTATCAAGATCTCGCATTTCCCCTACTAATATAATGTCTGGATCTTGTCGAAGTGCTGCTCGTAAACCATTTGCGAAAGTTTGCGTATCTGAACCTACTTCACGTTGATTGACAATCGATTTTTGATGTCCATGTAAATACTCAATTGGATCTTCCAAAGTAATAATATGCTTCGCTTGCGTTTGATTAATATAGTCAATCATCGCCGCTAAAGTAGTTGATTTACCCGAACCTGTTGGACCTGTTACTAAAATAAGTCCTTGAGGTTTTTTACATAAATCATATAAAACATTCGGCATATTCAATGATTCGATGGTTGGGATGACAGCATCTATTTTACGAGCTGCAAGCGTCAGACTATTTCTTTGATGATAAGCATTCATACGGAATCGACAACGATTTTGTAAAGAATAGTTAAAATCCAATTCGCGTTTCTCTTCAAATTCATCACGACGGAATTCAGGAATTGCTTGTAATACGATTCGTTGTAAATCGTCAGGCAATAGTTTTTGCTCATCAAATGTTTGCAGCTGACCATTTATTCGAAAAGTAGGTGGTATTCCTACAGTCAAATGCAAATCGGAAGCATTCAATTCGTCCGCCTGTGTTAATAATTCAATTAAATCTTTTGACATGTACTCACCTCTACCTAATCTGCTACGACACGTAATATTTCTTCAACTGTAGTGGAACCAGCGATTGCTTTTTCCAAGCCATCAATCATTAATGTTTTAAAGCCACTATTTGCAGCAATTGTTAATAACGCCGAACGGTTTTTATTTTCTAAAATTGCTGTACGCATATCTTCATTAATAGCTAATACTTCATGAATCGCCATACGCCCTTTATAACCTGTGTTATTACATGCCGAGCAACCTCTACCGGACTTCATCGTCATTGCGGTTAATTGATGTTCACGTAATACGGCTAATTCAGTTGCAGTTACTTCTCGATCCGTAGAACAATCACGACACACTTTACGAACTAGACGTTGTGCTACAACACCTTCTAAAGACGCAGTAATTAAGTATGGTTCAACGCCCATATCTTTCAGTCTGGCAATCGATTCAATTGCACTATTCGTATGTAATGTACTAAGTACAAGATGCCCTGTTAATGAAGCTCTTGTCGCAATTTGCGCTGTGTCTGTATCACGAATTTCTCCTACCATAACGATGTCTGGATCCTGTCGTAAAATTGAGCGAAGTCCTGTCGCAAATGTTAGACCAATTTCTTCTTTTACTTGAATTTGATTAACACCTTCCAATTGATATTCCACAGGATCTTCTACTGTAATAATGTTCAAGCCATCATTATTAATACTATTTAATGTTGCAGATAGCGTTGATGATTTACCCGAACCTGTTGGACCAGTAATTAATACGATGCCATTCGGCTTAACGATTAACTGTTGGAATCGTGTTAAATTTTCTTGTGATAATCCTAATTTTTCAATTGAGATTTGTGCATTTTTCGTATCAAGAACACGCATAACTACTTTTTCACCATAGATAGTGGGTAAAGTAGATAAACGTAAATCGATTGCGCGCATTTGTGCCTGTATTTGAATACGACCATCTTGTGGCAAACGATTTTCCGTAATATTCAAATTCCCCATAATTTTTATACGTGCGATTACCATATTTTGCATTGATTTCGGCAATGAACGCTCCGTTTTTAATACACCGTCAATACGGAAACGAATACGGAATTCTGCATCTTGAGGATCAAAGTGAATATCGCTCGCACCTTGTACAACTGCATCCGAAATAATTTGATTTACTAATACGACAATCGGCGAATCATCTGCTACGATATCTGGATTTTCATCTTCTGAATCACCAATTAAATCACTCATCGCTGCATCCATCGTCGCTTGTAATTCATAGTATTTACTAATCGTTTTATAAATATCTTGTTTTGTAGCGATACATGGTTCAACTTTAAAACCAGTCAACATTCGAACTTCTTCGATTGCAAAATAGTCCATCGGGTCTGCCATCGCAATAAATAACTTGTTTTTTTCTTTACGTAACGGCACTAATAAATATCGTTTCGCAATTTCTTTCGGAACGAGTTGGATAATATCTGGATCAATCGGAAACTGACCTAAGCTTACATGTGGGATCCCCAGTTGGAACTCCAACACTTCAATTAAAGTTTGCTCCGTTACAAGATGATCTCGAATTAATACATCACCTAGACGTTCACCAGATTCTTTTCGGGCAAGAGCATCTTGAAGTTGTTCTTCTGTGATTACTTTTGCATCAACTAATAAATCACCTAATCTTCTTCGACCTTGAATCACTTCTCACCCTCACCTTTCTCTTTATCAATTGTATAAATATAGTAGTAACTATCATCATCTTCCGAATAAACTAAATCTGCATTTTCAAGTTGATCTGCAGTCGGTCGATTCGGTAAATCCGATAAATCTTCAGGAACTTCTTCAGTTACTGGCGGTTCTTCAGATTCTGGTGCAACTGGCTCTTCATCGATTAAAGGAATTTCTTCCTCAATAATCGGCTCTTCCGGCTCTGGTTTCGGACGGTCCATCGATTTCAAAATTACCTTATGCTTCGGTGCATAGTAATTCGAACTTACGATTGATTTTTCTCTCCCAGATTGTTCAGAAGTAATTTGACGGTAGATTTTCACTACAAGCCCATCTTTTGGTTGCTGCACTACTTGTTCTTGCCCTACAGATAGGTCCTTCGTATATCGATTAATTACTTTCGCTTCGATTTGTTTTTTCCCAACGGCATAAACACGAACATCATTTACAACATCGCCCTTCGCAACATAGAAAGAAACGAGCAATTGATTTTTTTCGACAATCGCTTGCACTTTCACATTTGCTACATGCGTTGAAGTAAATTGTAAATCTTGATTCTTCCCTGTTTTAATTACCGCTTCATAACCCGCATCTGCATAATTCGGAATCCCCAATGCTTGATTGCGTTCATCAATATCAAATCCTATTGATAAAGCATTTTGATAAAGTGCAGTTGCCATTAAACTTCCGACACGAATATTATGTGGCGCACCAAAATGCTTCATATATGAAAATTTTTCATTTGGTTTAATGATTTTTCCGTTTATTTGTTTTGCATAAGCTGTTAATGTGGCAACTTCTGATTGTTTTAACGGAACGACAGCAGTTGAAACTACTTTGCCATCTTTAAACTCAAATCGTTCAACTGTTAATTTCAAAGGTCGGTTTGGCAATTGACCTGCTTGCAATAATAACTCGTCCATTTTTTCTTCGATTTCATCTTTTCCAACACGATTTTCAACCGCCGTACGAAGTTGATCTGTCGCATGTACGATTAAATCAGTTTGAGCAGCTGGCGTTTTCGACCAAAAATCATACCAGGGATTCTCTTGCAAATTTTCTAATGCCTCAACTGAACGTTGTGCATCAAAATTGAAAGCCGTACCTGGTACTGTTATTTCATCTCCACCTATTTGAATGGCAATATCATTCTTTTGCCAACCTTCTACGATTTTACGAACTTCTATATTCTTTTCCTTTTTTGACATTCCACTTACATCAATTGGCCCAATTTTTGAGCTAACAGATGACGCAAAAACATTCGCTGAATTTAATAAAAAGAGCGAAAATACGACTAAGCTGAAAGTTACACCTATTTTCTTCGTTATTCTCATGTAATTAGCCCCATTCATCTATACAATTCTCGTTTTACAGGAATTTATTGTATTTACTATAGCTAATATACAGTATAATACAACAAAAGGCTATACCTTTTATCATACGTTTTTAAAAAACAAATCTACTTTTTACTAACTGAAAGGTCTTTTTGACTAATGTCATAGGAATATATATACTCTAAATATGAAAGCTTTATAAAGGAGAGAATGCATTTTGAAACAATTAAAAGAGGATGGCTTCACTTTAGTCGAAATTCTCGCTGCATTTGTACTACTAATGATTGTCCTTACTTCTTTTGCATCGCTTTTTCTATCGAGTAAAGCGACGAATGAATCATCTAAGAAGACAGTAACTGCGACTTATACAGCACAGAATATAATGGAAGATATTACGAACCGAATTAAATCGACGAATGATTTAGATGACGATGACGACGACGATGATGATGACGACGACGATGATGATGACGACGACGAAGAAAATATTTTGAAAGACTTCAGACCCGAATGTGTCGTATCTGACGATGATGATGAAATTGAATTTGACGAAGGTCTTACAACTGCTACATTTTCAAAAATCGAAAATAATGAAACAATTATTTTAACGATTAGTAATGCCCCAACTTTTGATCAGCAATTAAAAGAAAGAGATTCAGATGACATCGAAGAAGGTATGTTACAAATTAAAATTGATATTTATGAAGGACATATTACTAATTCTGGATGCAAAAAAATTACTGAAAAACCAAAAGTTCAATTTGAAAATATGATTTTCATGAAATTTGACGATGACGATGATGATTACGATGATGATTAATGAGGTGTTCATATGAGAAATAATAAAGGTTTCACACTTACAGAGGTTTTAGTAGTGCTTGTATTATTAACTGTGATCACTACAGCTTTTTGGAATTTGCTCTCAACCTCGAGCAAAGATTATCAATCACAAACGAAAAATGCGAACTCACTAAATGAACTTTCGTATATCGCAAAACTGATGACACGCGATTTTCGAAAATCGGTATCACTTCAGGTTTCTGGTGAGTCGTTCAAAGTTGGAAACATCAACTATAAAATAGTCAACAATCAAATTGAACGTGATTCTGAACTATTTCAAACGAAGTTCAAGAATATCTGTATAGGGAATCCAAATCCAAAAACAAAGAAAAGTACTAACTGTAGTGAAGAACTGCCCAAGCCGAAAACAAATGATGCCGATAGTTTATACATTCATTTAATAGATGTTGAAGGTAATGAAGTGAAAACGATGATTTACGAACGAGGAGGTAAAAATAATGAAACAACTAAGAAATGAGCAAGGATATGCCTTAGCAATTGCTGTTTTAGTAATTACCGTTTTATCCATTTTAGGAATCAGTTTAATGGCTACAACTGGAAACTCTAAAAAAATGGCGAATAAGGAACAGGAAAACCAAGCCGCCTATTACATTGCTGAAGCTGGCATGAACTTGAAAAAAGCCGAAATAAAAAAAGCTGCCGATCAATTTAGAAAAGATACGGCAGGATGGAAAGATTCAAAGCTTGAAGAAGCATTAAAACAACCACCTAAGATTAACATTTCTACAACATATAATTCTAAAAACAGCAATGGTACAGACAAAGTATTCGATACGAATAACGCTTCTGCAAAAGTTACTGTGGAATACACGACGAAACCAGGTGCAAAAACAACGACCGACAATCAAACCAAAGCAGTACAAAACTACATTTACAAAATTAAATCAGTCGGCATGATCGATAACCAAAAACGAACAATCACATCAACAATGAGCTATGACCTAACAGTGAATTCTGAAGAACAAAAACCAGAAGTAAAACCAGATGAGAATAAAGGCGGTTCAAAGTATGTAATTCATGCATTAGGGAAAATGGAGTTCGCAACTCCAGCAATCATAGGTAAAATTGGCATTTATGATGAAAATAACTATTCAAACGACTATCCTTTTAACCTTGGTTGGGGAAATTGGTCATATAAGTATAGTGAACAATCACCCACACTAAAGAATAAATGTTCAAATACTTTTGGATACCCAGCGACTTGTTATTCATTCGATGCTGCAGTAAAAAAAGAGCATATTATTAAAGGTGACAAAAAAATCCCTAAATTGCCTGTATTTCCAGAAGAGTCATTCAATGTTTTTCGTAGTGAACTTAACAGTAATTTAGCCCTTAAAAGCAAACTGCAAAATTTCAATATGTATAAAGCGAATAACTCTCGCGAAGATGGAATTTATAAAATTTTTTTAAACGACTTAAAAAACGGAATAAAAATTGACGATAAAAACATCACATTGATAGTCGTTGATGAGAAAAAACCAAATGAATTGTCCACAATATCTTTAGATAACTCTCAATATATTTCGTTAAAAAACTCTAAAAATTTGAATCTGGTTGTAAATACAATCAGTCTATCAAATACAAGTAATATTTCTTCAACAGGTCCACTTAATATTTTCTCTGATTCAATTAACCTAAGTAACGAAACGAAGATTGTTTCTTCAAATAACTTAATTGTCAATACAAATGCCCTTTCCTTAACTAATAATACTGAATTAAAATCTTCAATGAATCTAAGCCTGTTTACAAAAGATACAAATATCTCTGTAGACACAAAAATTAACTCAACAAAAGATACAAATTTATATATCGAAAACTCTTTCAATGCTTCAAATAATCTTGGTTTAACCGGAGAACACACTAACATATTTTATAAAGGAAAGTCCCACTTAAACCTGATTAATAAGATTGTTTATAAAGCCGATTTATACTCTTTCAATAGTTGTATTAATATTGAAACAGCTAAAGTAACTGGAGATATTTTCCTTTATAACAATTCTAACTCATCTGATTATTGCCTTATTCAAAACTCCCCAGTTACAACTAAGAATTATTACTTAGCTCCCTTCTCGAATATCAAGTTTGAAGGTGAAGTAGTTTTCTCTGGTTCATTAATTGCTAAAAACATTATAAGTAGTGGAGGAGGAACGCCAAAAATTACGTATAAAGCTCCGGAAATTGGTGTTATGCCTGACCCTCTTCCACCAGGAAATAACGGTTCAAACAACGGCGATTCCATCATCATCGATTCATCATTCAGTGATGCAATAGATTCCGGTACAGTTGAGATCGATAATGATCGATAATTTTAGTTAAACTCAATTCATACAAAGTGAATAATAATGGATGAAAGAAATAGCGAGGACTCTTGCTTCTGCCTGACTCCAGTTGCTGCTTACTTAATCACTTAATCTCAAAACTGTGAATTGCATTCTAATATGTCGAATCCATAAACAAGCCCCACATGATTTCACGATCATGTGGGGCTTCTTCTTATTCTCTTATTTCACCGTATATTTAATATCAAATGGTTTGACTGTTTTATTCTTCGTCGTGCGCATCTTCGCAGGATCGATGACTAAATGATACGTACCTTTTGTCATCGCCTTCGTTGGACGAATCGTCACATACTTCCCATTTGTCGTAACCGTCATATTGAATGAATTGAATTTCGTGCCATCTTTATACATTGTAACTGCGCCTCGTTTCACCGTTGACTTTTTCAAAGGAGTTGTAAACGTTAAACGAGAAGTTTTCTTTGTATGAATCGAAGTTAAATTCGTTACCTTCACACGACTAGATTTTGCTGTACTCGAAACAACCGTCATACCAATTTGTTTGCGATATGCTAGGACGATTTTCTTCTGACTTGCTGCAAGATTCCCATATACAGAATACATTGGCGCATACTCCGTTAAGAAATTCACTTTTTTCTTTTTATTCATCGTCGCAACAGAAGTCGTAATTTTCTTCTTATTTACACGTACATATTTCTCAGCTGCTGTTTCCACTTTTGGTTTAACGACTGGCTTTTTATCTGGAAGGACTACTGGATAATCCACCGAATTATTATTTTTCGGATAAACCGCTAAACCATTTCCAAATGTTGAATCAAAACCACTCGCACCTAAATCAATCGTATTACTTAATAATCTCGCGCGAATTTGTGCATTCGACTCTTTCGGATATTGTTGTTTATAAAGCGCTAGTAAACCTGCAATATGAGGTGTCGCAAAGGAAGTACCACTTTTCGACTCAAAATTATTCGAAGTACCAAGTGACTTAATATAACTTCCCGGTGCAACAACACTTACCTCTTTCCCCTGATTCGAAAAACTTGAAATAGCTTTTTTTGAATCAACTGAGCCAACAGCTACTACGCCATTAATCGCCGCAGGGTAATCAACCGAATTGCCGTAATTACCTGTTGCCGCTACGATCAATATATTTCGATCCAACGCTTTCTTTACAGCAATATATATTGGGCTATCTGCTAATTTCTCGCCTGGATCTAATAAATCTCCTTGAGAAATCCCCATCGAAATATTTAATACATCTAATTTCATTTCAATTGCATAATCGATTGCTTCCATAAAATCGATTAAATCCGCTCCATCTTTACCATCAATATTCATTGAATATAAATCAGCTCCAGGAGCCACACCTACAAGCTCGCCTGATTTAGAAGGCTGACCAGCGATAATCCCCGCTACGAATGTGCCATGCGTTGCAGCATATAATGAATGATCAATTTGCGTACGATCTGAAATAAAATCCTTCTTCTTCACATCGATTAAATAATTGCTTGGCGCAACTGCAGAATCAATAATACCAACCTTTACACCTTTACCATCAAATTGCTGATTCCATGCTTCACTAGCCTTTACCATATCTAAATTCCAACTACTTTCATACATAGATAATGGGTTGGCTAAGAAATTACTTGATGTGCGTAACTTCTTCTTACTCGTATGAACAACTTGAATATCTTTTGATTGTTCTAGTTTTTGAAGATCTGCTTTTGAAAATTCACCGACAACTGCATCGATCTCATTCAATTGAGCATCTACTTGCCCTGCTTTTTGTAATACTAATTTCTTACCTACTTCATTTTTATAAAACACTGATACATCTTCCACTTTATCCTGTGCATGAGCTGTTATTCCTACCCCGAAACTGATACCTAGTGATAAAATCACGCTAATAGCTAGTTTATTATGAATCATATGATTACACCTCAAATAAATAGTCTTAAATACCTTTTATCAGATTGTATCATTATACCCACTAAATTGGAATTGTTTTTATAAAAAAATACTAGACTACAAAAGTAGCCTAGTATTTAATATAACCGATTATGAAATTTTTACACCTGTGGCTCGTCTGAACCCCATTCGCGTTTTTTCTTATCTACATTTACTTTACCGCCTTGTTTCTTCATTTGGCGTACTTTTAATACGTACCAAATTTGAGCAGCGATATAGATTGATGAATACATACCGGTAATTAAACCGATTAATAATGCAATTGAGAAGTTCGTAATTGCTGGAGCACCGAAGATTAATAATGCGACAACTACTACAATTACAGTTAATACCGTGTTCACAGAACGACCAAGTGTTTGACGTAATGATTTATTGACGATTTCCGCTAAATCATCGGCATTTTCGACTACTTTCACACGATGTAGATTTTCTCGGATACGGTCAAATGTAACGATCGTATCATTGATTGAATAACCGACAATCGTCAGAACAGCCGCAATGAATGTCATATCCACTTCTAAGCGGAATAAACTGAAGATCCCTACCATGAAGAATACATCATGGAATAGTGACGCAATTGCCCCAACACCCATGCGCCATTCGAAACGGAATGCCACGTAGATAATAATACCCAGTGCCGCAATTAATAATGCATACACTGCAGACTTCGCAATTTCCTTACCTACTTGAGGTGATACAGAACTAATTGATGCTTTATGTCCGAATTCTTTTTCAGAAGCATCGTTAATTTTTTTAACATCATCTTTTCCTAAATCTGTAACGTAACCGACTGAAGCTTGATTTGACTTGTCGCCTTTGATTGTAATGTTTTCAGATGGATAACCTGTCTTGTCTAAAAACTTACTAACTTCTTGCGTCGTTAATTTTTGTTCTGATTGTAACTCTACTCGTGAACCGCTTGAGAAGTCGATTCCTAAGTTTAATTTGAAGATGCCTAATACGATTAAACCAGCTAAAATGAATACACCTGATGCGACGAAGAATCGTTTACGTGTGTGAACAAAGTCCAATCGGTCGAATTTTGTTTTAAGGTCTAAAGTATCAATACCTTCTTCAATTTTGTGAATACGTGATTTTTTAACACCAAACCAAGTTTTCTTATTGTCTAAGAATCCGCTTTGTACAAGTAATCCAAGTAATACGCGAGTTCCCCAAACTGCTGTTAGGAAGCTGACAAGAATACTAATGATTAATGTAGTTGCGAAACCTTTAACTGAACTTACACCGAAGATGAATAAAATTGCTGCAGCAAGTAAAGTTGTAATATTGGCATCGAAAATTGCTGAGAATGAATTTTTAGACCCTTCTTTAAATGCTTGTTTTACAGTTTTACCTACACGAATTTCCTCTTTCAGTCGCTCGTACATGAGGATGTTGGCATCGACTGCCATCCCTATACCAAGTACAAGTGCCGCAATCCCTGGTAATGTTAATACTGCATTAATCATACCGAAGATCCAAAGTGTAATGAATGTGAATACTGTTAATGTAATGATTGCAATAAGTCCTGGTAAACGATAAACGAATAACATGAAGACAAAGATTGCGATTACACCGATGATTGCTGCAAATACAGTCGATTTAAGCGCTTCTTGACCGAATTGAGCACCAACAGATGTTGAATAAATTTCATCTAACTGTACAGGTAAAGAACCAGCATTTAATATACCTGCTAGATCCTTCGTTTCTTGAACTGTGAAATTACCTGAAATTTGAACGCTGTCAGAATTGATTGGGTTTTCAACAGTTGCTGCTGAAATGAATTTTGGTTTTTCTCCAGCTGCCTCTTTTGCAGCTTCTTTTTCGTATGTGTCACCTTTTTGGTAATCTAACCAAATAACCATTAGATTTTTACCCGGTCCACGATTTGCTAAATCAGTAGTAAGTTCACCGAATTTCTTAGCATCTTTTAGTTTTAAAGATACGATTGGCTGACCAGAGTTCCCGTCAAAGCCATCGCTCGCTCCACCTTGTTTTAAATCACTACCATCAAGTAATAATTTATTATCCATGTCGCGGAAAGTTAGATTCGCTTGTGTAGACAGTAATTCACGTGCTGAATCTTGGTCTTTGACGCCCGCTAATTGTACACGAATACGGTGCCCACCTTCGATTTGAATACTTGGCTCACTAACCCCCAAAACGTTTACACGCTCTTGTATGGCCGTTACAGTGGCTTCCATATCCTTGTCCGTTAATGGCTTAGCACCTTTTAACGGCTCTACTTGATAAAGAACTTCAAAACCGCCTTGTAAATCAAGGCCGAGATTAATGTCCTTTACGACGCCTTCAGTTGTTGTACCTACAGTTGCAAGTAGCGCGACAACAATGATGAAGAAGGCGACGATTCGACTTCTCAATTTCATTCAATAATCCTCCCTGAACATTAAAAACGCATAATGCCATTTAAATGCAGTAATATACTACCATTATATTATAACTATAATAGAATAACGACACTTTGTCATCGCTATTCTGTAACAAATATATTATGAGACAGTACCCAACAACTGTCAAATGAACTGGAGAATTTTTTTATTCTTCTAGTAATGCAGCAATTTCATCCGCATTAAGTTCTATGATCGGTGCGTCATCAATTACTTTGCCTTGTTGCTGGTACACGACGATTTGATCCTTGGATAAACTAAAAATATCACTTACGATTTTGTACATGCGTAGATCTTCTTCATCATGATCTTTCCACTTTTTTTCTAATAGGTATTGCCACACAGTTTCTTCTGTGATGTTACGAACGCCTTGATTTTCAAAATCCTTCGTTTTCATCTGAAGTACACTATGCACTTCTCGAAACAATGACTCAAAATTGACCATTCACTACACTCCTTAAAATAAAAAGATTTTCACTGTCCAAGCAATCATACCTAATGCTAACAGTACGATAATGCTTGCACCGAAGATTCGCATACTATACTCAGTTTTTGATAGTTTCGTATAGGTTTGACTATCTGCCATTTTTTGAGGTCTTTCATGTCGTTTTGGCATTCGGTCCTCGCCCCTTTTTAAAGTTGGTTATCTTTATTATTCCACATTTCTTTAAAAAAAGCGATTTAACGCTATGTAAGTCCATAAAAAAAAAGCCCATAGAATAAATTCTATAGACCTTCATTTACGATCAGTTTGCTGGTTCTGATTCGTCAACAACACGACCGATTGCAGCACGTTCAAAACGCATTTTCGTACCATCTTCTAATACTACTACCGCTGTTTTATCGTCAATTGAGTCAATTGTAGCGTGTAATCCACCGATTGTAACGATTTTGTTACCACGACCTAGAGCTGATTGCATCTCTGAAGTCTTTTTACGTTGTTTAGACGCTGGACGGATTAACATGAAGTACATTAACGCAATAATAATCACTAGTGGTAAAAAGTTACCTAAAACTCCCATTTATTTCTCCCCCTTTCTATCTCTCTTAATAATTATACAAGAATCAGAAGTTTTTTGCATTCGGTTTATTAAATCCGTATTGCTCAAAAAATTCTTCACGGAAATCGCCTAGACGATCTTCTTGAATAGCTTGTCGAACTTGGCGCATAAGGTTTTGTAAGAAATGTAAGTTATGCGTAGAAGTTAAGCGAATACCGAAAGTTTCATCTGCCTTGATTAAGTGGCGAATATAAGCCTTCGTATAGTTCTTACAAGTATAGCAATCGCACTCTGGATCAATCGGCGTGAAGTCTTTTGCGAATTTCGCATTTTTCAGCACGACACGTCCTTGACTCGTCATACAAGTACCATTACGTGCTATACGTGTTGGTAATACACAGTCAAACATATCGATCCCACGAATCGAACCATCAATTAATGAGTCAGGAGAACCTACACCCATCAGGTAACGTGGTTTATTGTCTGGTAATAGTGGCGTTGTATATTCTAACATGCGGTTCATGATTGGTTTCGGCTCACCTACTGATAAACCACCAATCGCATAACCTGGGAAGTCCATTGATACTAAGTCTTTTGCAGATTGTTTACGAAGTTCTTCAAACTCTCCACCTTGTACGATTCCGAATAAACCTTGATCTTGTGGACGCGCATGCGCTTCAAGACAACGTTCAGCCCAACGTGAAGTACGTTCAACCGAAGCTTTCATATATTCGAAAGTAGCTGGGAATGGCGGACATTCGTCGAAAGCCATCATAATATCTGACCCTAGATCATTTTGGATCTCCATTGCTTTTTCTGGACTAAGGAACATTTTCGAACCGTTTAAATGGTTACGGAAATGAACGCCTTCTTCAGTAATTTTACGCATATCGCTCAATGAGAATACTTGGAAACCACCTGAATCCGTTAAAATAGCGCGGTCCCAGTTCATAAACTTGTGAAGGCCGCCTGCTTCTTTAATAATCTCATTTCCTGGGCGTAGCCACAAATGATAAGTGTTACTTAAAATAATACCTGCGCCCATTGCTTTAATTTCTTCAGGAGCCATTGTTTTAACAGTGGCTTGCGTTCCTACCGGCATAAATGCAGGTGTTTCAAAAGAACCGTGTGGCGTATGGACGATTCCTAGACGCGCACCCGTTTGCTTACATGTTTTGATTAGTTCATAACGAATTGGTTGTTCAGACATAAATTAATTTCCTTTCTTTTTCGGGCGAATAAACATCGCATCGCCAAAGCTGAAGAATCGGTATTTGTTTTCAACAGCTGTTTTATATGCATTTAAAATATTTTCACGACTTGCAAGCGCGCTAATCATCATGACTAAAGATGATTTAGGTAAGTGGAAGTTAGTCACCATACCGTCAATTGCTTTGTACTCAAAGCCAGGGTAGATGAAAATTTTAGACCAACCTGATTCCGCAATGATTTGGCCATCATTATTTTGAGCAACAGTTTCCAATGTACGTGTCGAAGTTGTTCCGACAGCGATTACACGGCCGCCATTTGCTTTCGTCTCATTAATAATTTTCGCAGTGCTTTCTGGTAAGTTATAAAATTCCGCATGCATATCATGTTCTTCAATTGTATCAACACTTACAGGGCGGAATGTACCGATCCCAACGTGTAAAGTTACGAATGCAACTTGCACACCTTTTGCGCGGATTGCTTCAAGAATTTCTTCCGTGAAATGCAAACCAGCTGTCGGTGCTGCCGCAGAACCTAACTCACGAGAATAAACCGTTTGGTAGCGTTCTTGATTATCCAATTTCTCATGGATATAAGGTGGTAATGGCATCGTACCTAATTTTTCTAGGATTTCAATGAAAATGCCTTCATATTCAAATTTGAACTGACGGCCACCATGATCAAGTTCAGCTGTACAAACCGCTTTTAAAAGACCTTCGCCAAAAGTAACGATTGTGCCTTTTTTAATACGTTTCGCCGGCTTCACAAGTGTTTCCCACTCATCGCCTGAAGTTTGTT
Organism: Kurthia zopfii; assembly: GCF_003143955.1. Classification (GTDB taxonomy): domain Bacteria; phylum Bacillota; class Bacilli; order Bacillales_A; family Planococcaceae; genus Kurthia; species Kurthia zopfii. Next base: position 75,824 of record NZ_QFVS01000001.1, on the reverse strand, counting down.
TAATTAATAAAACTTCAATATGCGCGCCTGTTTCCTCTTTTAAACCGATTAAACGGGCTGGTAATACACGCGTATCATTTAAAATTAAGCAATCGCCTGCTTCTAATTCATTGACGATGTGAGGGAAATGATGATGCTCGACTTCCCCAGTCTCTTTATCAAGAACCATTAAGCGACTTGCTGATCTATTTTCAAGTGGTACTTGTGCAATTAATTCCTCTGGTAATTCATAATCAAAATCTTCTAATTTCATGACTTTACTTCCTTTTATTTAAGTTTCTGATGGATATGCATATCCAAAATGTTCATATGCAAGCGCTGAAACAATGCGTCCACGTGGCGTTCTTTGGATGAAACCAATTTGCATTAAATAAGGTTCATATACATCCTCGATGGTCATAGATTCTTCCCCGATACTTGCAGAGATTGTATCTAAGCCCACAGGACCTCCTCTAAAGCGTTCAATCATATTCTCGATTAATTTACGGTCGATATGATCTAACCCTAGTGGATCGACTTGTAGAAGCCCTAATGCAGTTTGCGATAATTGCAATGTAATGTCACCATCGCCAATTACTTGCGCATAATCACGTACACGACGTAATAGTCGGTTGGCAATTCGAGGTGTTCCCCTAGAACGTCTCGCCATCTCATTGGCTGCCGTAGCATCAATTTCGATTTCGAATAAATCAGCGCTTCTCGTGACAATTTCGGATAATGACTGTTCATCATAATAATCCAATCTTAATAATACACCAAAACGGTCTCGAAGTGGTGCTGATAATGCGCCAGACCTTGTTGTTGCCCCAACTAATGTAAAAGGTGGCAAATCAAGACGTACAGAACGAGCTGTTGGACCTTTCCCGACGACGATATCTAGGCAGAAATCTTCCATCGCTGGATAAAGAACTTCCTCAATCGCTCGTGGTAGTCGGTGAATTTCATCAATAAATAGCACATCTCCAGGTTCTAGTGAACTTAAAATGGCAGCTAAATCACCTGGTCGCTCAATTGCTGGGCCACTCGTCATACGAATATTAACACCCATCTCTGTCGAAATAACAGCAGCAAGCGTTGTTTTTCCTAGCCCTGGTGGACCATAAAGTAACACATGATCTAAAGATTCCTCACGCATTTTTGCCGCTTCGATAAAAATACGTAAATTCTCTTTCACTTTATGTTGGCCAATATAGGAATCTAATGTTTGCGGTCTTAATGAAAGCTCCATCTGTTCATCTACTGATGTCGATTCTCCAGATACGACACGATCCTCCATTTACCACACCTCCTATTGTTGTTTCAATAATATTTTTAATGCTTCTTTCATGTAAGCTTCCGTCGTTGTTAGATGTTCATCTTCATCAAGTTTAGGCTTCACTTTTGCCAATTCTCTTTCAGAATAGCCTAATGCTGTTAACGCTAACATCGCTTCTTCAAGCTCATGTTTATTCGGATTAACGCCGAATAATGGTAATTCCTCATCCGTACTCGGTAATTCGACATTTTCTAGCAATGCATCTAACTTCCCTTTTAGATCGAGAATCATCTGTCTTGCTGTTTTCTTCCCAACACCAGGGAATTTCACAAGGAAAGCTTCATCTTCTTGTTCAATTGCAGCGATGACGTGACTTGGATTGCCACTCGCTAAAATCGCAAGCGCCCCTTTTGGACCAATACCTGATACTTGAATCAGTTTTCTAAAAAGCTCGCGTTGCTCTAATGATTTGAAACCGAATAATACTTGTGCATCTTCTCTCACGCTTAGATGTGTAAATACTTGGACAGAATCATCTGAAATTGTGAATAAATAAGGATTTGGCGTGTTCAATTGCCACCCAATCCCTTGAATTTCGATGACGATAAACTCTGGTGTAATACGAGTTATCGGACCTTTTATGTAATCGTACATGAATATTCTCTCCTTTTAAAAGCTTTAATATTATAGCATATCCGCCATTTATAAAAAAACAAACACATATTCCCATAAATATAATGATAACATAAAGGACTTTGAGATTCGAATACGGAATCATACCTATTACACTTTATTTCATGTTACTATTAGAAAAGATTTGTTATTCATATAGAGGTGAAATCATTGAAGAAATTATTAGGTGAAGAACGTCGCCAAGCTATATTAGCTATTTTAAAAACGGAGCATAAGGCGATTACAGGTACAGAACTCGCAAAACGTTCCAATGTATCACGACAAGTGATCGTCAATGATATGGCGCTACTGAAAGCAAAGAATGAGCCAATCATCGCGACAAGCCAAGGTTATTTATACTTATTAGATAATAAAGAACATATTCTTTTTGAACGTGAAATTGCGAGCTTCCATACAAATAGTGAAGCCGAGGACGAGATGAATATTCTTGTCGATGCAGGCGTAACCGTTAAAAACGTTTCGGTCGAACATCCTGTTTATGGCGATTTAACTGCTTCGATCATGGTATCCAGCCGTTATGACGTACAACAATTTATTCAAAAAATCCAACAAACTGAAGCGAATTTACTGATGAATCTTACAGAAGGCGCGCATTTACACGTAATTTCAGCTGATTCTGAAGAAAAATTAGATGCTGCTGAAGCAATGCTTCGTGAAAAAGGCTATTTATTAAATCATAATGAGTGATTCCTAAATTAGGAGTCACTTTTTTCATATGCAAAAAAGCCATTCAAATCCAAAGTGAATTCGAATGGCTCTTTCATAACTCTATTTTTGGTGATATGTGTAGTAACTTCCGAGCGACTTCACAGAACACCCTAGTGTGCGTAATTCTTCCATCGCTCCTCGCATTAGAGGCGCATTTTCGTCCTCTAATAGCTCAACGATGAAGAAATAATCGCCCAATCCTGTCTTAAGTGGACGGGATTCGATTTTACTAAGGTTGATTTGACGCCAAGCAAAAACCGATAACACTTGATGTAAAGCACCTGAGCGATCGCTCGGTAATTTAATCATCAATGTCGTCTTAATTTGCTGCTTGTCTTCATCTCTTTCGATTCGGTCATTTCGCTTAGATAAAACGAAGAAACGCGTATGATTGAAATGGAAATCGTGAATATTCTTTTGCACAATTTGTAAATCATATTGTTCTGCTGCCGCTACATTGGCAATTGCTGCTACGCAAAGTTCTGGGTTCTCAGCAACAAATTGAGCTGCTGCCGCTGTTGATGAAGATTGACTCAATGGTACAGATTTAAAATGGTAATATAAATATTTATGACATTGAGCGAGCGCATGAGGATGCGAATAAACACTTTCAATTTCTTCATATTTTTCTACGTTATTTTTATGTACCATTAAATTTTGTTCAATCGGTGTTAATACTTCCGCAGAAATAAATAAATCAGCCTCATGAAACAAATAGTCAATAGTTAGTGGCACAGAGCCTTCTAACGCGTTTTCAACAGGTACAACAGCTAAATCTACCTGACCTGCATCAACCGCTTCAATACACTCTGGAATCGATTTAAAAGGAATTGTCCAATCGTTTGGAAACAACTCTTTTGTAGCCAATTCTGTAAATGTACCTTCAGGACCTAAAAAAGCGATTCTTTTTTCCCATTCTTTCTTTGCCAATTCAAAGCCCTCCCCTTATAATGCTCCTGAACTGATCACTTCAGCTGATTCAACGAAATCAAGTTTTTTCAAACTTTGAATCAAATCGTCTAAATCAACATCCATTGCAGTAACATCTAAGGATAACGTTACATTGGCTCTACCTTGAATTGGAATTGTTTGATGAATAGTTAGTACATTACAGTGTGTATCAGTTACTGTAGATAATAATTTTGCTAATGTACCTTTACGATCCTCTAATTGCAGGAACACAGTTAAAATGCGTTCCTGAACAATAGAGTGAAAGGGGAAAACAGCATCTCGATACTTATAAAAAGCACTCCTAGATAAATCTACTTGCTTCACAGCATCCCAAATTGATGACACTGTTCCAGTTTGTAGTAAATGCTTTGCTTCTAGGGTTTTGTGCATTGCATCTGTTAAAACATCCTCACGAACTAAAAAATATCTTTGATCCGCTACATTTTTCATCTATTTCCCCCCAAATCGTTATTCTACAAATTCAAATTCGAATTTCAGTATGCGAACGACGTCGCCACTTTCAGCACCTTGTTCACGTAGTGAGTCATCAACACCCATACCACGCATTTGACGCGCGAAACGACGGATTGATTCTTCACGACTGAAGTCAGTCATCTTGAATAGACGTTCGATTGTGTCGCCACTTAAGACGAATGCACCATCTTCATCACGAGTTACGATAAAGTCTGGACCTTTAATTTCATGTTTATAAAGTACTGTTGCGTCAGATTCTTCCTCTTCTTCATCGTACAATAAGAACTCAGGTGTAACTTCTAGTAATTCATCAATCGCATATAATAATTCTTGTAAACCTTGACGAGAGAAAGCAGAAATTGCAAAGATTTTTACATCATCATCAAATTTCTTCTTAAATTCTTCTAGGTTCGCTTCAGCTTCAGGCATATCCATTTTGTTAGCTACAATGATTTGTGGACGTTCAGTTAAGCGTAAGTTATATTGCTCTAATTCTCGGTTAATCGTTAGGTAATCCTCGTAAGGGTCGCGACCTTCCATAGCTGACATATCAATTACATGCACGATTACACGTGTACGCTCGATATGACGTAAGAATTGATGGCCAAGACCCACTCCTTCAGATGCTCCTTCAATTAATCCTGGTAAATCTGCCATAGCGAATGACTTACCATCTGCCACTTGTACCATTCCTAAGTTAGGAACAATTGTTGTAAAGTGGTAAGCACCGATTTTAGGTTTTGCAGAAGATACTACAGATAGTAAAGTTGATTTACCAACACTTGGGAATCCAACTAAACCTACATCCGCTAATACCTTTAACTCTAATATAACATTAAGCTCCTGACCTGGCTCGCCTTTTTCAGAAAGTTCTGGCGCTGGATTTGATGGTGTAGCGAAACGTGAGTTACCACGACCACCACGGCCACCTCTAGCGATAATCGCTTCTTGGCCATGCTCAACTAAGTCGGCAATTACGCGACCGTTTTCTGCATCTGTTACTACTGTACCTGGTGGAACGCTTACTACAGTAGGTTTTGAACCTCTACCGTGTGCGTTCTTACTCATTCCGTTCTCACCTGCCTCGGCTTTGAAATGACGTTTGAATCGGAAATCCATAAGTGTACGTAAACCTTCGTCTACTTTAAACACTAAGTCTCCACCGTTACCACCGTCACCACCTGCTGGGCCACCGTTTGGAACAAATTTTTCGCGACGGAACGCGACCATACCATCGCCACCGTCTCCACCTTTAACGTAAATCTTTACGTGATCGACAAACATAATTTACTTTCCCTCCTTACTTCCTATGACACGATAACGCCACAGTATATCTGAGTAATGCTCATGTGTTACAACTAAATCCGTTGTGTATATCGGTGTTTCGAATGGCGGCGAGCACCATTTACCGTTCAATTCTACTTCTATAACCAAATTGTTTTTACTCGAATTCACATGTATAGTACATGATTGATCAATCATAGGATCAATAGATTCACAAACGTGCTGTAGCGTACTCTCCAAATAATCTCTTAATGGGACATCCCATTCTACTAGAGAGCTATCTGAAATATCGCTCTCCATTGTAATATTAATTGAAGGAAAACGCCACTCACACGTATGCAACCATTCAACAAGTTGTTCACTATTCAATCCATTTATTTGAAAAAATTGACTACATTTAGTAGATATATTCGTTACGACATGATTTGCTTCTTCTACATTCTCTAATGCTAAATTCGTTTTAATCAATTGTAACTGATTCAAAAAATCATGATTCATAAAACGTAGCACTTCATTTACTGATAGTGGCTGTCCTGTCACAAGTAAACACTCCTTTGACGAGATGTTCTTGTAGTTAGTATAACAATATTTCTTCAATAATTCTTTAAAAACCGAAAAAAAATCGGGATCCGCAATTTGAGCAAACTCCGATTTTCCAATGTTGAGATGTCAAAACGAGGATTACATATGATTGAAATGAAAAACGAGAATCGCGCATGACGCGATTCCCGTTTTTATGCTTAGATGTATTCGTGTAAAAGCACGTAGTAATCTGAGCTACTTAATAAAAAATTAAGCTTCTTTAGCTACAGGGTACACGCTAACTTTTTTCTTATCGCGTCCTAAGCGTTCGAATTTAACAATACCGTCCGCTTTAGCGAATAAAGTATCATCGCCACCACGACCAACGTTTTCACCTGGATAGATTTTAGTACCGCGTTGACGGTATAAAATTGAACCAGCAGAAGCGAATTGACCGTCAGCACGTTTAGCGCCTAGACGTTTTGATTCAGAGTCACGACCGTTCTTTGTAGAACCTACACCTTTTTTAGATGCGAAGAACTGTAAGTCTAATTTCAATAACATAATGTTGCACCTCCTACATCATTTTATATTTTAATTCGATAAAATCTCCATAACTAGCAACCATAGTATAAAACTGGGTTACCATCGTTTGAAGAATTGTTTGCAGTCTTACGTTTTGTTCAGGACTTAAATCGCTCGGATTAATTGTGACAGATAAAAATCCGCCTTCTTCACCTTGATCGATTCCCGGAGTGACCTTAACTAGCTCACCGATAGCATTCACACTACCGAAAGCGATAGCAGAAGCACCTGCACAAACTAAATCACGTCCAGGTTCACCTGAATAGGCGTGCCCTGAAATTTGAAAGCCATATGATTCGCGATTTTCATTACTATGAATTTCTACTGTAATCATAACATTTCACCTCACCAATAATTAAGCGTTGATAGCTTCTACCACTAGTTTAGTGTAAGGTTGTCTATGACCTTGTTTACGACGGTAGTTCTTTTTAGCTTTAAGTTTGAAAACTACGATTTTCTTTTGACGACCGTGTTTTTCAACTTTAGCTGTAACTGTTGCACCAGCTACTAATGGAGCTCCAACTTTAACGTTTTCGCCACCAACGAAAAGAACTTTGTCAAAAGTTACTACTTCACCATCTTCAGCGTTGATTTTCTCAACGTAGATTTCTTGGCCAGCTTCAACTTTGATTTGTTTACCACCTGTTTCAATAATTGCGTACATAACTGCACCTCCTCAATAGACTCAGACTCGCCTTCAAAGGTGATCTACATAGTAGATACTTACATAAAACCTCGTCAGTGCGGTTGTAGCACGGGTGCTACATAACATATGAAATATTATCATAGATAGAAAGTCGAGTCAAGCTATTTTGTAATAATTGTTAGTCATTCGAAAAATTTTCATGTGCTACTTTGTCGGATGTTGGATAAAGTCATAACTTTAACTCTAAATTCCAGCTCAACATCTAATGTTGGATGAACGAAATCGGGCTTTCACTTACATCAACATTGAAAGAAAGAGCGAGATTCCATTTCATAATAAAACGGAATCTCGCTCAAGGTTTATATGCTATTTAGAAAATAAAGCTTTGAATTTAGAAAACAGGCTAGGTTTTTGCTTCTCTAAAGACATTAGTGGAACAGATTCACCCATAATTCGACGTACGATATTACGATAAGCTTTCGCCACTTGAGTTGATGGCTCCATTACGATTGGTTCACCTTTGTTTGATGAAGTAATAACTAAATCATCATCCGGAATGATTCCTAGTAAATCCAAAGATAAGTGAGTCGTAATCTCATTAATATCTAAAGTCTCACCGCGATCCATTAACTGCGTACGAATACGATTAATAATCAACTTAGGTGATTCAATCGCTTCCTGTTCTAAAAGTCCGATAATACGGTCTGCGTCACGCACAGCTGAAATTTCAGGTGTAGTGACAACAATCGCTTTATCTGCCCCTGCGACAGCATTACGATAACCTTGTTCAATTCCTGCAGGACAGTCAATTAATACATAATCAAACTCACCCTTCAGTCCATCAACAAGTTCTTTCATTTGATGAGGACTTACTGCATTTTTATCGGCAGTTTGTGCTGCTGGTAATAAAAACAGTAAATCTTCAAAACGCTTGTCTTTTACAAGTGCTTGATGAACTTTACAACGTCCTTCAAGTGTATCAACTAAATCATAAATGATGCGGTTTTCTAGCCCCAATATAACATCTAAGTTACGTAAACCGATATCCGTATCAATCAAACAAACCTTTTTTCCTTGTAGTGCCAATGCAGTACCTAAATTGGCAGTAGTAGTTGTTTTACCAACTCCACCTTTTCCGGAAGTAATTACAATAGCTTCTCCCACATTAGCTTCCTCCCTTAAACGTAGCTAACTCCGGTCTAATAATGCGAATTTCTTGAAGACGCTTAACCGAAATATCACCTTCGTCATTCAAATATGCACAACTCATCTCTGGCATTTCTGACAATTCTTTTCTTTCGTTTGTCATCGTCTCTCGAACTTCCCCAATCGATAGATGAGTAGCTGATAAAAACGATGCCCCAATAACTGCATTACTATCGCCATCTTTTCCGGCGTGAGCCATACCTTTTAGTTTTCCTAAAACATAAATACTTCCACCAGCCTGAACCCTTGCATTAGGATTAACATCACCAATAACAATAAGATCCCCGGTTGCTTCAACCATTTGTCCAGAGCGAACAATACCGATATATGTAGATGATTGACTTTCGCTTAAGCGCTGGTTTAATTCTTCAATCGTGACTACATCACTTCTCACTTTTGACACACGTACTTTTAATGCTTTTTCAACTTCATTTAAGATTTCAGTCATTTGGGCATTCGTGCAGTAGCGATTACCAGTAGAAATTTGAATTTCTACCTGTTCATCTATATGACCTTCCATAAACCGATTCTGTATTGCATGAATCAGTTCATCATAGCCACATTGATCATCAAGATGCAAAATCAGTCCTTCTTTTGCACCTTTCAAGTAGACTAGCTGTTTCGTTATCAAAAATTCCACCTCCGCTTTTCATCTAAAGTATTGATTGATTCGCCTTTTCTAAAACCCTAGCTTTTAACAAATACTTGAAAGTCCATCCAAGCATTATTAAATAGATAGAATTGGCAATCATAGTTGGAACTAATCTGTGATTTAAAAATTCTGTGAAAGATAAATCAGTAAATTGGATGAGTAAAAAGAACTGATGTAACACGATTTCTAGAAGTGCTACAAGAAGTAAAGACAAAGTTGTTGTTACCACAAGATGCTGATGTATATATTTTACTGTAGAACCAGCAATAAAACAAATAAATGGATAAAGGAATGTATAAAGTCCAATGATATCTATGTAGAAAATATCATAAAGTAAACCGAACACTAGCCCATACCACATTGCTTTCTTACGATCATAGTAAATTGACAAGAATATTAAATATAAAATTAGGAAGCGAGGTACTAAATATGCTCTCTCCCCTTGAAAATCAATTGGAGAGAACAGTGAGAATTCTGTTTCTAGAAAAAATAGTAAAACTGCCACAGCAGGAATTAAATACTTCGCCATAATTACTCAGCTCCTTGTGAAGTTAAGTCCTTATTTGAAGAATTACCATCCGAACCGTCAATTTGTGTTGCTTGACGCTTGGCAATCACAACATGATCCAGCATTTGGAAATCTGCTGCAGGTTTTACATATGCTAATTTCGTAAGTCCAAAGTCATCCGTAGATACTTTTGTTACTTCACCAATTAACACGCCTTTAGGGAAAATACCTCCTAAGCCGGAAGTAGTAACCTTGTCACCTTTTTTCAATTTAATTTTAGAGTCGATACGTTTTAGCATTAGTTCTCCACGTTTAGCATCGAACCCTTCCACTAAACCTCTTGCAGTCTTACCTTTACTTGAGACAGTTGCAGATACTCGATAATTTGTATTATTCGTAGAAAGAAGTTCAACTTCGGATGTGTACGGTGTCGTTTGCACGATTTTACCGACTAAACCTTCAGATGTAAGAACAGCCATATTTACTTTTACGCCATCTTTAGCACCCGTATCCAAAATTAATTTCTCTTCCCATTGATCAGGATTACGAGCGATTACATTCGACTGAATTGGATTGTATGCACGTAAATCGGATTTTTTATCTACTAATTTTTGAAGACCTTTATTTTCGGTTTCCAGCTCATTAACCTGCGCTTGCAGTGAACCGTACTCTTCTAAACGTGATTTAAGTCGTTTATTCTCTTCATAAGTGTTTAATAAATCATCTACGCTATTTATTAGCCCTGTAACATAACCAGCCGGCTTCGCGACAAAACTCTGTCCTAAGCCGACTGTATCTTTAATAACTTGTTCAGGGAATGATACCTTTTGACGATCGCTCAAGGTAAAACTGATCAATGCCACTAACAAAATGACGCCGACGAGCAGCATAAGTAATCGTTTATTCGATAAAAAATGTGGCATTGCCTATTCCCCCTTAAATTGTTTGGTGTTGTTTCATTACATCGATATGGTCTAATGACATACCAGTACCGATTGCTACACAATCTAATGGATTTTCTGCGATAAATACAGGCATGTTCGTTTCGTCACTAATAACTTTATCTAAGTTACGTAGTAATGCTCCGCCACCTGTTAAAACAATTCCGCGTTCCATAACATCTGCAGATAATTCTGGAGGAGTTTGTTCTAACGTTTTCTTAACGCCATCGATAATTGCAGAGATTGACTCACGTAATGAATCTGCAATTTCAATTGAAGAAATTTCAATCGTTTTCGGTAAACCTGTAACTAGGTCACGACCACGGATTTCCATTTTTTGCTCTTCATCTGGTGAACTTGTTGCTGAACCGATTTCCATTTTGATTGACTCAGAAGTACGTTCACCAATTGTTAAGTTATAAGCTTTGCGGATATAAGCGATAATTGCGTGATCCATTGCGTCACCTGCGACACGTACTGATTCACTTGTTACGATACCACCTAAAGAAATAACCGCTACTTCAGTTGTACCGCCACCGATATCAACTACCATACTACCTGTTGGTTCCCAAACCGGTAAGTTTGAGCCAATTGCAGCTGCGAAAGGTTCTTCAATTACGAATGCTTCACGAGCGCCAGCTTGACGAGCAGCATCAATTACTGCGCGTTTTTCTACTGAAGTAATTCCGTAAGGTACACATACCATTACATTTGGTTTTTTGAAAGAGCTACCGGCTGCTTTCAATGCATTTTGTAAATAATGTTTAATCATCGTCGTAGTAATATCAAAATCAGCGATTACGCCATCTTTCATTGGACGAATTGCAACGATTGAACCTGGAGTACGACCAATCATATTTTTTGCTTCGTTACCTACAGCAACTGTAGTGTTTGTTTGAGTGTTTTTCGCTACTACTGATGGTTCGCGTAAAACAATCCCTTTTCCTTTAATAAATACAAGCGTATTTGCTGTACCAAGGTCAATACCGACATCTTTTCCACCTAATCCGAACACTTTAATTTCTTCCTTTCCTTAGCCGTTGTAATATAAACTAGCTGTCATAAAATCATACGTTTTATTATAACGGAAAAATGTGAAAAATTACAGTATTAGAAGAAACCTTTTCCTTTCATACTGATATATTTATGATCCCCGATAATAATATGATCTAATAAGTCTATTCCTATAATCAATCCGGCTTCCGCTATGCGTTTTGTAACTTCTATATCTTCAGGGCTTGGAGTGGGATTTCCTGAAGGATGATTGTGTGCACAAATAATGGATGCAGCTGATCTTTTGACCGCTTCACGAAAGATTTCTCTTGGGTGAACTATGCTCGCATTTAAGCTACCTATGAATATGGTCTGCTTATGTATGATTTCATTTTTCACATTAAGGAATAATACCGCAAAATGCTCTTGTAATAACTGAGCCATATCAGGCATCAAAAATTCTGCCGCATCATCTGGATGTTTCACTACCGTTCTCTCAATACGATTTGGTAAACTCGCCCTCTTGCCTAACTCAAATGCAGCAAGGAGGTGAATCGCTTTAATCTCGCCAATTCCATCAATCGATTTTAATTCTTCAATTGTTGCATTTTTTAGATTTGCCAATGTCTCAAATCGATTTAATAACTTTGTAGACATTTCCAAAACTGAGTCTTTCCTCGTTCCCGAACCTAGCAAAATAGAAATCAGTTCTTGATTCGATACATTGTCTGCACCAAAATGAAGCAACCTCTCTCTTGGTCTTTCTAGTTTCGCTACATCTCTTACAAAAACAGGCACTTCTACTGACATACAAAATCACCTCTAACCGGCGAAATGGCATTCTGTTTAATTCTGCCAATTAACTTTTGAATTGCCTGTAAAGGAAATCCACCAGCATTATATGCACATCCAACAACATTGTCGATCATCATTTGCTTTTCCCCTAATATATTATAACCAACAAACTGCATAAAAGGTTCCTTAGTTTTCATATATTTTTCATTGTTTTTTTGATTGCTACACTGAATGCGAACGACTGTTTTCGTTTTCTCCGTATAGTTTTCATTTTCGTGTTTTAATAATACAAATGAAGTAACCAAAAATAGATCAATTGAGATCTTTTCGACAAGTTGAAAATGGGCAAAATGATATCCTTTCACTTTTCTACGCAACATTTCAAATAACTGAAAATGTATTTCAACTTGAGCTATATTAGCTTTTAAAGGTGATTTAGGTACTTCAAAATAAGTGAATTCACAAGTTGAGAAAACTTCCTTCCACATCTTTTCGCTATGAGAAACATTCGTATATACATAAATTGGCATCGCACACATAACCATTCCCCCTTTTTTATGCATAATAATCTATTTTCAAATATATTTTTTTATTTTTCTTTGTAGAAAGTTCTAATTCCTTTAAAAATAGAACCACATTATTCTAATTTGGCCTATTTTATTGAAATAAATAATAAAAACAACTAAAAAAGAGTACACCATAATTTTTCAAAAAATGGCATACTCATCTTAACTATTTTTCTTTATTCGATTCTTCTGTTGCTTTAGGAGTAAGTGCTTTACCCATTCTCGCTTCTTTTTTCAATTTCACATTGAAAGTCGTCACTTGAACTTTTGCCGTAACGACACCATTTTCAACGTTTCGATCCGAATACTTCACTGAATCTACAACATATAATCTCGACATTTCAGTAATGCCTTTGACAAAATCTGTGATATTACTTGCATCATAAGCACTTACAGACATTTCAAAAGTTAATAGATTCAAATCTTTTGGCTTCTGTTGATCTGCCAGTCTAGATACTACTTGCGTGTCACTAAGTGGATTAATTAGCTCTGCTTCAGATAGTCCCGTACTCTTAAGTTTCGGCGTTTGCACTTGTTTTTTCGAGCCGTAATTATTGAATTGAATATCAGTAATGACAGTTGATGTACTTCCTTCTAGTTCTGCTAAATCATTCGTAATACCTGTCAGTTGATTATTTGTTGGGATTTTCAGTTTCAAATCGCCAACAGGTCCAGCTTTTTCAATTAATTTCTTTGTTGATTCAACTTTTTTCGCTTGCCCTTCTAGGTGACTCTTCTGAAAATCATATTTTTCTTGTAATGAATTTCGTTTATCCATCTCTGGCTTCAATAAATAGAAATACAGCGCTATACCGGCAGAGATAATCAGTAAAATAAGTAATGTATAAACAAGCCAACTTTGTTTAGCGTTTTTTTCTTTCATTACTTCGCACCCCCTGATCCAAGTTTTTTAAGATTAAGGGTTACTTGAATAATCGCCTTGTATCTTGAATCGCCTTCTAAATCAGTTTCATCACTTACATTTTGAACATCCACTTCCGTAAATGCAGCAGTCGATGTTAATTCAACTGTTTTGAAAATCGATTCTTTTTTCATTTTCTTCACATACGTTGCTGCTTCAGATAGATCATCAAAGTAAACAGCAATTTGCGCTTGATCATAATTATAATCAAAGCCCGCTAATTCACCCGAACCATCTAAGTTCTTATTGGCAACATCCGTAATTTTACCTACAGAGATTTGTTCTTTTCCTGCGAAATCAATTGCTTGCACAAGTTGTCCTTTAGGCGTTTGTTGTAATTCTTCTAACTCTTTATTTTGTAGTTCAATTTGAGTTGCAAGTCGATCAGATTTCTCTTGGATATCTGCAACATCGCGATGCAATAAATAATAGTTAATACCATAGAAAATAATGATTGCTAAAGTTAGTAAGATTAAAAATAACTTAGCAAAATTTCCTTTTTTATGCGTTTCACGACCATCTTTTTTCAGGAGGTTAATATCCGGTATCATTCTTTATGTCCTCCTTTAATTGCTAATCCTAGTAATGTACTATGTTTCGCTTTAAACCCTGGGAAGTATGCATTTATATCAGCATCTGTAATACGGCTCGTTTGCAAAGATACTTTTCCTTCGATTAATTCATCGATTTCTGTAAGCATCGGGTGATCTCCGATATTAATCACACGTTGAATTTCAGCAGTTCCTTTATTCAACGAATATTGATAAAAATGAACAATTTGATCGATTTCATTTAATGCATCATGAATTTGGATTTCATATGCTTCCTTATTTTGAGTAAGTTTGAACTCTACTTCCTCATTCGAAATAATTTCAGACCAATCTTCATGATCTGTGCGGAGTGTATACTCTCTATTTAATTCGAGTTTTCCATTATTTATAATCGAAATTAATAATTGATCCATAGACCAATCCAAGACTAACATTGTTTGAGAATAAAAATTCGGAATTACTTTCTCCACAATTCTCAAGTCTGCTAAGTATTTTAAATCAACAATTTGTAAATCTAAATCTAAGTCATCCATTAAATCTACAACTTTAGTAATTTCTTCGCGCTCTGAAGCAAATAATAACGCTTCGCCATCTGATGGATCTTCATCATAAATATCATACAGCGGGTCGCTAAAAGGTACGCGAATTGAATCGTTCATTTCAGCTTCGATATATTCTTCAACTTGTTCAATTGTTGTTAAATGTGCTGGTAAATTAATTTTCTTCATCACTGTCGAATTTGCAGGTGCTACCATTCTTACATCATATCTTTTAATTTTTTTCTTTTTAAGCACATCTTTCAATGTATTAAAAAACGCGTCTTCGTCCTCAATCATACCGTTTTTTACAATTCCTTTTTCAAGAGGAATTTGATAAGTGAGTGCTTGTTCCAACTCACCTTTTGTTACGGCTAATAGGCTAAGTGCAAAGTCGTTATAGACGATTGAAATTGTTTTATTTGTACCGCCAAACATGGTCCGTACCTCCTCTTTGTAGTGCTTCCATCTTTTTAACAAATTCTTTCTCTACTGCCTCGCATACCCTAAATATGTTAAAAAATATGCAATTTAAGGTATTTTTTTATGAATGATTTCCTTTTTTTTATTAAAAAAGAAAACTCAAGCACTATATACATTTTTTCATTATAGTCCCTTCTATTTGGAAAATAAACTATTTAATAAAAATAAATCACGAATCTCCACTTAATAGATTATTTAAGCGTTAAAACAATCTACAATAAATTCATTTTATTAATATAATAATTAAAAGTTGATTTCCATTTCGTCACTCACTTGAAAAGAATGCTTGAGTCTACAATTTTTAGGTTGTATGATGATTTATGATATATAATAAAATTTTTATTATCATGTATTTCCATATAATCGCATGTTCAAGAAGAATAAAGGGTACATAATTATTAATATTTGGAATAAAAGGAATATCCCTTCATTTCCTCTATTCTAACATCTATCTACTAAAAAGAGGTGCTCAAAGTGACAAAAAAAAGAAGTAAAAAGAAATCCGCTTTTATGAAAACTTGGTTAGTCCCTTCCATATTGTTGGTCATCACGCTACTTATTACGGGCATGATTGTTTATAAAATAATCGATTCCAATGATTCAAATGCAAATAGTCCAAAACAAAATGGCTCTAAAATCACTTCAATGGCAAAGAAAAGTATCGCTACATATCGTCAAAGCCTTGAACAATATGCTACTGATCAATACAAAATCAATCTTGAGCGTTACAATCAATTATCGACAACTGAGAAGGCAGCATTTGATGTTGAAAAAATTACGAATAGCCAAGTAAATGCTTCAATTCAAAAACAAATTGGCAAATCAATTTTCGATGATTCTTTCGAAAAAACAGATGGTCTTCAACCGACTACTAAAACCACTGTACAACTTAGTGCAAATCAAGATCGGTACGAAGTAGTATCGACTGCGACTCTTGGAGAAAAGCACTCAACTGTTAAACAGCAATTTAAAGTTGATTTTCAAGTTGATCAAAAAATCATCTCAGACTTTTATCGCCCTCAATATGTTGCGCATACTTCTAAACGCATCGCAATTCAAAATGCATCTAATGTTCTTGGTCTATTAGCGAGTAGCAATGTCAAAAACATCACAGTCGACGGTTCTTCTTGCCAACATGAATTAAGGAATGGCGCATATTTGAATGAATGTCTAAATGACGGCAATACAACTGCTTCAAATAGTAAAATTATGAATGATTTATCGTTCCAAAAATTCCTACCCTCTTTTCCAACTAAAGAAATTAAGGCTTTAGATGAAGCAGGTATAAATGATGAAAAATTATATTTCAAAAAGAAAATTAAAGACCAAAAGAAAAAAGTGAAAATCTATTACTTAAAAGACGGTCAATTAACAGTGGATCATTTAACGAAGAAGAAATTCACTGAATCAAATCCATTCCAGTTCACATCGACAGAAACGCATCTTTCATCACTTTCAATTGATGGTGAAGAAGCATTTATCGACATCGGTGACAATTCTCAAACATTGCGCATCGATCAATTAAGATTAACCGGCAATGCGAAACTTCACTTTGTGGGTTCTGGAAAAGTCCAATTGTTCATTCAGTCATTCAGTGCAACTGACGGTTCAATAATTGCGGATGGTGCTAAATTAGCGACTTTCTATGATTCTAAAGCACCGATTACATTTTCTAAAAACTTTACTAGCGATGGTTTTATTTACTTAAAAAATGCGGATGCCACATTAATGATGGATACGTATAAAGGGAATATCATTTCAGGTGGTCAGCATTTACTAATCGATGGTGGTGCTTCGCCACAAAGTCAATTCATCGTTCTACCAAAAGGTAATCTTGAACTGACGAATCGCACAAGTTTCAAAGGTTCGATGATTGCAAATGCGATTGTTATTAATCAATCTTCCGTTACATTTGCCAAACCGTCAGAATTACTACGCTTCCCTATTCAATATCCTGTATATCAAGAAGTTCGACAGTATGTTTTATACAGTAAACTTCAAGAAAACTAAACAGCAAAAGGACGTCGACACTGTACTTTACAATGTCGACGTCCTTTTATTTTACTAGACTAAATTCTTCCGTAACACATCTCGCCATTGTGCCAATAAATAAAGCGATCCCGTAATGACAATTTTTTGAGTTGGAGAAATTGATTTAACTGCTTCCAATACTGAATTAGAAACAGATTTCTGAGTGGCTGCGCTCAAGTCAAGTAATGCTTGAGAACTCATTAGCCGCCCTTGTTCTCTTTCAACTTCTACGAAAATAAATTCATCTGACACTTCTTCAAGTTGGCGTAAAACACCTTGAACATCCTTGTCTTTTAAAATGCCGACAATCATCGTCACTTTCTCAAATTGAAATTGTTGCTGGATTGTTTCCTTCAGCATTTTTGCACTTGCAGGATTATGTGCGCCATCCATCCAAACATTTGAACTAATCTGTTCGAATCGCCCTGCCAAAGTTGTTGAGGATACGGCTTCTCGAATATGCGCTTCATTTGCTTCAATCTCTAACTGTTCTGCGACAATGAGAAATGCTTGAATCGCTACTGCCATATTGCCGACTTGATGTTCCCCTTTTAAACTTGGAATTAATTCCGAAAACTCCAACTCACCATTATGCCATTTATTGTCGTGATCGACTGAAAAATCAATGCCATTTATTTTTAATACGCCATTTTTTTGAACCGCTTCAAATCGCATCACTTTTTCAGCTTCTAATGGTAATTCCCCGATTACAACATGCTTACCTTCTTTGATGATTCCTGCTTTATGTGTCGCGATTTTTTCAATGGTATCCCCTAAAAAAGCTGTATGTTCAAGTGCAATACTTGGGATAACCGAAACAATCGGGTTTACAACATTTGTACTATCAAAACGGCCACCTAACCCACTTTCGATCAGGGCAATATCTGGCTGTTCTTGAGAAATTGCAATAAATGCAATAGCCGTTAACAATTCAAAATCCGTTAGTCGACCACTCAATCCACATTCCTTCGCAAATTGAAAAGCACTATTCATTTGCTGCTCCGTAATAGACTCTCCATTAAACTGTATTTGATCATGAACATCATTTATACAAGGGGACATAAATGTAGCTGTTTTCAAACCATGTGTTTGTAATAAACGCTCCATCATTTTAATGGTAGAACCTTTGCCATTCGTCCCTGCAACATGAATGACAGGGATTGCAAGTTCAGGATGCCCCGACAATTCCATCGCATTTTCGATGGCTTCAAGCCCTGGTTTTATGTCATCGCTACTTACGACTTCATTTAATTGTTTATAATAATCAAATTTCGGTATCATCTGAATTCATCCTAACTATTCATTTTCTCTCTAAAACGTGCTAAAATTTGTAATGATTGTTTTTACTATTATAGCACTGTCAACGGAGGTTTGAACGCATGAAAAAATGCTGGATTATTTATAATGGGAGCCTTATTTCTGATAAATTTGTCGATCAAGCAAGATTGATGGCGCAAGCTTGTGAAAACGCAGGTATTCAACCTACCCTATATAAAAACTATGAAATTCCAATGGATTTACTGACACCACTTACAAATAAACCGGACTTTGTCATTTTTTTAGATAAAGATATATTATTAGCAACCTATTTAAAAAATGCAGGGATTCCTATTTTTAATGATCCCGAAGTAATCGAAACTTGTGATAATAAAGCAAAACAATATATTCAATTGGCGAATGCAGGAATTCGTATGCCACGCACAATCGTCGCGCCTAAGGTTTATCCAAAATTTACAATACGAAATAGTGGTTACTTTGAAAATGTATTAAAAATTTTAGGTTTACCACTTGTAATTAAAGAGGCACATGGTTCATTTGGTATGAAAGTGTATTTAATTGAAACAGAAGCTGATTTTTATGTTAAAGTAGAAGAATTGCGAGGAATCGACTTCGTTTTCCAACAATATATTGCTTCCAGTTTTGGACGAGATATTCGTGTGAACACAATTGGAAATGAAGTAGTCGCTTCCATGTATCGCCACTCTGAAACTGATTTCAGAGCAAATATTACAAATGGTGGTGTCGCTGAAAAAATTGAATTAACAGAAGCACAGAAGGATCTAGCTATACGCGCTGCACAAGCTGTAGGAGCTGACTTCGCTGGTGTTGATTTACTTTTTGATGAACAGGACGAACCAATCGTATGCGAAGTGAATGCCGCTTCCCATATTCGAAATATTTATAATGTGACAGGCATTAATGTCGGAGATGCCTTCGTTCAATATATTTTAAAAAAGTTAGGATGAGGACGATTTGAAAAAAGCTTTTATCGTCTACGAAAAAACTGATGCCTTAAAAAATATGGCTTTTATCGAGCAGTTAATCGAGGCTGGTAAGAATTACGATTTAGAACTGCAATTAGCATTAACAAATAATTTTTCAGTTAGCGAACTTGTCGCTCATTGTCAAAACGCTCAATTTGTTTTTTATCGAGCGAGAAATTGTGACTATGTAACATCATTAGAACAAGCGAATATACCTGTTGTAAATAGTAGCCATGTAAATGCATTGGCTAATAATAAATATATGACCTTACAATTCGCTCGAACGCTAGGCATTCCAACGGTTCCCCTTTTCACTGAACCAGAACAATATGAATACCCACTTGTCTTCAAAACGGTCGATGGTCACGGTGGTGCAGAAGTTGTACTTTGCCAAGACAATGCAGATTTATGCGTTTGTCAGAAGCAATACGAAGATCGCTTAACACTCGTACAGCCTTATATCGAATCAAATGCGACAGATGTACGTGTATGGGTGCTTGGTAATCAAGTAATCGGCGCTGTGAAACGCCAAGGTAAAGAGGATTTCCGTTCAAATCTGACGCTTGGTGGATCAATTGAGCGCTATGAACTAAACCATTTGCAGCTTGACCATGTTCATGCGATGCAAAATGCGATTAAGAGTGATTATATCGGTATGGACTTCTTATTATTAGAGGATGGCACATGGCTATTAAATGAAATAGAAGATCCAGTAGGTGCTCGTTCATTCTATGATTTATATGAAGAGAATTTGCCTGATTTATTAATGAAATACTTAGTTGGGCGTTATGCCTATGAATCATTTATATTTTAATGAACTAGAAATCACTTCGGTGGTTTCTTTTTTTATCCTTACAAAAGGTTCTATTATATATGTTGGGGTCTTAAAATAATTCACGTTGTAACTTTCAGAAATAACGAATGCTTTCCGCCGACAAGTGCCGCACTATTTCTTTCCACTTGTTTTTCGGCAGGAGTCCTCGTTATTTCTTTCAATGTTGATCTATGTGAAAAAAGGCAAAAAAAAGCACAGTTTCACCAATTCCTTTATACTTAAAATGCTAAGTAATAAGCTAAAGAAGGGTGAGCTATGCTATATGAAGTCTATCATGAATATTCCAGGATTAAAAGATGTTTTAATCACAAAAATTGAAGAAATCGAGGGAAAGTATGCCCTTTATATTGAGATGACTTAGGTTCCTCATACTTGCCCATCTTGCCATTCCATTACTTCGAAAGTACATGATTATCGAATCCAAAGAATTAGTCATTTAAAATAGTTTGAAAGATTAACGTTGCTTTACTATAAACGCCGTCGTTATTCTTGTTCTTGCGGGAAACGTTTTTCAGAAAAGTCCTCTTTCATTGATTGATACCAACGCTGGGAAATTCCAATTAGTTATTGCCAATGCGGAAGCACATGAACCAATCGATATTCTGCCCAATCGAAGAAAAGATACGATTAAACAATATTTACAAAAATATGGTGATCAAGTAGAAATCGTTGTAATGGATATGAATCAAAGTTTCAAAGCAGCTGTTAAAGAAGCCTTGAATCGACCTGTCATAATTGCGGTTCGATTTCATCATTGACGTTATATCTATTGGGCTTTGGATAAGGTGCGTCGTTCTGTTCAAGGTGAATGAAATTGAAAATCCAATTTCATTCACCCCAACATTTGACACAGAGCCATACAAAAAAACTTCGGCAGTTCAAAACTACCGAAGTCTTTCCTATTTCAATTACATATTTTTAAGTTCAGCAATACGTTTTTCAACCGTTGCTTGTTTTTCAAGATAGTCAGTTTCTTTTTCGCGTTCTGCAGCTACTACTGCTTCTGGCGCACTGCCTACGAATTTTTCGTTGTTCAATTTACCTTGAACACGTTTTACTTCTTTATTCCATTTATCAAGTTCTTTTTCAAGACGAGCAATCTCATCTTCAACATTGATTAAACCTTTAAGTGGTAAGAATAATTCAGCACCTGAGATAACTGCTGACATCGTTTGACCTTCTGGTTCAACGTTTAAGCCAATTGTTAATGTTTCAGGGTTACAGAATTTTTCGATATAGCCTTTATTCGCTTCAAGTACTACTTTTTCAACATCTGATTTAGCAGAGATGAACATTGGTACTTTTTTGCTCATTGGTGTATTTACTTCTGCACGAATGTTACGAACAGCATGGATAATATCCATTAGTAATTGCATGTTTTTCGCTTCTTCTTCGAAATGAAGATCTTCGCGAACTGTTGGCCAAGCTGCATTTACGATTGTGTCGCCTTCGTGTGGAAGGTGTTGCCAAATTTCTTCTGTAATGAATGGCATTAATGGGTGTAGTAGACGCATTGTTTGGTCTAAAACATATGCTAATACAGAACGAGTTGTTTTCTTCGCTGCTTCGTCTTCACCGTATAATGGAAGTTTCGCCATTTCGATGTACCAAGAACAGAAATCATCCCAGATGAAGTTATTTAAATAACGACCAACTTCACCGAATTCGTATTTATCAGCAAGCTCAGTAACTTTTTCGATTGTTTCGTTTAAGCGCGTTAAGATCCATTTATCTGCAACAGATTTTTCGCCTGTTAAATCGATTTCGTCGTAAGTCATGCCTTCCATATTCATTAATGCGAAACGAGAAGCATTCCAAATTTTGTTTGAGAAGTTCCAAATCGCTTCAACTTTTTCAGTTGTGTAACGTAAATCTTGACCTGGAGAAGAACCAGTTGCTAAGAAGAAACGTAATGAATCTGCACCGTAGTCTGCGATTACATCCATAGGATCTACACCGTTTCCTAGTGATTTAGACATTTTACGACCTTCGCCATCACGTACTAAACCGTGGATTAATACGTCTTCGAATGGACGCTCGCCTGTGAATTCTAATGAAGTGAAGATCATACGAGAAACCCAGAAGAAGATGATATCGTAACCAGTTACTAATGCACCGTTCGGGAAGTATTTTTTAAAATCTTCAGCATCGCCATCAGGCCAACCCATTGTAGAGAACGGCCATAGTGCAGATGAGAACCAAGTATCTAGAACGTCATTATCACGTGTCCAGTTTTCTTCATCTTCTGGTGCTTCTTTACCAACATAAAGTTCACCAGTTTCGTTATGATACCAAGCTGGAATTTGGTGACCCCACCATAATTGACGAGAAATACACCAGTCATGAACATTTTCCATCCAACGTGTATAAGTGTTTTCGAAACGTTGTGGAACGAAATTAACTTTTTCGTTTTCTTTCTCTTGTAATGCTAGAGCTTCTTTCGCAAGTGGTTCCATTTTAACAAACCATTGTTTAGAAAGGTACGGCTCTACTACTGCACCAGAACGTTCAGAGTGACCTACTGAGTGTAAATGTTCTACGATTTTAATTAGTACTCCTTGTTCTTGAAGATCTTTCACGATTTCTTTACGGCATTCGAAACGATTCATACCAGCGTATTTGCCAGCCCTATCATTCATCGTACCATCGCCATTCATAACCATGATGCGTTCTAAGTTGTGACGGTTACCGACTTCAAAGTCATTCGGGTCATGCGCTGGCGTCATTTTAACAACACCTGTACCGAATTCAACATCTACGTAATCATCTGCTACGATTGGTAATTCACGACCTACGATTGGTAGAATCGCTGTTTTACCGATTAAGTGAGCATAACGTTCATCATTCGGGTTTACTGCAATACCAGAGTCACCAAGCATTGTTTCTGGACGAGTTGTAGCGATTTCTACTTTTTCATCGCTATCTTTAATTTGGTATTCCATGTGGTAGAAAGCACCTTGAACATCTTTGTAAATTACTTCGATGTCAGATAATGCTGTTTGAGCTGCTGGATCCCAGTTAATAATGCGTTCGCCACGATAGATTAAATCTTTTTCGTATAATTTAACGAAAACTTCTTTAACCGCTTCAGAAAGACCATCATCTAATGTGAAACGTTCACGAGAATAATCTAAAGCTAATCCTAGTTTTGCCCATTGTGAACGGATTGTAGAAGCATATTCTTCTTTCCACTCCCATGTTTTTTCTAAGAATTTTTCACGACCAAGGTCATAACGAGATACGCCTTGTTCACGTAGTTTTGCTTCAACTTTTGCTTGTGTTGCAATCCCAGCGTGGTCCATTCCTGGTAACCAAAGTGCATCGTAACCTTGCATGCGTTTCATACGGATTAAAATATCTTGTAAAGTCGTATCCCAAGCGTGTCCAAGGTGTAATTTACCTGTTACGTTTGGCGGTGGAATTACGATTGAGTATGGTTCTTTTCCACTTTCAGGTTGTGCTTTAAAACAGTCTTTTTGTAGCCACCACTCATAACGACCAGCTTCAACTGCTTGCGGGTCATATTTCGTTGGCATTGAAATTTCTTTTTCTGACATGTTGGTTTCCTCCTTTAAAATGACGCTCCAATAAATTTAGGCATAAAAAAAATCCCCATCATCCTATATGAAAAGGACGAGAGAACTCCGCGGTACCACCTTTATTCCAGCACAAAAGACTGGCAACTTCATTGGATAACGGTCTCTAAACCGAATCTCGCTACTATTAGTTCACGAAATCTGCTCATGGGCTACCTTCAGGTAATTTTCTTGAGGAACTCTCACCAACCGTTCCCTCTCTCAACAAGAAAAGTAACTTACTCCTCCCAGTCAAAGCAATTGTTTATTTGAATAATTCTTATTGTAGCCGAAAGCGATTCGTTTGGCAATAGTGAACTCCTAAGGAATTGATGACTCTTGAGAAAATCTTTTCTGAGTCAATTAGTAGGTTGATTGACTGTAAAGATGGATGTCCCCTTTTTTTCTTATGCATCATCTTTGAAAGAAATAACGAGGATTCCGGCCGAAAAGCAAGTGTGTAGTAATCTTTTCTTTGTCTAGATATTCCGCATATGATCGAGCGTGATTTGCTTTTCGTTTCTTTGTCTAGCTAGCTTGTTCCACTACTCTCTTTGAGTCACTTCGAAAACTCGGGGAAAAGTGGTGAAGCTTTTACTTTTCCTTCGTTTTCTGCAGTGCTCTCGAGATAAACGAGCCACCTTCACTTTTCTTTCCCTGTCTAGCAAATTCACGCTATATGCTATGGGATACTTCAGGTTTTCGGGAGAAAGTGATGGGGCTTTTACTTTCTCTTCAAACCTTGCAGTACCCTCGCATATGATCGAGCGTGATTTGCTTTTCGTTTTTAAAAAGCCTCCTAGTCTACACGACTAGAAGGTCAAATATCATTATCTTTTCAATTGTTTAAATGCATTTTGGAAAGCTTTAATCGTATGATCAATATGTTCTTCCGTATGTGCAGTTGATACGAATACGCCTTCGAATTGTGAAGGTGGTAGGAATACGCCTTGTTGCGCCATTAATCCATAGTATTCTGCGAATAATTGTAAATCAGATGTTTTCGCTGTATCAAAATCAATAACTTTTTCATTCGTTAAGAAATAGCCAATCATTGAACCAGCGCGGTTTACAGTATGCGGAATATTGTAAGTTTCAGCTGCTTCGCGGAATCCAGCTTCTAAACGGTCACCAAGTTTTTCGAAATGTTTGTATGAATCTTCCGTTAAATGTTGGATTGTTTCTAAACCTGCTGTCATAGCAAGTGGATTACCTGAAAGTGTTCCTGCTTGATAGATTGGACCAGCTGGAGCGATTTTCTCCATAATGTCACGACGACCACCGAAAGCACCTACTGGAAGTCCGCCACCGATTACTTTACCTAAACAAGTTAAATCAGGCGTTACTCCGTAGTAACCTTGAGCTGAATGATATCCAACGCGGAAACCAGTCATTACTTCATCAAAGATTAGGATTGTGCCAGCTTTAGTCGTTACATCACGTAACCCTTCTAAGAAACCTGGAAGTGGTGGAACGCATCCCATATTCCCTGCAACAGGTTCTACGATCACTGCGGCAATTTCTTCACCATACTTCTCAAACACTTGCAAAACAGCTTCTAAGTTGTTGTAAGGCACTGTTAAAGTGTTCTGAGCGATTGACATTGGTACTCCAGGGCTATCTGGTAAACCTAAAGTCGCTACACCTGAACCCGCTTTAATTAATAATGAATCACCATGACCATGATAAGAACCTTCAAATTTCAAGATTTTATCGCGACCAGTGAAGCCACGCGCTGCACGAATTGCTGACATCGTAGCTTCCGTACCAGATGAAACCATACGAATCATCTCTACAGATGGAACGCGTTTGATTACTTCTTTTGCTAATTCATTTTCAATTTGAGTTGAAGCTCCGAATGATGTACCTGTAGTAGCTACTCTTTGGATCGCTGATACAACGTCAGGGTGAGTATGACCAATAATTAGTGGACCCCATGATAATACATAGTCAATGTAGTCATTCCCATCAACGTCTGTGATGATTGCGCCATGCCCTTTTTCCATAACGATTGGTTCTTGTTCTACTGCTTTGAATGCTCGAACGGGACTGTTTACGCCACCCGGCATTAAGTTTTCTGCTTCAGCGAAAATTTCGCGTGATTTATCGAAAGTACGTGTCATCTCTATTTCTCCTCCAACCAACGTGCTGCATCTTTCGCGTGGTACGTCATAATTAAATCTGCACCCGCACGTTTCATACTTAATAATGTTTCAAGAACTGTTTTCTTCTCGTCCATCCAACCGTTTAATGCGGCTGCTTTTACCATCGCATATTCCCCTGATACATTGTATGCAACTACTGGAATGTCAAAGTTATTTTTCACATCACGAACGATGTCTAAGTAAGATAATGCAGGTTTTACGATTAGGAAATCTGCGCCTTCTTCTACATCCGAAGTTGCTTCACGCATCGCTTCCATTCGGTTTGAAGGGTCCATTTGATACGATTGACGATCGCCGAATTTTGGTGCGCCATCCGCAGCTTCACGGAATGGACCGTAGTAAGCAGATGCATATTTAACGGCATACGACATAATTGGAATATCTTCAAAACCAGCTTCATCTAAACCTTTACGGATTGCTGTTACGAAGCCATCCATCATATTTGAAGGTGCGATAATATCCGCTCCTGCTTTCGCTTGTGATACGGCTGTTTGTGCTAATAAATCAAGTGAAGGATCATTCAAAATACGTTCATCTTCTGATACAACACCACAATGTCCATGCGAAGTATATTCACATAAACAAGTATCTGCAATGACCATCACTTCTGGGTAATTTGTTTTTACGAAACGAGTCGCTTCTTGTACGATTCCATGATCATGATAAGCTTGAGAACCTACTGCATCTTTCTCCGCTGGTAAGCCGAAAAGAATCACTGAAGGAATACCTAATGAAACAACCTCGTCCATCTCCTCTTGAAGACGGTCAATTGAAAATTGATAAACGCCTGGCATTGAAGCAACAGGATTTTTAATATTTTCCCCTTCCATTACGAAAATCGGGTAAATGAAATCTTCTTTATGAAGATATGTTTCTTTTACCATTGCGCGCATTGTCGGGTTTTGTCTTAAACGTCTATGTCTTTTAAATTGTAAGTTTGTCATTGTTCTAGTTCCTTTCGTATTGCGATTTCGTCTATAACACTTTCCATCGTATAAACAGATGGTTGAATTATATCTACTGCTCCATATTCGCTCAATTTAGCCTCTGTAATATGCCCAATTGCTGCAACTTGAAGCGTGTTCCAATTGATTGAAGGGAGTATATATTGCGCAAAAGTATCGACTGCTGAAGGACTTGCGAAAACGACTGTACATTTTTCTTTAGAAAGGAGTTCACGCATTTCTTCCAAATATTTCGTACAGACCACAGTTTCGTAAATCGTCCAAATTGCGAGTTGACAATGAAGTCCATCTTTTAACGTATCCTTCGCCATCGAACCTTTCATAAACATACATTGGTCGCTGTTGTGAAGTATTTCGTTGAACTCGATGACCATGCAATCTGCACTGAAAGTAGTCGGCATGAAATCAATCGAAAAACCAAGTTCTTCAAGGGATTGTGCCGTTTTACTACCGACTGCAGCGATTTTTGAGCACCATTGATCTGCAGAAAATCGATACTTTTGTAATTTATTTGCGAATGCATGCACCGCATTTTGACTCGTAAAAATGAGCCAATCCATGTTTTGACTCTGATGTAGCAGTTGCTGATCTTCCATATTTTGAATTTCAGCCACTTCTATTAGCGGTAAATGAATTGCCTGACCACCTAAAGCCTCAATTTTGGACTGAGCTTTCTTCGTGATTGAGGTCCCTGTTAAGACGATTCGTTCACCAAGTAAGCGATTATTAGACTTCATCTTGCTCAGCTTTTACTTTTTGAATTAATTCATAAGCGCCTTGCTCAGTCAGTATTTTCGCTACTTCCTTACCTGCTAACACTGCATCCTTACTCACTACTGTATCAGAATAAAATACAGATGCATCTGGTGCTGCTACTAATCCTTCGAATGTAATTTCACCTTCGTTATACGTTGCATATCCTGCGATTGGCACTTGGCATCCGCCATCCATTGCTGTTAGGAATGCACGTTCAGCATGCGCTGTTTCCCAAGTGGCTTTGTCTGTCATTTTAGACAATGCTTCTAGTAATTCCGTATCGTTCGCACGGCATTCTATCCCTAAAGAACCTTGTCCAACTGCTGGTACGCATAGTTCTGTTGACAGGAATTCCGTTACAACATCTTCAGACCAGCCAAGACGTTTAAGGCCTGCTGCAGCTAAAATAATCGCATCGTATTCTTCCGTTTCTAATTTTGCTAAACGTGTATCAACATTACCGCGGATCCACTTAATATTAAGGTCTGGACGCGCTTTAAGTAATTGCGCACTACGACGTAAACTTGAAGTTCCAACTGTCGCGCCCTCTGGCAGATCCATGAATTTTACATGGCCTGTTGAGATAAATGCGTCACGTGGATCTTCTCTTTTCGGAATACAACCGATTACTAATCCTTCAGGAAGAACTGCAGGCATATCTTTCATACTATGTACTGCAAAATCGATTTCTTCATCGAATAATTCTTGTTCGATTTCTTTTACGAATAACCCTTTACCACCTACTTTAGACAGTTGTACATCTAAAATACGGTCTCCTTTTGTGACGATTTCTTTGATCTCGAACTCAAAAGGAGCACCTGTTTTTTTCAGTTCATTAATGAACCAATTCGTTTGTGTTAAAGCTAATTTACTTCTTCTAGAACCTACAATAATTTTTCTCAAAATATAAGCCTACCCTTCTATTAATACCAAAAGTGAAAACCTGATAAACTACTTCCTAAAAAGAAATTAACAATGACGAAGATGAATGCATAAATATTAACCCATGCTAGCTTCGTCGTGTTCAATTTGCCTTTGTGATTCAAAAGGACAATGATGCAATAGCCTAGTAATGCAATGAATGATCCGATGATTTTCACATCGAAAACATTAAAGTGTGCAACTGTAAGATACGCCCACATTAGCCCCAATGTCAAACTAATAAATAAAATGGGTACGCCAATTACGATGGACCAAATCGCACTACTTTCCGCTTGTTGCAAAGATGGCAACCTCGTCCACTGCTTCGTCCATTGTTTCTTTTTTAATACATTATAAAGGATTAAATATAATGTGGAGAAAACAAATGATAAAGAAAATGCAACATATGACAAAATTGCGAACATTACATGAATTAATAGCAATTCTGACACTAAACTATCACCAACTGGCGACTGCGCAATTTGCGTCGGTGCAAATGTGTGGATGACCATGAAGATAAATCCAATAATATTAATGAAAAATACCGGTAAATCTACACGATAAACACAGTGTAGAAGGATTGAAATCGAAACGAGCAACCAACTATAAAAGTAAATCCCCTCGAATAAAGATAGTAATGGGAATCGCTGTGTTTCAATCATATAGACAACTAGAAAAATTGTCTGCAAAATCCACACGACTGAAATAAACCAAAATGCGACACGATGTGCTTTGGCGTTTTTCTTTAAATAATCTACAAAATAAAATATGATAGCGATTGCATAGAGTACTACGATCGCCTCATGTAATCGCGTCATGGCTAAGTCTGACATTCGATACTCCCCTTATTTGACGTCGAAAAAAAACGTTCTCGCACCTATAGTCTATCACATAGATTCGAAAACGCTCTTAATTCAGCTCTTAAAATGATAATTTCGGTTCGACAATTGAATCTTCTTGCGCTGCTTTTTGACGGCGCTCTTTTTCATGAAGTTGTTGTTTTTCACTTTGAATTTGTGTTTCTTCTTCAATACCGAATATTTTTTGGAATAATTGAAGTTGCTTCTCTGCTTCTTTCGATCCCGCTAATTCTTTCAGTTGAAGAATTGGATCTTTCAGCAGTTGGTTAATGATTGATTTCGTATGTTTCGATAATACTTTACGCTCACGATCTGTTAAATCTGGCATTTTATTTTCGATACTCGACATCGTTTCCTCTTGGATACGGTTCGCTTTTTGTTGTAATGCCGAAATAACCGGTACAACACCTAGTTTGCCCATCCAATCTTTGAAGTCCTCGATTTCCGAAACAATCATTGTCGAAATTTGATTCGCAGCGCGTTCACGTTCTGCTAAATTCGCCTCGACAATACCGTGTAAATCATCAATATCATATAAGAAAACATTGCCAAGATCGCCCACTCGCGGATCGATATCACGTGGTACTGCGATATCCACCATGAATAGCGGCTTACCTTTTCTTAATTTATCGACAAATTGCATCAATTCATAATCGATGACATAATCCGTCGCTCCAGTTGAAGTAATTAAAATATCAGCTTCTAAAAGTGTACATTGTAATTCTTGCATGGATTTTGGCGTACCATCGAATTTTTCAGCTAATAATTCAGCTTTTGAAATTGTACGGTTGATGACGGTCACTTTACCTACACCGCTACCGTATAAATTCTCCATCGCTAACTCGCCCATTTTGCCCGCGCCTAAAATCGCCACATGTTTATGAGCTAGTGAATTAAATATTTTCTTACCAAGTTCGACTGCAGCATAAGATACAGATACGGCATTTTCACCGATTGCTGTCTCACCATGTGCTTTTTTCGCAAAAGTAACACTTTGTTTGAATAGTTGATTGAACATTGTTCCTGTTGTACCGATTTCCTGCGCTTCAAGGAAACTGTTCTTCACTTGCCCTAGAATTTGCGTCTCACCTAAAACCATTGAGTCAATCCCAGCAGTTACTTTGAATAAATGTTGGATAGATTGATCATCTTCACGGATATAAAGATGGTTATCAAATTCTTCTACAGGCATTTTAAACCAATCAGCTAAAAACTGTTTGATTTGAGTGCGACCAGCTTGCGTATCTTCCACAACAGTATAAATCTCTGTTCGGTTACAAGTTGATACAATGACATTTTCTAAAACACTTTTTTCATTTTGTAATGCTCTCATAGCATCAGCAAGTGCATTCTCGTTAATTGAGAATTTTTCACGAACTTCGACTGGAGCAGTTTTATAATTTAATCCTACGACCATTGTATGCATGAAATCATACACCTCTCACGTTCTATAATTGACGAATATTATTATAACACAGTATTTCACTAAGTATTGAAATGTCATACAATGTTAGAATTCCTGTCATATTTACATTAGAATGATTCTCACATAAGTTTAGCAAAAGTACTCATACTATTCAATAATTTAGTTTAGAGTAGGTATGAATTTCTTGATTTCCAGCCATCTTTCTTCATCCGTCATCGAAATGAATCGCTCAGCTACAACATACCGTAGCAATGCTTTATTGTCTTTATGCTCAGCTCGTACTGCTTTTAAAAAGGTCAGATACCCTTCGTAATCCTCATCGAAAGTTGTTTCTAATTTCTGTTTAATTGTTTTTGATAAAAAAGGACTCGCCCCACCTGTCGTCCAAGAAATGACAAAATCACCTCTATGTATGGCAGATGGTAATAGACAATTCCCCTTCTCAACTGCATCAGTCCGGCATACAAACTGTTTTGCCTGTTGCGAAATAACTGTATTCACTTGTGTGTTATTCGTTGCTGCAATGACAAGTTCATATTTACTCGCCTCTCCATCGATGTATGGACGTTCGAGAAAATCAGCATTTTCTTCGTGTTGAAAAGCTTCACAAAACTGTTCTGCTACAACCGTGATATTCATTTTTGCTTCTTTACATAATTTGTACTTATTCCAAGCAATTCGACCGCCACCTACAATTAATACATGACAATCTTTATTTTTTATAAATATCGGCAAATATGACATTGTCCAACTCCCCTTATAAAAAAGGAGCGACCATTGAAGGTCACTCCTAAATTTATTACATACGACTTTCGATTTCTGCCCAAGCTTCGTCGAAACCCATACCTGTTTCAGATGAAAAGACGATTAGTGGATCACTTGGAACCATGTCTAATGTTGTTTTCACAAGTTTCTTTTGTTTTGGCCATTGCGCTTTTTTCACTTTATCAGCTTTTGTCGCAATAATAATAACCGGAATATCGAAGTGTTTTAAGAAATCATACATCATGCAATCATCCGCAGATGGTGCGTGGCGTAAATCTACAATTTGAACGACTGCTTTTAAAGGTTCACGATCTGTGAAATACATCTCGATCATTTTACCCCAAGCTTCACGCTCAGTTTTCGATACTTTTGCATAACCGTAACCAGGTACGTCTACGAAAAATAGTTGTTCTTCAATTTTGTAAAAGTTTAAAGTTTGAGTTTTCCCAGGTTTTGAAGAAATACGAGCTAAACTTTTACGACCGATCATTTTGTTGATGAAAGAAGATTTCCCTACGTTTGAGCGACCTGCTAACGCGAATTCTGGAAATCCGTCTTCTGGGTATTGATTAGGGCGTACTGCACTAATCACCATTTCTACATTGTGGACTTTCATTTATTTCCCTCCGTCTAACGCTATTTTCAATACCTCGTCCGCGTTTGACACTAACTTAAATGTAAGTTCATTTCGTACACTTTCTGGTATATCATCAATATCTGCTTCGTTCTTTTTCGGAATAATAATCGTTTTTAAACCAGCACGATGCGCACTAATCGATTTCTCTTTTAGACCACCGATTGGTAATACACGACCGCGAAGTGTGACTTCACCTGTCATTCCTACTTCTTTTTTAATTGGTCTCTCTGTTATTGCTGAAACAATTGCTGTCACCATCGTCACACCTGCAGATGGGCCGTCTTTAGGCACTGCACCTTCTGGAACGTGGACATGGACATCATGCTCTTCGAAATAATTTGATTCCACTTTTAACAAGTCTAACTTAGATCGGACAAATGATAAAGCAGTTTGTGCAGACTCTTTCATTACATCACCTAATTTACCTGTTAAAATAATTTTACCTTTACCTGGTGTAATTGAAACCTCAATCTGTAATGTATCGCCACCAACAGTCGTATATGCTAGTCCTGTCGCTACGCCTACTTGATTTTCCGCTTCCATTTCACCATGTGAGAATTTATGCTTCCCTAAGTAATCCGTAACATTTTTTGAAGTGACAATTACTTTTTTCTTTTCTTCCATGACGATCTGTTTTGCTGCTTTTCGGCAGACAGATGCAATTGTACGCTCTAATCCACGCACACCTGCTTCACGCGTATAATAACGAATGATATCAGTTAAGCCGTCTTCACGGAATTGTAATTGTGATTTCTTCAAACCATTCTCTACTACTTGCTTAGGTGCTAAATGGTTTTTCGCAATTTGTAACTTCTCTTGCTCCGTATATCCACCGATTGAGATGATTTCCATACGATCACGCAATGGACCTGGAATTGAACCTAAATCATTTGCAGTCGCAATGAACAATACATTTGATAAATCATATGCTTCTTCAATGTAGTGATCGCTAAATGAATTATTTTGCTCAGGATCCAACACTTCTAACATCGCTGCAGAAGGATCTCCTCTAAAGTCATTCGACATCTTATCAATTTCATCTAGTAGGAATACAGGATTTTTCGTACCTGCTTTTTTCATTCCTTGAATGATACGACCAGGCATAGCACCTACGTAAGTTCTTCTATGACCACGAATTTCTGACTCATCTCGTACGCCACCAAGCGATACGCGAACGAATTCACGATTTAATGAAGCTGCAACAGACTTCGCAAGGGATGTTTTACCTACCCCTGGAGGTCCTGCTAAACAAAGGATCGGCCCACGTAGTGAACTTTTCAGTTGTGTAACAGCTAAGTATTCTAAAATTCGTTCTTTCACTTTTTCAAGGCCATCATGATCTTCATCTAAGATTTCCTGTGCCTTTTTGATGTCTTTACGATCTTCAGTCTCTTTCGTCCATG
This sequence comes from Kurthia zopfii, assembly GCF_003143955.1. GTDB lineage: Bacteria > Bacillota > Bacilli > Bacillales_A > Planococcaceae > Kurthia > Kurthia zopfii. The sequence continues at coordinate 41,950 of NZ_QFVS01000001.1, read as the reverse complement.
GTAATGCGACCATCCAATCAAGATAATTGCGGATGACACCACTTTCAGCTGCTTGTGCTGGTAATCTTTCGTAGCGTTTTAATTCCTTCAAAGTCGCTTTTTCGACATTTTCAGGCATTTTTGCTTCGAGAATTTTAGTTCGTAATTCAGAAATTTCATCTGTCTTACCATCAGCTTCACCAAGTTCTTCTTGAATCGCCTTCATTTGCTCACGTAAGTAAAAGTCTTTTTGTGACTTCTCAACTGAACGCTTCACTTTAGAATGGATTTTCTTTTCGACATTTAAGATTTCTTGTTCATCAAAAATACGTTGTACAAGAATATTCAAACGTTTTTCAACATCTGTTGTACGTAGAATTTCTTGTTTTGCGACCATTTTTAACGGTAGATGGCTAGCAATCGTGTCCACTAATAGGCCTGGTTCTTCGATTTCTTCCGTCGTATCCATCAACTCAGGAGAAATTTTACTTGAAGCTTTAATATATTTGGCGAATGAAGTAACTAAAGTACGCATTAACGCTTCGATTTCAACTGTTTTCTCAGTTGAATCTTCAAACGTCTCAACGTCAACAACCGTCATTTTCTCTTCTTCAATGTAATCGATTGCTTTGGCACGACAAATACCTTCAACTAAAACTCTTGAAGTACCATTCGGTAGCTTAATAATTTGTTTAATCTTCGCAAGTCCACCCATGCTGTAGTAATCTGTAGCCTTTGGGTCTTCCTTCGCTATTTCCTTTTGTGTAACCAAGTAGATGATTTGATCATCCTTCATCGCTTGTTCAACTGCAACGATTGATTTTTCACGACCAACATCAATATGTAACAAAGTATGAGGGAAAATAATTAATCCTCTTAGAGGTAGCATAGGTATTCTATGTTTACTCATTTCACTTGTCATGCGGAACCACCTCCGTAGATTTAAAAAGAATATTGTTTATTCCTTAATTATAATGCATATCGACTAAAAACATGAAACTATAAGATTATTTTATATAAAAGAAAAAGCTGGCTATCGAAAATGTGCATAGTTTGCACTTATTCGAAGCCAGCCTTCCTTCATTTAAATTAGGCTGATGTTTTTTTATCGTCTGAATTTTTTACTTCAGTACCATCTTCTAATAAAAGTTTAGGATGAGCTTGTTCTGTAAGTGTTTCCTTCGTGATCACACATTTTGCAATATCGTCTCTTGAAGGTATTTCAAACATTACATCCAGCATAACGTTCTCAATAATCGAACGTAAGCCACGCGCACCTGTTTTGCGCTCAATCGCAAGTTTAGCAATTTCGTATAGCGCATCTTTATCGAACTCTAATTGTACATCATCTAACTCAATCATTTTTTCGTATTGTTTCGTTAATGCATTTTTAGGTTCTGTTAAGATTTGTACAAGTGCTTCCTCATCTAATTGTTCTAGACTAGCTAATACAGGTAGACGACCAATAAATTCAGGGATTAGACCGAATTTTAGTAGATCTTCTGGAATTAGATGTTTCATTAAGTTCTTCTCATCTGTTTCCTGCTTGTCTCCTGAACCGAAACCAATTACTTTTTGGCCCATACGGCGTTTAATAATTGATTCGATGCCATCAAATGCACCACCTACGATGAATAAAATATTCGTCGTATCGATTTGTAAAAATTCTTGATGTGGGTGTTTACGACCACCTTGAGGAGGAACGCTTGCCACAGTACCTTCTAAGATTTTTAGAAGCGCTTGTTGAACACCTTCACCAGATACATCACGTGTGATTGATGGGTTTTCAGATTTACGTGCTACTTTATCGATTTCATCGATGTAAATAATTCCACGCTCTGCTTTTTCGATGTCATAATCAGCAGATTGAATTAACTTTAATAAAATATTTTCAACATCTTCACCTACATAACCCGCTTCAGTTAATGAAGTTGCATCTGCAATAGCAAATGGTACATCAATAATACGAGCTAAAGTTTGAGCAAGTAATGTTTTACCGCTACCAGTAGGACCGATTAAAACAATGTTAGATTTAGATAATTCAACGTCGTCAACTTTACTATTTGAGTTTACGCGTTTGTAGTGATTATATACTGCAACCGATAGGGCTTTTTTAGCACGTTCTTGACCAATGACATAACTGTCCAATGTATCAAGAATTTCCTTTGGTGTAGGAATATCTTTTAGTTCCGTTTCAACTTCAGTTCCTAGTTCCTCAACTACGATCTCAGAACAAAGATCGATACATTCATCACAAATGTAAACGCCAGGACCAGCAACAAGTTTACGAACTTGTTCTTGTGGTTTACCACAGAATGAACATTTTAAATTACCATTTTCATCATTAAATTTGAACAATTATTTCACCCCTATTCAAGCAATTATATTACAAGATTATAATATATTTTTCAAACATTACGAACTGTAATGCGATTTTTTACTCATTTTTGAAATATGTATAAGTAAATTCCTTATCAATATGAAAACAAGAGACTTCCGTAAAAGTTAGAGACACAACAGAATTTTGTTTGTAGAGAAGGTAAACTCCTCTACTCCCTAAAATAAAGCGTGAGTGACTTCGTGGGCAGTCTCTTGTTCATTTTGTAATAGAATTAATCCTTATTACAAACTGTATGGATTACTCAGAAATTTTAGCGTTTTCTACTAGTAATTCAACAGTGTTTTGGATTTTGATATCGTGTTCTAAGATTGAAGTACCACCTAGAGCAGTTTTGATTTGTTCAGCATCCATGTTGAATTGAGCTGACATTTTTTCTAATTCTACTTCAAGAGCAGCTTCAGTAACTTCTAAGTTTTCTGCAGCAGCGATTGCTTCAAGAACTAATGATACACGTACGCGGCTTTCAGCGTCAGCAGTCATTTGTTCACGTAAAGCAGCTTCGTCTTGACCTGAGAATTGGAAGTATAATTCAAGGTTCATACCTTGTTGTTGTAAGCGTTGTTCGAATTCTTGCATCATACGGTTGATTTCAGTTTCGATCATGCCGTTTGGAATATCGATTGTTGCGTTAGCAGCAGCTTTTTCAACTAATTCGTCACGTAAAGTAGATTCAGCAACTTGTACTTTTTCTGCTTTCGCTTGTTCAGTTAATTTAGTGCGTAATTCGTCTAAAGATTTAACTTCAGGATCGATTTCAGTAGCTAACTCATCGTTTAATTCTGGAAGTTCTTTTGCTTTAACTTCGTGAATTGTTACTTTGAAAGTAGCAGGTTTACCAGCTAGCTCAGCAGCGTGGTATTCTTCTGGGAATGTAATTTCAACTTCTTTAGATTCGCCAGCTTTAGCGCCTACTAATTGCTCTTCAAATCCTGGGATGAATGAACCAGAACCGATTTCAAGTGCGTAGTTATCGCCTTTACCACCTTCGAATGCTTCGCCGTTAGCGAAACCTTCGAAATCGATTACAGCAGTATCGCCGTTTTCGATTGCGCCGTCTTCTTTAATTACTAATTCAGCAAGACGAGCTTGTTGCGCTTCGATTGCAGCAGTAATTTCTTCTTCAGTCACTTCAGTTGGTTGTTTAGTTACTTCTAAACCTTTGTATTCGCCAAGTTGAACTTCAGGGCGTAATACTAATTTAGCAGTGAAAGTGAATGGAGCATTTTTTTCGATTTTTTCGAAATCGATTTCTGGTTGATCAACTGGTTCTACGTTAGCTTCAACAATAGCTTTAGGGTAGTTTTCGTTGATTAGAATTTCTAGTGCATCTTGGTATAAAGATTCAGCACCGAAACGTTGTTCGAACATTTGACGAGGCATTTTTCCTTTACGGAAACCTGGTACGTTGATTTCTTTTACTACTTTTTTAAACGCTTGGTCTAGAGCTGCGTTTACTGTTTCAGCTGGTAATTCAACTGTTAATAAACCGTTGTTACCTTCTTGTTTTTCAAATTTAACTGACATTAATATAACCTCCAAAAATAAATTCAAAGCGCTTTAAAAGCGTTCTTTATTACGACTTTGACAACTGTTTTAGTATATCATAGTTCTACATAGTTTCAACAAATTTCATACTTCTGGTAAGTGAGAATTTACTTCGAGATCTTCAATTATAGAAATCATTTCATTCATTTCAGGATTTGACTGTCCAAAAATCATATGAATAAAGTCAACATATCCTTGCGCTACTTCATTCGGCTCATGGCCAAACCACTCAAATGGGTAGGATGCTAAAATATGTCTTGTAATCATAGGTTTCGCTACTTCATACATACTGCTTTCTTTTAATAAAAGGTCCTCGATTAACGATAAAACTTCCTTCGTGACTGGCAATTCTTCTGGAAAAGCTAGTTTTGAAGTATTCACCGACTCGGAATGACCAAATTTCTCAACTTGAACCTCGCATTCCACTTGTTGGACTACTAACATATATAAAGCTACACTACGAATAATCGGATGTAAATCCATATCTTCGATTATTGCAATAATTTCTTCGACAATTGGTCTAATATTCATATTTTCTAACATAGATACATGTTGCATTTGCGTATAGATAGGTAGGGATTTAAACATGTCTAACTCGAACATTTCATTAGAAGGTGTTTCAACTGTCACCGCTTCTTCTGACAAGCCTGTTAGTTTTTCACTTAAATTTAAAATACTTTGGAATTTTTCGATTGATGGTTCTGGGACAATATTTTCTTCTAATAAAGAACTTACGAGTTTATTGACATGATGAAAGTCTCTTAATTCCATACAAATCGACAAATATAATTCCATCGCTTCGATATATCGATCAGGGCCTAATGCTAAAAGCGTCTCCGCTACTTCCCTAGCTTCTTCAAACATTCTTAATTCATACAATGAATACGCGAATACAGCTAATGAATGCTCATCGCCATCTCCACACTTAAATGCTTCAGAAAACTTTTCAACTGCAGTTGAATAATCCAACTCTTCTGCAGCACTATGAGCTTCTGTTAAAAGTCGATCATACATCCCTGGAAACATGACGACATTTTTACTTAGAAATTTCACTTCTTTTTTCTTCAATTGTGCCACGCTCCTTTTGTCAATAGTAGTGTACCATAGGACATTTCCATTGAGAATCAATAGTCTATGTTTTTTATTTAAGACTTAAATATTCTTATAAAAGATGTTTAGCAAATCAATTTTCGGGAAAATAGTTATTAGAAATTCCCTTATAGGGGAAATGAGTGTGTTCATCCCCAATAGCGTCGGCTTGGTAATCCCCTTCCAAGTCGACATACATACATCAAAAAAGAGGATCGCATATGCGATCCTCTTTTGCTACATTAAGGCTTAGTATACTAATCCGTAAAGAGCTTTGATGTGTGATAAGTAACGAACGTTTGAAGCTTCCTTCATAAGTGTTGCAGCAAGACCTCTTAGTTCAGTGTTACTAGCACCTACAGTAGCTACGCCGTCTTTACGACCAAGTGAAGCTAATGTACCAGAATTAACTGGAGCAAACTCGTTCATTTCGCGACCATTTAAGTAAGCGAATACGTTGTAACCTACTAATTCACCCATTTGCCAAGCATTTTGTGCTGTTGGTGGGTAAGGACGATCCGTTTCTTTGTTAGCGCCAGGAGCGTATGCTGCTGCTGCGTCACCTACTACGAATACATCTTTATGTGAATCTGATTGTAGGAAATCATTTACTACTGCTTTACCACGGTTACAAACTAGACCTGACTCTTCTACCATAGGGTATTGAGCTACGCCACCAGTCCAAACAAGCGTGTTGGCTGTGATAGTTTGACCATCTTTAAGTGAGATTACGTTACCTTCAACTCCTGTTACTGGAAGACCTGTTAGGAATTCAACGCCACGATCTGTTAAAGATTTAGTAGCACGGTCGATTAAATCTTGAGGTAGTACTGGTAAGATTTTTGGACCTGCTTCTACAAGTTTAACTTTAAGATCTCTTGGTTGAACACCATATTTGATAGCTTCTTTAGTCATGTTGTCGATGATTTCACCAACAAGTTCAGTACCAGTTAAGCCACCGCCACCGATTACGATTGTTGCATCTGCTTCGTCACCTGATTTAGCGTATGCTTTAATGCGACCGATGATGTGTTCACGAATTTTGTTCGCGTCTTCAACTGATTTAAGAACCATTGAGTTTTCTTCTAATCCTGGGATACCGAAGAATCCAGTTTTAGAACCAACACCTACGATTAATACATCATATGATAATGATTCACCAGTTGATAATTTAACGAATTTTTCGTCAGCTGAGAATGAATCAGCTTTAGCAATTTTGATCTCGATATCTTTCCCTTTGAATAATTTCGTTAATGGGAATGAGATTGCTTGTTCTTTAACTGTACCACCAGCTAAACGGTGAAGTTCAGTGATGATTTGGTGAGTTGGGAATTGGTTTACAACTGTGATTTCTACTTCTTCTTTAGTTGCAAATTGACGTAAAGTTAATGCAGATAGCACGCCGCCATAACCTGCACCTAAAATGACGATTTTTTTTGACATTATAGTTAAACCTCCATATTACTAAGTGTTTTGAACCTTTCATGACTAAAGTCACGAGATTCTTGGGAAGAGAGCATACTTGATAGCGTATTTCTTTACTACTAGAGGTTTCTCTTATTTACCAAGCTAACCCCATAGTCCCTACGGTTGTTGTATACTTTCTGCTAACATACGTAATCATTAAATTTCAAAAAGGTATACAATATTTTATTTATAATCGGTTGTTTAATATAGCTGAAGCTATATTAAACAACCGAAGCCGATTCATCTACACGACTAAAGTAGCGAGTGTTCTCGGCTATTTCATAAACTATTTTGAAGCTTTGTTTTCTTTTGAAACTTCTAAGAAAGCGTTCGCAAAACGGAAGATACCTTGTACTTGTGGATCTTTTAACAGTTTTAGCATACCGAATAAACCAATTGTTTCTTGGCTTTCAGCAGCGCGGTCTTTTGCTTCAATTGCATTTGCAGCAAATGATTTAGCTGAAGTTACTACAGGTTGAGCCATTTCTGTAACTGCACCTACAGCGTCGTTGCGGAAAACATCATCCGTAGCTAAAGTTTGTGCTACATCATAAGCTTTCGTTAAAGTAGTCATCATTTCAGTTAATTTTGGTAACTGATCCACTAATGTAGTTAATGATGCTTGTACTTCTGGTTTTAATAATTGATCTAAAACATCTAATTGTTCTTGGCTTACTGCCGGTTGTACTGATTGAGTAGTCTGTTCTGACATATCCAATTCTCCTTTACAATAGCTATTTCTGTTTTCGGGAAAACCCGAACATTACTTCTTTTCAAGTGTTAGATTATTCATGTAACACGAGAATCGCTCTTACATCATGACACGTAATCGCTGAACCTGCAACATAGTAAGTAAATAACTAAGTTGACAGTTTTTTCAAACCCAAAAGACTTAAGAACTGAATTGTTTTCTGTAAAGCCGATTATTGCTTAAAAATAAGGAATAATCAAATTTTTCGAATCGGAAATTCAAGTAAATTCGAGCTCAAAATAAACAACAGATAGAACTTAAATTCACTATTAGGTTCTTTCATTTTTAACTTCCATAATGAATTATACACCCCTATATCGGTAATTCCAATAGAAGTGAGTTGATTTTTTTCTTGATTCAAGGCAATCTATTGTTAAAACATTCACAAAGTGCAATTATGACGGTATTTACACCGCATCAATTTATTTAAAAATATTTTAACATTAAAGAATCTTACTGCGAATTTGAGTATATTGGCCACCTAATTTTTGAAAGAAGGCGATAATATTGGCAAGAGCGAAGAATAAAACAGATTTAATCGAAAATGCGGAAACCAGCTTTGAAAAAATGATGCAACTAGTCGAAAGCTTCACGCCTGAACAACAGGAAAGCGACTTCCCGATGCCGACGATGAATCGCAATATTCGTGATTTACTGACGCATATCCATGAATGGCATCTGATGTTACTCAATTGGCATGAAACCGGTGAACGTGGTGAAAAACCCGAGATTCCAGCTCCTGACCACAACTGGAGAACGACGCCATTACTCAACAAGGAGATTCACGCTAAATACGAAAGTACATCGTTAAAAGATGCGAAAAACCTTGTAAATGACTCCCATATCCGAATAATGAAGTTAATCCACTCCTTAACAAATGACCAACTTTTCTTAAAAAACCAAGTATCTTGGACGAAATCTACTACACTTGGCGCTTATTTCATCTCTGCAACTTCAAGTCACTATGAATGGGCCATGAAAATTATGCGACAGTATGCACGATTGTTAAAGCACCCCAAAAAATAAAAACTTGGAAGAATGTGCGATTACATTCTTCCGAGTTTTTTTATTAATTCATTCTTTTTAAGAAATACGCGAGCAATGGTTGAATCAAGAACAGAATAAAGAATGCTCTGAACACTTGATATCCCGCTACGAGCGAGAGTTCTGCATCTACTGCATGGGCAATTGCCCCCATTTGATCCATGCCACCAGGCGCAAGGCTTAGAAGCGCTGTCGGTAAGTCTAAATCATTTAATTGTGCAAAAATCAGACCTAGCCCCATTGCGACAATGAACAATAATGCGGCACTAATTATAGCTAGAGAAATGGTCGTTCCCTTATTTTCAAGCTCTTTCGGTTTCATCATCAGACCTATATGGATTCCGATAACTAATTGAGCAAACTGTAGGACGCTTGAAGGTAGTTCTGTTGCTTCCATCCCTACTCCTTGCGCTAATGCTGTGACAAGTGCAGGAACGAGAAGAAATGCTGTAGGGAATTTTATTTTCTTTCCTATAAAGGAGGCAGCAACACAGATCGCTAAAATGAGGATTGTTTGCCAACTAAATGAAGACGCAACATCCTCAACTGCTCCACCAGTCGTATCCGCTCCAAGAAACGTCAGTACGAGAGGCATACCGATGACAATCATCATAAGACGAATTGTTTGAGTGACTGTAACAATCGTTAAATTCACGCCTTTCGTCTCTTCAGCCATGACCATTACCTGTGTCATACCTCCAGGAATACTACTAAGCAATGCTGTCGCATAATTGATTTTCGATATTTTGGCAACAATCCATGCGATCCCTGCACTTAATAGAATCAATAACATCGTCATGCCAAACATATACGGTAATTGACGACCAATCTCCTTTACTGCATCACCATCAAGCGCCAAACCAATCGTATAACCGATTAATACCATCCCAACACTTTTATATGTTTTAGGCCAGTAAAATAAATCTGGTTTCAAACTACTTCCTATTAATAAGAAAGTTAATGGCCCAAGTAACCATGGTACAGGAATTCCGATTATCGAAAATAGTAAACCTCCGATTGAACCGACGATGAAAGTAAAAAGTATTTTATGTAATTTATTCAATCGAACACTCCGTTCTAGGTTAGTACTTAAATAATCTATCCCATTAAGTGTAAATGAAATAAAGTACTAAGAGAACCACTTTGTCTCAAAGAAATGGATGTTTCAAAAAAAATAAACCCGACCGAAGTCGAGTTTATCATTATTATGCATTTTTACGATCGCTAGCATACTCTGCTGCTGCCGTGAAGACAACGTCACAAGATGAGTTCAATGCTGTTTCGCATGAATCTTGGATTACACCAATAATCATACCAACACCAACAACTTGCATTGCGATATCGTTTGGAATACCGATTAAGCTACAAGCTAGTGGGATCAATAATAATGAACCACCAGATACACCTGAAGCACCCGCTGCTGATACTGCTACTACGACCATTAAGATGATTGCAGTCATCATATCAACATGGACATTTAATGTATGTGCAGCTGCCATTGTTAAGACAGAAATCGTTACTGCCGCACCACCCATATTAATTGTCGCTCCTAATGGAATTGATACTGCGTAAGTATTTTTGTCTAAACCTAATTTTTCACATAAGCGAATGTTTACAGGAATGTTCGCCGCAGAACTACGAGTGAAGAACGCTGTCATTCCACTCTCTTTTAATGAAGTTAATACAAGTGGGTATGGATTACGACGTGCTACTACCCAGACGATTAATGGGTTCACCACTAATGCCATAAAGAACATACACCCTACTAAAATAATGATTAATGTACCATAATTTTTAAGTTCGCCAAAACCACTTGTTACGATTGTATCGAACATGATCCCGATGATCCCGATTGGTGCAAGTGTAATTACCCATTGCACAACTTTTGAGATTGCATCCGAGAAGTTAGAAATGGCAGATTTAGTCGTATCATTTGCTGCTTTAAGTGCAAGACCTAAAACGATTGCCCAAGCTAAAATACCGATGTAGTTTGCATTGATTAATGCGTCTACTGGATTCGATACGATATTTTGCAATAATGTTTGAACAACTTCACCAACACCTGATGGAGGCGTTAATTCTGTCTCACTTGGCTTAAGTGTTAAATTCACTGGGAATAATTTCGCAGCAATTACGCCGACTGTCCCAGCAATGAATGTACCGAAGATATATAAACCAACGATTGTTTTCATATTTGTTTTTGTGCCACCAACGTGACTAGCTAATGCATTCATAACAAGTACGAATACTAAAATTGGTGCTACGGCTTTTAATGCACCTATGAATAATGTTCCTAACATAGACAACCATGTTGCTTGTGGGAAAGCTACTGCTAAAAGAATACCGACAACGATCCCGATGATAATGCGAAGTACAAGACTCATCGCATTCCACTTCTGAATTAAAGTGCGCATTTCAAAACCCCCCAATAAATATAATAATATAATATAAAATAGTAGTGCTATAATTCCACCTGAGAAAACACTCTGTATTTCTATAAAATACAGTTTAACATAAATTGTACATTGTGTATTGTTTTTTTAACACTTTCGAAAATTTATTTCGTTTCATTGCCATTCGTTTATTTTTCCATAAAATTACTTGTAGTATTATTATAAAAAAGTAAAAAAAGAATCGGAATATCTCCGATTCTTCTTCAAATATCATTATTTAAGTTTTACATTGAATGGCTTTTCAATTAATGTATCATATGATTGATCATCATAAATTGTGAATTTACCTTCAATTGCCTCTTCAAATTTCGGCATTTCTTTGCCCTTCTCTACAAGTAGCTCGTCAAAAGTAATATCCGTTTTAGCCGTTTTCTTCGCCGCTACTGTTTCATCAAGGAATGATACATCATCTGCCATCACGCCATCGACAGAAATATGATCTGCATGAACTGAAATCGCTCGATCCGATTTATTTGTAATCTCAACTAATAATTTCGCTGTTTCACCGAAAATCGCACCTTTATATGTGGAGAATCCTGTAATAACCACTTTTGCATCTGCTGAATCAATAACAACAATATTTTCTTCTCTACTTTTTCTTGATCTTCTTTCGAATTTGAATCGCCAACGTTAGAAACTACCCTCTCTGTTCCAACGCTTCCTTTTTGTAATTCTTCATCTACAGCTTTAAACATCGCACCACAACTCCCGATTACCGTAATCACAAATATGAAAATCAGTACTAAAACCACCATCTTTTCTTTTTGAATCATGGTCTCTCTAACTTTTAGTAATGCCTTCTCTTTTTGCAACTCTTCTTTACTCTTTCCAATTCCTTCGCCTCTTTCGTAACTAATAACCATAGTATACGGAAGGTGATGTACTAGTATTTGTACAGTTGATATTTTTAAAAGAAAAATTTTAATTCTTTAAGAAAAATAGTCGGATTTTAGATCAAATTGCTACAATCATACTTATTTCCCTATAATTTTTGAGTATTATCTATTATCATGAATAATTGCACAAGGACTTTTATCATATCTAGTGAGTAATTTTACATAAAAGTTTCACTTTTGGACAATGTCTTTTAACCTATATTTATGCTATGATGTTAAAAACAAATAAGGGGTGTACTAGATGTTTTTCATTAAAACAAAAGAAAAAGCGATGATTTCGCATTCAACTGACTATTCTAATGTCGGAATATTCATTAAAAACACAGATTACTTAACTCAATTAGAGATGATTTCATTGCAAAAAGAAGATTTAATGATTATTCGCAATTTGCAAGCTGCTATCATTCCTGAATTGAATACAATTATTAAAAGTTTCTACAGCGCTTTGGAGAGAGTGCCCCATCTAACACAAATCGTTCGTGATCATTCAACATTTGAACATCTCGGAAAAACACTTCGCGTACATATTGAACAAATGTTTTGCGGACGTATTGATGATCAATTTATTAAGGCAAGAAGTACAGTTGCTCGAGTGCATGTAAAGATCAATCTATATCCGAAATGGTATTTAGCTGCATTCCAAAAACTAGAAATTGAATTAAGAAGAATTATTCGTGAGTTGGATGTATCCATCGAAGAAAAAGTGAAAATGACAGATGCTGTCGGTAAATTATGTAGTTTTGAACAACAATTAGTATTAGAAGAATATCAGCTATACTCTGATGAGTTAATGGCTGCGCATCGTGAAGAAATGAATGCACGTGTGAGAGAAGAACTGGGTTCCGTATCGAGTGAACTTGAAGCGCAAGCGACGAATACTGCTCAAGCCGTGGAAGAATTAGTGGAAAATACGAGTGCAGTAGAATCCAATGTCCAAAAAACAGTCGAACAATCATTGAATACGAAAAATGCTTCGATTGATGGTAAAAATCAAATGGAGTTTCTAACTTCACAAACTTCATTGATTCACGAGAAAACTTCTGAAATGTCCACAATGGTAAAAGGATTGAATCAATCTTCTGTTGAAATGAAAGATGTCATTGATCTCGTAAAATCAATTGCCAATCAGACAAATTTATTAGCATTAAACTCAGCAATCGAAGCTGCTAGAGCTGGAGAACACGGAAAAGGTTTTGCTGTTGTAGCTGAAGAAGTACGCAAACTTGCAGATCAGACGAAAACATCCGTTGAAAAAATCGGCGTTCTAATAGAAGATTCTAATGAAGTAACCATTCAAGTTGTAGATGCCATTTTCCATATTCAACAACTCGTATCCGAAGGCACAAAACAAAACGAGCAACTCAAACAATCATTTGATCATATCTCGACAAGTACGATGAAGACAATTCAAGATATCGAATCTGTTGGTGAACAGATGACGACCTTAACTTCTGTCATTACTTCTATGGCGACTACTTCAAATGACTTGCATGAATCTGCTGCGTTATTGGATCAAACCATTCATTCATTTTAATAAGTTACACGAAGGAAAGAATCACAGTTTATGAGGATTCTTTCTTTTTTAATGCAAAAAAGAGGAGCCGCATCATTTTGCGACTCCTCTTTCTTATAATTAATCTTCTAGTTTTAATGATTTTGCTGTTGCTGCAAATAATTCGTGGAATAATTCTTCGTTATCGATCAGTTTTTGACCGTATGAAGGAATCATTTCTTTAATTTTCGGTTCCCAAGATTTCATTTCTTCTGGGAAACATTGTGCCATAACATTTAACATAACTTGAACAGCTGTTGAAGCACCTGGAGAAGCTCCAAGTAATGCCGCTACTGAACCGTTTGCACCTGTAATAACTTCAGTACCGAATTGAAGCGTACCTTTACCGCCTTTTTCAGTATCTTTAATTACTTGTACACGTTGTCCAGCAACTACGATTTCCCATTCCTCGTCTTTTGCTTCAGGAACGAATTTACGTAATTCTTCAATACGTTGTTTTTTGTTTAACATTAATTGTTGGATTAAATATTTTGTTAAGCCCATTTCTTTCGCGCCACAAGCTAACATTGTGAATAAGTTGTTCGGTTTGATTGAAGTAATTAAATCCATATTTGAACCCGTTTTTAAGAATTTTGGAGAGAATCCAGCAAATGGTCCGAATAATAATGATTTTTTACCATCAATATAACGAGTATCTAAGTGAGGTACTGACATTGGTGGTGCGCCAACTTCAGCAGTACTATACACTTTACCGTGATGTTTGTTTGCTACTTCTTGGTTATTACATACTAACCAAAGACCACTTACAGGGAATCCACCGATATGTTTACTTTCAGGAATACCTGTTTTTTGTAATAGGTGCAGACTACCGCCACCAGCACCTAAGAATACAAATTTAGCAGTTTGAGTAATGATTTTGCCATCTTCAGTTTTAACTTTTACTTCCCAAAGACCGTCTGCGTTTTGTTTTACATTTTGAACATCTGCATTGTAAGTTGATTCAACGCCATCTTTTTTCTCAAGGCTATCCATTAAAATACGAGTTAATGAACCGAAGTTTACATCTGTACCAGAAGCGATGCGTGTTGCAGCGATTGGATTAGAATCTTTACGTCCATTCATAATTAATGGAATCCATTTTTTCAATGTTTCTTCGTCTTCAGAAAATTCCATTCCGTCGAATAAGTGAATATCAGATAATGCGGCGAAGCGTTTTTTAAGGAATTCTACATTGTCTTTACCTTGTACCATACTTAAATGTGGGATTGGCATAATAAATTCTGATGGATCTTTAATAGCGCCTGTCTCTACTAAATAAGCCCAGAATTGACGAGATAATTGGAACTGTTCATTGACATTAACCGCTTTTGTAGTTTCTACTACACCATTTTTTTCTGGTGTGTAGTTTAGCTCACATAGTGCAGAGTGACCTGTACCAGCATTGTTCCATTCGTTTGAACTTTCAAGGCCTGGTTTATCAAGTTTTTCAAATACTTTAATGTTCCATTCAGGTGCTAATTCTTTTAAGAATGTACCTAGTGTAGCACTCATAATACCAGCGCCAACTAAAATAACGTCAGTTGAAGTTTGTTTGTTACTCATATTTACCATCCTTATATACTTAAATTTGCCGAAAATGTATCCGCTAACACTTTAACGCAACAACAAGTCAAAATGTTATATTTTAATACGTTTTCTTTTATGAAAAATATCCTTATCATAGTGTAGCATACTTGTAATAAGAATAGAATAACTCGGAAACAAGTGATAATTGTGTGAACACGAATCAACAAAAAAGGTACATAGTCTAGAGTATTTTACATTTTATTTAACAAAAAATGTTTTTAATGGCGGTCTGAATTATGAAAAAAAACACCTTTTTTGAACAGTTAGTCAAAAAAATGACTACTTGGTCAAAGGTGTTTTTAATTTTTAATCCCCTAAATCATATACTAATTTTGAAAATCGGAATCCTGAATCAAAATCGAACTGAATAAGTTGATCGAGATTATAGCTTTTTTGCCGATATGCTTCCTTCATAAATTGTTGGAAAATATAGCGACAATTATATAATTCACTGACCCCCTTCTCCTCTTCGCGCAATCGCTCAAATTCAATTTCATCTTCATTTGAATCATGCGTGATGATTTCGAAATTTAAATTCGTATGCCACATGAAATCTAAAAAACCTTGTAATATCGCTTTTTTGAAGTCGATTATTATGAATTCGCCTAATACATCCGTTGAATAATGGAAATCCTGATTTTTGAACAGTAATTGCATTTTATTCTGATGATGAAAATATCGAATCGTAAACTGATCAGAAATTAAGTCGCTCGCGTAGTGTACATGCACATTACTTTTCTCAATCGAGCGATCAACTGTTCTTAATTCTTTAATCAAATCCTCCCAAAAAGGATACAATTCCCACACATCCGCGTTAAAATGAAGCGGCTGCCCATCTACATAAAATACCACTTTCCCCGAAGGATACCCACCCGAACGCCCAAACTCAAAATTGAAGACACCTTCATCTTCCAGACCTTTCATCTCTATATAGCCCGGATATTCTTGATCAACATCTAACTCCTCTCTTTCTGGATGGATGCGAATAAATGTTTTAATTTCTAAATTCAAAGGATTCACTCCTGTTTGTTATAAATGCTTAAAGCCATTTGCTTCAGAGTAGCGATAGCTTGTTAATATTTTTTCTTCATCATAATTTGTGAAATAAGATGAATATTTTTCTTCGCAAACCATCAGTTCATTTCGTGCGATAATGCGATCGACCGCTTCTTGTGGCGCTAATTTATTGCTCTTTTTAGAATTGCAACTTTGGCACGCCAATACAAAATTCCATAAACGATCATTTTGTATATAACTCCATGGAATAAAGTGATCGACATGGGCATTGTTTTTCAACTCTTTCCCGCAATAAAAACAACTATGTACGCCAGCTTGTCTTAAAATATTCTCAAATTCTTTCAATGATTTTCTTTGAGATACTAACTCTACGGTTGAAAGTAAATTACTCACTTTCTCAGCTTCATTATATTTCTCTAAAAACATCGCTAACTGATAGTTATTAATATCTTTTAAAATTCTTTTAAATTTCAAAAAGAAATCAACATATAATTCGTTCATTGTAATTTTTTCTTCCTTTATATTAAAGGAATAGATGCTTTCATCAAAATCTCCAAACATCGCTCCAATTACATTGATTTTACCAGCTTGTTTTACTTTACGAATTAGTTGATCTTGTTGAGCTGTTTCAATACGGTCAAAGTTCCACTCGTCAGGGATTTCATATTTCTGATGAAACTCCTCAATCACCCTTTGAACACTCGCCATTCTATTTGTATTATTTGATTGCCAAAGTTTATGATGTACAACTAAATTCCAATAAATTTTAGTGAAAGGTCTAAACACTTGGTCAAAAGTTAATTCATTATGTACATTGACGTCTGATACAGTTTCTAATAATGCCTTAAAAAAGCCGAACTTATATGTACTTGAATTTTTCCCATGATAAAAAAAGCTATGAATATGTTGCCAAATCTGGTCTTCTTTTAAGAATCCTTCCTTTCTTTCACCAATTTTTAATCTTGAATATCTTACTTTCTCTTCCTTCTCCATCAATCCTCAACCTCAATCAAATAATGTCTATTCTCAAACGCGCCTTTACGTTGAACCTTATCTTGGCGCAGTAACTCTAATTGCTGAGGTGTCGTATTATGTATGCTTGCAGCGGCATAAACTAATTCTAATAAGTCGACAAGTTCTTCGAGCGCATCCTCTGTCGAATCCGTTTGCTGATACTCAATTATTTCCTCATTGAATTTCGCCTTAATTGCCTGCTCGAAATTCGCATCACTCAATACTTTCGCTGAATATGTTAAGTTTTTCGATTCTAAAATATCTAATATGCGATCACGCACTAGTTTATGATAAATCGGCACTTCAACACCCCTTACATTCCCTAAATTTTACAATGATTCTATTTTACACGATTTATTTATGAAATACGAGTTTCGTTAAATTTCCCCATTTTTCGAGGTTTAAAGATGTAAATATTTTCAAAATAAAAAGTATTCGTTTTTTTCTATAAATATAAGTAAAAATCTTATATAATTTAAAAAGTAACTAAATAGAATAGGAGATTTTATATGAAACTTAGCTCTCAGCAAATCGAAATCATTGAAATTTTAGAAAAAGATGCACGTATGCCTTTAGAAGACGTTGCCAAAATGGTCGGCCTCTCTCTTGAAGAAACGACTGCTTCCGTTAAAAAATTGGAGGATGAAAAAATCCTTGTACGATATATCTCACTTGTCGATTGGACAAAAGTAGAGGAACACCCTGGAGTGCGCGCAATGATTGATGTTAAAGTAACACCAAAACAAGGCGTAGGTTTCGACGATATCGCAGAACGCATTTACCGCTTCGACAAAGTGCAATCTGTTTACTTAATGTCAGGTGTTTATGACCTTTCTGTAATCGTCGAAGGCAATTCAATGAATGAAGTAGCAAATTTCGTCTCACAGAAACTTTCAACACTTGATTCAGTCATCTCAACTACTACTCATTTCATCCTTAAAAAATACAAGCATGATGGAACAATTTTAGAAGTTGGCAACACAGACCAAAGAATCGTGGTGTCACCTTAATGATCTCCACACGCAATTCCTATGTATCAAAAATGGTGAACGACTTACAACCTTCTGGCATTCGAAAATTTTTCGACCTTGCTGCAAGTATGGAAGGCGTGATCTCGCTCGGTGTTGGTGAACCCGATTTCGTCACACCTTGGCATGTTCGTGAGGAAGCGATTCGCTCACTTGAACTTGGTTACACAGCCTATACACCTAATGCTGGTCTATTAGAGCTTCGCCAAGAAATCACTCATTATATGAATCAGCGATTTGGCGTTCGATATGACGCGCATAATGAAGTCATCGTCACTGTAGGCGCAAGTTCAGCAATTGATATTGCGATGCGCACAATTTTAGATCCTGGCGAAGAAGTGATCGTCGTCGAGCCTTGCTTCGTATCCTATGTACCAATGGTTACTTTAGCAGGTGGTAAAGCAGTGACAGTCCAAGCTTTGAAAGAAAATGATTTTAAAATTACTGCAGAACAACTTGAAGATGTCACGACTCCTCGAACGAAAGCAATCATGCTCTGTTCTCCGAATAATCCGACTGGCACAATGCTGAATAAATCTGAACTACAAGCAATCGCTCAGTATGCCATCAAACATGATGTACTCGTAATTGCCGATGAAATCTATGCTGAACTTGCATATGATGAAGAATATACGAGTATGGCTGCAATCGATGGGATGCAAGAGCGTACGATTCTCGTGTCAGGCTTCTCTAAAGGCTTCGCAATGACTGGATGGCGACTAGGATTCGTCTGTGCGCCTGAACCTATTGCAGAAGCAATGCTGAAGATTTTTCAATATCAATTAATGTGTGCATCAACTATGTCTCAATACGCGGCAATTGAAGCGCTTCGTAATGGTCGTCCAGAAGTAGATGAAATGGTCAAAAGTTATCGTCGTCGTCGTAATTACATCGTTCAATCATTTAATGATATGGGCCTTACTTGCCATAATCCGGGTGGAGCATTTTATGCTTTCCCTTCGATCGCATCAACAGGCTTAACTTCACAGCAATTCGCAGAACAGTTGCTTCAACAAGAAAAAGTTGCGGTAGTACCTGGTGATGTATTCGGTACGAGTGGTGAAGGACATATCCGCTGTTCGTACGCCGCTTCATTTGAACAATTACAAGAGTCCATAAAACGTATTGGGCATTTCGTGGAATCTTTGAAACAGTCTGTCTAATGCACATTTCTTTATACAGAACTTAAATTCCTTTATAATATAGAAGAAATAAGAAAGGAATGATTTAAATGCCACAATCTCTAAAAGGTAAAGTAGCTGTCGTAACAGGAGCTGGCCGTGGAATCGGTCGCGCTGTTGCTGAAGCACTAGCAGCTGAAGGTGTTACAGTTGGACTTCTATCTCGTACAGAAACTGAAGTAAAAGCTGTTGCTGAAAAAATCAAAGCGAATGGCGGTCAAGCTGCATTTGCTACTGCTGATGTTACAAGTTTTGAAGAAGTAAATCGTGCCATCGAACAATTAACTTCTGAAAACGGCAAAGCAGATATTTTAATTAATAATGCGGGTATGGGTGGTTTCGGCAAATTAGTCGAACAAGATCCTACTACTTGGAAGAAAATCGTTGATACAAGCCTTTTCGGTACTTACCATGTAACACATGCAGTACTTCCTCAAATGATTGAGAAAAATGAAGGCGACATCATCAATATTTCTTCTACAAATGGCTTAAACGGTGCCGCTACTTCTACTGCCTACTCTGCAGCGAAATTTGGGATGATTGGTTTAACCGAATCATTAGCACAGGAAGTTCGTCGCAATAATATTCGTGTGACTGCACTTGCTCCAAGTACAGTTGTAACGGATTTAGCGCGTAACTCTGGACTGGTAGATGAAGCGAAAGAAGCACGTATGATGCAACCAGAAGATTTGGCTGAAGTAATCGTCAACCAATTAACTCTTCCAAACCGTATCTACGTAAAACAAGCAACTATTCTAGGAACGAACCCTTACTAATAAAATGAACCCGTAGCTGAAATTTTTCGGCTACGGGTTTTTTGGGGTTTTAGACTTTTTAAAAAAACGAAACCACGATTGAGCGGTAATTAGTTTGCACATATACCTAGACTTAATTCATTATTTCACTTCATACATCGTTACTTCAACATTCAACACATGGTCTGGTTTTGGCTTGCCACGGTTTTCGCGATGTCCGGCGATATGTTCCGGACTTTTCTCCCATGCTTTCCATGCTTCTTCTGATTCCCAGCGAACAAGCATAATGACTTCTTCTTCGCCACGGCGTACTTTTTTCTCTAAAACAGTTTTGTCGATGAAGCCTGGTTGTTGTTCAACTAAGCCGCCACCTTTTGTAAATTTTTCAACCATTAAATGGCCATTGCCTTCTGTTACGGTGAATCTTCTCATTTGTACAATCATGTTAAAACTCCCTTTCACTATGTATGTATTAAGCGTACTAAACATATTAATGCATTGTCAATGAAAATGATTCTCATTATTAATTAAAAAAAGGCATAAAAAAACGTCGTCAACCATCAATATGATTGCGACAATACTTTATTCATGGTATATTATATTAGCTATACGCATTTATAGAAGAAATCGTATAGTATTCCTTATTTTAAATAATACAGTACAAATCAAATTTTGTCAAACATCAAATAGTCAAAGGGGCGATCCATTTGGATGCAGCATTTCAACGAGAGCAACAACGGATCACAGAAGTAATTCAAACGATCAATAATGAACTACAACAACTAGTTGGAGAATCATCACAATTAAAAAATGAACGGAATAACATTCAGAAATATTTCTGGGATGAAGTAAAAGTAAATGTCGAAAGCTTCGATGACTACCTTGAAACGATGATTGGCTTACGTCAAGAAACGCAAGCGCTTGCGGTGAACCAAAGTATGCATCGCCATGCGAATAAGAAAAGTTCGAAACTTAGAAAAATGAAGGATAATCCGTATTTTGGTCGAATCGATTTTCGTGAAGATCGCGAAAAAACAACGGATGAAATTTACATTGGCATTGCCACTTTAACTGACGAAGCAAATGATGAAATTCTAATATATGATTGGCGCGCACCGATTTCGAGCATTTACTATGAATCTGAAATTGGGCCGACTTACTACCGCACCCCTTCTCACAAAAAAATAACCGGTCAATTGGAGAAGAAAATCCAATATATGATTCGTGATGGCCAATTACAGACAATGTTCGATGCTTCTGTCACGATTGGCGATGAAGTATTACAACAAGTGCTTGGTCAAAGTACCGACAAAAAAATGCATAGTATTGTCGCAACAATTCAACAAGAACAAAATAAAATTATTCGCCATACAGGTAGTCGACTTCTGATCGTTCACGGCTCTGCTGGATCTGGGAAGACTTCTGCCGCACTTCAACGTGTTGCATACCTACTATATAAATACCGTGAATCGATGACAGCAGATCAAATCATTCTATTCTCGCCGAATACGATGTTTAATAGCTATGTGTCGAATGTCTTGCCTGAACTTGGTGAGGAAAATATGCAGCAAGTGACTTTCCAAGATTATTTGGAGCATCGCCTTGGTGACGAAATGAAGCTAGAAAACCCGTATGATCAACTTGAATTTATTTTAACTGCGAAAAATCAAGAAGGCTATGGGCAAAGACTTCAAGCGATTAAATATAAAGCTTCCCCTGCCTATTTCGAAGCGATGGAACGTTATTTCGTGTCATTAAGTGAAGAAGGCATGCTATTCCATGATCTCAATTTCAATGGTGAAGTCATTATGACGAAAGAGCAATTATACAATCAATTTTATAGTGAAAATCTTGGTATGAAGCTTCACAATCGCCTTGATTTACTAAAGGAATCGATTTTAAAACTGTTGAAAGAAACGGAGAAAAAAGCGATTAAATCAGATTGGATCCTCGATGAAATTGAATTAATTTCAGATGACCGCTTCACGAAAATCCATAAGATCATGGCGAAGAAAAAAGGTTATAGACCTTCTGAATATGATGAATACGATTTAACACATCGAGATTTAGCGATTTACTTAGTGAAAAGAAAAATGAATAAACTACGTAAAAAAGTCAATAATGTCGATTTCATTGATTCAAAAACAATTTATCGCCATCTATTTGACTGGCTCGTTCAAGATAATCTAACACTTTGGTCAGAAATTCGCATCGATACTTTCAGAAAAATGGATCTGGATGAATTGTATTATGAGGATGCAACTCCATTCCTTTTCATGCAAGAATTGATGAAAGGATTCCAAACAAATCGCCAAATTAGACATTTACTAATTGATGAAGCACAGGATTATTCTGCTTTCCAATTTGAATTTTTAAAGCGTCTCTTCCCTGCTGCGAATATGACAGTTCTTGGCGACTTCAATCAAGCCATTTTCGCCCATGCGAAAGATACAAATGACTTCATGTCGCTTACTTCATTGTATGGCGAGGATGAAACGGCTGTCGTCAATATTCAGCGCAGTTACCGCTCAACGAAGGAAATTATCGAATTCACGAAAAGCATCGTGCCGAATGGTGAATCAATTGTCTCTTTCAATCGAGCAGGTTCACGTCCAGTCGTGACAACGCACACATCGAAAAAAGCTCTACATGATGCTCTTTCAAAGCAAATTCACGACTTCCAAAATCACGGCTACCAAAGCATTGCCGTAATTTGTCTTTCAGATGAGGAATGTGTGGAAGCTTATGAAGCATTATCTAATATTCCAAATATTAAAAGAGTGAAGCAAAGTACTTCAGAGTATGAAGTCGGCACTGTTGTTATCCCTTCTTACTTGTCGAAAGGGATTGAATTCGACGCAGTAATTGTCTACAACGCTTCTACTGAAGTATATGCGGACGATTCACTTCGCAAAACTTTCTACACTGTATGTACACGCGCCATGCATGCGTTGCAAATTCATTCTGTTGGATCCGTAACACCTTTATTGGAAGCTGTCCCAGAAAATCGATATGAAATGAACTAAGGAAAAGTAGGAATCAGGCAATTATTTTGCCACGATTCCTACTTTTTTTCGTATTTTCGATCGAATAACTAAGTTCAAAATAAAGAGAACAGCAATGATCATGAAACCAACTAGTAAAATCCACTCTCTTTCACTTGGTTTTTGCCAATTGAGCGATAAAAAGAAATTAAGCATAAAAAGTACAACAATTGTTGTAGGTGCAGCAATTTTGGGTAAAGTAATTGTACCCTCCGATTGCGAAAGCTTTATATGCTTTTCTAGTAATAGCATTAATAAGATGAAAGATAAAATAAGTACCGCAAACATAATATTGCCATCATGAACCATGAATTACACCACCCAATTATTTTTATACACCGAATTGCTGAAAATGATGATCTAAATGTTTATATACCCCTTTTCCCCATTGCTCTCCCGTTAATTTTCCGAAAAATGGATGAATAACTCCATCACATGAATTTGGCCCTGCTTCATAAAACTCCTGTAATTTTGATTTAAGCGTAATTTTTTCAACGTCAAAATTTTTCTCATCCGTCATTTTGATCGAAGCAATCGTCGACAAGTCATGTGGTAAAGGTTTGTCATTATACATCATCGGTCGAATAAACGGACCAACGAAACGACCAATGAAATCAAGTTCACTCTGCGTTTTTTGCATCGGTATATCTTGAAATGCATTACAATGAGCGAGCATTTGCGCAACATTCATACTCCCCCATTTTGCTTGCGATTGTGGCGATAAGCGGTCAAGACGTTCTAAAACTTCTGAAAAACCATCTTTTTCAAAAATAGTTTTCATAAAAAATCACGCTCCTCTACCTATTAATATATACATTTCATTATATGGATATTTTTGCATTTTGTCAGTTTTAGAGGGTTTACAACTTAACTGAGAAAGTGTATCATAAGAATAAAGTTTCCCGAGGGAAAGAAATTTATACAAGGGAATGTTAATTGCCTTAAGAGAAAAGAAAGGGATGAAGGAAAGTGCTAGAAGTAAAAGACATCGAAGTATCCTATGATGGCATCACTAACGTTGTTGACCATGTATCATTTTCAATTGATCGTCCTGCACTTGTCGGTATTTTAGGACCTAACGGCGCAGGTAAATCAACATTAATAAAAGGAATGTTAAAACTAATTCCGAGTAAAGGTGAGCTGTTCTTCCGAGGACAACCACTCAAAAAAATGCAAAAAGAAGTCGCATATGTAGAGCAAAAAAGTGCCATCGACTATACATTCCCCATTACAGTACGCGAATGTGTATCACTTGGACTTTATCCAAAACTACGCTTAATGCAAAAATTAACGAAAAAACATTGGCAACAAGTCGACGCAGCACTTGAAAAAGTGAAAATGGTCGAATATAAAAACCGTCAAATCGGCGAATTATCAGGTGGTCAATTCCAGCGTGTACTAATCGCTCGAACACTTGTACAAGAAGCAAGCTTGATCTTCCTAGATGAGCCATTCGTCGGTATTGATGCAACATCTGAAAAAATCATCATGGATATTTTAAGAAGCTTCCGAGATGAAGGCAAAATGATTATGATTGTCCACCATGATTTAGGAAAAGTTGATCATTACTTCGACGAAATCATCATGATGGATAAAAAATTAATCGCCTATGGTCCAACGAAAGAAACATTCGTCCAAAGCAATATCATTGGCACATATGGCGCAGCTTTAGGGTTAGGAGTGTTATAAATGATTTCAAATTTCATAAACGGACTTGTTGATTACGAGTTCCTACAAAACGCATTAGTTACAGCAACTGTCATCGGCATTGTCGCTGGTGTTGTCGGCTGTTTCATCATATTAAGAGGGATGTCACTTATGGGTGACGCCATCTCACACGCTGTATTACCAGGTGTCGCAATTTCATACATTTTAAGTATCAACTTCTTCGTTGGTGCAATCGTATTCGGACTTTTTGCTTCTATTATCATCACATTCATTTCTAATAATAGTAAGATCAAAAGTGACACAGCAATCGGTATTACATTCAGTTCATTTTTAGCACTTGGTGTTATTCTAATCGGTGTCGCAAACAGTTCTACAGACCTTTTCCACATTTTATTTGGGAATGTCCTAGCTGTTCAAGATTTTGATAAATGGCTAACAATCATCGTATCTGCGATCGTTATTCTAGTCGTAGTCATCTTCTTCAAACCATTATTACTTACATCATTCGACCCGAATATGGCAAAAGCATTCGGTGTAAAAGTTAATGCTTATCACTACTTATTGATGGCACTTCTAACTGTTGTTGCAGTAAGTGCGATGCAAAGTGTTGGTACAATTCTAATTGTTGCCATGTTAATCACTCCTGCAGCCACTGCTTATTTATATACGAAAAGTTTGAGTAAAATGATTGTACTGTCCGCCTTCCTTGGAGCATTTTCATCTATAATCGGACTGTTCATCGGTTACTCATTCAATATTGCGGTAGGTTCGACAATCGTACTTACTTCAACATCTATCTTTTTAATTAGTTTCTTAGTTTCACCAAAACAAATTCATTTACGGAAGAAGGTACTAAAAGCATGAGAATGACCAAAAAAACAACAGTCTTCATGAGCTTACTACTCGCATTATCGATTTTCCTAGTAGCATGTGGCGACAAAAAAGAAGCAGCTTCAGGAAAATTACAAGTTGTTGTAACCAATTCAATCCTCTGGGATCTGACGAAAAATATCGCAGGTGACAAAATTGAGCTACATAGTATCGTACCAGTCGGTAAAGATCCACATGATTATGAAGTGTTACCAGAAGATATTAAAAGATCCACAGATGCAGATTTGATTTTCTATAACGGTTTAAACCTTGAAACAGGCGGAGATGCTTGGTTCACAAAATTAATGAACAATGCGAAAAAAGAAGATGGTAAAGATTACTTTGCGGTGAGTAAAGGTGTAGAACCACTTTATTTAGAAGGTAAAAAAGGCCAAGGTAAAGAAGATCCTCACGCATGGTTAAATCTTGATAACGGCATTATTTATGCCAACAACATCGCGACTCAATTAATCGCAAAAGACCCTGCTAATAAAGAAACTTACGAAAAAAATGTAAAAGAATACACTGCAAAACTTGCGAAATTAAACGCTGAAGCAACAGAAAAATTTGCTGATATTCCAAAAGCTCAAAAAATGATCGTAACGAGTGAAGGTTGTTTCAAATACTTCTCGAAAGCATATGACATCCCATCAGCTTACATTTGGGAAATCAACACAGAAGAAGAAGGAACACCGAACCAAATCAAAAATCTAGTCGATCAACTTCGTAAAACAGAAGTCCCTGCCTTATTTGTTGAAAGTAGTGTAGATGATCGCCCTATGAAAATGATTTCTAAAGAAACAAATATTCCAATTCATGCGAAAATCTTCACTGACTCTATTTCAGAACAAGGTGAAGAAGGCGATAGCTACTACGATATGATGGAATGGAACTTAACTCAAATTCACGACGGTTTAGTGAAAAAATAATACAAAAAAATCGCTCTCCTATTATGGGAAGCGATTTTTTCATTTGGATTTATTTATTTTTTTGATTGTTTTTTCTTTAATATTTCTTCACGTAACTTTGCAAGACGTTGTTTTTTATCATCTTGTGCTGGTATGTTTTTCTCATGATACTTATTCACTGCAGCATGCCCTTTTGAATCTAATTGATACTTCCCCATTCTCTTTCACCTTCTTCGATCACTTAAATAGACTATGATTATTTTACACGCTCACCGTCAATAAAGCAATTCACGAAGGATGATCTTCATTTATTGTTCTGCCTTATCTTTCGTTAAATTCGAAACAAAAAATGTCACGATCGATACGACTAAACCAAAGACAAAAAGAGTGCGCCCGATAAAGACGAAATTATTTTGATAGAACTGCCCCAAACTCATGTATTTAACTGTATCTCCAATATCATCTTCTCTGTTTGCTAACCACTCATCACTAATTTCTACGCCCATACTATAACTTTTAAACATTAATAGAATTCCTACAACGATTAATACACCAGAAAGGATATATAATTCTATATAATTTGTTTTGCTCATCATTCTCTCCTTTCGCTCTTCAGACTTTGTGTTGCCAATGCTGCTATATTTCACGGAGGTTAACCATTATTATACATCTATACCTTTTTTGTAAATACATTCATTATAGTTTTCATAAATAAATGAAGGATTTATCAATTTCATACATTATTTATATTTTTTCAGAGTTTAAAATAAATGAATTTTTGTTATAATTGCGGAGCTAAACTGATCAGTGACGCAAATTTCTGTGGTAATTGTGGCATCAAATTACCGAATACGCTTAATCAAGAGAATGAAAACACTTTGGATTCAAGCGATACTACAAAGCTCATCTATACTCAACAACATTTTTCGTCTAGCCGAGTTAAATCGAATCAATCTACTCAGAAAATAGGTACTTTTCTTCCCATTTTCCACCTTAGAAATACAGCCATTATAGCTAATATTATTATGTGGTACGTACTTTATGTTACAGCTGGTATTATTGAATCGGATACAGATGATTTTTCAGTTAAACCAAGAGTAGCACTTTATTTTGTAATCAGTGGCATCGGGTTACTCATTCTATTAATACTACAATACTATACGCGTAATAAATTAATATGGCTTACTGGAATATGGGCATTAATCTTACTTTACTTCCCTTATGATTCTTTTCTTAGATTTTTCGGTCTTTATCAATGGTCCGGTCTAGCAATCGCTCAATACTTTGCCTATTTCCCTGAGTATTCCAATCCAGTTGTGAATATTCTCATTGGATTTTTCTTAATCAATTTATTTTTTTATAGGCGTTTGTGTAATTGCATTAATTAATCGAAAAAAAACACGTGAAGAAAATCTCAATTCTTCTCTATAAGATTGAAATGGCTCACTATATCAAAATTATTACTTCCTAGGACTTTGGCTTTTATGCCTTAGTCCTTTCTTTTTTCGTTTAGCCATTCTTGTTATGCAAAATAATCAATGATCAATGATCATTTGTACAATTAATAAGATGGTGACAAGTCGTAGCAGCGGCTTTATATGTTTCGTTTTTAACTTACGGGCGATTCTTACACCGATTTGAGCCCCAATAATTGCACCAGTCATTAATGCGATTGTTAGTGGCCAATGAATTTTCCCTGTCGCAATATATGTAATAGCCGATCCAAAACAACTTGCGAAAACCCCTACTCTAGCTAAACCGATTGCGCGAATATATGCGATTTTTTGACTTGCATACACATACATCGCAAGCGTGCTGCTTCCAGGGCCGAACATGCCATCATACATGCCGATTCCGACTAATGCAGCACCTGTTTTCTTATTCGCCTTAAAAATATTCGTTCCATCAAAATTGCCCGCATTAATAAAGGACATAATGAATGCGAAGCTTAGTAGGACGATCGCAATCATCATCAACACTTCACCACTAAGTAAAGAAGCGACAAGTCCACCGAGAATTCCGCCGACTAGACAAAAGATGAGGACAGCTCCCGCTTCTTTCATCGTTACTTCTTTACGTCTAAAAATCACTAAAAAGCTCGATAATGAACTAATTGTATTGGATACTTTATTTGCGCCAATTGCGGAATGGACGGGCATCCCCATTAATAACATCGTTGGCAAACTGATGAGCCCTCCACCACCGACGAGCGTTCCGATGACATTGCCGACAACGCCAATCATAAAAAATATTGCGAAATCCATAGTATCCCCTGCTTCCATTGTTGTAACACAATTTTAGCATAGAATTTACTTGTCAAAGTTAAATAATCCGAAATTTCAGAGTTTTTTAGTTGCTTCAAATGTAATGCTTTGAGTGATATCTGTTGGCTGTTTATTGTATTCATAATTTGCAGAACAACTAATATTTGTGAAACCTATTTTTTCTAATAGTAACCGGAATTCCTCAATCCCATACCAACGTAATGAGAATTTTTGTAACTCCGAATCAATTAGTGTTCCTTCACGCCATTTCTCATATTTCAAATAGGAAGTCGTCACTTGATTCAACCAATCCATGTCGATTGATTTCCTTTCCATCGTGATGCCATCCCCATTTGGTAACTCGAATGTAGAGGTTGTAATTTCATCTGTTTTCCAATCATACGGAATTTCAAGATCTACAATAAAACGCCCGCCTATTTGCAAATGTTCGTATATTCTTTGTAAAGCGTTCATAGCATCTTCCCGCTTTTCTATTAAACAAAATGAACCTGTCGGGATGATTATTGCCTCATATTGATTCGGCAATGTGAAGTCTTTTAAATTCGCTTCAAATAAACGCGCATCCAAATTTCTTTCTTCACATCTTTCGCGACAAACTTTTAACATCTCATTTGAGTAGTCAATGCCTTCAACATCAAAGCCTTCTTCTAGCAAAGGAATGATGATTCTTCCTGAGCCAACAGCCGCTTCTAATATCTTTCCTTGTACATCCTTTAATCGACTTTTATAATACTCAAGGTCACCATCTATTGAACAACCAACTGGTTTGGTTAATTCATAAACCTCTGTACATAATTTACCGTAATAACTAAACATTCAATCTCTCCTTTTTATTGGTACGTATATTTCCATTACTGCATCTTCGAGACCATGACATCTTTCATCATAAAATTCAAAATCCACTTTTGATTCATCAAAAACATAGTCACTCGTTTCAAACCATTCTTCAAATATATATTGCCAAGTTGATTTCACAACTTTCGCCAGTGGATCTTCGTCATAATTCATAGCTGTGACAATATTATTCACTGGTGGCGTTGTAAAAACAGCATATTGTGCTTCTGGTACTTCAAATGTCATCATTTCTTGAGTTACTTTATCATAGTTGTCTACAATAACTCCGAATAGATAAGTTAATAGCCCCTCCTCTGAAGTCACACTAATCCCAACTTCTCCGTGATTTGGTGGTTCTAGTTTGGCATACATTTTGCTTTCTAAATTCTCCCCTGTGTACGTATCCCAATAAGCTGCGATATCTTTCGTATTTCCTTCAGATTGCATTGTTTTTATACCATATCCAGCTATTTTGAATGAAGATTTTTGAATAAAAGTAGGTGTTTTTATTATATTTCCATCTTGTAAAATAGATTCAAAGTTCGTTTCCGTACTTCGCGAAATATATACTGTTGGACTATAACCAAACTCTTTCCGAAACGCCTTCGAGAAACCACTCGCAGTTTGAAATCCGAAATCCATTGCCACATCAATTATTTTTCTTTTTGATTTTAGTTCCTTCCTCGCTTCGATTAGTCGTTTTTTTCGGACAAAATCCATTAACGGTGTGCCATAATATAAGCGAAAAATGCGACTAAAATGAAATACTGAATAACCTGCATTATGAGCAATATCAAATGCTTTGGGATCCTCTTTAATACGCAGCTCAATATATTCAATACTTCGTTTAATATCCTCATGATAATTCAATGGCTCACTTCCTTCTCTTGCATCTATTTTCATTATAACAATCTTGAAATGAGAACTCTGTTCCAAACTTGCTATATTTTTTACGACATTATAATAGAAGAAACTCCAAATAAAAAAGAGAAACCGCATGTAAAAATGCGATCTCTCTCGTCAATTTCAGACTTTATTAGAAAGTTTCTGAAGTTGTTTTAGCTTGCATGTGTAATTGTAAGTAATCAGGGCCACCAGCTTTTGAATCTGTACCTGACATGTTGAATCCGCCGAATGGTTGGTAACCAACGATTGCTCCAGTACAGCCACGGTTGAAGTATAAGTTACCTACGTGGAATTGTTTACGAGCTTTCTCTTGGTTCAGACGGTTTTTCGTAATAACAGCACCTGTTAGGCCGTATTCTGTATCATTTGCAATTTCGATTGCTTGGTCGAAGTCTTTTGCTTTAGCGATTGCTACTACTGGGCCAAAGATTTCTTCCTTCATGATACGAGCGCTTGGATCTACATCAGCGAATACTGTTGGATTTACGAAGTAACCAACTGAATCATCTGCAGTACCACCAGCCATTAATTTACCTTCAGTTTTACCGATTTCGATATATGAAGTGATTTTTTTGAATGCTGCTTCATCGATTACTGTAGCCATGAAGTTTGCATTGTCAGTTGGATCACCGATTGTTAATGCTTTTGTTAATTCAGTTACGCGTGCTACTACTTCTTCGTATACATCTTCTACGATGATTGCACGAGAACAAGCTGAACATTTTTGTCCTGAGAAGCCGAATGCAGATTTCACGATTGATTGAGCTGCTAATTCTAAATCAGCTTCTTTATCAACTACGATTGTATCTTTACCACCCATTTCAGCGATGATACGTTTGATCCAAATTTGTCCTTCGTTAAGAACTGAAGCACGTTGGTTAATGCGTAGACCTACATCACGAGAACCAGTGAATGATACGAAACGAGTGCGTGGGTGATCAACTAAGTAATCGCCTACTTCTGCGCCTGAACCTGGTACGAAGTTTACTACGCCAGCAGGAAGACCCGCTTCTTCAAGAACTTCGATAAATTTGTATGCTACTACAGGAGTTGTAGAAGCTGGTTTTAATAGAACTGTGTTACCAGTTACAACTGCTGCTACTGTAGTACCCGCCATGATTGCGAATGGGAAGTTCCATGGTGAGATGATGATCCCTACACCTAGTGGAATGTAGTCGTAACGGTTGTATTCACCTACACGGCTCTCAACTTTTTGACCGTCTTTTAAGCGAAGCATTTGGCGTGCATAATATTCTAAGAAGTCGATTGCTTCTGCAGTATCTGCATCTGCTTCATTCCAAGGTTTACCAGCTTCTAAAGTTAATAGTGCTGAGAATTCGTGTTTTCTGCGACGGATAATTGATGCTGCTTTGAATAAAACGTCTGCACGAATTTCTGGTTCAACTTGACTCCACATTTTGAATGTCTCATCTGCTACTTGCATTGCTTTTTCAGCTAAGTCTTTAGACGCTTTTGAAACGCTTCCAATTACTTCAGTTTTCTTAGCTGGGTTGTAAGAAGTGATCTGTTCCTCAGTAGAAACTCTTTCGCCACCGATGATTAATGGATACGCTTGACCAAGGTAACCTTGTACAGTTGCTAATCCTTCTAAGTATGCATCTTTGTTCTCTTTGATTGAAAAGTCAGTAAATGGTTCATGTTTGTATGGAATCATGTAAATTGCCCCCTAAGTGATGAAGTGCCAAATAATTTTGCACTTAATTTCTATTTCTAAATATATCATGCAATATTTTTTAGCATTACGCAACTATAATTTTCAAAATCTTTTAAAATATCGCGCAAACTACTCGTCAAATGTTACAATAAAACCCATATGTGCAATACAGGAGGACATTATGGACAATCAAAAATTATTAAATATTTATAAATATATTATCGAGCAAGGTGATACTGGAATCCGCGCAATCAATTTAGATGGCGAATTCATTGTCTACAATGGGAAAATGAGAGAACTTGAAGGCATTGATGAAATCGATTTTGAAAATCATCGTGCGCATGAAATAATCGATTTCGAATCTGATCAAAGTGAAATTTTCCAAGTGTTGCATTCAGGAAAACAATTAACAAATCATAAAAAAATTTTTTGGAATAAGAAAAATCAAGAAGTTACGTACATTAGCAATATCTATCCACTTCTTGAAGATGGTGAAGTAATTGGTGCAGTGGAATTCGCTCGAGATATTACACAAATCGAGCTAATGATGTATCGCCCTTTACGTCGATACGGCGCTCCTCTTACTTTTGATATCATCACGGCTGTATCGAAAGTCATGAAAGAAGTCATTCAAAAAGCGAGAATAGTTGCGCTAAGTAAAATGCCTGTTCTTCTCATTGGCGAATCTGGAACTGGGATCGACATGATTGCGGAAGGTATTCACCACGATTTATCGAATCCGAATCAGGCGTTTATTAATATGATTTGTCGTCGAGATGAAGAAACCATTTTAAATCAGCTAGAAAAACAAATTATCGAAGAGAAAAAGATGACTTTTTTCGCAGAGCGAATCGAGTATTTATCAATTCCTGCACAGGAACATCTCGTCTCACTCTTTGAACAGCACCCACATCATGACCATATGATGATTGCGAGTGTTGGCAAAGATCCGATTGATTTGATCCAAGAACAAAAATTATCAAAAAATCTATACCGACTGTTTTCATCGATTACAATTTATGTGCCGCCATTACGTGAGCGAAAAGAAGATATCATGCCATTTATTAATGACTACTTCCAACGACATCGTGAAAACTATGGTTCTGCCATTCAAGCTTTATCACCAGAAGTGAAGGAATTATTTTTAAATTACACTTGGCCAGGCAATCTAAAAGAATTAGAAGCATTGTTGGATGAAATGACGACTGTCATTACGAATGAAACGACTATTGAGATGCATTTATTGCCACCTCACTTCAAGTGGAAAATCCAACATGTCATGCAAACGGACGTTGAAGAATCAAGTGAATTGTTTATTATTAAAAATTCTAGCGATATTCGCCCACTGGATCACTACATGAAAGAGGTAGAATCCTACTACATTACGAAAGCGCTCGATTTTCATGATGGGAATATTTCAAAATCTGCCGAAGCACTCGGCATTCGTAGACAGAGTTTGCAATATCGTATGAAAAACTTCCAAATTGATGCAAAACAATTTACAAAATAACGCAAAAAAAGAGATTAGGACCTAAAATCCTAATCTCTTTTTTTATATTTAATTATTTTTTAACTTTTTTTGATTTCTTAGAAAGTCTACCAAGTAAGAATGTTGCTGCTCCTACTGCAATCACTGTATTTGTTTTCTTCGTGAACACTTGTTTAGATACAAGCGCTAAGTTTTGTGGTCTTTCTGCAAGACGACGCATGAAGTAACCGTACCAATCATTACCGAATGGTAGGTATGTACAGAAATTGTACCCTTCTTTTGCTAAATCATACTGCATTTCTTTTCTGAAACCGTATAACATTTGGAATTCGAATTTATCATTCGGAATATTATTGTCTTTTACGAATTTTTTCACATGATTAATTACATTATGGTCATGTGTCGCGATCGAAGTGAATTTACCGATTAGTAAATGTTGTTCGATTAGACGTAAGTAAGCTTCATCGATGTCCTCTTTTGATTGGTAAGCAACATCTGGATTTTCTTTATATGCGCCTTTTACGATACGAAGGCGGAAGTTTTTATACTTTTCAATATTCGCTTCTGACTCGAAAAAGTATGCTTGAATAACAGTTCCAACATTGTCATATTCCACATGTAATTTTTCAAGTAAGTCGAATGAACTTTGTAGACGAGCGTAATTCTCCATGTCAAAGTTTACGAAAATTCCGTAACCATGAGCAACCGATACGATCTCTTTTAAATTTTCATAGCAGAAGTCGATATCGATATCTTGACCAAGTTGAGATGGTTTTAACGAGATATGCGCATCCAGATTTTCATCGTGGATTGCTTGAATCACTTCTAAAATATTTGCTTTAGCTGCTGTTGCTGCAGACTTTTCAAATACAAATTCCCCTAAATTATCTACTGTACATGAAA
Source organism: Kurthia zopfii (assembly GCF_003143955.1). Classification (GTDB taxonomy): domain Bacteria; phylum Bacillota; class Bacilli; order Bacillales_A; family Planococcaceae; genus Kurthia; species Kurthia zopfii. The sequence goes on along the minus strand of NZ_QFVS01000001.1, from coordinate 7,609 downwards.
TGTTCGCTTTGTTTAATTCCTTAATTGTTTCCACAACTTCCGGAATAGTTGTTCCAGCTACAACACTTTGTGCCCCCATGCGTAAACCATATTTTTGAGCCATTCCATTTAGTAATTGGTTCTCAGATAAACTCATAAATACATCACGTAATGCCATAAAAAATTCCTCCCTAACACCTTAAATTAGTTTGCAACGAGAGTATAACACTATATTTTTCTGAATTAAAAGAACAATTTTTATTTTTTAAAATAATAATCTTCCATAATTTTTTCAAAACTCTTACTACGTCAATGGTTTAGACACTTTTTTATTTCGAAAAATATTTTTGTAAAATTGATATTTTTTCAATTTCCACGATTATTTTTATTCTTTTTCTAAAAACGAGGAGTTAATTTTGAGAAGAATTTTATGCAATTTCTGATATTTGTTTAGATCAATACAAAATCGGATGATTCATTCAGATGGGACATGGTGTTTTTTTGATAGTAATCATCATAAAGGAGTCTTTCTAATCTGCAGCTATTATTTCAACTTCAGAGGAAATGTTTTTTATTTTTAAAGAAAAAATATTTCTTCGACGTTTTTCTATTTTTTTGAAAGAAACATATATAAGCGAACAGAATGATGATACCAAATAGGATTCTTTCACTAGACTATACATCGCTTATTTTCTTTATTCATAAAAATCGGTTTTGCTGGAAGTAGTGATCTATATAGACTTATGCGATCCTTTATTCATTTTTTAATTCGCAGATTTTTAATAATTTATTTACTCGAATATTATTGGTTATTAATGAAAATTAAAAGCGAAATCACATTTCGATATTGAAAAGTGATCTCGCTTTTTTCATTATTTTTTCTGCTCACTCAGTATTAATAATTATTATAATAACAAATCAAATACACATACAAACCTAGTTTTCTAACGAGAACAAAATTCATCGAATGAGAGTCTCCCTCTTGGAATTCAAGAACGTAAAATCAGTTCTAAATCTTATAGTTCTCTAAAAAATGGAATACTTCTTATTAGGATAAGCGATAAGTGTGTTATCAGCAAATGCAGTAAACTTTTTTTCCCGGAAGTAAGTTTGATTGCAAATATTCATCCCAAACAGTGCCATTCTACGATAATCAGCTATGCGAAGCTAGCCATAAATCTTCTACATCTCGTACCTTCCTCACCCATGCAATAACTATTGTCATTAAAGCAACCCTACGCTAAATTTTTTAATTGCCTATTAATATCTATCTTTTTAGTAACTAACATACTTAAATTAGAATTATCCAACTAAATGTAATATAACCTACTCATCTACTCCCGAAATTTTAAGAAACGTGAAAAAACTACTCGCCAAAGAATTGAAGTCTACTTCACTAGAAATAAACTCTTCTACAAAAACAGGAACATTTCCTATCATTTCAAATAAGTTTGATGGACTGTCTATACTAGAAATTTTACTACATATTGCTGCATGTAAAATTTCCTGAAAATTATTTGTTAGTGTTTTGTGTTCAAAGTGTCGATATAATTCTAACTCACTAAAAGCACTATGAAATCCATCTGGTAAACTAGCTATCTCTATTGGCAATAGCTCCTCGTTGATAACAAATTGTATATCTTCTTCGGTTAAAAAACCCTTTTCATAATTGCTAGTCACTTCTATATAGTCATGATGTTCTCTTTTACAAGTTATTTGAAAAATTTCTTCATACCCTTTAAAATCTTCAAGATCAAAAAAAGTATTTTCTCCCCATATTTTGTATTCACAACTCTTAATTATCTTTAATACCTCGTTTGAATACTTTGAATGTAAGATATTTTTTAGCTCGTTATATTCGATTTTTTTACTATAACAATATCCGCGCAACATTTTAAAGAATTCTATTTGTACAAGCTCTAAACTTAGCATATTTATTTTATCTGGTGCTAAATTAAAAACATTTAAGTTTAAGTCTGTATCCTTCGAATATATTTCTTGAATAAAATAACTAAACTCCTGATTATTTAAATTATCTACATAGTAATCAAGAATATGTCTTATACCTTTTTCTGATTTAGATTGAAGTTCCCTAATTATTTCAGTGCTTTTTTCGATTTCTAAATATCCTTTTCTTTGAAATAGTATTAATGGCTTCCAAATATTATGGACTGTATAATCTTTCCTTGCATAATAACACGTAAATAGTTTATAAATGGAATCCATATCAATAGAATTTTTCAAAAATAGATTTAGCCTTAAATAATCTTCTACATAGCTTATTAATTCAAAAGAATCTTTCCCTTTATATTGACTGAAAAAATCTTCTAAAGAAAGATTTAAAAATTCATTTTCCTCTTTTAAAAAACCTAATGTCTTTAATCTATATACTATAGATACCATTACAGATGGAATAAACAGTTCTCGATGACCATATTTACTAAAAATCTCTTTTATAAAAAATGTTATATCTTCATTCCGGTCTATATAATCATGTATTTTATTTTTCCACACCTCAAATTCTGTTTGTTTTGGAGACTCATTTATATATAGTATTACAAATATATTTTCTATTATATCTTTGAAGTCTAATTCACTAACCTCACCCAATAAATGTTGTGCCTTATTAAAATCAACATGAGCTTCTAATATATCAAAATACTTGTCCACATCTTCAATTTTATTCCGAATAGACATATAAAAATCTGTAGTATCGAAATGATTATGAGCTTCAACTACTTCTAAAGACGAATAATTCCCCTCTTTTATAAAGTACCACATTCCGAAAAGATAACCATTACTTGTGATATTGTCTTCGGTGTATCCGTTAAATAGTAATGATTTAATATAAATATATAAAAATTCTTTTAAACTTGAGATGTGATCTCTAGCTAAAATATTTAAAATTAAATTTAAATCATAATAATTATTTATTGTTAATTTGTTTGGGGCAATACCTTTAAGTGTATACCTTAATTGACTGTAAAACTCTTGAACCGATTCTATATCTATTGTTCCTTTAAACCATTTTTCGAAGAAATTTATATCTGCATATGTTCTTGTAATTTGAAGTTGCTCGTTAATATCGAAATTAAAATGTAAATATCTATTTATATATTGTTTTTTCCCTGACATAATTGATTCATATACCTTGCTTTTAATATCAGTTACAACTTGTTCTACACTCAAATTTCCAGATAAAGATATTCTTAAATAAGTATTCAAACTATCATGTAGTAAAGATATCCTATTCAACTTGATTTCAAATAAGTAAGGATGCTCATCTATTATCTGATTAATAAACATTGAGTTAGTACCTAGTAAAGTATCTATCTCCGACCTCATAAAATATGAATTAGAAGTTAAGAACAATCCTAAGGTTTCTTTATTGCTATACTGCTTCGTTATTTCATCATAATATTCATTGACAGTATTTAATTGTGGTAAATCGGGTATATTTTTATTTATTTTATAGGAGTCTGCTACAAACTTCACTAAAATCGGATAGCCTTGAGTGATTTGGAATATCTCTTTAGATAATAAATAATCAGATAAATGATATTGTTTATTCAAAAAGGTGCAAGTTTGGTCAAAATCCCAATTTTGTAATCTATAAATTTCCCACTTAATACAATGTTTTAATGGCCTTGAAAATATGACTACCTTAACACCACTCTGTTCCATAATCTCTATAAACTGAATAAATCTATCTAATTCATATGGATTATAATTTTCTACATGATCTAGCCCATCTATAATTAGTGTAGTTTTATTAGCTACTAATTCAGCTGCAATTTCAGCATTGTCTTTTTTAACTAACTTCTTAAAAATCATCTTTATTAAATTGCCAATAAAATTATCGTAACGCAATCTATCTTGATAATCATAGTCCTGATTAGATATCCAAAATCTATAGATTATTTTTTCTCCAACGACTCTTAAATTATTTACTAAGTGACTTTTACCAACACCAGGCTTTCCTTCAATAAATAAAGTCGTTTGATTAGAAAGATGAAACTCTCTGACTTCAATAGAAGGGTCTACTAGTTGATTAGAGTAGGTTTGTAAGATAGGTAATTCTGAAAGACTAATTAACATTTCTCGATCATCCAACCTTTTTTCAAAAAATGATTCTAGAAGTGCCATCCTAGTCATATCTATTTCATAAAGTTCTTCTACCTTTGCTCTAATCTCTTCTCTAGATAAAGAAATAATGTAGACATCATTAATCGAATAGCTTGGCAAGCCTAATATTTCCGAGTTACATTCCATGTCGATTTTTTTAACGAAGATAATATTTTTCATTTCTGATATTACATGTGGAATGGACTTAATTTTTGCTACTCCATCCTTTACAGTGATATCAGTGGCTTTTACTTCTTTAAAGTCTTTCATTTGACAGTACGTTTTAGAGCCATCATGATTAACTATTACTAAATCATCAAATTTATGTTCGACATCAGCTTCTACTTCTATCTCTAAAATTTCTCTTTCTGCGTCCATAAGAGTTAATATATAAAAGGCCACTGTTTTTTGATAAGAATAACCAATTAGAGAATTTTTTGCCGTTTTCAATTAGAACACCCCATCTATGTCTGCATTATAACTTTAATTCACTGAATTAAAATTAACTTAATAAATTCAACGCTATTTTGATATTTTTGTTTGTTTTCATTCGTCATACTATTTTACTTCATTTAAACTTTCATACCTTTAAACAAACATAATTTAATTGTTCGACAGTTGAACTCATCAACTAGACTGAATTGATTAGTAAATATTTTAGGTTTTTCAAAAAAAATTAGTTCCCGATAAGCAGCCACACCTTTGATTAGATTAATTACGGTATTAGTAAAATCCATAATTTCTTAATAATATTCATTATTAAACATTTCTGAAGCAGCTTATATTTCATCTTCATATGGCTCTTGATTTCATAATAAAAATAAACCTCTAGCTAGAGTTTCAAATTCATAAATTAATTTTTTATTTTCTATCTCAATTATCGAAAGAGGAAAAATCTTATCTCCACCCCCTATTACCTTACTATGTAAATCCTTTAATAAAGTCTAATTTCGGGAGATTGTTCTATTTATTTTAGGTTTTTTGAATAAGAACTCCCCCTTTATTTCGAACTTTACTTTTTATTATAGCCATTTAGTATTAGTCTAACCAGAATTTTCAATATTATGTTAGTCAAATGAAGGAACCTTAATTATATATTTTCTATAACTATTACTTTAAAATTCCTCTACATCTTTTCTTCAGGAAAATTAGATTTAGGTGTTCCATGTTGCAAAGATACCGTCTCTTTGCAACACCAATAACTTCCAATATATAATTTCATTAAAGAAGCCTGTATATCGTAAAAACATTTATTAACTAATAATTATATAAATTGGATAATGTAATCTCCACTAATATTTTTATTCAATAAAACTTAATTTTGATTTTAAATTATTTTCTTTGGGAAATCTAAGTAATTTTATTCGGTTACTTCAGTAATACTTTTTAAAAAATATTTGAACTCTTTAATAAATTCTAAAGACTTGTTTGCTAATGAATTAAATCCTTAAAAAATAAAATGATAAAAAGATTATAGATGAGCGTATATTTTATCATGCTAAATCTCCTATTCATGTAATTACAAAAGATCTATTAAGTGATGTACTGCTCCGTTCCAAACGTTCTCTACATATTACACCTATAATTACAGAGTGGGGTTAAAGACATACACACGTGAGTATATTGCCTTATAAAGAAATTAGTTTACTCTATGTATCAGAGCGACTTGGTCACGTATCATTAGACTTTACAACATCTACATATGCGCAACTTATGGAAGAGTTGTGCGATATAGATTCAAAACTAACTACTAGCATTTTCGAACGATTATTAAGCGTATAAACTGCGGTACATATTTTGTGTAATCAGGTATACAAACCGCACCTTTTTCAACCTATCCATATCTTAATCCCCTAAAACAAAAAAATGCCTCAAACCCTTATCTATAAAGGATTTGAAGCATAATTTTAAAGTTCAAACTTTTTTCAATCTGAACCCTTTGATGTCCCAGGAGGGATTCGAACCCCCGACCGACGCCTTAGAAGGGCGTTGCTCTATCCAGCTGAGCTACTGAGACATTGTTTCTTAAGAACATTTTCTTAAGGACAATACCTATTATAGACCAGGACTGGATAATATGTCAACATTATTTTTTCAATATAGAGAAATAATGTTCTGAGATTTTTTCTTTAGTTGGTGAAAGGAAGGAAACCTTGATTTCATCGGTGTTTGCTTGCCATTCAATTGTTGCGTAGCTTTTTGGATTACCGCCTCTTGGAAGTAGTAAACTGCCGGGATTTAAAAATAATGTATCGCCAATTTGCTCAGCTCCAAGTAGATGCGAATGTCCGAATAGTACGATGTCAGCACCTGTCTCCTGCGCTTTATAATCCAGTGGTGTTAATGTCATCTTAATATTATAAAGATGGCCATGTGTCATAAAGATTGAGCGTTCGCCAATCGGTATAAGTAGATCATCTACAAAGTTACGATCGAAATCGCAATTCCCTTTAACACGATACATATTATGAAAATGGGCATCGTCATACGCTAATTCACTATCGCCGCAATGGAAGAATGCATCTGCGTCTTGCTCTTGTTCATATACTTGCTCGATTAGATTGGCATCACCATGCGTATCGCTTAATACAACAATTTTCATCGCTATGTCACCTCTATAGGTTAATTTTTTCTTTCAATAATTGTAATGCGTTGCCTCGGTGAGAGATTGCGCCCTTCTCTTCTGGTGTCATCTCTGCCATTGCTTTATTTTTTGATGGAACGAAGAAGATTGGATCATAGCCGAAGCCATTTTCTCCACGACGTTCTTCTAAAATAATACCTTCACAAGTGCCGAATACTGTTTCTGTTGGATAGTCTGGTCCTGTAATTGCTAGACAACAGCAGAATCTTGCAGTTCTTTCTTCAGTAGGTACGCCTTGTAGGTTTTTCAAAGCTTTATCCATATTTGCCTCATCGTCATGATCACCTGCATAACGTGCTGAATAAACGCCTGGTTCGCCGTTTAACGCATCAATCATTAAACCGCTATCATCGGCTATAACAAGCATATTAAGCGCTTTAGAAAGCGTTTCAGCCTTTAAAATGGCATTTTCTTGGAAAGTAGTACCTGTCTCTTCTATTTCCATATCTGGTGCTACGTCAAACATCGTCACAACTTCATAACCTAATGGGCCGAAAATTGCTTCGAAGTCTTTCACTTTCCCTCTATTTTTTGTTGCGATTACTACTTTTTTCATCATTAAAACCTCCATTACATTGTCCTCTTATTTTAGCACAAAGTTATTCTTTCTACTGTTTTCAACCAAAAAAGGGCTCTTTGTCAAATAACGTTGGTGAGAGTTTTCAATTGAATAAAAATCGATTGGTTTGAGCGAGATCACTTTTCATTTATGAAGCGTGGCTCGCTCTTTTTAATGCGAAGTGTAAATAGATTCGGTTGCGATAGTTTTCAAAGTTCCTGTAACCATAGGCAACTCGATTTAAGACTTTGATTTTATTGTTAATTCCTTCAATTCTTCCGTTGTTATAAGGGAAAAGAAAG
>NZ_QFVS01000019.1 GCF_003143955.1 Kurthia zopfii | reverse complement strand
TAACTAAAAAAGAAACATATGTTCTTATCTAAGCTAAAAGAAAAAGGCGATAAGACCTTTATATCAGTTTTCGAGTTACCAACGGTAACCCTCAAACTGAACGGTATTCATCCCCCACTTATAGAAGCTGGGGGATGAATACCGAAACGATGTTAAATTAGCTACTATTGAAGATGTAGAAAATGTAACGTCGCTCGCTATGCTTTTATGGGAAGGGCATGAAGCGAGTGAATTAAAGGAAGAATTTGAACAACTAATTGCATCCGAGCAATGCGCAGTTTTTATTTTTAAAGAAAAAGAGCAAGCGATTGGCTTTGCTCAATGTCAATTGAGAGTGGATTATGTGGAAGGGACAGAGACATCTCCGGTAGGTTATTTAGAAGGTGTTTTCGTCTTAGAGCAATATAGAAAACGTGGAATTGCGCGTGATTTAGTCCAATATTGCGAGCAATGGGCTACTCAAAAAGGGTGCAGCGAATTTGCGAGTGATTGTGAATTGGAAAATGAAGCAAGTGCTAAATTTCATGCTGCAATGGGGTTTATTGAAGCAAACCGAATCATTTGTTTCAAGAAAAAAATATAAAGATTTAGATAAAAAAGGTGAAGGAATTCTCAATTTCCTTCACCTTTTTATGATGTGTATGATTAAAAAACTTCAGCTTCTTCGAATAACTTACTATGGAGATACGTCAGTTTTTTAGCCATGACTTTTGGTTTTTGGTCGAAATTATTTTCCATCCAGTAGATGAAAAAACCTAAACTTCCATAAGTAGAGAAATAGCTTAAAGCAGGTACTTCAATTGGAAGTTCATCATTTAGTTTTATTTCACGATGCGTTAATTTCACGAGGTTTTCACAAAAACGATTTTGCGAACCTGGAATTAATTCACCCTTGATGATTAATGTGAAGACGAATTGGTTTGCATAAATAAATTCAAAAATAGGTAGATGTAATCTTTCGTCTGTTGAAGAAAATTTTCCGAGGGATTGATAACTGTCTCGGAAATGTTTTAATAAACTGTCTAAGTAATCATCGAAAATCGCATTTAATAATCCATCTAAGTCGTTATAGTGGGAATAAAATGTGACACGATTGACATTTGCTTTTGCTGCGACGGTTTTAATGGACAGTTTTTTGAAATCTGCTTCTTCCATTAACAACTGAATTAAAGCTTCTTTTAAGCTTGATTGTGTTCGAATAATACGTCGATCTTTTGATAAAGACAAGTACTCAACCCCTTTCTTTGCAATATTCCTACATTATGACAGTAAAAATGAAAAATGAAAAGTTTACAGATGAAATAAATAGGACATATAGATATTATGTGACTTTGTGATACAATGAACTTAAGGATTAAATAGTTTAATTCTAAAATATTTAAGCTTTTTCATTGACAAAGCATTATAAAGTTTGTTAATTTACAAGTGTAGTTTATTTCTAGTTAATTTAAGGAGGAGTTTTATAATGGCTCGTTTAGAAGGTAAAGTAGCAATTATCACAGGTTCAGCTCAAGGTATGGGAGCTTCACACGCAAAAAAATTCATCGCAGAGGGCGCTAAAGTCGTTCTTACAGATTTAAATGAAGAAAAAGGTAATGCATTTGCTGCAGAACTTGGCGAAAACGCAATTTTCGTTAAACAAAACGTTGCAAACGAAGAAGATTGGAAAAACGTAGTAGCGAAAGCTGAAGAAGCATTCGGTCCAGTAAACGTATTAGTAAACAACGCTGGTATTACTATGGCTAAAAAAATCGCTGATACTTCAGTTGAAGACTACCGTCGTATCGTAGAAATCAACCAAGTATCTGTATTCTTAGGTATTAAAACTGTTACAGCTTCAATGGAAAAAGCTGGTAAAGGTTCAATCGTAAACATCTCATCTCTTAACGGTCTTGTTGGTGGTGCAGTTGGTTACACTGATACTAAATTCGCAGTTCGTGGTATTACTAAAGCTGCTGCTCTTGAATTATCAAGCAAAAACATCCGCGTAAACTCTGTACACCCAGGTGTAATCGCTACTCCAATGGTTGTTCAAGAAGATACAAAAGCTGCTGTTGAAGCATTTGCTAAACATATTCCACTTGGTCGCGTTGCTGAATCAGAAGAAGTTTCTAACTTAGTAGTTTACCTAGCATCAGAAGAAGCTAGCTACTCAACTGGTTCTGAATTCATCGTTGATGGCGGTATGTCAGCTCAATAATTGATCGTTGTAATGCAAGTTACACAATCAATCAATTACACGCTCGAAAGTCTTTCGTATGAAAGCTATTGGGCGTGTTTTTTTTGCGCATTTTTTCAAGTCATTCTTTGCACTTTTGCACCCAATAAAATGTTATAATCATTGTTGAAGCATTTTCAGAGGAGGAGTCATAGAGATGAATAAAAATGAAGAAATGAGGCTCCAATCTTGGATTTCAAGTGGGCAAGTTTCCGTTCCTCAATTATTTTTTAAATATTATAAGAAACTCAAAATTACAGATGAAGAAATGATTCTACTATTACAATTGCAATCATATATTTCGAAAGGCATTGATTTCCCGCCGCACACAGAATTAGCAGCACGTATGGAAATCCCCGAACATCAGATTATGTATTGCCTACAAGGACTTTTACGTAAAGGATTAATTCATATTGAACAAGAGGTTAACCAAAACCAAGTACTCTATGAAAAAATCAACTTAATGCCACTGTGGATTAAATTGTCGGATTGTGAGCAAAACAGTTCCATTCAAAAAGAAGAAAGAAATGAACAACTTGAAGAAGGTAAACTTTTTCAAATGTTTGAACAAGAGTTTGGCCGTTTATTATCGCCAATTGAAATTGAGACAATTACGATGTGGATTGATGAAGATCGCCACGATATTAAATTGATTAAACAAGCTTTAAAAGAAGCAGTTCTAAATGAAAAAATGAATTTAAAATACATTGATCGCATATTATTCGAATGGAAGAAGAAAAATATTACAACTTCAAAAGAAGCAGTTGAGCAGTCTAAAAAATTCCGCGAACATAATATGAAATCAGTAAATCATGAAAAAGTAGAAGACGCACCAGTGAAGAAAGCGCCGTTTTACAATTGGTTAGAGGAGAGAGAATAATGCTAACGATTAAGCAATGGCTATTGTGTTTAGATGAAATGGATCGAATGTTTCCGGATGCTCATTGTGAGTTAGTACATGACAATCCTTTTGAATTAACAATCGCTACATTATTATCTGCACAATGTACGGATGTATTAGTGAACAAAGTAACGAAAAACCTATTCCAAAAATATAAAACACCAGAAGATTATTTAGCCGTTCCACTAGAGGAATTGGAAAATGATATTCGTTCGATCGGGCTTTTCAGAGGAAAAGCAAAGAACATTCAAAAACTTAGCCAACGTCTACTAGATGTTTATGGAGGAGAAGTTCCTGCGAATCGTGAAGATCTAGTAACGTTGCCAGGAGTCGGGCGCAAAACAGCGAATGTAGTGCTATCAGTGGCTTTTGGTGTTCCTGCAATGGCAGTTGATACACATGTTGAGCGAGTTACGAAGCGGTTAGGCCTATGTCGTTGGAAAGATAATGTACTTCAAGTTGAAGAAACGGTCATGAAGAAAACACCAATCGAAAAATGGTCTAAAACCCATCATCAATTAATTTTCTTCGGTCGCTATCATTGTAAAGCTCAAAAACCTGGCTGTAATGAATGTCCATTATTTGATTTATGTCGAGAAGGACAAAAGCGTATGAAAAAGGGGCTTGTCACAAGATGATTGAAGTAATTAAAAGTAAAATCGAAAAAGAAGCGGTGGATCAATGGTTCGCAAACTGGTCTGACCTAGTACCTGTTATTCATGAAGCGCATGATTTGCGAGATAAGACCGCTGGCACTCATATGGAAGAGGGCATTCAACTGTATGAGCAATTCATATGCGATGTGAGTGAAGTCGCTGAAATCGATGTTCATGAAGAATATGAAGTATTACCAATCAATGCGTTAGAACGTTTAGCCTTCATCAAAAGAAGACCAGGCCAATATGCTTGTTATCGTCAATTAGATGAGCTGTTCATTGAGACGAAAAAACGTTGTGCGAGACTACGATTGAAGAAATAAAAAAAGCTTCTGCATTTTTAATATGCGGAAGCTTTTTCTATTAAACTTTATTTCGCGGGTTCCTTTTTGCCTTCAAATAATTTGCCGACAAGAGTACCTGCAATGATGCCTAAAATGAATGTAATTCCAGAATCAACAGCGTGTGTACGATTTAAAATAATGGCAACAATAATTAGAATAATACCGATTATGCCTAATAATTTATTCAAAAAAACACTCCTCTTGAAAAGATTATACTAAGTTGTATGTAATAATTATACAATTAAAACTTTTTTTGTAAAACTATTCGCGTGGATTTATATAAAATGAGTCGTTTTGAACTAGAGTTTGTTTACATCTATAAGCGTTTCTTTTAAGTCAGAATATGTTCTAAAAAACTAAGTTTGTATTCATTAATCATACGCTTTCAGAGTAAAGGATTGTAAGACCAAACATATATAATAGAGGCAAAAAAAAGCAGCACCCAAGTCTAACTTGAGTGCTGCTTTTTTTTATTGATCTGATTCAGGTTTGTTTGAAACAGGTGGTTTTGTACCTTGCGTATCGACAGGTTCATCCGTTTCAGGTTCATCTGTTTCAGGTTTGTCAGGCTCATTTGGTTTTGTCGTTGTACCGTTACCATTGCCATTACCATTTGGTGTTGTAGGTTTTTCAGTTTCAGGTTTTTCTTCAGGAGTCGTCGGTTTTTCAGTTTCTGGCTGATCCGGTTCTTCCGTTTCAGGTTTTTCCGGTTCAGTTGTTTCCTCTGAAATTCGAACGGTTGCTGAAGCAGCAGAACTCGTTTTACCATCTTTCGTCGCTATTACTGTAAAGGTCAGTGAAGTACTGCCTGCTGGGACGCTGTAACTTGCGGAAGTGCTATCTGTTGTTGTAATCGTCTTACCGTTTACTGCGACACGATAGCTCGCTCCAGAAGTACCATTCCAAGAAAGTGATACCGAGTTACTACCTTCATTATAAGTTGCACTTAAACCAGTTGGCGCATCTAATTTTTCTTCTTCCTCTTTGTCTGGTTTTTCTTCAGGAGGAGCAGCTACTTGCGTACCACGTACATACAATTCAGAGCCAGAGCGGATGACTGAATTTGGTTGTTTGAAAGCAGGTGTGTTTTTCCCTTGAGAAATTTGCGACATAATAATTCGGAATAGATTTTGCGCTAGTTGTCGTTCAGCTGGAGATGAAATCCCATCCTTACGACTCGAATAACCTGTCCATACAGACATTGAGTAGCGAGAAGTGTAGCCTGCGAACCAAGAATCTGGAACTGCTCCATCAGGAAGGCCATATTCTCGAAGTTGCTCGCCTGTATAGTTTGTCGTACCAGTTTTACCAGCGACATCTAAGCCATAAACATTGGCTAGAGAACCAGAAGCACCAGGTTTCGAACCGACAACATCTCTTAACATATCTGTCACCATGTAAGCGGTATAGTCACTCATTGCTGCTTTAGGTTCAGGTGTATAAGTTTTTACTGTATTACCATCGCGGTATACAATTTTCTTAATTGAGTGTGGTTTAATATAAATCCCGTTATTTCCGAATGAAGCATAAATACCTGCCATATCAATCGGAGATAAGTTGACTGAACCACCACCGATTGCGTCAGATTCATAAAGTTCTTTCGGCTCTAAGCCAAATCCTTTGATGAATTCTTTCACTTTCGGAACGCCAACTTCTTTGAACGCTTTGATTGAAGGGATATTACGAGAGTTGTAAAGTGCTTCACGCATCGTAATGCTTCCTTTAAATTGGTGGTCGAAGTTATTAATTTGTTGAGAAGTACCACTATAAGTCATTGGTTCATCAACAAGTGTATGTGCTGTATTCCATTTTAAATATTCAATTGCTGGGCCAAAGTCCATAATTGGTTTCATTGTAGAACCGGGTTGTCGTGTTTTTAATGCTTGAGCATAGTTGAAGCCACGCTCTGGGCCGTAATCACGCGCACCACCAATTGCAGAAATCTCACCATTTTGCGTATTCACTACTGAAATACCCGTTTGGATTTTCTTCGTAGGGAAGTTCGCATCATTATTAATTGTTTTTTCAACAACTTTTTGTGCTTCAGGATCAAGTGTTGTATAAACACTTACACCTTCTTCTAATGCTTTTTCATCATTATTCTCCGCAAGTTCTTTTAATACAACATCTACGAAAGCATCGTATTTTGAGCTGCTTTGACTAATGCGTTTATCTTTTGGAAGTAGGCCTGTTTTAGCACTCACTTTCATCGCTTTGTCCATTTCCTCTTTGCTGATTTTCTTATTGTTATACATTAATTTTAATACTGTATTACGACGTTTTTCAGCTAAATCTGGATTTGTGAATGGGTTGTAGTTGTTTGGAGATTGTGGCATACCTGCTAATAAAGCCATTTGAGGTAAAGTTAGTTGATCTAAATCTTTCCCGTAGAATTTCTTCGCAGCTGTACCAAATCCGTAAGTTCTACCACTCATTAATACTTTATTGAAATACATTTCAAAAATTTCATCTTTTGAATATTCACGCTCAAGTTGAACAGAAAGATAAGCTTCCTGTGCTTTACGTTTTAAAGTTTTCCCGTTATTTAAGAATGAGTTTTTAATTACTTGCTGTGTTAATGTACTTGCACCTTGAGCGCCGAATCCATCTCGTAAGTTGGCAACTACTGCGCCACCTAAACGATAGAAATCAATACCATGGTGCTTGTAAAAACGTGAATCTTCCGTTGAAAGAATCGCATTGATCATTTCTTGAGGGATATCCTCAAATTCGACATGCTCTCGTTCTTCCGTACCCATCGTGTAAAATTCTTTGCCGTTAATGTCATAGAATTTAGAAGATACTGGGTCTTTCAAAGTTTCTTCATCTAACTTAGGTGCTGTAACTGCGTAATAAGCGAATACGCCACCACCTAATAAAATCCCGATTAAACCTAACGTTACGATTGTAAGAAATATTTTTTTCAACCAAGATTTCTTCGGTTTATCTTTTTTACCTTTAGAAGATGGCTTTCTTTTGCCACCTTTTCTTTGTTCGTTTTCCATACGTTTTCGTTCTTCTCGAGAATTATATCGTTTATCCACTAAAATTCCCTCTCTTTCTGATCACCTTTATATAGGTAACAAAGCGGTTATTGCCTTTAGATAATCAAGTTGCGGCACATAACCTTCTTTTACTTCAATTGCCTCTTTTTCAAATACTTCAAATGGGATGGACTTTCGCTCGCCATTATCCATGCCAATCCATGCTTGATTTAACACATCAAATGGAAGGATGAAAAATCGTTCTAAAGTTGTGAATTGGACAAGTAAGAAGCAAATTCCTCCTTGTTCAACTGCTGCTCTCATATGAATTACTTGATGTAAATGAACATTTTTTAATGGAAAGGACGTTTTGTTTTTCGTTTCTTTCGCATCAAAGTCAATATAATGTCCCTTATAAACACCGTTGTAGTCTGTTGTAGACGGTGTTCTAAAATATGCTTCTCGAATTACCGCAGCACTTCGTGAAGGATATTCTACTTTGACGATTTGAACCGGAACAGGTTTCTTATGGATGACAGCTATATTAGCGCTTAAATAGTATTGATTTGTTTCATCAATTTTATCCTCTAAGCTTTTTCCGCGATTACTATAGGTCGGATCCATTTTTTTCTTCTTCGTAGTTTGTCCTACGGATGTATTATTTGGTGGTGTATATTTTCGTCCATTTGGATAACGAATTGCCATCGTAATCACCTCGTAATCAATATCATACCATATGTTTTATCGGGCGCTTTCGCTCTGTTTTGATAATTAATCGAAAAACACTACCAAAAGATATTAGCAATAACAGAACTATTTTGCAAATAAAGAAACGGCATTCATTCAATGTCTTGAAATAGAATATGGAATATTCGTTCGCTTATAAATGTAGTGAATTACGCAACTATTTGGTAAAATAGAAAGTAAAACAACGAGAGGGGTGCTGGTCATCTTAAAACAACTGACAGAAGAGTTATATGCAGAGTGCGATTTAAGTTGGGAACGATTTTCTCGATTTAGAGAAGAAGAGTACGAACCCGATTTTTTCACCGAAGTGAAGCCTTATGCGGATGAACTCCAAGATAAATTAGTACGATGGAAGCAACTTTCACAAGAGTATATTTTTAAAAATAGACCAAAACATATTCATATGGTTCAAATCAATAATGCGAGCGACGCTTTTGAGCAATTTGTCGTGCAATCATTTTATATAAAAACAAGTAAGAAACGATTTTTCCAATCGATTCAATCTGTGAAATATACATGCGAAACTTTTTTAAGAACTTTGGAGGCGGAGCCGGTTGATTAGAGAAAAAAGAACGGTAAAGCAACTAATCGACCTTTGGCAAAGTGATCCGAAAATGCAAAGTAGAGTACAGCATATTCG
Source organism: Kurthia zopfii (assembly GCF_003143955.1). Lineage (GTDB taxonomy): Bacteria > Bacillota > Bacilli > Bacillales_A > Planococcaceae > Kurthia > Kurthia zopfii. The sequence continues at coordinate 44,568 of NZ_QFVS01000019.1, read as the reverse complement.
TGTGCTTGATGAGAAGGAAGCGACTTACGCATCATTTCCTGAACAATTGCATCCATCGATCCGCAAGGCTTTAGCTAGTCGAGGGATTCATCAATTGTATTCACATCAACGTGAAGCTTTTGATTATGCGACGGCTGATCAATCCTTTACAGCAGTAACGCCAACAGCTTCGGGTAAGTCCTTATGTTATAACTTACCCGTTTTACAAGGAATTATGGAAAATCCGCAGGCGAGAGCTTTGTATTTATTCCCGACGAAAGCTTTGGCGCAAGATCAAAAATCTGAAATGAACGCGCTAATTGAAGCGATGGATGAGGAGATTCTCTGTTATACATATGATGGAGATACTGCTCCGGGTATTCGACAAAAGGTTCGAAAAGCGGGTCATATCGTAATGACGAATCCGGATATGCTTCATTCTGGGATTTTGCCACATCATACGAAATGGGTTTCTTTATTTGAGAACTTGAAATATATTATTGTCGATGAATTGCATACGTATAAAGGGGTATTCGGCTCGCATGTCGGTCATGTCCTACGAAGATTACAACGTATTTGCCATTATTATGGTAGTAATCCAGTATTCATCTGTACGTCTGCGACAATTCAAAATCCGAAAGAATTAGCCGAAGCATTGACGAATACAACACATGAATTAATCGAGAAAAACGGTGCGCCATCTGGGAAGAAGACATTCCTTTTTTACAATCCTCCAATTGTTAACGAGACATTCGGAATCCGAAGAAGTGCCATTTTAGAAGTGAAGGATTTAGCGAAAAAACTGTATGAATCTGAAATTCAAACGATTATTTTTGCAAAAAGTCGTGTCAGAGTTGAAATGCTCGTAACCTACTTAAAATCATTAACATTCCAAAAAATCCATGATGAATCCGTACGAGGATATCGCGGTGGTTATTTACCATCGGAGCGCAGAATCATCGAAAAAGGGCTACGAGATGGGACAATTCAGACTGTTATTTCGACGAATGCTTTGGAATTAGGTGTCGATATTGGTCAATTACAAGCATGTATTATGACTGGCTACCCAGGCAATATTGCGAGCGCTTGGCAACAGGCTGGGCGAGCAGGGAGAAGGCAGGATGATGCTTTGATCATTTATGTCGCACAATCCACGGCATTAGACCAATATGTCATTCAACATCCAGATTACTTACTTGGCAATAAACCAGAAGAAGCGCGTGTTTATCCTGAAAATATGCTTATTTTGATGGATCATTTGAAATGTGCGGCATTTGAATTACCGTTTAACCAAGGGGACTCCTATGCTGAATTTGACGTAGATGATTTATTAACCTATTTAGTAGAAGAAAAAATATTATTGAAAACATCAGAAACTTGGCATTGGATGTCGGACAGCTTCCCAGCACATGATATTAGCCTACGTTCTGCCTCTCAAGAAAATGTCGTTATAATTGATCGTACATTAACAGGGAAAGCCTCTGTCATAGGTGAAATGGATCGATATAGTGCGATGACACTTTTACATGAAGAAGCGATTTATATTCATCAAGGTACGCAATATCAAGTGGAAGAATTAGATTGGGAAGAGAAGAAAGCCTACGTCAAGGAAGTCGATGTCAACTACTTTACAGATGCCAACTTAGCGGTTGAATTGAAGGTTATTTCAGAAGATAAAACGATGAAATTAGGTAAGGCGACTGCGTCATTTGGCGATGTCATGACATTAGCAACTGCAACTATTTTCAAAAAAATTCGTTTTAATACACATGACAACATTGGTTCAGGTCCAATTCACCTGCCACCAGAGGAGTTACATACTTCTGGTACATGGCTGAATTTTGAACAACCGACAGATTGGACGGATGATGATTTAAATGGGGCTATGTTAGGTGTAGCTTATGCGATGAACAGTTTCATCCCATTGTATATCCAATCAGATCGTAGCGATGTACACGTAGTTCCTCAAGTGAAGGCGATTCATAATAATCAACCAACATTCTTCATCTATGATCGCTATCCAGGTGGCATTGGTTTGAGTGAACGCGTTTATGATTACTGGCAGTCATTAATTGAGCATGTATATGATCATGTCGAAAGCTGCTCATGTCAAATCGGCTGTCCATCATGTATCGGCGCTCAAGACCAATCAGGTGACGCGAAAGACAAAGTATTACATTTTCTACAATCATTTTTATTAGAGGAATTGATGAAGTAATGTCTTACGAGAAAAAAATATTACAAATGAAGCAAATGTTAAAGAAAAAATCTCCTACCACCGAAAAAGAACAGCCGAAATTCAAAAAACCGAATCCTCCATTATATGCGGATGCGTGGGATGAAGTTGGTTTGAAAAAGATTTCGAATGATTGGGGTACAGTGTTTTTAAAAGAAACGCATTATGATTTAGATTACCAACACGGTAAATATAAGCTCGGTCAATTTTACGACGCGCTCGCATTATGGGATCAATATGAAGACGAGCATCCTCTAAAATTAACTTCCGATGATTTAGCCATTTTCTATGATACGGAGACGACAGGTTTGAAAGGTGTCGGCACGCATATTTTCCTAAATGGCTTACTCGAAGAATCGCCGCACGGATTCACGTTAAAACAATATATTTTGGCGGATCCTGCAAATGAAACGGCATTTTTATTCGAATCGAGGTTTTGGCAAGGCGAAAAGACGGTAATAACATATAATGGGAAAAGTTTTGATTGGCCACAACTCCAAACGAGATGGACTTTAAATCGACAACATTTGCCACCTTTAAAAACACAGCATCAAATTGACCTTTTTCACAGCTCAAAACGAATTTGGAAAAATGATCTAGGTAGAATGAAGTTATCGATGGTTGAGGAGCAGAAATTGGGGTTTGCTCGCATTGATGATTTACCAGGCTATTTAGCACCTATTGTCTATTTAGATGCTGTGAGAAGCGGGGAATATGAAGCTTTATTCCAAGTGTTAACGCATAATGAATATGATTTATTGTCGCTCATCACATTATTTGTTCAAGCTACACAACTAGTTTTCTCAGAAGTGGAGAAGAACAATGCGACAGTGCATACGAATATCGGGAAATGGTATAATGATTTAAAGCAAAGCGATCGAGGAATCCACTTGTTAGAAGGTATTAGCGAGACCTATAATGAGAAAGAAGCAGCACAGGCGAATTATTTATTAGCGAATCAACAAAAGCGCAAGAAGGATTTCGTGTCAGCTGCTGAAAACTACAAAAAAGCATTACCGTACTTAGTGGAACGACAATGGATTGACGCCTCAATCGAACTAGCCAAATTATATGAGCATCAACTAGATGATTTGATTGATGCGGAGACTTATACTTTGAATGCACTATACAAAGTGAAGTCTGCGAAGTTTTATAAAAAAGAAGTTAAATCGAATAAAATAGCTGAAATCGAGAAGCGTTTTTTAAGAATTCGCAGAAAACAAGGAATCAAATAGAATAAGCTCCTTATTCACCCATGTTTTTACAACTATATGTTATAATAAAATTACTTATTAACACTTGAAAGGATCATGATGATGGACATTAAATTATCAGCAAAAAAGATACTAGATAAAGACTTCAAAACCGGTCTAAGAGGATACAGTCAAGATGAGGTAGATCAATTCCTAGATGAGATTATTAATGACTACGAAAACTTCGAAAAAGCTTTACTAAAAAAACAAGAAGAAATCAATTTATTAAAACAAGAGCTTGAGCAAGCAGAGAGTAATCGTCGAAATGCTCCTACTACAGTACCTACTTCAGGCGCTGGAGTGACAAATTACGACATCTTAAAACGTATTGCAAACCTTGAAAAGCACGTTTTTGGCGATAAATTGTACGATTAATCTACAATTTCTTTGATTTGTCGAATTCTACCTTGTAATAATGGATTATTGGGCATATAATAAAGACACATCAATAAGAGAATGAGTAATCGCTGCAACGCTTGACGTTGTTGAGGAAAGTCCATGCTCGCACGTTTCTGAGATGATCGTAGTGTTCGTGCTTCGCGAAATCATAAGCGGAGGTAGCAGCAATGCTAACGGCGGGAGGAAGGCCTAAGTCTTTGGATATGGCTGAAACTCTCTGAAAAGTGCCACAGTGACGAAGCTTATAAAGAAATTTATGAGGTGGAACGAGGTAAACCCCACGAGTGAGCAACCCAAATTATGGTAGGGGCGTTCTCCTGAAAGAAATGAATGGATGGAGAGATGTATATGCTTGCATATGCATAGATAGATGATTACTACCCGAGTAGTACGAGGCTCACGCCGTTTGAGTACGAAGGGCACAAAACATGGCTTACAGTTCCTTATGATGCTTATAACATGACTAGTCAGGCTCTCCTAATTTATTGGAGAGCCTTTCTTACTAAATAAAGAAGATTTTATCTTAGATGTGAGGGTAATATGACAAAAAATGAAGGTTTCTATAAAGATTTATTATCTACCTCTAAAAATATTGCTTCACCATTAGTTGATGCAATTTTTAATACGATTACAGAAGGTATAATGGTAACGGATCCTAATAAAGTGATTTTAACAGTCAATCCTGCATTTGAGTTTGTTACAGGATATAAAGCAAGCGAAGCTGTTGGTAATAAGCCATACTTGCTTCAATCAGGCATGCACTCAAAAGAATTTTACATAGAGATGTGGGAAGAAATTGATGCATTCGGTAAATGGTCTGGCGAAATATGGAATAGAAGAAAAACCGGCGAAATTTATCCAGAATGGCTAACAATTATGGCGATTCGTGATGAAGAAAATACTTTGCTTCATTACTGTGGCATTTTTGAAGATCTTTCCGAGAAAAAGACAGCAGAGAATACAATTCAAAAGCATATGAATACCGATACTTTAACAGGTATAGTAAACAGCTACTCATTTTCTAAAAGAATGGAAGTTTTACTTTCAGGTTCAGAAGATAAGCAGTTTTTGCATGCGCTCTTATTTCTAGACTTAGATCGCTTTAGTCAAATTAATGAAACTTTAGGGCATTCCGTAGGGGATTCCTTGTTGATGAAAGTTGTTGAGAGATTAACACCGCTCATCCGAAATAAAGATATATTAGCGCGATATGGTGGCGATGAATTCGTTATTACGATGACCAATTTACACAATCCTAAAGAAGCAGTACAGTTAGCAGAGAAAATCATTCGAATTTTTGAAGAACCTTTCAAATTAGACGAGCATCAAGTGTATATTACTGCTTCAATAGGAATCAGTTTATACCCAAATGATGGTGATAACACTGAAATACTTATTAATCGTGCCGTAAAAGCGATGGAATTTTCGAAGCGTAATGGCCGCAATCAATTCGCCTTTTACTTTGACGATTTAAAGTTGGAAACGAATAAAGGCATACTCATTGATCATGAATTACGACAAGCGATCAAGAACAATGACTTCACTTTAAACTACCAACCAAAAGTCGATTTGAAAAAGAATGCAGTAATTGGGTTTGAAGCACTCGTACGTTGGAATAATGACAAGCTTGGATTTGTATCGCCAGGCATTTTCATTCCATATGCTGAGGAAACGGGATTAATCATACCTTTAAGCGAACTAATTATCGAACAAGCTTGCTTAGATTGGATTAAATTAGATCGATTAGGAAATGGTCATTTGTCGATTGCCATCAATATTTCGAGTATTCATTTCCATCAGGAGAATTTTATTGACTCAATTCAGCAAATTTTAGAAAGAAATAATTGTTCGCCGCGCAATTTTGAATTAGAATTAACAGAGCGCACAGTTATGAATAACGAGAGAGAAACAATCCGAAAACTAGTATTATTAAAACAACTTGGATTCAAACTATCCATTGATGATTTTGGAACAGGATATTCATCATTGTCTTATTTAGTTCAGTTCCCACTAAATTATTTGAAAATCGATCAAAGCTTCATTCAATTAATCGGTTCATTAAATGAAAAACAAGCAGTAGTAGATGCTATTATTCAGATGGCGCACAGACTTCATATGGAAGTAATTGCTGAAGGTGTGGAACAGAAGGAGCAAGTAGAATTGCTAAGGAATATGGGCTGTGATATGATTCAAGGATATTATTATTCAAAACCTATGCCTATACGAGAGGCGATTGATTACTTAGAGTTTTGGAAACTGGAGATAGAAGGGAAATAAGCATGACAAAATTTAATTTAGTAGCAACTGCAGCAATGGGCTTAGAGTCGATCGTAGCAGATGAGTTGAAAGCTTTAGGATACGAAACAAGAACAGAAAACGGTAAAGTATATTTCGAGGGCGATGAGCGAGATATCGCACGTACGAATTTATGGTTACGCGTAGCAGACCGTGTGAAAATTGTCGTTGGTAAATTCCCAGCGAGAACATTTGATGATTTATTCGAGGGCGTAAAAGCATTACCTTGGAGCAAAATCATGCCAGTAGACGCTGAATTCCCTGTAACGGGTAAATCAGTTAAATCAAAATTATATAGTGTGCCAGATTGCCAAGCGATTACGAAAAAAGCAATCGTAGAAAACATTCGTAAAGCACATGGTCGTCTAGGTTTCTTAGAAGAAACTGGCCCGAAATTTAAAATTGAAGTTTCAATCTTAAAAGATGAAGCAACTTTAACAATCGATACATCTGGCGCTGGACTTCACAAGCGTGGCTATCGTACAGAGCAAGGTGAAGCTCCGCTGAAAGAAACTTTAGCAGCTGCACTTGTCTACATTTCAAAATGGTCACCAAACCGTCCATTCGTAGATCCATTCTGTGGTTCTGGTACAATCGCACTTGAAGCAGCAATGATCGGTCAAAATATCGCACCAGGATATAATCGCGAATTCATTAGTGAAGATTGGCCGTTTATGAAGGAAGAAATTTGGGATGCAGTTCGTGATGAAGCAGATGAGTTAGCTGATTACGACCAACCACTTCAAATTATCGGTACAGATATTGACCACCGCATGGTTGAAATCGCTAAAAATAATGCCGTTGAAGCTGGATTTGGTGATATTATCGACTTCAAACAAATGCAAGTATTAGATTTCACAACTCATGCTGAAGATGGCGTAATGATTGGGAATCCACCATATGGGGAACGTATTGGTGAAACAGAAGAAATCGAGCAAATGTTAAGTAACTTAGGTCACTTAATGAAAAAATACCCATCATGGTCGGTATACATGCTTTCTTCAATGGAAAACTTTGAGGATCTTTATGGTCGCAGAGCAACGAAAAAACGTAAATTATTCAATGGTTTCATCCGCACAGACTTATACCAGTACTGGGGAAGAAAAACACGTAATTAATATATAATGCAGTGTAAATCAAGAATGGCTCTTTTTTGCGCCATTCTTAATTTACGTTTAAATAACTATGGCGAAAATATAGAGAGGGGTAGCTAATTTGAGACAATCACTACCATTTGAATTATCAAAAGAAAAATCATTCTTCGATTCTCTAGGGGATTGGATGGGCGACGTTTTATACGACGAGTTACCTGAAAAAGGTTTAGAATGCCGTGATGAACAAATCTTCATGTCATACCAAATCGAAAAAGTATTACGTGAAAAGTCTATTTTATTCGCGGAAGCGGGTGTAGGTACGGGGAAGACAATCGCATACTTACTACCAGCAATCGCTTATGCTAGATATATTGGAAAACCAGCTTTAATTGCGTGTGCTGATGAAACTTTAATCGACCAACTTGTTAAAGAGGGCGGCGATATTTACAAACTTCAATCATTATTAGATTTGAAAATTGATGTACGTCTTGCGAAATCACGTGATCAATACTTATGTAATAAGCGTTATGAAGAAGCCGAGCAGTTTTTAGATGGTGATTATTTAGACGAAATCGCCATGTCAATTCCAGAAGGCTATCATGGCAATGGTAAATTAGAAGTTTATGGTGTGCGTTCAGATTATCCGAATATTTCTGATGAAGAATGGCAGCATGTAAACTATAACTATATCCAACAATGTCAGGTTTGTGATGTCCGCAACCGCTGTGGTCAAACATTGCACCGCGCGCATTACCGTGAAGCGACTGACTTAATTATTTGCTCGCAAGATTTCTTAATGGAGCATACTGCGACGAAAGAATCGCGTGAACGTGAAGGTCAATTACCTTTATTACCTGAAGTTTCGATGATTGTTTTGGATGAAGGACATTTATTAGAATATGCAGCTCAAAAAGCGATGACGAATAAAATTCAAGATTACACAATCGTAAAATTATTAGATCGTTTAATGGTTGATGGTTTACGCGAAAAAACATTACTTTTAATGGAGAAATTACAAGATGGCCATGAGCTATTCTTTGATCAATTAAGAGATGATGTTGTGGAATCTGAAGAAGATCGCAAAAAAATCAATAAGAGTGAGACGTTAATTAAATTGGGTGAGAAAGTTATCTCAATCATCCAGCAATTAATGGAAGAATTCGTCTTTGAATCAGAAATGTATGTCATTCCTGAATATGAATTGCGCATGGCAGAAGAATTCCTTGATCAATATGAAGAAGCAATGAGCATTTTCGTATCACAAGGGAACGCCATTGATTGGTTAGAGGAAACAGATGGTGAAGAAACATTAGTCATCATGCCTCACTTAATTACGGAAATTTTAGAGAAAAAATTATTCTCTAAAAAAATCCCATATGTATTCTCATCTGCAACACTTTCAATCAACAAAGACTTCAGCTATATCGCCTATAGTTTAGGTATTAAAAAATATGATTCATTCACAGTGGAATCTCCATTCGACTATGAAGAAGTAATGAAAATTAAATTACATGATCTTGAGCAACAGGATAAAGCGGCTCGCGTCATAAAAGTGATTGAAGAAGAGGAAGCGCAAACTTTACTTTTATTCAAATCGAAACAAGCGATGCATGGCTTCAAATCGATCTTGACGGAAGAGCAGTTAGTTCAATATGGTTTCGAAGGGGATAAGGAATTATCTTCACTTGTGCGCGATTTCCAAAATGGTAAATTGAAAGTATTAGCTTCTTACCATCTGTGGGAAGGCTTAGATTTACCTGAGGAAGCTTTAACGCGTGTCATCATCATGGACTTACCATTCCCTCCGAGCGACCCATTATTCGATGCGAAACGCTCGTTTGCGGATGATCCGTTCGTAGAGGTTGAACTACCATTCATGTTATTACGTCTTCAACAAGGTATGGGCCGTCTAATTCGTACAATGAATGACCACGGAACAATCCACTTACTATTGAATGAAACAGAAATGAAGTATTTAGAAGATATTGAACCAATCTTCGCTGTAAAAGCAGAGAAATACTAAAACTAAAAGCCTCGTTAGCATGACAGTGTAGTCATCTAATGAGGCTTTTTTGTGTGGAGAAATGAGATTTATGGATTCTGTAATCTAGAAATTTTAAATTTTCTAGGTTTATGAAATAATGAAGGCTTTCCGCCGACAAGTGGCGCACTATTTATTTCCACTTTGGGTGGAAATAAAGGATTGCTTCACACTTGTTTTTCGGCAGGAGTCCTCATTATTTCTAATTAATTACTGATATACTAAAAAATCCAACTAGTGATATAATTAAGGTTGGAGGATGAGGCAATTGGAATTCAAAAATTTAGTACCTAATACAGAGGAAGATATTAAAAAGAAACCATTTTTAGATGCTCTTAAATGGGCAATTAGCAATGATGAAAATAAAAATATTGCTATTACAGGTTCTTATGGTTCAGGTAAAAGTAGCATTATCGAAACATTTATCAAAAAAGAAAAGATAGAGAAAGAAACTGCGAAAATATCGATTACAACCTTTAACAAGGAATCGAAAAAGGGAAATGAAGCTAGAAATTCTTCAGACACTGCACTTGAAGATATATTAGAATAGCAAATATTACAGCAGTTATTTTATAAAATTTCACCAGACAAAATTCCATTCTCTAGATTTACGAGTATTTTAGAAATTAGTAAGATAAAGATTTTACAAGGGATTGTGGTCACATTAACAATGCTTTTAATAACGTATTATCTGGTTAATTATAATTGGCTAACTAAGGGCGTTGAAAAATTCATATCAGGCGATTTAACGTGGGCAATTTTTGTAAGTGTTATAACTTTAGCTTTAATAAGTGCATACACATATTCAATCTATTATTTAATTTTGATAATCCATAAATTAAGAGTAAGTAAATTTGGTTTTGGCAGTACTTTAATAGAAGTAGGGACAAATGAAAGTAATTCAGTATTTAATCGATACATAGATGAAATTATTTATTTTTTCAAGAAAACCGAATACAAATATATAATTTTTGAAGATTTAGATCGATTCGAAAACCTGGAGATATATGAAAGACTAAAAGGATTAAATTTACTTTTAAATTCTAATCAGCAACTATCGGATAGGAGAATAGTGTTCATATATGCATTGAAAGACGAAATATTTGTAAAAAAGGAAGGCACTGTACAAGTAAATAATCGGACTAAATTTTTTGATTTCATCGTTCCAACTTTAAATATAGTGCATAATTCTAATGCTGAAGAGATATTAAAACAATACTTGACTACTGAAATAGGAAAAACAGAAATGAAAGAAGGATTAAGTGAATTATTTATTGAAGACATCTCGCTATTCATAAATGATATGAGAATTCTAATCAATATTTGCAATGAATATAAAATTTTCTCCGAAGCACTGAGTAATAGTGGAATAAATAGAGAAAAACTATTTTCTTTCATTGTCTATAAAAATATGAATCCGTTTGATTATTCAGAACTTCTGAATAATAAAGGATTAATTTTTAGCGTTCTAAATATAGTAGGATTAGAAAATCATGAATTTTATGGGAAAATGGGGGGGGGTTAGTGCTGCTTTAGAAGGAAACGAATTTTATGAAATTCTTGAAAATAAAAATACAGATGCAAACATTAAGAGTTCACTCCTTAAATTAAGTAAAAATGAATTATTGTTTTTTTTAGTAAAGCATGAATATCTTGATGAAAATTATAGGGATTATTTGACGTTCTTCTATGAAGGCAGCCTTTCGCAAGCTGATGCAGAGTATTTAAGAGCAGTTCGGAATGGGATTATTGGTAAAGAATGTCTCGAACTTACTAATACTAAAAAGGTATCAAAAAGAATTCTATTGAAGGACATAAATCATATTTCAATTCTAAATTACGATTTAATATATTTCTGGATTTTAACCAACGATGTGGAAAAAATCCGTAGAATTATTAAGGTTATATTTGAAGTTAAAGAGAATAATATTTATTATTTTCGTCTGATTGAAAAAATGAGTGCAGATCAAAAATGGAAATATATAGCGTATGTAATCAATAATGGTAATTATTCAAAAGGCTTTATTTTAGAAGAAAAATTTTGTGAAGATGAACCAGTATTAAAATTAAACTATTTGATTTCCACAATTAAATCTTGGCAGTATATAGACAATGATTTTAGTAGTAATCACATTTTTCATCTTATCGAAACTTTAGAATATTTGGAAGAAAATGAACCAGAACAATTAATTAAAGTGATTAGTCGAGAGGACTACGATACGCTATTAGAGAAATATGAAGAATATTCAAGCAATCCAGAGATTAGAGCGGAAGACTTCACAGAAGTTTTACAAGAATTAAAATTCAACAAAATAAAAATCTTATGAACATATCAAAAGTGTATGAATTGTATAATTCATACACTTTTATTTTAGTTGGGAAATATAACTCTAAGGTAAAATAAACTATTTAAACAACTTCGGTATGATTTTCACATAAATCAATTCACCAATCAATTCAATAATTGTTTGGGTGACGATGACGGCTGCTGCAATGATTGCCCATTGATCTGGTAGGGCAAGTGCAATAGGTAGAACAACAAGGGAGTTACGTGTACTCAAACTAAATGCCAATGTGCGACTTGTCGAACTGGGTAATCGAAATAATACGGATAGAAATTTTCCGATTAAAGGGGCGATGACTAAAAATAATAGAAAGATCGGAATGACCATTTTTATTTCATGAAAATGGTCAGAAATAGTTGGTAATTGAGTTGCTAAAATGGTGAAAAGTACAATCGCCATGAACGGTACAGGTAACCACGCAGTCTGTTTTAACAGCGTGGATGAAAGCTTAAAAGACTTCGCTGTAACTTGTAGGGCAAAAGCGAAAGCCATTGGTATGACAATCATCCATAAGAAAGCTTTAAACAATGGTGCGAACTGTAAGAGAGACGAAAGTTCATTATTGAAAAATAAATACATATACAACGGTAGTAATAATAACTGAAGTACTAGCAAAATGGGCGTGGATACTAGCATTAACGCTTCATTACCACGGCCTAACTTGGTGAAGACGATGACATAATCAATACACGGTGAAAGTAAGACAAGTGCGATGCTGAAAGCTATGTATGAATTGAAATCAACTATTTGTAATAAAGTCCAAACTGCAATCGGAACGAAGATGAAATTCCCGATTAAAAGTGCAATGAAATAGGGCAGGTTACTAAATGCTTTCTTCATTTCTAAAAACGGGATTTGGGCGAACATGGTGAAGAGCAGTACAGCGATCGCAGGTGAGATGATCACCGAAAAATCAGTTGTAAGATCTTTTAAAAAGACGCTAGAAACCGCTCCTAATAGTAAAGCGATGAAATAGAGCCATATTTGATTATTTTCTAATGATTGAAGTTTATTATTCAAAGTGTCACGGCCTCCAAGTTGGAATATTGTCTATTCATTACACCATGTGAACTGCAAAAATACTAGAAAAAAACCACCAATCTCTTAAATGAATTGGTGGCTCGTGATTATAAATAAATCGATTTGTATGAATCTACTTCATCCATCAGGTTAATTTCAGTGAAAATTTGTAAGGAGTGATTCGTTCGTTCCGCAAGTGGAAGTTTAGAAAATAGCTCCATATCAACAAAGATCGGCAATTCGTTAAGAGAATGAAGGACAGTGTGAGCTGCACATTCTAAGCAATTGCCAATTGCAAGTTGTTCATCAATAAAATGTTGTAAATCGATAGTATTCGTCAGTTCTTCCGAAGTGAAAATCGATTCAATTTCAGAATCGATCATCATTGCGACCATCTCAGTAAGTAGTAATGCACACACAAATGAATTACCATTATGATGTTCTGAAATCTCGTGAATAATATGGAATGTAGGATGCTCGTATACGGCTTTCAAGATTTGTGATAACACTTCATTTGAAAAATCTACCTTCTCGCTAAATTGAACAATTTCGTAAGGTTGTTCAATCATAAACCAGATATCTCTATATAAGGCAGGGTAATATGCATTATTAATTGCTCTTTCAGCTAGAATTTGTTCAAGTAAAGGCACTTCAACAACATTCATATAAAAGAAATCGTACTGATCTTCTTCCAAAGCCAAAACACTGTTTTTCGATTTCTTAAATTCATTTAAAATAGTCTGCATTAATAAACTCCCCTTTTTCTATAAAATTTCTGTTATGTCTAAGTTTTTGTCAAAATAGCTCTAAAAATTAAAAGAAATGGAATCAATTGAAAGTCGAAGGAGAACCCCCTTATGAAAATGTTTTACAATAAATAGGAATTTCTTGCGCTATCATTTCAGTGGATTTTGCTTATGTATGCAAAATGTTCTTAGGAAAAAGTAAAATAGACTGAATAAGAACGCCGGAAATACTTGGTTATCCTGCTGTTTTGAAATGATTTTATGATATGAAAATAATTGTAAGAAAAATACTTTCTAAGTAGTTAAGTAGAAAAAATCAGTATAAAATAAGTAAATTTCTACCTTTTTCACATCTAAATTAAATTCACTAAATTGTAACATTAGTCTAAAGGTTATTTTGTGAAAAATCAAACTTATATTAAAATATCTTCTCCATCCTAGGACAGAGAAGATTTATTAGTAAAAATTACCAAAGTTTATATCCTTTTGAACCGAGTGGTGCGTTTGAAATAATATCGTAAATTGGATACGTATAAGCAATCAAAACAAGCGCCACTAAAATAACAATCCATAATTTGAAGTTTTCCAAAATTGCTGGAGTTTCTTGTGCATGATCCGAAACAAGCGCAATCGGGAATTCTTCATGCCCTTTAGGCGTAGCCCAACATAATTTAATGAAAATATAAAGGAATAGGATGATCGCAATAAATAGTAAAGTACCACCAACTGCTTGAGCAATTTGATAACTTAGCCAAGTTTTTGCGATTTCAGCACCACCATAATCGGAGAATGATGATCGTCTAGGTGCGCCCATCAAACCAGCAACATGCATTGAAATCGACATGATGCCCATGCCAAGTGCCCAAAGAATGGTTTGAATTATTCCTAATTTATTCATTTCTTTTGTCAATGTACGTCCTGTAAGATGTGGAACTAGCCAGTAAGTTGCGCCGAAGAATGTTAACATTACCGCGGTAGCAACGGTTAAATGGAAGTGACCAGTAACCCAAATCGTATTATGAATCAGTTGGTTCATTTGGTAAGATGCATTGACGATTCCGCCAGCCCCACCCGGAATGAAGACTAACATACCGATAAATGGTGCGAAGAATCGAACATCATGCCAAGGTAATTTTTTCAACCATGCAAAGATTCCTTTACCACCAAGTTCTCTACCTCTCAATTCAAAAGTTGCGAATAGCGAGAAGGCTGTCAGTAGGGAAGGAATTACGACCATCATCGTTAAGACAACCTGAAGGAATTTCCATGAGCCGTCAACGCCAGGTTCTGTCAATTGATGATGTAATCCAACTGGTACTGAGAAAAGAACGAACATGATAAATGAGAGTCTAGCAAGTGCATCTGAGAAAATGCGTCCGCCGATAATTTGAGGAACGATTGCATACCAAATCATATAGGCAGGCAATAACCAGAAATACACAAGTGCATGGCCGAATGACCAAAATAAAGTTCTCGAAAGTAGTATATCTACGCGATCAACGAAACCGAGCGACCACGGTAGTAATTGGAATAATACTTCTGTAGCGACACCGATTGTCGCGATGAACCACATTAAATTATTACAGACAACCATAAATCCAAGTAATGGTGTCGTTTGTTTCGGGTGATCTTTTCTCCATTTCATCCATCTTAAAGCTTCTGACAACGCCGCAATCCATGAACCTACAACAACGAGTGCTAAGCCCGCGTAGAAAATCCAATGAGCTTGTAGCGGTGCATAAAATGTGTAGAGTACGGATGCTTCGTTTAGTAAAACCATGACAGCAGCCATAGCTGTACCAATAGTCATTACCCAAAAACCTATCCATCCTAAACGTCTTTGATTAGAGGATAATGTACCTACTGCGACACTCATTGCAGCGGTTTGGAATCCAAAGATGAAAAAAGTTGTAAGAATAAGGCCTAATAAAACGCCGTGAACCGTTAAAACTTGATAATAGTTAATTCCCCAAGGTAATTCGAATGATCCAGAACGGACTAGAACTTGAAGTAAACCTGCAAGTCCACCTAGGAATAAAGCGATGAATGCAACGTATAAATGAGCCATCGATAATTTTGCATCACGTGCATCAATCTTTTTTAATTTCGAACGAAAAGATTCATTTACTTCAATTGGTTGCTCACTCATTTAGGTTCCACCACCTTTAAAATAGAATGCATTTGAGCATGACCTACTCCGCAATATTCATTACAAACGATTAGAAATTCGCCTTTTTTATTGACCGTTGTAACGAATTCAGAAATATAGCCAGGTTCAAGCATCATATTGACATTCGTTTTCGCGATTTCAAAACCATGTACGACATCTTTTGAAGTTGCGATGAATTTTACTTTTGCACCTAATGGCACTTCTAAAACAGGGGGATTATAGAAAAATGCTGAAGCTAAAACGACGACTTCATAATCCCAATCCTTCCCTGAAACTTTGTGAACACCAGGTTTATCAAATGGTGCAATTTGTTCGACTTTTTCGTGATTGATCGTATTTTTTGCACTAGGTGGGTGACTGCCGTTATGAAATGCCATAATTCCTGTAATCAATAAAAAAACGATTAGCGAGCCAACACCAAATGTGAGCCAATACTTTTCATATTTATGAAAATGCAATGTAACCTCATCCTTTCAAATATATTTAGAATCGATCCATAAAAATTGCGAAACAGCTTGCCCAAACAGCAACGATAATGACACCAATCGTCATTGATAAATAAAATGTGCCTTTAAGATTGTCGTTTGTATCTTGTTTTTTGGACATAAAGATTCCTCCTCACTTCTCGAATACAAGCAATGGTTTCGTTACTTACCACTTATTGTAAAGAATGGAAATAATCTATGGTGTGATAATTGTCACAGAGTTAGACAGAAATTGTGAAATAAATGTGAAAGAATAGTGTGACTCAAATTCAATTCCCTTAGAAACTTAAAAATATGCATAAAAAAACTATCAAATACAGAATTTGATAGTTCAGAAAGAATCTAATTTTCAATTGTAAGTAAAACATTTAGTGAACCCACTTCATTAATAGTGATTGGAAGTGAAAATGTTGGTGGTGAATTAGGGATTTGGGTCTGTCCGATCATCACTGTTGGTGGTGTAATATCGAGATGAATCTGCTGTTCTGAGCTGTAGCTACATAATTTACCTGCCACCATATTCCCGAATTCTCCAACGAAGGATTCTAATAAATCGCCTTCTAATTGAAATCCGTACAGTGTTTGACATAGTTTTTCGAAAAAAGGCTGGTCTGCATCAAGGATGATTCTTCCTTTAAAATCGCCAACCATTCCGACTAACACGCTATAGGAAAGAAAAATATGATGATCTGTAAATGTAGATGGTTGTTTTACGTCCACTAAATTAGGTAGAATCTCCTTAAATGCGTAAATAGATCCGTTTAGCAATGTTGTTACTTGGTTCGATATACTCAATTTCATCACCTGGTTCATATGACTTTTACTTCATAATACAATGATATTCTAAATAACACAATAAAATCTTATTGAGAATTTATTTCAATTAGGTTGACAAAAAGAGTGGTATTGATTATGATTATCAATGAGAATGATTATTATATTCACTTGTCGATTATGAACGATTATATATATTAAAGGAGTGGGGAATCATGGTATTCGCATTAGTAGGTGCTACAGTTATTGCCTATGGCGCTATGACAAAATTTGTCTTAACAAAAACAACAGCACATTTGAAATAACAGATTCAATTCCTTTAGCCTTTGCTTATAGCAAGGGCTTTTTTTAATGCTAAAATATATTTTCAACTACTTCAGACAAAAGAATAAGTAGATTTCAGCACATTTACTATTTTTCCTTTGCAATGTGCATGTTAGAATAGAATTACTTACATATATAAAGGAGATTGTGTTTTCATGACTGGTTTTGATGAAAAAATTCAAGTATTACTAAAGAAGACTGCTTTACAGTACATGATTTATAAGAAAAATGAGGACCATGAACGACTTGCAAAGACTGTGTTATTTGCAGATAAATTAATTAAAAAGGAATATGCAATTGGTTTCGCAGGGCATTTCTCTGCGGGTAAATCGAGTATGATTAACTCATTAACAGGGGATCAATTACTACCTTCAAGCCCGATTCCTACGAGTGCCAATGTCGTAAAAGTCCATAAATCTGAAGAGAATTATGCAATCGCTTACCTAACAGGGGATGATCCTGTCCGATTTAATTCTGATTATGATATTAAAACGGTGAAAGAATTCGCGAAGAATGGCGCATTAGTGTCGCAAATCGAAATTGGCCATAGCGAATCTGTATTACCAATGGGTGTGACAGTTATGGATACACCAGGGGTAGATTCGACAGATGATGCGCATAGAATGTCGACGGAATCTGCACTTCATTTAGCAGATATCGTATTTTATGTGATGGACTATAATCATGTGCAATCTGAATTAAACTTCCAATTTACGAAAACATTAATGAAGCATAATCCAAATGTATATTTAATCGTAAACCAAGTAGATAAGCATAAAGATCAAGAGCTTTCATTCGATGAGTTTAAGAAATCAGTAGCCGATTCATTCGGTAACTGGGGCGTATTCCCAAAAAATATTTTCTTCACATCATTACGTGCGAAAGACTTGCCATACAATGATTTTGAAGAAGTGAAGGGCATCGTGATGAACAGTATTGATGGCTGGCAAGATCAATTAGTCGAAAATGCTGAAAATACACTTGCACAAATGCATGATGAACATGGGCAGTTTTTAGCTCAAAATAAAGAAGATTTAATTACGCAAAATGAAGAAATAATTTCAGAAGCAGATTGGCAAAGACGTGACGATATTCTGGATGAATACCAATCTGTCGTGCGCCAATTAGAATTGTATTCCGTTGAGAAATGGGAGAAATCTTTCAATAGTCAACGTGATGAATTACTTGAAAATGCGGTATTAATGCCTTTCGAATTACGTGATCGACTAGGTAACTACGTTGAGAGTATGCAAAAGGATTTCAAAGTCGGGATGTTCTTCGCTGCGAAGAAAACTGAAGCTGAAAGACTGGCGCGTAAAGAGTCATTATTTGAGCTGTATCAAACGATTGTTGGCGCTCAAATTTCAGGACATATGCTCAACTTAATGAAAAACTCATTAAAAGAAGTTGGCGCATTATCAGATGAGAAATCATTGGAAGTTGATGCTTTTAAATTCGATATTCCTTTCGAAGTAATCACCGATGAAATGCGTACGGATGCAGTAGCGGGGGATGCATTGTTGAACTTCGCAAACCGCGTTGTATCAGCGACTCGTATGTGGTTCAAACGTGCAACGGATCAATGGAAGAAAGAGCAGATGGATTATATCCAACAACTTTCAATTGTGAAAATTGAACCGTTGAAGAAGAAAAAAATTGCGATGACAGATAAAGTGAATGTCATTAATGAAGTGCTTCATATTGAAGAACAGCAAAAATACTTTGAAATTCAAAAAACAGTCGATATTCGTACTTTAAATAAAGAAGCGGATGGCTATGTTGAAACATGGATTATAGATGAGCGTGAAGCACGTGAAAATATGCGTATTTTTGATCCTGCAATGATTGCGGAAGATGAAGTAGTTGAAGCAGAAGTTGATGATGAAGATGTGTCACAATCTGAATACAATCTTCAATTGGACCAAGCGATTCAAAATGCACTTGCTACGGCGAATGCAGTTGAACCGATTTCAGGATTCCAAGAAGTATCCGCATACCTAAAAAATAAAGTGGCACGTCTTGAAGAAAAAGATTTCACAATTGCATTATTCGGTGCATTTAGTGCTGGTAAATCTTCATTTTCAAATGCTTTAATGGGGCAAAAAGTATTACCTGTATCACCGAACCCGACGACTGCGGCCATTAATAAAATTCGCCCAATTTCGCCAGATCATCCACATGAAACGGCGGATGTACGTCTGAAAACAGCGACACAAATGACGGAAGATATCATCGCTTCATATGGCGCGATTGGTGTTAAAGTTACGTCACTTGATGATGCCTTTGCAAAAGCTGAAAAAGCACTTGCGATTGAATTATCGGATGAACGACTACATGTCCACAAATCATTCGTTCGTGCATTTGCGCAAACGTATGAGCAATTCAAAGATCAATTAGGCACTGTGATCCGAACGGAACGCGATGATTTCGAAAAATTTGTCGCACAAGAAAGTTATAGTTGTTTTGTAGATTCGATTGATTTCTACTTCGATTGTGAATTGACTCGTTTAGGCGTTACGCTTGTTGATACACCTGGAGCAGATTCAATTAACGCGCGTCACACAGGCATTGCTTTCGAATATATTCGTAATGCTGATGCAATTTTATTTATCACATACTACAACCATGCATTCGCAAAAGCAGATCGTGAATTCTTAATTCAACTTGGCCGTGTCAAAGATGCCTTTGAATTGGATAAAATGTTCTTCGTTGTTAATGCTATCGATTTAGCGACAGATGCACAGGAAGCAGAAGATGTAAAAGATTATGTGCGTAATGAATTACTTCGTTTCGGTATTCGTAAACCGCGTCTATTCGGTGTGAGTAGTCTACTTGCATTGAAAGAAAAAGTAGAAGATGCGGATCTCGAATCGGGTATGAAACCATTTGAAGAAAACTTCCATAATTTCTTATCAGAAGAATTAATGGCTTTAGCAGTTCAAGCTTTAGTGGAAGAAACAGATAAAACGAAAGAACGTCTATCAGTTTTAATCCGTCAAACAGAGGATAACTTATCGCGTAAAGATGAGCGTCTAGCTGAATTAGATCAAATCGAAAAATTTGTTCGTATGACATTTGAACAAACAGCAGCAAAAGTAATGAAACAAGATATTGCACAGGAACAAAAAGAATTACTATACTATGTATTGCAGCGTGTGTACTTCCGCTATACGGATTTCTTCAAAGAATCGTATAACCCAACTGTGTTCAATACAAAATCAACATCTGATGCACTTGAATTTTCATTAACAGAGCTTGTACAAAGTTTAAGTTTCGACTTTGAACAAGAGATGCGTGTAACGAACTTCCGTATTTCGAAATTCATCGTGGCGAAAACTTTGGAACGCTATACAGCAGATTCACGTAAAATGAAGGATGTTAATGATAGTTTCAGCTTCACACCATTTGAAGTGGAAGAACCTGCAATTTTAGAATATACAGGTCCATTCAATGATCCTTTCAAATATAAAGAAGTGAATAAACTATACAAAAATCAAAAATCATTCTTTGAAAATAATGAGCGTACCGTGTTACGTGACCGTTTAGAAGAAGTGACAAAACCAGATGCTCAAAGCTATTTAGATGAGCAATCACAACGCATGGCTGCTTGGGCTGAAGCGGAAATTGACTCGATTACGACTGCATTAAGCAAGCATATCGAATCACAAGCATTAGAACAGCTTGATACAGAGCGTTCATTATTACAAGAAGATAGTAAATTAGCCGAATGGAAAAAAATCTTTGAAGAGCTTGTAGCTGTAAGTAAATAAATAATTTGAGAACTTATGCGACTATAAAGCATCCATTGATTCATTGAATTCGTCTATTTTAGAAATAGAGGTGAAAAGGATGAAAAAACTAGTTGCGTGGGTTCTCTTTTTCGTATTGATTTTTGGTTGTATTCGTTTTATTACATGGATTACCGATCAAGATGAAACGAGGGAACTGATTGCATCCATCCAAGAAAAAGTGGATCAGAAAACAGCGGATTTAAAAACAGAAAAAGAAAAACCAGTGAAGGAAATTGATGTCAAAGATACGCAAAGCGCCGTGAAAGCGACATTTTACAATGAATATGCGCAGAAGTGGACGATGACACATCGAGATTATGAAAACTTCACTTTAGAAATGCCGAATCATCAAGGCGGGTATATCGCAGGACATGGTCGGAAACTTTTTGATATGACAATCGGCAAAGATGATTACAAGAGCGTGGCGAAGAAATATGGTAAGCCACTCGACTATATTCAAAAAGGTATGACGCAATATGGTTTTAATGAAAAAGATGAAAAAGAGATGCTGTGGTATTCGATCGATGGGTATTTCGTGACATTTTTCTTTGACAATCATCAAAAGGACCAACTTCGAGCGATTCAATATATTCAAAATGATGTTGAAATGAAGAAAGACGGCTATTATGGCCAACCTTCAGAGCAATTAAAAGTTAGTTTTGAAAAAATGATGGTCGAATTGATGAATCAGTCACGCGTAGAGCATGGCTTAAAACCATTCAAGTATGATGCGGGTCTTACTGCACAAGCGAGAGCGCATAGTGAAGATATGGTCAAAAATAAATATTTCTCACATACGGGAAGTGACGGTAGTACAGTTGATACACGTATGAAAGCAGCGGGCTATAAATATGAGCAGTACTATGCTGAAAATCTAGCTTTCGGACAATACAGTAGTATTTTTGCGCATGAAGGATTGATGAATAGTCTTGGGCATCGTGAAAATATTTTGAATAAAAATTTACAAGTGGCTGGCGTAGGTGTAGCATTTGATTCAGAGAGAAGACCTTATTACACGATTAATTTCTATACTTCATTCTAGGGGGAATTACGATGGGAAAAGTATTCATTCAAGCGAAGGATATTCAAGATGGAAATGCAATTTGGATTGATGCACGATTTGATTTGGCAGATGCGACAAAAGGGGCAACTCTTTTTGCGGGAGGACATTTGAAAAATGCGATTCATTGGGATTTAGAAAAGGATTTATCGGATATGACTTTGGAAAAAAGCGGTCGTCATCCAATGCCTTCGAAAGAGCAGTTAACGGAATTATTCCAAAAAAGTGGCTTGAATCATGATGAAACGATCTATGTTTATGATCAAGGTGGCGCACCGTTTGCGACGAGAGCGTATTGGTTATTAAAATATGCTGGCTTTGATGATGTAAAAATTGTACAGGACGGCTATATTGCGCTAGTGGAAGCAGGGTTTGAAGTGACTTCTGAAACTGCTACTCCTGCTCAAACTTCACCAAAATTGAACTGGCAGGATCAGTTATATGTCGATCGATTTTATGTGAAGGAAGTGACGGAAGGGAAGCATAATAAAGTGCTTGTCGATGCACGTTCACATCCGCGCTATTTAGGTGAGATGGAGCCGCTTGATCCGATTGCAGGTCATATTCCAACTGCACGAAACTTTGATTGGGAACAATTAAAAGAGGGCAATCAAATCGTATTGAATGAAGAAATTACGAAAGTGGTTTCTAAAGATGAAAACGTCATTGTTTATTGTGGTAGCGGTGTTTCTGCCACGCCATTATTTGCTGTATTAGATGAGCTAGGCTACGAAAATATTCAATTATATACGGGGAGTTACAGCGATTGGGTTGCACATTACGAGATTGCGACGGGCGAGGAATAGGTTTTTCTTTTCATTTACTCAAAAAGGAGTACAATGGAGAAAGTCTATTATGAAAGAGGTTAAAATATGGATATAGATTTTCTATCCAAAATCTTGTCGATTATTTTGCTCGACATTGTTTTAAGTGGTGACAATGCGGTTGTAATCGCACTTGCTACACGTAAACTAAACCCCGCTCAACGCAAAAAAGCAATTTTGATCGGTACCGGGGGCGCGATTGGTTTAAGAATTATCTTAACGGTGATTGCGGTTCAAATTTTAGCGATTCCTTTCGTCAAAATCGTTGGTGGACTACTATTATTTTATATTGCTTACGATTTATTACGTTCAAATGGCGAAGATTCAGACGTCAAAAGTGGCGGTACATTACTGGCGGCAGTCAAAACGATTATCGTTGCAGACTTTGTCATGAGTCTTGATAATGTTCTTGCTATTGCAGGTGTTGCAGATGGTCATACAGGTCTTGCGGCACTAGGATTACTTGTAAGTATTCCAATCATTATTTTTGGTAGCCAATTAATTATTAAATTAATGGATAAATTCCCATTACTCGTATGGATCGGTGCTTTATTAATCGCTTATACAGCAGGTACGATGGTCGTATCAGATCAGTATGGCGCGTATTTAGTCGATTGGACATTCCCATTAATGAGTAAAATTATTCCGATTTTATTCTGTGTCCTATTAATTGCAGTAGGGCTTTGGGCGAAGAAATTCCAAACAAGAAATATTCATTAAAAAAAGTAGGTGCTGCATCCAAATTAGGAGCAGCACCTACTTTTGTATTATTTCCCGTTAATTTCGTTAGTCAGTTGTTCTAATTGATCAACTAGGCTACCGATAAATGCGATTGTTTCTTGTAATGGTTTGTCAGTCGTAATATCAACGCCAGCCATTTGAGCAAGTTCAACAGGTGATTTCGTACCACCAGCATTTAATGTTTCAATCCAATCTTGCACAGCATCGTCGCCTTCTTTAAGAATACGTTGAGATACTTGAGTAGAGATTGTAAGGCCTGCACTATAAGTGTAAGGGTATAGTCCCATGTAATAGTGAGGTTGGCGCATCCAAGTCAATTCAGCACCTTCATTGATGTCGACTGCATCGCCCCAGAATTCTTCTAAAACAGAGCGCTTCAAGTTATTTAATGTCGAAGCAGTTACAGAACCACCAGCATCAACTACTTCATATACTTTACGTTGGTAAGCCGCTTCAAGTAAATGTGTCACGAAGTTATGGTAGTAAGTACGTGCAACAATGCTTGAGATTACCCAACGCTTGAAACGAGGATCTTCTGAATTCTCAAGTAAGTAGTTTGCCATTAACATTTCATTCATAGTTGATGGTGCTTCTACGAAGTATGTTGATGATTCACTATTTAAGCTCGTTTGTGAACGTTGTGCATGGCGGAAGTGACCTGCATGTCCTAATTCATGCGCAAGTACGAAAACCTCGTTCATGCGGCTTGTCCAAGAAATAAGGATGTAAGAATGTGAGCCGTATGGACTTGCACAAAATGCACCCGTTGATTTCCCTTCATTTTGTGCGAAATCAATCCAACGTTGGTCGAAAGAATCATCGATCATTTTCAAGTAATCTTCACCCATAATACCAAGTGATTTTTTCAAATAATCACGAGATTCTTCTACTGTAATAGAAGGCTCAAATTCAGGGTCTAGCGAGATTTTTAAGTCCGCAAAAGTCATTTTTTCTAATTGATGTTCTTTTTGCAGTAATTTCGCATAACGTTGCATATGAGGCGCTAATTCCTTCATCGTAACGTCGATTTGACGGTTGTATAAATCGCGTTCCACTTCTTGATCATCCAATAAATAATCGATTACAGAATCAAAACCACGAAGCGTTGCGATCGTTTTTTCTGTTTGGATATGCGTGTTATATGTTTTAGCTGTTGTATGAATATATTGTTGAAGTTGCGTAGAGAATGCATCGAATGCGGCACGTCTTACTTCCGTATTTGATTCTAATTCCCAGTCACCTTCGAATAAATTGTAGTTTAGTGGGTATGATTTGCCATCAACTTCAAAGTTTTCGAATTTTAAATCGACTAATTTCGTCGTATTGTATAAGCCATAAGCCGCTTGGAAAGTTCCTGAAAGGGAAGCGAGTGCTTTTTCAGTTTCAGGGCTTAGTAAATGTGCTTTATCATTAATTAATCGTTTAATATAATGCGTGTAATTTGGCGCAATTTCGATGGCAGATTCTAATACTTCATTTGAAAGTGCAAGAATATCGCTAATTACGAATGATAGATCAGCAGAAGCTTTAGACATAGCAACAGAGAAATTGTTTGAGCGTTCGCCAGCAACTTCATTTGTTTGGTCTGTTTCGACATCTAATTCTGCAAATGATCCTGTAATAATAAATGGTTCAAGTAATTTTTCGTATTGAACGATTACTTGTGCCACATCTTGAGCAGTTTTAATATTGCCTTGCCATTTTGTTGCGAAGTTTTTTACGTCAGCTAAACTTTTTTTAAGTAGCTCATTGTAAGTTGCTTCATCTTTTATTAGGTAAGTAAGATCCCATTTCTCTTGTTCAGGGACATCTTTTCTTAATGGAAAACTGTTGTACATTTGTCATAACCCCCTTAAATTCTTCGAAAATCGAAGTAACTTCATAATTATATAATACTTTGAAAACTTCGACAATTAAATCCGACAAAAAAACAGAGCCGAATAATCGACTCTGCAACATTGTATTATTTTGCTAACATGATTTTTTCAAGTTCTAATGGCTCGATGTATTCGCCATCTTTATAAGCGCGCATATTACCGCCTGAAATTTCGTCGATTAAAATGATGTCATTTGTTTTTGCATCGCGACCGAATTCAAGTTTAATATCGTATAGTTCTAATCCTTTTTTCGCTAATTCATCTTTCACGAATTGAGAGATTTTCTTCGTAGCATCTTTAAGTGCAGCGTATTCTTCTTTTGTAAGAAGGTCTAGCATTGCAAGTGCGTCTTCTGAAATAGGAGGGTCTAAACGATCATCATCTTTAAGTGTAACTTCTACGAAAGAGTCAAGTTGTTGACCTTCAGTTGCGTAAGCACCGTAGCGACGTAAGAAACTACCAACAGCACGGAAGCGGCAAATAACTTCTAAACCTTTGCCGAATACAGTAGCGGGCTTCACTGTCATTGTCGCGTCTTCGATATTTGATGAGATTAAATGTGTTTTAATGCCAGCTTCGTTTAATTTTTCATAGAAGAAAGTAGTTAATCGAAGTCCAGCACGACCAGCACCTTCGATTGATAAGCCAACTGTATTTGCGCCTGGATCGAATACGCCGTTTTCACCTGTCACATCATCTTTAAACTTTAGTAAAAAATCACCGTTTTCAAGTTCGTAAACATCTTTCGTTTTACCTTGATATTTTAATTCCATATTCAAAATCCTCCTATTTCATAGATCGCTATGAATAATATGTATGAATCGACATTAATAAAAGCGATTGTTTTCGATGTTATTATATCATATAATTCGTGTTTTTAGCTACAAAAAATGTAAAAAAATAAAGAAACAACCGAAAAGGCTGCTTCTTTATTAATAAATACGAACAATTAAATAACGCCTTGTGCAATCATTGCATCTGCCACTTTTAAGAAACCGGCGATATTTGCACCGATTAATAAATTGTTTTCGTGACCGAATTCTTTTGCAGCTTCACGGCTATTACGGTAAATATTTTTCATAATTTCATGTAATTTTTCATCGACTTCTTCAAAAGTCCAGAATAAACGCATGCTATTTTGTGCCATTTCAAGTGCAGATACAGCAACACCACCAGCATTTGCGGCTTTTGCAGGAGCAAATAGAACATTATTTGAGAAATAAACATTAATTGCTTCTAATGTATTAGGCATATTCGCGCCTTCACCGACAGCTTTTACGCCATTCGCCACTAATAATTTAGCAGCATCTTCAGAAATTTCATTTTGTGTCGCACATGGTAATGCGATATCACATGGGATTGTCCAAATATTTTCACAGCCTTCAGTAAAGGTAGCTTCAGGGTGAACGTCCACGTATTCTTTAATACGACCGCCGCGACCTTCCTTGATTTCTTTGACTGTGTCTAGTTTAATACCAGTAGGGTCATAAATATATCCATTCGAATCAGAACAAGCGACTACTTTCGCACCAAGTTGCTGTGCTTTTTCCATCGCATATGTTGAAACATTACCTGAACCCGAAACTACGACAGTTTGGCCTTCAAATGTTTCGTTAATTTCCTGTAACATTTCTTGTACAAAATAAACAGTTCCATAACCAGTTGCTTCCTTACGTCCAAGTGAGCCACCGAAACGAGGTAATTTACCAGTAATTACGCCAGGTAAGTAGGCTGCTTTAATTCGGTTGTATTGACCAAATAGGAAACCAATCTCTCTCGCTCCAACACCGATATCTCCTGCTGGAACATCTTCGTGAGGACCGATATACTTATGAAGTTCGGTCATAAACGCTTGGCAGAAACGCATGATTTCTGAATCTGATTTCCCTTTTGGATCAAAGTCAGAACCACCTTTTGCGCCACCGATTGGTTGACCAGTAAGTGAGTTTTTGAAAATTTGTTCGAAACCTAAAAATTTGATGATACTTTCATTTACAGAAGGGTGGAAGCGAAGTCCGCCTTTATAAGGTCCAATCGCTGAGCTATACTGAACACGGTAACCGCGGTTCACTTGTACTTTCCCTGTATCATCTTCCCAAGATACGCGGAATTTAACGACACGTTCCGGTTCAACAATTCGTTCAAGTAAACTTGCTTTCATATACTCTGGACGCTGAGCGAATACAGGTGTTAGTGAATAGATAATTTCTTTAACTGCCTGCAAAAACTCAGGTTCATGAGCATGGCTTTCTTGTAATTCGTTATACACGCTATCGATGTACTCAATTGCAATTTGTTGTTGATTGACTGTGACCATTTTGAAAACCCCCATTTGTTTTTTGCTATGGGGACTACTATATAGAAGTTTTAAACTTTTTTCAATTGATAGAAATTTATATTTATGCATAACTTATGTATAATTATGTATGTAAGCGGTGTAATTTGAATATGCCGATTTGAGATAGGTTTCATGCAGAATTAAATATTTAACTAGAAAAGGATGATTTTTTTGGTAAAAGTTACAATCGATGCGGATGGATGTCCGGTCGTTCAAATTAGTGTTGAATTGGCAAAGGAATATGATCTTCCATCTGTCATTTATTGCGATACATCCCATCAATTTGATGTACCTGATGCGACGGTGAAGACAATTTCAAAAGGGGCGGATGCAGTAGATTTCGCTATTTTAAAGGATGTTGAGAAAGGTGATATCGTCGTTACGCAAGACTATGGTTTGGCTGCGATGGTGTTAGCGAAAGGGGCACTTTGCATCGATCAAAATGGGCGTGAATTCACGAATGAAAATATCGATCAATTGCTATTTACTAGACATCTTGGTCAAAAAATCAGACAAGCTGGCGGTCGTACAAAAGGGCCCAAAAAGAGAGAGAAATCAGCAAATGAAATATACGGAAATAAATTTAGACAACTTTGTGAACGCGCAATAAAACAATAAAAAAGGGTATGACCTATATCAAAAGTAGATATAAGCTATCTCAATTTATTATATATTTATGCATTTTTTATGACTACAACTTCGTATGTTGTAGTCGTTTGAACTAATATCTTGAATTCGAGATAAATAATTGCTATGATAGGAGCATCAAAAGAAATAAACGGAGGATTCCGATGAAAAATAGAATAAATGAAAATAACGGTATGGAATTTGGTATTTATACAATTGGTGAGCATTTACCGAATCCACATAATGGTTCAAGAATCTCATCACAGCAACGAATTCAAGAGATTGTAGATGCGAGTAAACTAGCGGATCAAGCTGGATTGGACGTTTTTGCAGTTGGTGAAAGTCATCAACCGGGATTTACGACACAAGCACATACAGTTATTTTAGGAGCAATTGCTAACGCGACGAAAGATATTAAAATTGCGAGTTCAGCTACTGTTCTAAGCGTTAATGATCCTGTTCGTGTATATGAGGATTTTTCAACGATTGATTTACTATCAAATGGGCGTGCTGAAATTGTCGCTGGTAGAGGTTCGAGAGTAGGGGCGTATGAGTTATTTGGCTATGACTTAAAAGATTATGATGCGCTATTCGAAGAAAAACTGCAGCTATTAATGCAAATTAATGAAGAAAGATCGATTACTTGGTCAGGCGAGTTCAGAACGCCATTGAACCATGCGCATATTATTCCAGAACCATTGAATGGCGAATTGCCAATTTGGCGTGCTGTTGGTGGCCCACCTGCATCGGCGATAAAAGCGGGTTATGCGGGTGTTCCGATGATGCTGACAACTTTAGGTGGTCCTGCGGAAAATTTCAAAGTCGCTGTCGATGCCTATCGTGAAGCTGCAGATCGTAGCGGTTTTGATGCAAATGAGTTACCAATTGCGACTACAAGTCTTATGTTTACAGCTGAAAACTCACAGGACGCATTATCAACTTACTATCCTCATCTAAATGAAGGGATGCGTGCTTTAAAAGGTGGCGGCTATCCGAAAGGGCAGTTTGAAGCTGCAGTTGATTATCGCGATGCACTGATGATTGGTAGCCCTCAGCAAATTATTGAAAAACTTCTGTATCAATATGAATTGTACGGGCAACAACGATTTATGGCTCAAATTGACTTTGGTGGCGTATCATTCGCGGATCAAATGAAAAATATTGAATTAATCGCAACGAAAATTATGCCGGATATTAAAAAATATACGAAAAAATAAAAGTCAGTGAGAACTTAACTGTATCCTTTTTAAAAGCTACTGTTTGTATAATACAAGCGGTAGTTTTTTTAGATTCAAATAATTTTGTTATGTAATATATATGTTGCATATATGCAATATATATATTACAATCGTGATGTGATACTAACTTTTGAGGAGAAAATTATGAATAATCAAGTTAAAAAGTATCGTATGGATAAAAACCTAACTCAAACTGAACTAGCAGAATTAGTTGGCGCTACTAGACAAACGATCGGTTTAATTGAGTCAGGGAAATATAATCCATCATTAAATTTATGTGTTTCTATTGCTAAAGTGTTAAGTAAGACTCTAGATGATTTATTTTGGGAGGATTCGTAATTATGGAGAAATCATGGGTTTCGTTTTTTTTTTACCTAAAGATGAATACAAGAGAATGAGAATATTACAATTTATGGCTGAATCATTCTTACTTTTAGTGATAGTTCTTTTATTGGGTGTTTTTTTGAATCGTTTTTTAAAATTTTTTGATGATGAAATCGGATTTTTATTTTTAATCGTATTAATGAGTGCTTTGGGTTATGGGATTATTAGATATATTTTTTCAGGAATTGAATATGTTACTGTATTTGATAAAAATGATTTTAAAAAGGAATTGAAAAAAATATCTCGTAGTGGTTTTAAATTTGCATTTATCTTCTTTGCTATATCTTCTTCCTTAAAGTTTTTCAATGTAATAAATTTTAATTGGTACGACATATTTGGATTAACGTTTATAGTGTTGATCTTAATTATACTAATGAACTATATATCTCTTTGTTTTTCATTTAAGAAAAATGCTGAATAAAAAAAGTCAGTGAGGGAACGGTTATTCGTTCCTTCACTGACTTTCTTATTTATTTAGTTGTTTCATCTAATTGAGCGACAGTCGCTTCAACTTCTTGACGAGACATTTTTTCATATCCTTTTTGCATCGCTTCAAGTGTTTTATGTGCTAGTGCAAGAGGGATTTTACAGAACATAAGAATGCTGCGTTTTTTAATAGAAGCGTTATAAGCATCAGCTTTTGCTAAGTTTTCTTCTGCGTAATTGAATAAATCAGCACGCGTCCAACCTTCTGGCATAAAATTCACGCCACGCTCCGCATCTTCATCTTGGTTACGAAGAATATTAACAGCTTGCAAGCCACGGCCATAGCCAATTGCTAAGTCGCGATCCGTTTCGATGTCAGCACCCCAACGCCAAATATGAGAAAGCATAACCCCTACAAGACCTGCTACGTAGTAAGTGTAATCATCTAAATCTTCCTTCGTTTTACAAATCCAGTTTTTACGCGCCCATTTGGCCATTCCGCCAGCCATCTCACTTGTTGATTCAGCTACTTCTTTACGAATGCCTTCAGGAGTCAATTCAATCCAGTCTGGAAGTCTTGTCGTCACTTCTGGTAAGATGTCAGCGTAATCCGCAATCACCGCAGCGTACGCTTGTTTATTAAAAGGTGCAGTTAAAAGTAATGCTGCCGTTTCATCTAACATTTTGGCTTTTGCTTCGATTTCAATTTCTTCATGGTCTTCGATTTCATCAATTGCGCGCATACAAAGGTAGGCCATCGCAACGGTTGTTTTCATTTCTTTTTCTAAAAAAGTAATGGGAATAAAGAATGTGCGACTTGTCGCTTTTAAAATCGCCATTGCTTCTTTATGCATTTTTTTCGTGTCAGTCATTGATTAGACCTCCGTATCATAAATAATTATCTCTATTGTATCGTACTTCAAAAATCATTGAAACGAAAATAATTACTGTCAGCAAATGTGAAGTTCGGTATATAATTGACAGTGAAAAATAATTATAGGTTGTTAAAATGGAATGAAAACGCTATTATTCTTTTTAAGTACAATTATATTACGACATTTTTAAAGGGGATCATTATGGTAAAAGAAATGGGAATAGATGCAGGCGGAACATTAACAAAAATCGCATACATAGATTCAACAGGAGAGTTAATTTTAAAAAATTTCCCCTCAAATGATTTACGCGTTCCAGCGCAATTTATTAACCAATTTACAGAACTAGAAGTGATAGGAATTACTGGTGGACGTGCCGAGCAGTTGAACCAGTTCATTACGATTAATCCTAAAACAGTGGGATTAGTGGAGTTTGAAGCGACGATGGAAGGTGTTAAATTCCTTTTATCACAAGAGAAAAGCGACATTGAAGATGCGATCATCACGAATATTGGTTCGGGAACTTCGATTCATCATATGAAATACGATGAATATACGCGCGTTGGCGGAACGGGTGTCGGTGGTGGAACTTTAGTCGGTTTAAGTGCCTTACTGACAGGTGTCAATTCGTATCAAGAAATGAGTAACTTAGCGCAAAGTGGTACGCGAAAAGGCATTGACTTGATGGTGGCGGATATTTTCCAAGGACAGGAAATACCGGCACCTCTGAATCCTGATTTGACAGCAAGTAATTTCGGCCAAGCGGGGATTAAATTAAATGAAACGTATAAGGATGAAGATTTATTAGCGACTGTCGCGCGTCTAGTCGGTGAAGTTATCACGACCTTGAGTATTCAATTAGCGGATCAGTTTAAGACAGAGTCGATTGTTTATATCGGTACGACTTTGAAGGATCATCCGGTCTTACAATATGTTATTGAAGACTATACGACCCTTAAAAAGAAAAAAGCGATATTTTTAGATGATCGAGGATATAGTGGCGCAATTGGGGCTTTAAAAAAAATTGTGTAAAAAGAGTGTTCGTCTGCAAAACGACCTACAATTGAAATTGTAGTAAACGTAGTAGACGAGCATTTTCTATGTAAAAAAACAAAAAATGTTTACATAGGTAAATAAAAAGTATAAAATTAATATGTTATTTACCTAAGTAAATGATAATTCAGGAGGAAAAAATGAATCTATTATTTCATGAACTTTTACAAAAAACACGAGAATTTACGAATGGTGTAAATATCGTTTTAAAGGAACATGGTTTATTTAGTAGCCAATGGACTGTACTTTTTACAATTGAAAAACACGGTCAAATGACGCTGACTTCGATTTGGAAATATTTAAATGTGGAAGCGCCAACGATTACGAGAACGATCAATCGTTTGGAGGAGCTTGGATTATTACAACATGAACCAGGGTTTGATCGCCGTTCTAAATTAGTTTCATTGACAGATGCAGGGCGAGAGAAATATCAAGAAGTAATAGAAACAGTTTCACTTTATGAAGAAAATTTTGCGAGGGGTCTAACAGAAGAAGAACAGCTGCAATTCAGACAGTTGCTCGAAAAACTGAAAGGATGACCTTTTTTGACAAGTGATTCAAAAATATGGACGAAAAGATTTATTAGTTTATTTTTAACAAATATGAGTGTATTCTTCGTTTTTTATGGTCTTGTGAACGTGCTACCACTGTATGTGACGGACGAACTTCATCTTGGCAGTAAAGAAGCGGGATTACTTCTTACAACATTTTTAGTATCAGCAATTATTACAAGACCTTTTATCGGGAAGATTTTAGATGTCGTTGGCAAAAGAAAAATGCTCATTTTTAGTATTTTCATGTATGTTGCGACGACGATTTTATACATCTTCATTAAACCGTTTGCGATTTTGCTCTTACTACGATTTATTCAAGGTGTATTTTTCAGCGTGCTAACAACTGCGAATAACACGATCGCAGCGGATATTGTGCCACCAGCTAAGCGTGGTCAAGGTTTAGGTTACTTTGGGATGTCACAAAACTTAGCGATTGTATTAGGTCCATTTGTGGCGTTATTAATCGTCCAATACTTAAATTTCAATACATTATTCATCGTGATGTCGGTCGTTGTAATTTTAGGCGCTTTATTGACGTTGACGATTCGTGTACATGAAACGGAATTCCCGGAAGGAAAACCGAAGCTACGTTTTTCTAAAAGTGATTTATTAGAGAAAAAAGCTTTACCAACGGCGTTAATCGGCATGTTCGTGGCGTTCTCGTACTCGGCAGTTTTATCATTTTTAGCAGTTTATGCGAAGGAAAAAGGATTGCTTGAAACGGCGAGTGTATTCTATTTCGTATTTGCGGCAGCGATGCTTTTTTCAAGACCATTTACAGGTAAAATCTTTGATACAAAAGGGCCGAACTATATTATCATTCCAGGATTTATTCTATTTATTCTAGGATTAGTTGCCATGGCGATCATGCCGAATACTGCAGTTTTCTTACTGGCCGGGGTTTTGATTGGTTTAGGATATGGCTCGCTTGTGCCGAGTTTACAAACGCTGAGTGTGCAAAGAGCTGCTCATAATCGAACAGGCTACGCGACTGCAACATTCTTTACATTCTTCGATATTGGGATTGCGGTAGGTTCAGCAATACTTGGCTCTGTCGCAGCAAGTGCAGGCTATAGCGCATTGTACTGGGTCGCTGGAATCGTCTTGACAATCATTACTTTGATTTATGTATGTATCACATTAATGAATAGAAAATCGTATCAATTGTAAAGATATTGCAAATTTTTATTAATTATATTGTATTAATATTAGATTTCTCTATAATAAATAGAGAAATCTTATTTTTTTGCTAAAATAATGGATTGGAGAGGGACATCATTCAACAACGAACAATTTATGTGGATATATTGCGAATAATCGCCATGTTCATGGTCGTCATTATCCATGTAAGTGCTTCAAATTTTAAGACTGTCGATGTGAGTAGCTTCGAATGGAAGACATTTAATTTCACTGACAGTTTAGCGAGATCCGCCGTGCCGATCTTCGTCATGATCAGTGGGATGTTTTTCTTACGACCGGATAAACAGCTTTCTTATAAAAAACTTTATCAAAAAAGTATTGTAAGATTACTAACAGCGTATGTATTTTGGTCAATTGCATATGCGGTGTATATGATGTACTACAAAGGAAAGAGCTTCACGGCAGAAAATACGGACTGGTTCGTCAATCGCATTTTAGATGGGCATTATATTCTCTGGTATATCCCGATGTTAATCGGCATTTACATACTCGTACCAGTACTACGACCGATTACGGAGAAAAATGATCGCAGACTACTTGAATACATATTAATCATATTCTTCGTTTTTGGCATTCTCCTTCGTACAATGAATAAAGTTGGGATGAATGACAATTTATCGATTATTTTAAATCAGATTTCATTAGATGGTTTTGTCGGCTATGTTGGGTATTTCTTATTGGGCTATTATTTAGCAACGTATGATTTGAAAAAACCGCTGCGCATCGTCATTTACACTTTAGGTATTTTGAGCGTATTTGTGACAGCGTATATGTCATATAGTGAAGCGATGGAACTGAATAAACCGAGTACAATCTTATATGGCTATCATATGATGACGACTTTCTTTGAAGGATTTGCGATTATTTTATTCGTGAAAAATAGTAAACTGATTCAGCATTTAAGTGAAAAACCACAAATTAGCAAACGGATTGTTGAATTTTCAGGATTAACATTTGGTATGTATTTGATTCATGATATGATTTTGAAGCAATTTACGATGTTCGGCATTACGACGGTATCATCAAATCCCGTAATTATGACGATTTTCATAGTTGTTTCGGTATTTGTATTAAGTTTGATTGCTACGTACTTCTTAAGAAAAATCCCGTTTGTTAAAAAATATTTAATGTAAAAGGAAAAACACAGATCATCATTGACCTGTGTTTTCTTTAATGGCAGCTCTTGCTAATGCATCAGCTGCTTTATTTTGTTCGTCTGGAATCCACTTAATGAAAAATAATTCGAAGTCATCAACGATTGTCAAAGCTTGTTGAAGCAATTCATCATAATGTTTGGCGTATCTTTTTTCAATAGAAGAAACAACTATTTTTGAATCAGAACGTACGGAAATGAATGAAGAATTAAGTTTCTTCGCTTCTTCCAAACCGCGAATTAATGCCAAAAATTCTGCAGTGTGATTATCTGTTGAACCGATGGCTTCCTTGAATTTCAATTGATGTCCTTCACCTTTAATGAAAATGCCGATGCCACTTGGGCCAGGATTGCCAGCACTTGCGCCGTCTATGTATATTTCTAACATGGGATCGCCTCCATAATTGAGTTACTTGCATCCACTCATTCGCTAGTAGTAGAATAGAAAAATATGATTGTATGAACAAATTAAATGAGGTGACACTTTCAATGATTGATTTCAAATCTATTGTACAAGAAATCGATGAATTAAACGAAACATATTGCGAAGGTTGCTTCGTTAAAACACAATTAAGAAAAGAATCTGGGAAACCGGCAGCGCATCGCTTTTGTATCGAAAAATGTACAGTAGGCGAGCAATTGCAATTTCTAGGTGAAGAACTTTTGAAATCCAGCACGAGAGCATAGATCGACGAAAGACTTCTGTATGAGTGAATATACAGAAGTCTTTTTTATTATTTAAGTTTCACTGTTTTTGAGTACGCTGCTACCCAAGTTGTACCTGTGTAAACTTTAGCAGCTACGCTATAGTAATACGTTTTCTTCGTACCTTTTTTTACTCTTTTATCTGTAAATTTTATTTTTTCTGTATCGGTATAAGAAAAGTCGAGGTCAGTAAGCCCGTCAATTGGATAAAACGTGCCTTTTTTAGAAGTAGCTCGATAAAGGACCATTTCGCGGATATATTTATTTTCTCTTTTCGAATGGATGACCGGATTTTTCTTACTATTATAAGTAATCGAGATTTTTGGGTCATTCAATGTATACCATTTTCCATAAAAATTTTTGTTCTTTGTCGCTTTTGCGGAAAAAACGTCATTTGTCAGGCTTTTATTTGTGTACCAATCAGAAAACCAATGATATTTTTTATCCTTGAATGGCGATTTTGGCGAATAATTCAAATTGATTTTCGCATTTTTCTTATACTTTTTCACAATTTTTTTATGACCATCGTCAAAAGTGATGTTCACAGTGCTAGCTGCTTGGCTTTGTTGCGGGCTTACTAAAAATAAACTGATCAATAATAAGCTACTAACAAGTAGTGTTGCAATTTTTTTCATGTCATCATTCCTTAAAAATGTATTATAAAACCTTATTAATTATAACATTACGCTTCATAAAACTGAATTCAATCTATTTTATCCGCATTTTAGTTCAATATTTAGAATATTCTCCTATTTTGAAGATTTTGTGTTAAAGTAACATATTATATTGACTTCAACTAAAATAATTTGTACACTGTGAAGAAACATTTGTTTTTCCCATAAACACATTAAATGAATAGATAAGGATCTGATTAGATGAAAGTATGCAAATTTGGTGGAACATCGGTAGCAAGTGCAGAACAAATTAAAAAAGTGGCGAATATTATTAAATCGGATGCGACGAGAAGATTTGTTGTTGTTTCTGCACCTGGTAAAAGAACGAGTGAAGATATTAAAGTAACGGATTTATTAATTGAATTAGCAAATGCAGTTATTCAAAAACAACCATTCGACGAGAAAATCGCTAAAGTTGTATCACGTTATGAAGATAACGCGATTGGATTAGGTTTAGATCACGAAATTTGCGAAATTATTGAATTAGATCTTAAAGCAAGATGCGAAGCGGCACTGAAGCAAAATGATGATGCCATTATGGATTCATTAAAAGCGAGTGGGGAAGATAATAACGCGAAGATGATTGCCGCGTATTTCAACAGTATTGGTATGCTTACGCGTTATGTCAGTCCAAAAGAGGGATTAGTCGTAAATGATGCGCCGGAGCGTACAATGGCAATTGCGGAAGCGTATGAGGAACTATCTTCATTGAAAGATTCACAGGAAATTATTTTATTCCCAGGATTTTTCGGTTATACAAAATCAGGCCAACTGCGTACTTTTGATCGTGGAGGTTCCGATATTACAGGGGCGATTTTATCAGCTGCGGTAGGCGCGGACTTATACGAGAACTTTACAGATGTCGATTGTGTGTTTAGTGCCAATCCAAAAGTTGTCAATAATCCTGCTGAAATTGTAGAAATTACGTATAGAGAGATGCGT
Organism: Kurthia zopfii; assembly: GCF_003143955.1. Taxonomy (GTDB): domain Bacteria; phylum Bacillota; class Bacilli; order Bacillales_A; family Planococcaceae; genus Kurthia; species Kurthia zopfii. The sequence continues at coordinate 6,948 of NZ_QFVS01000019.1, read as the reverse complement.
GAATTATCATACGCTGGTTTTTCTGTTTTCCATGATGAGGCGTTAATGCCGGTTGTAAAACAAGGGATTCCGGTCAATATTAAAAATACGAATAATCCGCAAGCTCCTGGGACTCGAATCGTATCGAAACGAGTGGAGAGTAAACGCCCTGTGACTGGGATTTCTGCCGATTCAGGCTTCTCGATTTTATATGTATCAAAATATTTAATGAACCGCGAAATTGGATTTGGACGTAAATTACTGCAAATTTTAGAAGAAGAAAATATTTCGTATGAACATACACCGTCTGGATTGGATGATATTTCGGTCATTATTCGTAGTTTCCAATTGGATGATGCCAAGGAAGAACGTATTTTACAACGTGTCGAAAATGAATTACAAGCGGATGATGTGAATTTCCGCCATGGTTTCTCGATGATCGTCGTAGTGGGTGAAGGTATGAAGTATAAGACAGGTCTTGCGGCAAGCGCTACAGCAGCTATTTCAAGAACTGGTGCCAATATCGAAATGATCAACCAAGGGTCGTCAGAAGTGTCACTTTCTTTCGGTGTTTTAGAAAAATACGAAAATGTCATTTTAAAAGAATTGTATAGCGAATTCTTTTCAGCTATTACTGTATAAGTTGTAATTGGAATCACTTTGGTCGGTGATTCCATTTTTGTTCTGAATTATAAGAAAATATTGTGGAGTTGATACTTTTACGTTGCAATTTACCATGATTATCGTATAAATTTAAAGTACATTAATTTCAGGAGGTGAATTCTTTACAATACGTATATTTTTAGGGAGTATTGTAAAGGACATATTTGGACGTCGAGATAGCCATAAAACTTGTGTTATTCATTTTATTAATCGCATTTACTGCGTTCTTCGTAGCTACGGAGTTTGCCATTGTAAAGGTGAGATCTACAAGGATTGATCAGCTAGTTAGTGAAGGGAATGCGAAAGCAATCCGAGCTAAAAAAGTAATTACGCATTTAGATGAATACTTATCTGCTTGTCAATTAGGTATTACAATTACTGCTTTAGGATTAGGTTGGGTAGGAGAATCTACAATTGAGGCTCTATTACACCCGGTTTTTGAATTATTCGGTATTGATGGCAAAGCTGCCTCAATTCTGTCATTCATCATCGCATTCTCTGCTGTAACATTTTTACACGTAGTTGTAGGTGAATTAGCACCGAAAACTCTTGCAATCCAAAAGGCTGAGTTTGTAACATTACATTTCTCAGGCGCTTTAATTCTATTCTACAAAATCATGTATTTACCAATTAGAATTCTTAACGGTTCAGCACGTTTATTAACTCGTTTATTCGGGCTAAAATCAATGTCTGAAAATGAAGAAGTTCATAGTGAAGAAGAATTGAGAATGATCATGTCGGATAGTTTAAAAGGTGGGGAAATCAATACTTCGGAATATCAATACATGAACCGAATTTTCGAATTTGATGATCGTATTGCCAAAGAAGTAATGGTTCCACGAACTGAAATCTGTAGTTTCGACAGAACGGTTACTGTAAAAGAGATTTTTGAAGAAATGAATGTTGAGCAATATACTCGTTATCCTATTTATGATGGCGATAAGGATCATATTATCGGAATCGTAAATATGAAGAAAATTTTGACGGAAATCATTCGTAGTGATGACGCGAAAAAGCATGATGTCGAGCAATATGTTCAACCTGTAATTCAAGTGATTGAAACAATTCCGATTAGTGACTTATTAATTAAGTTCCAAAAAGAACGTATTCATATGGCTATTTTGTTGGATGAATATGGTGGTACATCAGGATTAGTGACAATTGAAGATATTATCGAGGAAATTGTTGGTGAAATTCGTGATGAATTTGACGCTGATGAGTTACCAGAACACCATAAATTAGGCGAAGGCCACTATAATATTAGTGGTAAATTATTATTAGATGAACTTTCAGACTTAATTCCGATTAATTTTGAGGACGAGGATGTCGATACGGTCGGAGGTTGGTTCATGGCCAATCACGATGATGTTCAAGTCGGTTCAAAGTTCGACTATGAAGGCTACCGTTTTACGGCGACTGATGTAAATAATCATCAAATCGTACGTTTAGATATTTTAAAAACGAAAGATCCAGAAGACGAACAGAATGAGGAGCAGGGGGATTAATTTCCTCCTGTTTTTTAATTTTCTAATGGAATTTTTAGCTAATTCATACTTGTTTTTCGTTAGGAGTCTTCGATATTTTTTTAAAATGCTTATGTCAGCACTAAAATAGAAGGTTGAATCGGTGAAATGCATAAATTTCACCTCGATCGATTATTTATATTAATCAATTATAATCTATTAATGAGAGGTAATTAGATTTTGAGCAATAAAAAAACAGAGAGAAAAAACTCTCTGTCTACAAAATTTATGGTTGGATGACAACGACGTGTGATGCTTGTGGGCCACGGTTGCCTTCGGTTAGTTCATATTCAACAAGTTGGTTATCTTCAAGATTCTTAAATCCATCACCAACGATTCCTGTAAAATGTACAAAGACATCATCACCATTGTCAGATTCAATAAATCCGTATCCTTTAACAGTATCGAACCATTTTACTTTACCACGGTGCATATCGATCCCCTCCATTTACGAATGTACCTGAAATAATTCGAAAAAACAGAATAGAATTGCAATTTACAGGCTGATTAGACTATAGCATGATTTTTTAAAAATTGTCAATTATGTTTAAATTCAAAATAACTTAGTTCCTTAATTGAAGGAAACCCATAATTGTAGTAATCTGTATATAAGAAATCCATTGAAAAGAAGCGAGGTGTAGGGACTTTACTATAGTCCCAATTGAATATGCAAAACAATACAAAACCTTTATCAGACTTAGAAATTGCATTACAATCTCCAATGCAGCCAATTACAGCGATTGCTGAAAAAGCTGGAATTCCAGAAGATGCGCTAGAATTATATGGCAAGCATAAAGCGAAAATTGATACGACAAAACTTGCTCATTTACAAGCCGATGCGAAGGTCGTTTTAGTAACGGCCATCAACCCAACACCAGCAGGCGAAGGGAAATCAACTGTCACAGTTGGATTAGCGGATGCGATGAAACAATTGGATCAAAAAGTTATGGTTGCTTTACGTGAACCTTCTTTAGGGCCAGTAATGGGTATTAAAGGTGGCGCAACAGGTGGCGGATATGCACAAGTGCTGCCAATGGATGAAATCAATTTACATTTCACAGGTGACTTACACGCGATTACAACAGCGAATAATGCACTTGCAGCATTTATTGACAACCATATCCATCGAGGAAATGAATTAAATATCGATCCACGTCGAATTCTTTGGAAACGTGTTTTAGATATGAATGACCGCTCTTTACGTCATGTCATGGTTGGACTTGGTGGACCTGCACAAGGTGTTCCACGTGAAGATGGTTTCGATATTACAGTTGCTTCTGAAATTATGGCGATTTTCTGTTTAGCAAAAGATTATGCGGATTTAAAACAACGACTTTCTGAAATCGTCATCGGTTATACATACGACCGTAAACCAGTTTTCGTCAAAGATTTGGCAGTACAAGGTGCATTAACTTTACTTTTAAAAGATGCATTCAAACCAAACTTAGTGCAAACAATTGAAGGTACACCTGCCATTATTCATGGTGGACCATTTGCGAATATTGCACATGGTTGTAACTCAATTCAAGCAACGAATACAGCACGTAAATTAGCCGATTTAGTTATTACAGAATCAGGTTTCGGAGCGGATTTAGGTGCAGAGAAATTTATGAACTTAAAATCTGTACAAGGTAATTTAAAACCAGATGCAGTCGTAATTGTTGCGACAGCTCGTGCTTTAAAAATGCATGGCGGCGTAGACAAGGCTGAATTAAAAGGTGAAAATGTCGAAGCGATTAAGAACGGCATCGAAAACCTTGCACAACATATTCAAACAATTCGTAAATTTGGCGTAGAGCCAGTAGTAGCGTTAAATCGCTTCATTACAGATACAACAGCTGAATTAGAAGCGATTCAAGATTGGTGCAAAGCGAATAATGTGAAAATCGCTCTGACAAATGTTTGGGAAAAAGGTGGAGAAGGCGGTCTAGAACTAGCGAAAGAAGTATTGGCCGTTTTAGAACAACCGAATAATTTCAAACCACTTTATAATATGGAAGATTCAATTGAATCGAAAATCGAAACAATTGTCAAAGAAGTATATGGCGGTGCTGGAGTGAAAATTTCAGACCAAGCATTAAAACAAATCGCTGATATTAAAAAACACGGTTGGGATCAGTTAGGTGTATGTATGGCGAAAACGCAATACTCACTAACGGATCAACCAAAATTACTTGGCAGACCAACTGACTTTACGATTACGGTTCGTGAAGTAATTCCGAAATTAGGCGCTAAATTCCTAGTTTGCTTAACGGGAGATGTCATGACAATGCCAGGATTACCGAAGGAACCAGCTGCACTTCGCATGGATATTGACGAAGATGGCAATCCAATCGGCTTATTCTAATAATGAGCATGGGAGAATCTTTACGGTTCTCTCGTGTTTTTATTTCTGAATATTCCAAAAACGAGGTGAGGAAATGCATGAAAGAACGTTAATCATCGGTTGCAGTGGTTCAGGAAAATCATGGTTAGCTACTAAATTGTCGGATATTACGAAGCAACCGGTTGTTCATCTCGATCAACTTTATTGGCTAGAAAATTGGCAAAAACAAGATCAAGTAGTCTTTATTGAAAAACTTGAAACAAAACTCGCTAAAAATAGTTGGATTATCGATGGAAATTTCGATTCGACTTTAGAGAAAAGGTTGAAATATGCAGATTTCGTCATTTTCTTAGACTTCAATCGTTATCAAACATTATCTGGCGCAATTACCCGAGCGATGAAATATTATAAAAGAACTCGACCCGATATGACCGAGGGATGTATTGAAAAAATTGACTTCGAATTTCTAAAGTATATTTGGGATTATCCGAAAACGACAAGGCAGAAAACGGTCGATTTATTAAGCAAACTGAAAATTGATTCCATTACATTTACGAATCGAAAACAAATGACTGAGTGGTTAGAAAATATGGAGGTGCGGTATGGAAGAATGGTTCACAGTTCAAAAACTAGATGAAAATACATATGCGATAAGTGAATGGGGGCATTGGGAGAAGGTACATACATTTCTTCTAATTGGTGATACAGAAGCGGTATTAATTGATACAGGGCTAGGATTAGGCGATTTGAAAGCAGTTGTGGAGTCCATCACAACTTTACCTATTATCGTGGCGACAACGCATATCCATACAGACCATATCGGCAATCACCAGCAATTCGATACACATTATGTACATGAAGCGGAAGTGGAATGGTTGGAAAAGGGGATTCCAGGCCGAGCGATGGCTGATATTAAAAAGGATTTAGTGAGAGATTGTACGAAGGAAATCCCAGCGACTTTCAACTTGGATACATTTGAACTTTATAAAGGAAAGCCAGCACGCGTCTTAAAGGATCAAGACACCATCGACTTTGGAGGTCGCCAATTAACAGTGCTTCATACGCCGGGACATTCGCCAGGTCATGTATGTTATTTTGAAAAAGAAACGGGGTACTTATTTACAGGTGATTTATTCTATTTAGAAACGCCGATTTACGCATTTTATCCATCAACGAATCCAGAAAATCTCATTCAATCACTGGGAAAAATCGTCCATCTAGAAAATATTCAAAAAATCTATGGATCGCATAATACATTGTCGATTCCGTTGGATTGTTTAGCTGAAATAACTGCGGCAATTGTAGTTTTACAGCAAAAAGATGTCATCCGATTTGGCACTGGCATACATCAATTTAGTTCATTTTCCTTCCAATTCTAGTGTACAATGAATAGTACAGAAAAAAGGAAGTGTAGCAAGTATGGAAAATATAAATGTGGAAGGCGTTAGTTTGATTTTGGAAGGTGGCACATTTCGCACCATTTATACAGGTGGGATTCTCGATCATTTTTTAGATGAGGATATTATGCTGCCATATATTCTAGGGATTTCCGCAGGCGCAATCAATGCCGCATCCTATGTATCAAAACAGAAAGAACGTACTTTACGAGTTTTCGCAAATTATCGACATGATAAGCGTTATATCGGTTTTCGAAACTTCGTGAAAGAAAAGAGTCTTTTTGGCTTAGATTTTGCGTACAATATTTTGCCAAACGAATTAGAATTATTTGATTGGGATACTTTTTATCAACATGAGGGTGTCATCAAATTCGGTGTAACGAATGCTTATACAGGTCAAGTTGAGTATATGAATGCTCTTGAAATGGATAAACATTGCACGATGTTACGCGCGACTTGTGCCATTCCAGTCGTATTCCCAGAAATCAAAATGAACGATATTCCTTATTATGATGGTGGTTTATCTGAGCCTGTACCGATTCAACAGGCGATGAAGGACGGCTTTGACAAGCATATTATTATACTGACTAGACCTAAAGGTTATCGAAAAGTAATGGATCGCAAAACGAAATGGGTAATGAAAAGTTTAAGAAAAAAATACCCGAAACTTGTGGACGCGATGGTGCTACGTGCCGATCATTATAACGAGGCGATGGAGCTATGCGAGCGATTGGAAGCGGAAGGAAAAGCACTGATCTATCGTCCAAACTATGCGCTTAGCAGCTTCGAAAAGAATGTTGATCAACTGCGCGCCAACTACAAAATGGGCTACAATCTTGCAGGACAAAGAAAAACAGAACTATATGAGTTTTTGAAATAGAAGGAAGAACAACTACGAGAACTATGACAGTTTAACATCTGTTCGGTAGAATTCCCCATCTTCTATAAGTGGGGGATGAATACCGTTCAGTTTGAGGGTTACCGTTGGTAACTCGAAAACTGATATAAAGGGTTTATTGCCTTTTTATTTTAGGTTTGATAAAATCAGTCTATAATTAGT